>JAICYD010000071.1 GCA_025934375.1 Streptosporangiaceae bacterium | reverse complement strand
GACCCGAACGGCGACGATTGCCGCCTTCCTCGATCGTCGGCCAGCCTCCATCCATAGCTGGGCATCACAGATAGCGATCAAGTCGAACACAAAAACGGGACAGAAACCGCTCACAGGGGCCAGATAGCGGTCACAGTCACATCGGACATCGACAAGCGGGCGCCTCAGTGACAGATTGCTTGGCCAGGTGACAACTATCGTGGCCTGTCACACCCATATACCCAGGGGACAGCATCGCGTGCAGGCGACTTCGGTTATCCGTGCAGACGACTTCGGAAACTGACACCCAGGACCAGGACCGGGAGGCAGGACACGAGGGTGGTGATGCCCCAGGGCGCCCGGGTGACGTGGTCCTGGTCCATCAGGTGGAACGCGACCTAGGCGCGCGGACGGGCCTGCACCACGGAGACGTCAGCCGGCGCTGTCATACTGACCATCTCCCGGCAGCGCGAGCGGGTGCGGCTCGCCGGTCAGCGCGGCCAGGGCGGTGGCGACCTCGGCGAGCGTGGCGCGCACGTACGTCGACGTGACGCTGACCGATTTTAGCCCCGCCATCAGGGGCGGGGAGACCGGCTGCCAGCGGAACGTCTCGCCCTTTCCCGGAGCAGGACCAGGCACTGCTGACGGTCCAGGTCCCGGGGACGGATCGCGAGCGCGCCGGCTCGACGACAGGCGGTCTCCGTGTGGAGCCTCAAAATGAAGGTGTCTAGTTCAGACCTTGCGAGCCGGGTTGTCCTTCTCCTCGACCAGCCCGTCGTCCACGGCGCGGTTATACAGGCAGCGCAGCGCCGAGATCAGGTTCTCGGCAGCGTGCGCCCCGCCCCGGCTGTTGCGGCGCGGCACCGCGTTCGCCTTGACGTACGCCACGAGCTGCTTGACCTCTGACGGCGTCGGCTCGTCCAGGCGCCGCTCGCCCCACTGCCGGGCGGTCATCGCCGCCTCCCCGCGGGGAGGGGACCAGGGCCGGGCGCCTGAATGCGGACGGCGTCATGGCTGTCTGCGAGCGCGTTCAGTGGGCGTGAGCGGGTGCGTGCGGGATTTCCCGCTGGCTCGGTACTCAGGGCTTGAACCCGCCGCCCGGTGAGATCTCCCCTTACGGTGGAGAACCACCGGAGCGGGTTCAAGTCCCGTCCGATTCGGTGAGACTTCACCGTTCTAGGTGGGCGAGGAGGGATTTGAACCCTCACACCCTTTCGGGCACACGGACCTGAACCGTGCGCGTCTGCCGTTCCGCCACTCGCCCTGAGCGACACGTTAGATTAGCACGACTCCAGACGCTGCCGTGCCACGGATAGCATCAATGTGTACGACCAGTGGAGGGAGGCCGCGGTTGGGAGTTCTGCAGCGCTTCGAGCGCCGCCTTGAGGGCATGGTGGAGGGGGCCTTTGCCCGTGCCTTCAAGTCGGACCTGCAGCCCGTCGAGGTGGCCAGCGCGGTCCAGCGCGAGATGGACGAGCGCGCGGCGATCGTGGCCCAGGGTCGGACCCTGGTGCCGAACGACTTCGTGGTTGAAGTGTCGGCCAGCGACCTGTCCCGGCTTGACGTCTACGCCGACAGCCTCGGCCTGGAGCTGGCGACGCTGGCGCGAGAGTACGCCAAGGAGCAGGGCTACTCCTTCGTGGGCCCGGTGCGGATGCGCTTTGAGGGCGTGCCGGACCTGGGCACCGGGATGTTCCGCATCCGGTCCGGCGTGATCCGCGGCCACACCGTCGAGGCGGGCGAAGTGCGCCAGCCCAGCAGCGACCTCCCCCGGCCACAGGGCTCTCATTTCTATGGCAGGCCACGGCTCGTCGTCCAGGGATCGGGCCCCGGCACGGGCCTCAAAGCCGGGACCACTTATGAATTGCAGACGCCGGTGACCCTCCTGGGCCGGGGCACCGACTGTGATCTGCGCGTCGTCGACGGCGGGGTTTCCCGCCACCATGCCGAGTTGCGAGTAGAGGAGAACCAGGTCGTGCTGGTCGATCTGGGGTCGACGAACGGCACGTTCGTGAACGGGCAGCCGGTTCGCCGGGTCGCGCTGACCGACGGGACGAGCGTGACGCTTGGCCGGACTACGCTCGTCTTCCACCAGGACGACAGGTACTGATCAACTCTGGGGCTACCCTTAGGCCCCAACGACCGAAAGCACCGAAGAAGCCGAGGACATCACACGGGATGAATGCCCTAACCCTCACCCTCATCCGGGTGGCCTTCCTGGCCGTCCTATGGCTCTTCGTCATCGCCGCCATCGGTGTCGTTCGCACTGACATGTTCGGCACGGCCGCGGCGAAGGTACGGCGAGCGCGGTCAAGAGCACCCGCGCAGGCTCCGCGCCAGCCCCAGCGGCCGGCCCGGTCAGCCCGCGGCACTCCCCGCTACCTCATCGTGACCGGAGGCGCGCTCAGCGGAATGACTATCGACTTGACTGATCAGCAAATTACGATGGGGCGAGCAAATGACGCCACGCTCGTCCTGAACGACGACTACGCTTCTAGCCGACATGCCCGGATATTTCCTCAGGACGGACAGTGGCTCGTTGAGGATCTCGGTTCGACCAACGGCACTTACCTGGATCGCCAGAAGGTGACGCGAGCGATGCCGGTGCCCGTAGGCGTGCCGATCCGCATTGGCAAGACCGTTCTGGAACTACGCAGATGACACTTGCACTCCGCTACGCGGTACGCTCCGACGTCGGTCTCCTCCGCGAGGGGAACGAGGATTCGGCGTACGCTGGGCCCCACTTGCTCGCCGTCGCGGACGGCATGGGTGGCCATGCGGCCGGTGAGGTCGCGAGCTCTGCCACCATCGCCACGATCGCCGACCTGGACACCGACCAGCCGGCCTCGGAATTGCTCGCCGCCCTCGCCAACGCGGTGGCCAGCGCGAATATGCGCCTGCAGGAAATGATCATGTCCGACCCGGCCACTGAGGGCATGGGGACGACGCTGACCGCCCTGCTGTGGTCGGACGGCCACGCGGCGCTCTGCCACATCGGCGACTCGCGCGCCTACCTGCTGCGAGACGGGCAGTTCTACCAGATCACGCACGACCACACCCTGGTGCAGTCCCTGGTGGACGAGGGCCGGATCACCGAGGACGACGTGGCCACCCACCCGCAGCGCTCGCTGCTGCTGCGCGCGCTGGATGGCCGCACGCTCGCTGACCCCGACCTGTCCACCCACGAGACGATGGCGGGCGACCGTTACCTGCTGTGCTCCGACGGGCTGTCCGGCGTGGTGACCGAGCAGACGCTGCACCAGGCGCTGAGCACGGTCCGTGACCCGGACAAGGCGGCGCTGCAACTCGTCGAGCTGGCCCTCAAGGGCGGCGGGCCCGACAACATCACCTGCATCGTGGCCGACGTCGTCGACCCGCAGATCACGGCGCTACCGCCGACCCAGGTGCCCGTCATGGCCGGCGCCGCGTCGGCCGGGCCCCCCGAGCAGCTGCGCTCGGCGGCGCGGCAGAACTCCCCGGCCGGCCGGGCGGGGCTGTTGCGCAGGACCGCCCCGCAGGTCGCGCTGCCCGATGACGCCGACACCGCCGACTGGGAGATGCCCACCGGCAGGCACGCCGCCGGCGCCGCCAGCGCGAACGGGTACCACGCCACCGAGGACTCCTCCGACGAGCCGAAGGCCGCCCGCCGCGGCCCCTTCCCGGGACGGGCGCGTCCCGACGACGACTACGGGGCCCGGACGCGGCACGGCCGCAGGCGCCGCGTGCCGATCGTGACGACCGTCCTCATCGTGTTCGTCGTCTTGGTGGCCGGCGGCCTGTACGGGAGCTGGCGGTACGTGCAGGGCCAGTACTACCTGGGCGTCGACCACGGCTACATGGCGATCTTCCGCGGCGTCAACACCAGCGTCGCCGGCATGAGCCTGCACAGCCCCTACCAGCGCAGTAGCGTCCCGGTCGCCCAGCTGCCCGCCAACGCGCAGATCGCGCTCAACCAGACCATCTCCTCCAAGGGGCTGAACGACGCCCAGACCATGGTGAAGTCCGTCGAGACGGTGGTCGGCCAGTGCCGCCTGCAGTGGCAGCAGCTGGCGGCGTGGAAGACCGCGGACGACAAGTACCAGCAGGACCTAACGCGCTACACCCAGCAGGTGACGGCGGTCAACCAGCACAACGCGCACCTGAAGGCGGGGCAGAAGCCGACTCCGCCGCCGACGGCGCCGACTGGGCCCGGTCCAGAGCCTCAGGTGCCGCAGGCCGGCAGCTGCGGTCCCGCCTCCGCGTTCGGCATCGCCACCTCCGACCTTCCGCCCGGCACCTCGGGCGCGGGCAGCGTGACGCCGGGCGCGTCGCCCACCACGCTGCCCACCGCGACCGTGAGCGCCCCGGTGAGCACCGGGAACCGGGCCAGTTCGGCCGCGACCGGGACCGTCACCGGCCAGGTGACCGCCTCGCACCCGGCCAACGTCCCCACGACCGTCCGCCCGGCAGCGTGAAGTCCTAGCCCATGAGCAGTATGACCATGCCCGGTCCGGCGCTGAATGAGCCCGACGAGGTACCCGAGCCACGGCGGAACTCTGAGCTGTCCATGCTCACGCTCGCCTTCGGCGTGGTGGCCTTCGCGTTCATCAACGTCGCGGGCAGCCTCAAGGGCCAGCACCTTTCCACCATCTTCGGGTACCTGGTCGCCTTCATCGTGGTCACCCTGGGCGCGCACCTGGCGATCAGGCGCTGGGCGCCGTACGCGGACCCGTTGCTGCTGCCGCTGGCTACGATGCTGAACGGCATCGGGATCGTGTTCATCTACCGGCTCACGCTGGCCGGCAAGTACGGGAACCCCGGCTTCGGCAAAAAGGGCCTGTTCATCCCCATGACCACGTCGACGACGACCACTCAGCTGATCTACACGCTGATCGGGGTCGCGTGCTTCGTCGCGGTCATCAAGTTCATCAGCGAGCCGCGGGTCCTGCAGCGCTACACCTACATCTTCGGCCTGGTCGGCATGTCCCTCATCGCGCTGCCCGGCCTGCTCCCGTCGTCGATCAGCGGTGTCGCCGCGAGCGGGGCGAAGATCCAGATCGCCATCGGCCCGTTCAGCCTCCAGCCGGGTGAGTTCGGCCGGCTGGCGCTGGCGGTGTTCTTCTCCGGTTACCTGGTCGCCAAGCGCGACGTGCTCGCCCTGGCGGGCAAGCGCGTCCTCGGCATCGACTTGCCGCGCGGCCGCGACCTCGGCCCGATCCTCGCCATCTGGGGGCTCAGCCTGGTCCTGCTGGTGCTGGAAAGCGACGTGGGGATGAGCGCGGTCTTCATGGGCCTGTTCGTGGCGACGCTCTACATCGCCACCTCACGGACCTCCTGGCTGCTGATCGGCCTGGGGCTTTTCGTCGGCGGGGCGTTCTTGACCGCGAAGCTCTTCTCGCACGTCGCGCTGCGGTTCCAGATCTGGCAGCACCCGTTCGATCCCAAGCTCGTGGAGAACCAGGCCTTCCAGCTGGTCCAGGGGCTGTACGGGATGGCCAATGGCGGCCTGCTCGGCAAGGGCCTGGGCGGCGGCCAGCCGTACCTGACCCCGCTGGTGCAAAGCGACTTCATCTTCAGCGGGCTTGGCGAGGAACTCGGCCTGGCCGGCGTGATGGCGATCCTGCTGATGTACGGGCTGCTGGCGCAGCGCGGGCTGCGCACCGCGCTGATGGTCAAGGACCCGTTCTCCAAGCTGCTGGCGGGCGGCCTGTCCTTCACCTTCGCGCTGCAGGTCTTCGTGATCGTCGGCGGCGTCACCCGGCTGATCCCGCTCACCGGCATCACCACTCCGTTCATGTCGCAGGGCGGGTCGAGCCTCATCGCGAACTGGGTGCTGATCGGGATCCTCGCCCGGCTGAGCGACTCCGCCCGGCGCCCGGCGCCCAAGCCGATCCAGGATGAGGGGATGACCCAGGTGGTGTCGATCCGGTGAACCGCGCGCTGAAGAGGGTCTCGATCGCCGTCCTGGTGATGTTCCTGGCCCTGATGATCAACGTCAACTACCTGCAAGGGTTCGAGACGACCAGCCTGGCCAGCCGGCCCGGCAACAGCCGCGCGCTGGCGGCCCAGTTCCAGTACCAGCGGGGCGACATCGTCACCGCCGACGGCGTGACAATCGCGGGCACGAAGCCGAGCGACGACTTTTACCACTACCTACGGGTTTACGCCAATTCCAAGGTGTTCGCGCCAGTAACCGGCTTCTACACGGTATTTCCGACCGCCACCGGGGTGGAAAAGGCGGAAAACGGGGTACTGGCGGGCAACGACTCATCGCTGAGCTTCCGCAACTTCATCGACATGATCACTAGCAAGCCCCGCAAGGGCGCGACGGTGCAGGTCACCGTCAACTCCAAGATCCAGCAGGCCGCCTACGACGGCCTGAAGGCGATCCTGCAGGGCACCGGCCACGTCGGCGGCGTCGTCGCGCTGAACCCGAAGACCGGGGCCATCCTGGCGATGGCCTCCTACCCCAGCTACGACACCAACCTGCTCGCCACCCATGACGTGGCGCAGCTGAACAAGAACGACCAGGCCCTGCTGGCCCAGGTGCCCAGCCCGCTGCTGAACAACGCGGCCCAGTCGGCGTTCCCGCCCGGCTCGACCTTCAAGATCGTCACCAGCTCCGCCTGGTACTCGCAAAACCCTGCCAACAA
This sequence comes from Streptosporangiaceae bacterium, assembly GCA_025934375.1. Classification (GTDB taxonomy): domain Bacteria; phylum Actinomycetota; class Actinomycetes; order Streptosporangiales; family Streptosporangiaceae; genus Trebonia. The sequence continues at coordinate 30,495 of JAICYD010000071.1, read as the reverse complement.
CCCCAACACCCTCCTTGACTCGCCGCAGCCGCTGAAGCTGCCGAACGGCAACTTCCTCAACAACGACAACGGCGAGAAGTGCGGCGACGGATCCGGCAAGACGCCCGCCATCACGGCGTTCGCCCAGTCCTGCAACACCCCGTTCGCCGGGCTCGGCATCCAGCTCGGCGGCGATGCCCTGAAGGCCATGGCCGGCCCTTATGGCTTCAACCAGGCCATGGACATCCCGGGTGTTACCGCGGCCAAGAGCAGCTTCACCGCCGAGGCCGACAAGTCGCTCACCGCCTTTGACGCGATCGGCCAGCACGACACCACGGCGACGCCGCTGCAGCTGGCGATGATCGCCGCCACGATCGCCAACAACGGCACGCTGATGAAGCCCTACCTGATCCAGCAGGTCACCGCGTCCGACCTGTCGGTCGTCAGCCAGGCGACGCCAACCGCGCTGAGCCGCCCGATCAGCCCCACCATCGCCGGGTTCGAGAAGCAGATGATGATCGCGGTGGTGCAAAGCGGCACCGCGGCGGGCGCGGTCGCCAACGCGGGCGCGCAGAACCTCAACATCGCCGGGAAGACCGGAACCGCGCAGAACGGGGTCGTCGGCGCCAGCCGCGCTGACGCCGTATTCACCGCTTTCGCCCCGGCCGACAACCCGACGATCGCCGTCGGCGTCATAGTTCAAGGCGGTGGCTATGGCGCGGCCGCGGCCGCGCCGATCGCGATCGACGTCATCAAGGCAGCCCTGGGGAAATCGTGACCGATTACGTTCTCGACGGCCGCTACCAGCTGGACTATCGCATCGCGTCCGGGGGCATGGGCGAGGTCTGGGCAGGTACCGACGTCGTGCTCGGCCGCCCGGTCGCGGTTAAGCTCCTATCGACCCAGCACGCCGGCGACGAGCAGTTCCGTGCCCGGTTCCGGGCCGAGGCCCGGTATGCCGCGTCGCTGTCGCACCCGGGCATCACCCGCGTCTTCAACTACGGCGAGAACAGCCCGCTCGGCGGCCCTTACCTGGTCATGGAGCTGGTCAACGGCGAGCCGCTGTCGCAGATCCTGGAGCGGGTCGGCCGGCTGTCGGCCTATAACACGATGGACGTCGTCGCCCAGGCCGCCCGCGCGCTGGACGTGGCGCACAACGCCGGCATCGTGCACCGCGACATCAAGCCCGGCAACCTGCTGATCATGGGGGACGGCACCACCAAGATCACCGACTTCGGCATCGCGAAGGCCCGTGAGTCCGGGGACCCGCAGCTGACCGCGACCGGGATCGTGATGGGCACCGCGATGTACGTCTCGCCGGAACAGGCGACCGGGGCCGTGGTCACCGGCGCGTCCGACATTTACTCCCTGGGCGTCGTCGCCTACGAGTGCCTCGCCGGCGAGCCCCCGTTCGTGGCCGAGCAGCCGCTGGCGATCGCGATCATGCACAAGCACGATCCGGTGCCGCCGCTGCCGTCGGACGTGCCCCGCCCGGTCAGTGACCTGGTGATGTCGATGCTGGCCAAGACGCCCGAGGGCCGCCCGGAAACCGCCCTGCACGTCGCCGACCGGGCCGAGGTGATCATGTCCGCCCTGCGCCGCGGCAGCGGCGCCATGAACATCACCATGACCTCCGACCTTCCCCTGGTCCCCGACTACCCCATCACGTCCGCCGCGGCCTACGACGAAGAGCTATCCAGCACGCAACGGAGCCTGGCCTCACCGTTCACTCGGCGCCGGGTCATCGCGGGCGGGGCCGGAGTCGCGGTCTGCGGTGTCACCGCGGCGGTGCTCGCCCTCCTGCTGAGCGGTGGCGGCGCTCCCCCGAACCTGACCAGCAGCACCAACGGGCCATCCGGGTCGGTTAGCCAGGCGGTAAGCCCGGCGACGGCCTCTGTGGGGCCAACCCCGGGTACCAGCCCGGCGACAAGCACTAATGTAGGAACCGTACCGACGTCAACGGGGAGGCCGACCCGGTCGGCGACGACCAGCCCGGCGACGACGACAACTCCAACGAAGGTGCCGCCGACCAAGACGGTTACGCCGACTCCGACGCCGTCTACCTCATCGTCGGCGACCACGTCGCCTACGCCCACAGTATCGACGTCACCATCAACGTCGGCGAGTCCGAGCAATACTTCCACCACGATGGCGCCCGCCACTGGGACCGGGACTTGATGAGGATGACACCTAGATTGCAGGGCGGTTTGGAAAAGTGCGAGACATGACTCAGCCCAGGTTGCTCGGTGACCGCTATGAACTTGAGGGTGTCGTCGGCCGCGGTGGCATGGCGGAGGTGTACCGGGCCCGGGACCTCCGGCTCGACCGCATCGTCGCCATCAAGACGCTGCGCCCGGATCTCGCGCGTGACCACACGTTCCAGGCGCGGTTCCGCCGTGAGGCGCAGTCGGCCGCCTCGCTGAACCACCCCTCCATCGTGGCGGTCTACGACACCGGCGAGGACGGCGCCAGTGGCGTGCCGTACATCGTGATGGAGTACGTGGACGGCCGCACGGTTCGTGACCTGCTGATCGAGGGCCACCGGCTGCTGCCCGAGCGCACCCTGGAGATCGTCAACGGCGTGCTGCGCGCGCTGGAGTACAGCCACCAGGCGGGGATCGTGCACCGGGACATCAAGCCCGGCAACGTGATGGTGACCCGCAACGGCGACATCAAGGTGATGGACTTCGGCATCGCCCGCGCGATGAGCGACGCGCAGGCCACGATGACGCAGACCGCCCAGGTCATCGGGACCGCGCAGTACCTGTCGCCGGAGCAGGCCCGCGGTGAGCGGGTCGACGCCCGCAGTGACCTGTACTCCACCGGCTGCCTCATGTACGAGCTGCTGACCGGCCGGCCGCCGTTCACCGGGGACTCCCCGGTGGCGATCGCCTACCAGCACGTGCGGGAGAACCCGATCCCGCCGTCGCGGCTGGACCCGGACATCCCGCCGTGGGCGGACGCCATCGTGTTGAAGGCGATGGCGAAGCCGCCCGGCGACCGCTACCAGTCGGCGGCCGAGATGCAGGCCGACATCCAGCGCGCCGCCTCCGGCATGCAGGTCGCCGCGATGGCGGCCCCGCCCACCCGGGCCGAGCACTTCGGCGACTACGCCGACCGCACCCAGCGGATGGGCCCGGCCGCGATGATGGCCGGCCCCGGCACTGGGATGCAGGGCTACCCGCCGCGAACGGGCGGGTTCGACCCCGCCACCTACGGCGGCGGCGGTTACCCGCCGCAGCGCAAGAGCTGGGCGCGGCGCTGGCTGCCGTGGCTGATCCCGGCGGCGGTCATCATCGCCGTCGTCGCCGTGGTCGTCTCGCTGATGAACAGCGGCGGCAAGACCTACTTCGTGCCGACCGTGAACAACTTGCCCCTGGCCCAGGCCGAGGCCCAGATCCGGCAGGCGGGGCTCACCTACACGATCCAGCAGCAGAGCAGCGCCACGGTCCAAAAGGGCCTCGTGATCGACACCAATCCGACCAATGGCGCCGCCGCGTCCCCCACCACCCCGGTGACGATCTTCGTCTCCGCCGGGCAGGCCAAGGTCACCGTGCCCGACGTGACCGGTAAGCAGGTCAATGACGCCCAGGCCCAGCTTCAGAAACTCGGGCTGGTGGTCAACCAGCAGCAGGACCCGAACTCGACCGCGCCCCAGGGAACGGTCGACAAGCAGGATCCGGCCGGCAATTCCGTGGTGGCACCGGGCTCGACGGTCACCCTCTACGTCTCCGGCGGCGGGGTCACGGTCAAGTCGGTTATCGGCGAGCAGTACCTGCAGGCCCAGCAGGATCTGGAGAACCAGGGCTTCCAGGTGAACCCGCAGCCGCAGTCGGCCCCGTCGAACCAGCCGGTCCAGCCGGGGGTGGTGTGGAGCCAGAACCCCGCACCCAATAGCTCAAAGCCGCGGGGCACCACGATCACGATCTTCTACCAGCCCCAGGCGACCGCGACCCCGACCCCGACTCCCACCACGCCGACGAGCACGCCGACCAATACGGCTACCGCGACCGCCACCCCGACGCCCACCGACACCAACACCACGGGCACCCCCAACCCGGGCGGTAACGGGGGACCCCCCAGCCACTAGGTCACGAAAGTGTCGCTAACCCACGATGGGTGGACACCGATGAAAGTGCGCGTCGGGACGGATAGTCTTATGCGTCAGGCCGACGATTGCATGCAGGAGGTGCGCGGTGCCCAAGTCCCGTGTCCGGAAGAAGCCGGTATACACGCCGCCGCCGACGAAGTCGGCTCGGCGGAAGGTCAGCCCGCCGTGGCTAGCGCCGACGATGATCGCCTGCTTTGTAGTCGGGCTGATCTGGATCGCGCTGTACTACGTCACTCAAGGGGACATGCCGGGGCTGCGGACGCTGGGTCCGTGGAACCTGGTGGGTGGCTTCGGCCTGATCGTCGCGGGCGTGGTCCTCGCCACCAACTGGCGGTAAGGGCTAGCTCAGCTGGCCGTTCCTGATGATCACGGCGACGGCCAAGATCACCACCACCGCGATGGTCGCGGCCAGCTGGATGGCGGCGCGGTTCTTGCGGGGCGCGTAGGCGTAGGCGGCGGTGAGCGCCGCGCCCACGATTAGCCCGCCGAGGTGATCCTGCCATGCGATGTTCCGCACGGTGAAGCTGAAGACGAGGTTGATCGCTATCAGCATCACGATGCCCCGGGTGTCCAGGCGCAGTCGCCGGGTGACCACGAACCACGCGCCGAACAGGCCGAAGACGGCGCCGGAGGCGCCGGCCGCGAGGGCGTCCGGGGCGAGGTAGTAAAACAGCACGGCGCCGCCGATCGCGCTCAGCAGGTACACCGCCAGGTACCGAACCGGGCCGAGCAGGCGCTCCAGTTCGGGCCCGACAAAGTACAGCGCCCACATGTTGAACGCGATGTCCAGCAGCCCCCACCCGCCGAAGCTGGTTCCCGGCGCGGTGAACGCCGACGTCAGCAGCCGGTACCACTGGCCGCCAGCGACCGCCCGGCCGTACATGCCCCAGTCGTAGAGCAAGGTGGGCTTGGTCACCTCGGCGAGGAAGATGATCACGTTGACCGCGATCAGGCTCCACGTGACGATCGCGGAGCGGGAAGGGCGGCCGCCGCAGGCGGCCGCTACCGGACGGCTGGTCCGGTGACCCTCCCGCACGCACTCAACGCACTGCTGGCCAACCGCCGCCGATCGCAGGCAGTCCGGGCACGCTGGCCGCCCGCAGCGAACGCACGAGACGTACGTCTCCCGGCCCGGGTGCCGGAAGCAAGTCGGCGGGCGGCCGGCATCGCCAGGCTCGTTGGCGTCCCGGGGGGTGGCCTCCCCGGGGGATGCCTGCGGGGGGGTACGGGGGGTCGCCCCCGCGGGGGACGACTGCGACTCCTGGTCGGGGGCGGTCATGGGGTTACCTGCCTGCCAGCTAGCCGCGCGTGATGGCGACCGACTGGACCACCACGTCGGTGACGGGGCGGTCGCCGGGCCTGGTCGCGGCGTTGGCGATCGCGTCGACAACCTCCTTGCCGCTGACCACCTCTCCGAAGATGGTGTGCTTGCCGTTCAGCCAGTAGGTGGGCACCACCGTGATGAAGAACTGCGAGCCGTTGGTGCCTGGCCCGGCGTTGGCCATGGCTAGCAGGTACGGCCGGTCGAAGGTGAGGTCCGGGTGGATCTCGTCGGCGAACTTATAGCCAGGACCACCGGTACCGTTACCGAGCGGGTCGCCGCCCTGGATCATGAACTGGGGGATCACGCGGTGGAAGATCGTCCCGTCGTAGAGCTTGTCCTTGGTGACCTGCCTGGTGCGCGGGTCGGTCCACTCCCGGCCGCCCTCGGCTAGCTCGACGAAATTCCGCACGGTCTTGGGGGCGTGATCCGGGAACAGCCGGATGGTGATCGTCCCCTGGCTGGTCGTCAGCGTCGCGGTCAGGGTTTCCGTCATGCCATTGACTCCGGTTCGAATTCGGTGGCCGGACAATCCGGTCACTCTCCACTGATTTGTGCTGGGCGGTTCCAGGGGTGGCCCTGGGCTGAACACAAGTCCCTTCCTCCTCACCGTACCGGCCCGGAAGGCTACCGGAGGTCTCCCGACGGACACAACCGCCAGCCTGGCGTGATTGAACGCGCTTTCGCTGGGAACCTGTGGCAGGAGGAACCGCAGATCGGGAGGCTCATAGTGGTGAACACCAAGAGTCAGCTCCAGCAGGGGGCGACAAAGGTTTCGCAGGGGGCGGCCATCGCCGCCGCGTCCCTGGGGTCCGCGGCGCAGGCGGCTGCCCAGGAGGTCGCCCAGCGGGCGCAGGTGGCCGCGGCGAGCGCGAACGCAGGCCTGCGAGCCGGAACTCACTCCGCCCGCGGCTGGGCCGGGCCGCGCCTGGAGGAGGCAGCCGAGTACACGACAACTACCGCGGCCCCGGCTGTCTCCGCCGCGCTGACGAATACGGTCGCGCCTCGCGTGTCGTCCGCGCTGCGGACCACCGCCTGGCAAGTTACCCCGCCGGACCTGCGGCGCAAGCGCTCGCTGCGGTCAGCGCTGGCGTGGTCGGCCTTGTCGGCGACCGTCCTGGCCGCCGCGGGCGCCGTCGGCACGCTGGTCTGGCGCCGGTACCGCGAGGCCATGGACGCCGACTCCGAGCCCGACACGACCGTCACCAGTGCCGGTGATGACGCGAAGGCAAGCGACGGCAGCCAGGGCGAGGACGCCCAGTCAGGCGACAAGGCGCCCGCCGACCAGGAAGCCGGCAAGTCAGCCACCTCAGCCTGGTAGCTAATCCCCTTGGTCGAGGAACGCGCGCAGGGACGTCATCCCCTGGGCGAGGTGCCAGCGGAACGCTCCCCGGCTGACTCCCATGGCATCGGCCGCCTGTGCCTCGGGAAGGTTGGCGTAGTACCGCAGCACTAGCGCCTCGCACTGATGGCCAGGCATGACCCGGAGCGCGGCCAGCATTTCGTCGGCGGTGCTCGCGGTCACAGGCGCACGGTCACCGTGCCCCGTGGCCGCGAGCAGTCGCGCTCGGCGCACGACCGCCCGGCGCAGGTACGCGACTGCCTTGTCGGCGTCGCGCAGCCGTCGCCATTCGCGGTACATGCCGGCGAACGCCTCGTGGACGACCTCCTCCGCGATCTCGGACACCGCCTCGGGAACCATCGCCCAGACCAGGAGCGTCGCCAGGCGAAGCAGCGGCTGTGATTGCTCGTCGTATAGCCTGCGCAGCGCCTCATCGGGCGCGATGCGTACCGCCGCCGGGCTGCGCAAGCGCCCGACAGGGGTAGTCCATGCCGCCATTACGTTGTATTCCCCCAAAATCGCCCACCCTCAATCGCGATTCTCGTGTCTGCCGCGAGGGGAAGACAAGACGCAAAAGCTTGGGGTAGCCCTAAGTTCCGCTAATGCTGGATTCGCTGGCCGGGTACCCCGCCGGTCAGCGGCCCAGTACCTGGTCCAGGTAAGGATTGGCGAACCGGCGCTCCGGATCCACCTCGTCCCGGATCCGCTGGAAATCGGCGAACCTCGGATAGCGCGCTTCCAGGCGGCCAGCGTCGAGGCTGTGCATCTTCCCCCAGTGCGGGCGGCCCCCGGCGGCCGCCGCGATCGACTCGAACGCGGCGAAATACTCCTGGTAGGGCATCCCGACGTACTGGTGGATGGCGATATAGGCGCTGTCTCGGCCGTAGGCGGTAGACAGCCAGATGTCGTCGGCGGCCGCGACCCTGACCTCAACCGGGAACATCACCGGCTGGCGCAGTCGTGGCACCGCCTGGCGCACCTCGGCCAGGATGTCGAGGATCGCCTCCCGCGGCACGGCGTACTCGGACTCGACGAACCGTACCCGCCGCGGGGTGACGAAGACGCGATGGGACAGCGCCGAGTACGAGCGGTGCGACAAAGTGGCCGCGGCCAGCTTGCCCAGCGGCATGACCAGGGAAGGGATCGCCCGCCCGGCCCGGCACAAGGCTCCGAAGGCGGCGTTCTCCATGACCTCGTACTCGTAGAACCGGCGCCATCCCGGCATCGGCGGGGGCACCGGGCTAGCACTGCCGGCGGTGAGCTGGTTGCTGAGCTTGACCAGGGCGTTGCGGGCGTAGGGGAACCAGAAGAACTCGAAGTGGTCGTTGTCCCTCGCGAGCTCCTCGAACCGCCCCACTACCTCATCCAGTGGCATGGGGAACTCGGCGGCGGCCAGCCGGAACGCGGGAACGCAGCGCAGCGTCACCGTGGCGATAACGCCGAGCGCGCCAATGCTGACCCGCGCGGCCGCGAACAAGTCGGGGTTCTCCGTCGCCGACGCGCGGACTCGCGCCCCGTCCGCCATGACCAGCTCCAGGGCCTCGACCTGGGTGGCTATCCCGCCATAGCCGGCCCCGGTGCCGTGCGTGCCCGTTGAGATCGCGCCGGAGATCGTCTGCGCGTCGATGTCCCCCAGGTTGGGCATCGCCAGCCCGAGCACGTCCAGGTCGGCGTTCAGCGCCCGCAAGGTGGTCCCGGACCGCACAGTGACCAGGCCGGACTCGGTGTCCGCGGAGACGATCCCGGTCCACCCGGACAAGTCCAGCGCGGCGCCGGCGGTGACGGCGGCCGGGGTGAATGAGTGCCCGCTGCCGAGCGCGCGTACCGTCAGGCCGGCCGCGGCCGCCTCCTTGACCGCGTCGCAGATGGCGTCCGCAGCCTTCGGCCAGTACCGGCGGGGCGGGTCCATCGTGACCGTGCCCGCCCAGTTCTGCCAGGTCATCAGTCTCCTGTGTGGCTGATCGACATCCAGACCGTCTAGTGTGCCCTCATGTCCGGCATTATCTCGCGACCCCGGCCTCGCCTGGATCGTATCGAGGTGTACAACCAGGCGACCGCCGACGTCGATCCGCCACTGGCCGTCATTGACCTGGACTCCTTCGACGCCAACGCCGATGACCTGGTCCGCCGGGCCAGCGGGCTGCCCATCCGGGTGGCGAGCAAGTCACTGCGCTGCCGGTTCATGATCGAGCGGGCGCTGGCCCGGCCGGGCTTTCGCGGGGTGATGGGCTACTCCCTGGCCGAGGCCCTGTGGCTGCACGGCACCCTACCGGACACCGACCTGCTGGTCGCCTACCCGACCGCGGACCGGTCGGCGTTGCGCGCGCTGGCCGCGTCCGAGTCGGGCCGCCGCCTGATCACGCTGACGATCGACTCCCCGGACCACCTTGACTTCATCGACGCTTCCCTCGGGCCCGGCCACCCGGACCTGCGGGTTTGCCTGGAGATCGACGTGGCCTGGTGGCCGCTGGAGCGGGGGGCGCTGCGCGTGGGCACCTGGCGGTCGCCGCTGCGCACCCCCCATCAGGCGGCCGACTTCGCCGCCGCGGTCCTCGCCCGGCCGGGATTCACCCTGGTCGGGGTGATGGGGTACGAGGGCCAGATCGCCGGCGTGGGCGACGCCCCGCCCGGCCATCCGCTGCGCGCCGCCGTGCTGCGCGCCATCCAGGCCCGCTCGGCGATGGAGCTGAGCGAGCGCCGGGCCGAGGCGGTCCGGCGTATCCGGCAGCTGACCGCGCTGGAGTTCGTCAACGGCGGGGGCACCGGGTCGCTGGAGTCCACCGCGGCGGACCGGTCCGTCACCGAGCTGACCGCCGGCTCCGGGCTGGTCGGTCCGGCGCTGTTCGACTCCTACCGGCGGTTCAAGCCGCGTCCCGCCTTGCTCTATGCCCTGCCCGTGGTCCGCCGGCCGTGGCCGGGCACCGTCACCTTGTTCAGCGGCGGGTACCTCGCATCGGGAACGGGAACCCCGGACCGGCTGCCGGCGCCCTTCTGCCCGCAGGGATTGCGGCTGACCCGGACCGAGGGCGCCGGCGAGGTGCAGACGCCCGTCCGCGGGCCAGCGGCGGATCGCCTCGCGGTCGGCGACCGGGTCTGGATGCGGCACGCCAAAGCCGGTGAGCTGGCCGAACGCTTCACCCGCTACTACGTGGCCGAGCCCGGCTCCGCGCAGCCGCGCGTCGTCCCCACCTACCGCGGCGAAGGCCAGTGCTTCCACTGAGCTCGATACATACCAAGTCTTAAGCTTTGCTACAGGTAAAACCACGGTTTCGGTTGCCTTACTCTCTGGGTGAAACAGGTCGCGTCCGACAGATCGGGCATAGTGCGAACGCGGCCTTGCCGGACGGGAGCGAGCGTGGATGAGGCCGTGGGGGGCGGGGCGCTGGCCGCGCCAGGCGCCCTCCGGCTGCCCGGTGGATACGCGGCTTACGCGGCAATCCTTCTCATGGGCGCTGCCGTACTCATCCTGTGGACAACTGACGCGCCGCTGCCTTCTACCTGCAAGTCGGCTGCGTCGTACTTCCCAGCCAAGCGCGTAGGTTTGATCGACATCGCCTATAACCTGCCACTCGTGGTGGGTCCGCTCACCTCCGGGGTAGTACTTAGCTCGATGAGCAGCCCCATCCGGCGCTGCTCGCCGCGGCAGGCGTTGTCACCCTGGCGGCAGCGGCGACGGGGGACCCGGGGGCGATTGAGAGCATGAGTACCTATACCAAATCGAGATCTAGCGGCATACTTGACAGCAACGGCGAAATGTGGAGGTTACCCCTTGGCGAACCGGGCCTTCCGCTCCAGAAGAGGCCTCGTCGGGGGGTTGGCACTCCTCGTGGCGACTGGCCTCGGCACCATCGGGCTGAGCGGCTGCGGCGCTCCCGCGTACAACTACGTCACGGACTCCGCCGCGAAGACGTACTACAAGGTGCCCAACGGCTGGCATTCCGTGTCCCAGTCGGCGCTGAACAATGTGCTGACCGGTGGGCAGCCGTCCAACCCGAACATCTGGATGGCCGGCTTCGACGGCGACCAGAAGCCATCCGCCGACCGCGCCTCCTCATTCACCGTGTCCAAGCCGTTCGCCTTCTCGGTGGTCATCCAGCTGTCGGCCGATGCCACCAACTCCCTGTCGTACAACACGATGCGGGACTTCCTGCTCCCGGTGACCGCGCAGCAGCGGCAGAGCGTGGCCGCCGCCGGCAGTTCCGGCCTCAGTGACTTCAAGCAGATCCGGGACGACACGATCACCTCCCGGGGCGGGATCCACGGAGTGCGGGAGACCTTCCAGTACACCCTCCAGGGGGTGGCGGACACCTGGGACGAGGATGTCTTGACCAACGCCAACCAGACCGTCGTGTACTTCCTGATGGTGCACTGCACAAACAGTTGTTACAGCCAGAACCAGGCGGCCATTAACACCGTCATGACCTCATTCACCGTCGGGAGCTCGTGATGACCACGCCCCTACCGCCCGCTCCGGCCCTCGAGCATTCCGGGCGCCCGCGAGAAGAGGACATCCTCACGCGCAAGCGGATGTCTTGGTGGGACCACGTCAAGTGGCTGGTCTTGCTCACCGTGGTGTGGTTCGTCCTCGTGCTTTCCCTGATGGGGGACAACCCGCTCGTCGGGTTCCTGGACGCCCTGCGGCTCCAGGTGCACATGGCGTTCTGGGTGTTCATCATCGCGGGCGTCGAGTTCCTCCACCAGCTGCACTTCATCATCAGCGAGCGCTGGGGGGCCTACCACCAGTTCTGGAAGAACAAGGTCTGGGGACGCATCGAGCGGGTGTCGCACCGCAAGTTCTCGGCGTGGACCCGCTTCCGGTTCTGGCGGCTGGTCCGCTGGGTCGTCGCGATCGTCGTGCTGGCCATCATCGTCGGCAAGGTCAACCACGCGCCGCCCGCCCTGGCGCTGTTGCGGCTGCCCGCCGCGGCCTGGCACTGGCTGCCGACCTTCCTCCAGTACGCGGTCCTCTTGCTCTTCACGGTCGCGCAGTTCGGGCTGCTGTTCTGGTTCCTGTCCCGGGGCGGGGTCGAGGTCTACTACCCCGACGACGTCAAGACCCGGTTCTCTGACGTCTGGGGCCAGGATCACGTCCTGGAGCGTGTGAAAGAGAACATCCTGTTCCTGGAGAACCCCGAGCTCGTTGAGGACCACGGCGGCTACGTGCCGGGCGGCCTGCTGCTGTGGGGGCCGCCCGGCACCGGCAAGACCCTGATGGCCGAGGCCGTGGCCGGCGAGACCGGCAAGCCGTACGTGTTCGTCGAGCCGGCCGCGCTCACCAGCAACATGTTCTTCGGCATCGGCGTGCTGAAGGTCAAGGGGCTGTTCCGCAAGCTGCGCAAGCTGTCGCTGCGCTACGGGGGGGTGATCGTCTTCCTCGACGAGGCCGACTCGCTCGGCAACCGCGGCCTCGCCACCCCGGGCGGGGTAACCGGCGGGCAGATGACCCCATTCTCCCATGCGGGCTGCAACGGCTTCTCTTACCTGACGCCGGACGTGCAGTGGATGATCACCCGCAACGCGATGCGCGACAGCGGCGGCGAGCCGGGCGGGCACCGGGACAGGCAGATCATCCCGGGCATGGGCGCCATGCGCGGGGGCGGCAGTGGCGGGTTCGACGGGACGCTGCAGGCGCTGCTCGCGGAGATGTCCGGGCTGAAGAAGCCGCGCGGTTTTCTCAACCGGCGCATTCGCAAGGTCCTCGGCATGCGCCCGAAGCCGCCGCCGAAGTACCGCATCCTGATGATGCTGGCCTCCAACATGCCGGACTCGCTGGACTCGGCGTTCCTGCGCCCGGGCCGCATCGACCGCATCTACAAGGTCGGCTACCCGTCCAAGGCCGGCCGGATCCGTACCTACCAGGGGTACTTCGACAAGGTACCCAACGAGGTGACCCCCGAGCAGATCGACAAGCTCGCGACGATGACCCCGTACGCGACCGGCGCGACCATCAAGGACCTGGTCAACGAGTCCCTCATCACCGCGGTCCGGGGCGGCCGGGACGTCGTTACCTGGCCGGACGTGATCCAGGCCAAGCAGCAAAAGCAGCTCGGGCCGCCGGAGGACGTGGAGTACATCGAGCGCGAGCGGCACGCGGTCGCGGTGCACGAGGCATGCCACGCGATCATCGCCTACCGGACCCGCCGGCACCTCGAGATCGACATCGCCACCATTGAGAAGGGCAGCAACTACCTCGGCATGGTCTCGAGCATCAAGCCCGACGACGCGTTCACCCAGTGGCGCAGCGAGTACGAGAGCGACATCCTGGTGTCGCTGGCGTCCCTGGCCGGCGAGCGGATGTTCTTCGCGGAGGACAGCTCATCCGGTGTCTCCAGCGACCTGCAGTCGGCGACGACGGTGGCGTCACTGATGGAGGGCTTCTGGGGGATGGGATCCACCGTCTCCTCCCTGGCGGCCAGCCAGACGCTCCAGGTTGGCATGCCGGGCCCCGGGGGCGGGGCGGGAGGCCGCGAGAACCCAGCGGAACAGGCCAGGAAGGCGCTCGCTGACCGGATCGAGGAGAACCTGACGCGGCTGCTGCGGAAGGCGGAGGAGCTCCTGCGCGAGAACGAGGCGCAAGTCCTGTCGCTCGCGCATGCGCTGGCGGTCCACAAGACCCTCAGCAGCGAGGACGTGACCGCCGTCATCGAGGGCCATGCGGGGCCGGTCGTCGACGGCACGCCGTACGGGAACCCGACGTTCATCGACGAGCTGCGTTCCTACCACGAGGCCGCGGCGCGCGCGCACCGCGAGCACAGCCGGCCGGACATCCCGATCCCGGTCCCCCCGCAGCTGGTGATGGCCTCTGTCGCCGCCGATCCGTATGGCCTGGACGCCTACGGCACGGTGGCCGACGCTTATGGCACGGCGACCGGGACCAACGGCAGCCCCGGCGGTGCCATCCCGGGCAGTGCCATCCCGGGCAGTGCCATCCCGGGCAGTGGCAGCACGACCACCAGCAACGGCGGTGCCGCGAACGGCAATGGCCTGCGGACCGGGTCCTACGGCGACATCTTCGAGGACACCCGGGACGACGCCATCGTCGAGGACACCCAGGATGACATCAGGACCCCGGAGCCCGACGACGACGGCTTCTACGAGCCGCCGACCTACGGCCCGCCGGAGGGCCCGTCATCCAACGGCGGCCACCCGAGCGGCCAGTCGTAGCCGGCTGGCGACGTTGACCGGCAAGGCGGGCCCGATGCCATGGCATCGGGCCCGCCTTGTCGTCAACCTGGTCAACGGGTCCACGATCTTCGGGGTGGTGGTGGCCAGGGCGGGGGGCGCCCGGCTGGCCAAGGGCCCGCAGGGGCTGCTGACCGCGACCGGCTACCGGCCGGCGGTGCCCGTCGCCCCGGCGTTCACCGTCGGCAACGTGATCATCGTGAACCGCCGCCACCCGCAGCCGCTCTCGGCGGCCACCTTCGCCCACGAGGCCCGGCACGCCACCCAGTACGCCTGGTGCGGTGGCCTGCTCATGCTGCCGCTGTACTTCATCGCCGTGGGCGTCTCCTGGGCGCTGTGCGGGAACATCGGCGCCTGGAACCCATTCGAGCGGCAATCCGGCCTGGCCGACGGCGGCTACCCGCAGCGCCCGCTGCGCCCGGCGCTCGCCCGCGCGCTCAGCGTGCCCCGTCCCATCGCCCGGCGTTCTCCAGCAGCCAGTCCGGGGTCACCCCCCGCGCCGGGGCCAGGCGGACCTGCCGAATCCACCGCCAGCCCTTCCCGGTGAGCAGGAACTGCCCCTCGGACTGTGCCCCAGCTGCCTTCGGCAGTGCCGCGATCCCGTTCATGATGAACTGCGGGTCGCGCACGAACCGGTCCGCCGCCCGGCTCGCGTCGACCAAATCGGTGACCTCACCGGTGGCCAGGTCGATCCCCGCGAGGGTATTGGTGCACGCCACGTTGGCCCAGACCTTCCCGCCGGACCACGCCAGGTCATTCAGCCACCGCAGCCGCCTCGTCCCGTACCGCACCACCACGACCTCCCGGGGCTGGAGCGTCTCCGGGTCCCGGCGGACCAGTTCACTCGTCCCGTCGCTAGTCACGACGTCCGCGCCGGGGCCGTCCCCGGCCACGCAGATCCCCCAGCCCTCGCGGTTGTACCGGATGACATCGCGCAGTTCCAGGGTTCCGCTATCCCACCGCAGCGCCGTCCGCTCGCGCCAGGTGAGCTGCCAGATGGTGTCGCCCACCTGGCAGATCCCCTCACCGAACAACTCCGCCGGCAGCGCCGCCCGCGCCAGGAAGTCGCTTTCCCCGAGCCGGTAGCGCCGCAACGCCGACATCCCGTACTGCCCGGTCGACTCCAGCACCGTGAAGCCGGCCTCGCCGGGCTCGGCCAGCAGGCCCTGCGTGAAGCCGCGCCCTGGATGCGGCACCCGCCGCACGACCTTAACCCGGTGAACTCGCACCCGTCGATTATCCGCTACCGGGCGCGCAGTGCCTCGATCAGCGCCGGCAGCACCTGGTGGAGGTCACCGATGAGCGCGTAGTCGGCGCGCGCCATCATGGGGGCGGCCGGGTCGGTGTTGATCGCCACGATGTGCCTGGCGCCCGCGCATCCCGCGATGTGCTGGATCGCCCCGCTGATCCCGCAGGCCAGGTACAGATCGGGGGTGATCTTGGTACCGGTCTGCCCAACCTGCTGAGCGTGCGGCCGCCATCCCTCGGAGGTGACCACCCGCGAGACGCCCACCACGCCGCCGAGCAACGACGCGAGCTCCTCCAGGGGCGCGAAGCCGTCGGCGCTGCCGACCCCGCGGCCGCCGCCCACTACCACGCGCGCGGTGGCCAGCGACGCGCCGCCAGCCGCGGCGGGTGCCTCCTCGGCGCGCACCACCA
Organism: Streptosporangiaceae bacterium; assembly: GCA_025934375.1. GTDB lineage: Bacteria > Actinomycetota > Actinomycetes > Streptosporangiales > Streptosporangiaceae > Trebonia. Next base: position 14,901 of record JAICYD010000071.1, on the reverse strand, counting down.
GGTCCCCGGCGCTCAGCTCGGGCTTGACCTCGTGCACGGTCACCGGCCCCGGCGAGTCAGCGGGGACCGCCGCCACCGCGTCGGTCGCCACGGTCAGCAGCGCGACGGGCGCGTCGAGGACCGCGTCCTCCAGCAGCAGCCCCGCCCAGCGCTGCCGCACCAGCTCCAGGCCGCCACCGGGAGCGGGCGCGGCGGCGACGCAATTGGCGGCCACCGGCAAGCCGGCTATCGCCCCCACGTGGGCGAGCACCTCGTTGCCGTGGTCGGTCCCGGCCGCCAGCACGGCCGGTCCGGCCTCGCCCTCATGATCGTGGGTCAGGACTGCTAGCCCAGTGTCGGTTTTGACCCATGAACTTGCCCCTTCCCCCAGGGAGCCGGCCAGATTCGGTAGTTCCGCGATCGCCCGCGCCCATGCCTGCGGCGCGTACCCGTCAACCGCGACCGCGTACGCGTTCATCACGCCGTACGCGGCGAGCTCCGCGACCGGTACGCTGGCCGCTTCGCCGAACACCACCGCCGCCACATCCGCGCCACGGGCGCTGGCCAGCCCGCGCGCCATCGTCAGCGCGCGCAGCGACGCGTCCGCCACGGTTCCCGCGTCCAGCTCAACCAGGCAGTACACCGTCACGACAACACCCCCAGCTCGCCCAGGACCCGTACCAGGTCGGGCACCGCGTCCACGCCGTGCCCGAGCACGGTTGCCGTGTGCTGGCCGGCGACGGGGACCCGTAGCGTCCGCATGCGCAGCCCCTCGGGCGCGAACTGCACCGGGATCCGCTCGATGGAGGCGCGCTTGGCTCGCAGCCTGCCCGGCAGCGACGGGTAGCGCGGCAGGTTGATGCCCTCCTTGACGGTGACCACGGCGGGGAGCGGCAGCTGGAACGTCTCCGACACTCCGCGATACTCCCGCGCTGCCTCTACAGACACTGCCTCCACCGAGCCGGACACGCCGTCGAACGCTACCGACAACGCCTTGATCCCAGTCGCGACCGGCTGCCGCAGCAGGTGCGCCAGCCGGATCCCCACCTGGTAGTCCCCGGTGTCGGACGCCTCGTTGCCCAGCAGCACCAGGTCGAAGGCGCCGGACTCCGCCACCGACGCCAGCGCCGACGCCGTCGCGATCGGTCCGAACTCCCCGGCGCCACAAGCCTCCAGCAGCACCGCCTTGGAGGCGCCCAGCGACAGGCAGAACCGCAGTTGCTCCTCGGCTTCGACTGGCCCGAGCGTCACCACGGTAACCGAGCCGCCGTGCCGGTCGACCAGCCGGACGGCCTCCTCGACCGCGCACTCCTCGTGCGGGCTGATCGTGAACCCCGACATCCGGGTATCGACCGCCTGCCCGTCCGCGGTCAGCGTGATGGCTCCGCCGACGGTCGGCACCCGCTTGACGCAGACCAGGATCTCCATGCCTCCCCCTATCCGCGCATCCGCGAGCCGGACGGGTCAAACACCGCGCCGTGCGAGGCGACCGTGACCGGGTACTGCTCGCCCATGTACTCCACCAGCAACTTGGTGCCCACCGGGGACACGCGGGCCGGCAGGTAGGCCATCAGCAGGTGCGACCCGGTCGACGGCCCTGATCCGGCCGACGTCACGTACGAGGGCCGCCCGCGGGAGTCCACCAGCCGTGACCCTTCAGCTGACAGGACCGGCTCGCCGCCCATCGCGTACCGAGGCGTCCCGTCCGCCGACACCAGCGAGTCCACGGTGAGCGTGGCCAGCACCGCGGTCGACATGCTCCGTCTGGCCTCCCGCTGCGCCAGGTAGGCCCGCTTGCCGATGAACGCCTGCGCCTTGACCCGCGGCCGCGTCATCCCCGCCTCGACCAGGGTGAAGTCCGGCGTCAGCTCCGCGCCGAACGCCCGGTACCCCTTCTCCAGCCGCGCCGTCGTCCCGTACACGCCGATCCCCACCGGCACCAGGCCGTGTGGCTGCCCGGCGTCCCACAGCCGGTCCCACAGGTGGCCGGCCTGGTCCGCGGGCACGTGCAGTTCCCACCCGTACTCGCCGACATAGCTGATGCGGCTGGCCAAGACGACGGAACCGCCGATCTCAACCGAGCTGATCGAGCCGAACGGGAAGGCGCTCCGCGTCCGTTTCTCCGCCTCGTCGAGGACGTCGTCCATGACGGCCGCCGCGCGTGGCCCCCACAGGCCGATCGTGGCCCACGCGGAGGTGACGTCGGTGAGCACGGCTCCCGCGGCCAGGTGATCGCTGATCCACTGGGCGTCGCGTGCCCCGTCGGCCGCGCCGGTGACCACCCGGAACGCCTGGCTGGACAGCCGCATCACCGTGAGGTCGGCGACGATCCCGCCCTCCTCGTTGAGGAACGAGGTGTACACCACGCGCCCGGCCGGGACGTCGAGCTGGGCGACCGCGAGGTTCTGCAGGCCGGCCAGCGCGCCCGGCCCGGTCACGTCGAGGATCGTGAACGCCGACAGGTCCACCAGGCCGGCCCCGTCGCGGAGCGCGAGGTGCTCGGCGTTGATGATCGGCGACCACCAGCGGGACTCCCACTCGGCGGGCCGCTCCATCAGCCGCCCGGCGTACTTGTCCAGCAGCGGCTCGTTGGTGGCGTACCACTGCGGCCGCTCCCAGCGGGCGGTCTCGAAGTACGTCGCGCCCAGCGCCGCGGTCCGCTCGTGCAGCGGGCTGACCCGCATCGGCCGGGTGGACTCGTACTGCTCGCGGGGGTGCACGATGCCGTACATCTTGTTGAAGGCCTCCGCCGCGCGGTCCCGCGTGTTGGCGGCGGTCCGTGCCGCCGGGTAGAACCGGGCGGCGCTCGCCTCGTGCACGTCGACCGTCGGCACCCGGCCGGACATCAGCTCGGCGACGACGCGGCCGCAGCCGGGGCCTTCCTTGATCCAGCTCGCAGCCGCCGACCACAGCCCCTTGACCTCGGGGACCTCGCCGAGCAGCGGATGCCCGTCCGGGGTCATCGAGATCAGGCCGTTGATGGCGTACCGGGTCCCGGCCTTCTCATCGCCGAGCAGCTCCGGCATCAGCTCGAGCGCCTGCTCCAGCTGGGGGTCGAAATCATCCTGGGTGAAGGGAAGCTCCGTTGGGGATAGAACTGCCGCTTCGTTGGACGGGATGTCGTCCGCCCAGATGAGGATGGGCCGGTGCGCGTAGGAGCCGACCTCCATGTCGCCGCCGTGCTGCCGCTCGTACATGCCGTAGTCCACGTCGCGGACGATCGGGTAGGAGATCTCACCGGTGGTCCCGGCGAACAGCGCGATCGGGCCGACGCTGATCATCTGGTGCACGATCGGGGTGAGCGGCAGCCGTGCCCCGGCCATCCGGGCGACCCGCGGTGACCAGACGCCGCAGCAGATCACCACGTTGTCAGCCCGGATCTCCCCGGCCGAGGTAACGACCGAGCGGACTCGCTCGTGGCCCGTCTCGTCGGCGGCCGTGGTGATGTCAAGGACCTCAGTTCCCGAAAGAACGGTGAGGGCGCCCGCGGCCTGCGCCTTCTCCCGCATCAAGGTGCCTGCCCGCAAGCTGTCGACGACGCCGACGGTCGGGAAGTAGCCGCCGCCGAGGATGACCGACGGATCCAGGTAGGGGACCAGCTTGTGGACGCCCTCGGGGGTCAGGTGCTCGGCCGGGATGCCCCACGCCTTGGCCTGGGTGACGCGGCGCTTGAGCTCGATCATCCGCTCAGGCGCGCGGGCTACCTCGATGCCGCCGCTTTCGGTGAAGACGCCAAGTTCCTGGTACTGCTCGGTGGAGTCCTTGGTCAGCTCGAACATCATCTTCGAGTACTCGATGGGGAAGATGAAGTTGGAGGCATGCCCGGTGGAGCCGCCCGGGTTTGGCAGCGGCCCCTTGTCCACCAGCACCAGGTCCTTCCAGCCGAGCAGCGCCAGGTGGTGCACGAGGCTGTTGCCAACGATGCCCGCGCCGATGATGACCGCGCGGGCGCGGGTCGGTGCTTCAGTCATTCGCTCTCCTCAACAACGAGCAGCGCCGCCAGGGCGGCTTCCAGGCGGCTCAGGCCGGTCTCGATCTTCGTCAGGGGCAGGCCGAACAACGCGGCGATCCGCGTGGCCTCGGCCTCCAGCTCGGGGCTGGGCTGCTGGGCGAGCCAGGCGACCCGGGTGTAGTGGCCGAAGTAGTCCGGCCACAGCTCGGGGTGCCGGTCCAGCCCGAGCGAGGCCACGACGGTGCGGTCGAAGGTGCGTACCAGGTAATCGGTCAGCAGGTAGGTGCCTGGTTCCACGTGGAACACGTCACTGATCGTGTCTGCCCCGGCGAGCAGGTCGTAACAGTGCAGGCCGGGAAGCCGCCGCGCACCGGTGGCCTCGATCAGCTCGTCGAGCTTGCCGTAGGTGCCGCAGTCGGCGTACGCCACGATCATCGCGGGGCCCGCCTCATTGACGGCCGCCGGAATCTGCCCGGGCCGGTTGTGCAGCCGCGCCGGCAGCGGGTGAACGTCCAGCGGCCAGCCCCGGCGCGCCGCGATGTCCCGGATATGCCCGGCCAGCGCCCCGCACGCGACCACCCGCGTCTGCGAACCCGAGCTGGTCGACGAACCTGTCATTGGCCTGACTTCCTGGGGGCCACGAGCCAGCCCCCCAGACCCCCCGTCAAAATCCGAGCTGGTCGATGAACCTGTCGTTGAAATCGGATCTGTCCGAGAGCTCGACATACCTCACCTCCTCCAGCAGGGCGAGGGCGGCGGCGCGTTCCCGGACGGACAACAGCGCCATCTTGGCGCCCTCGCCGGCGACGTTCCCGGCCGCGACCACCCGCCGGACCGGGACCTGCGGGACGAGGCCGATCCGGATCGCGCTGGCCGGGTTGAGGTAGCTGCCGAACGAGCCGGCCAGCAGCACCTGCTTGACGTCGGCCTCGGCCAGGCCGGCTTCCTCAAGCAGGATGCGCCAGCCAGTGGCGATCGCCGCCTTGGCGAACTGCAGCTCACGGACGTCGCGCTGGGACAAGTAGATGGCGCCGGTCAGCATGAAGACCCGCTCCTGGCCCACGGTGGTGAGCCGGTCGGCGAGCTTCGGGGCCACAGTCCTGGCCTCGTCCTCGGGGATGAAGCGGCCAGTGGCATCGAGCAGGCCCGCGCTGATGAGCGCGGTGACGGCGTCGACGAGGCCGGAGCCGCACAGGCCCTTCGGCTGCAGCTTGCGGGGGGGCGCCCCCCCGGCACCCCCCGATGTGTCCCCGATCACGGTGAGCTGCAGCTGTCCGTCGTCATCAATGGCGACCCCCTCGATGGCGCCGTCGGCGGCGCGCATGCCGCAGCGGATCGCGGCGCCCTCGAAGGCGGGGCCGGCCGGCGCCGCGGTGGCCAGCAGCCAGTCCCGCCCGCCGAGGACGATCTCGCAGTTGGTGCCGATGTCGATGAAAAGCCGGACCCGCGGGTCGCGGTCCATGCCCGACGCCAGCAGGCCGGAGGTGATGTCACCGCCGACGTAGGCGCCGAACGCCGGGAACACGACGGCGCGCGCTCGCGGGTGCGCGGGGATGCCGAGGTCGCCCGCCATGATCTCCGGGAGCAGCCGCGCGGACATGATGAACGGCGCGACGCCCAGCGGCTCCGGGTCGATCCCGAGGGCCAGGTGCACCATAGTGGCGTTTCCGGCCAGCGCGACCTCGTAGACCTCGTCCGGCGCGATCTGCCCCTGGCCGCAGACGCTGGCCGCGAGCTCGGCCAGCGTGCCGGCGGCCAGGTCCCGCAGCTTGTCCCGGGCGCCCTCATCGAGCATGGTCGCGCTGATCCGGGTGATGACGTCGGCGCCGAACGGCTGCTGCTTGTTGAGCATCGAGTCGACCGCGACCGGGGTACCGGTCGTGAGGTCAAGCAGGGTCGCCACCACGGTGGTGGTGCCCAGGTCGAAGGCCAGCCCGAACGAGCGCTCGCTGGTGTCGCCGGGCTCCACGGCGATCAGCGCGGGCTGCCCGGCCAGCGCGGTATCGGCGACGACGGCGGTGACCTTGAAGTCGCTAGCGCGCAGTGTCCGGCCCAGGTCGCGCAGCACGGGCAGGTCGGCCGTGGGGTCCAGGTCGGACAACTCGGCCAGCACGCGATCCAGGTCGGTGCGCTGGTCGGCCAGGGTCGGCTCGGTGAGCTCCAGGTAGCGCTTGCGCACCGCGGGCCGCAAGATGACCTGCCGGCCCACCCCGACCATGGCCGCCTTGGGCCGGGTGACCAGCGGCGGCACCTCGATCTCGGCGTCGTCCGCCGCCGGGGTGCGGCACGCCAGCCGCCACCCGTCCCGGATCTCGTCGGCCGAGTACGCGCGAATGTCGAGGCTGGAGGGGACCGGGGCATCGGAGGTGAACCGAATCCGGCACTTCTTGCACGTCCCGTGGCCGCCGCAGGTCGAGTCGATCGCGATCCCGTTCCAGCTGGCCGCGTCGAACAGCGTAACCCCACGCGGCACCCGCACCGGCCGCCCGTTGAACCGCAGGTCAACGCGCTGTGCACCCTCGGGGGGGCGCCCCCCCTGTCGACCCCCCGGCAAAGGGGGGGAGGCCCCCCTTTCACCCCCCTCCCCAGGGGAACGAGCAGAAACCGCTCTCCCCTGGGCTTCCCCGCGCTCCCCCTTCATCGCTACTGCCTCGCGCGGTAGAAGCTGATCCAGGCGGCGCCCCAGTCGTCGCGGCCGAGAAGCAGGTCGGTGGCCTTCACCGACTTGACCACGTCCGGCGACCGGGCGTCCATGATCGCGCTGGTCAGGCCGTTCGCGGCGGCCAACGGCAAGAACGCCGCGGTGATCGCGTGCCGGTCCGGCATGCCGAAGGACACGTTGGACGCGCCCATCGTCATGTTCACGCCGAACTCCTCCCGGATCAGCGCGATCGTCTCCAGGGTCCGCACGGTGTGCGCGGTGTCGGCGCCGACCGGCATCGCGAGCGGGTCGATCACGAGGTCCTCGACCGGGACCTTGTAGGTGTCGGTCGCGACCCGGATGAGCTTGCGGGCCAGTTCCAGGCGGCGCTCGGGCTCGTTCGGGATCTCCTCCTCGTCGTTGGGCAGCCCGATCACCGCCGCGTGGTACTTGGTGACCAGCGGCAGGATCGTGTGCAGCCGCTCGTCCTCGGCGGTGACCGAGTTAACCAGCGCCTTGCCCTGGTACGTCGCCAGTCCGGCCTCCAGGACCTCGGGGATCGAGGAGTCGATGACCAGCGGCAGGTCGGTGAGCCGCTGGATGAGCGTGACCGCCTTGACCATCAGCTCGGCTTCGTCGGCCAGCGGGGCGCCCATGTTCACGTCCAGCGCCATCGCGCCCCCGGCCACCTGCTGTTCGACGTCGATCTCGACCCGGGACAGGTCGCCCGCGCGCAGTTGCTGCTGGAAGGCCTTGCGGCCGGTCGGGTTGATCCGCTCGCCGATGATCGCGAACGGCTGGTCATCCCCGATGACGAGGGTCTGGCCGGGAGAGGAGATCGTAGTGTGCACCGGCGGAGGTTCCTATTCTCAGGCGTTGGCGAGGGCGCGGCGGCGGCGTAGCAGTTCCTTGGCCTTGACCACGGCCGCTGAGGCGTCCGCGGCGTAGCCGTCGGCCCCGACCACGTCGGCGTACTCCTGAGTGACGGGCGCACCGCCGACCATGATGATGACCTCATCGCGCAGCCCGGCCTTGGTCAGCGCGTTCATGTTCGCCTTGAACATCGGCATCGTGGTGGTCAGGAAGGCCGAGAAGCCGAGGATGTCCGGCTTGTGCTCGATGACGGCGTTGACGAACTTCTCCGGCGAGACCTGGACGCCGAGGTCGATCACCTCAAAGCCGGCCCCCTCGAACATGATGTTGACCAGGTTCTTGCCGATGTCATGCACGTCGCCCTTGACGGTGCCCATGACGACCTTGCCGATGGTCTGCGCGCCGGTCTCGGCCAGCAGCGGACGCAAGATGTCGAGCGCGCCCGCCATCGCCTTGCCCGCGATGAGCATCTCCGGCACGAAGAAGTCGCCCCGCTCGAACCGCGCGCCGACCTCCTCCAGCGCCGGGATCAGTGCCTCATACAGCAGCGCCTCCGGGCCGAGCCCATCGCTGAGCCCCTGCCTGGTGAGCGTCAATACGTCCGGCCCGTTGCCGACGAGGGTCTTGTCGTAAAGCTCGCTGAGCAGGTCATCTCTGGTCACGGTTCAGGCACCCTTTCTCGCGCGCGGCCGGTAGCCAAGTGCTGATGACAACCCCGCGGCCTCCTCGACGCAGCGGCGCGCGACCGCCATGGCGGTCTCTCGCTTCATCCGGGAGGTGGGCGCGGACACCGACAGCGCGGCCACCACCGTCCCGTCAAACCGGAAGACCGGGGCGGCGATGGTGATCAGCCCCGGCTCGAGCTCCTCATCGCTGACCGCGTAGCCGCGGGCGCGCACCCCGGCCAGGTCGGCCCGCAGCGTGGCCTCGCTGGTGATCGTCTTGTCGGTCGTCCGCGCCATCGGCCCGGCCGACAGCTGCGCCGCGCCGTGGGCGAGCAGCACCTTGCCGATGGCCGAGGCGTGCAGCGGGACCGACAAGCCCACCCAGTTTGTCCCGCCGATCAGGTAGGCGCAGTCGACCTGCGCGATCGTCTCCGCCTGGGGCCCGTTGGCCACGCCCAGGTTGATCGTCTCGCCCGTCGACTTGCCGAGCCGGTCCAGGAACGGCTGCGCGACCGCGACCAGGCTGGTGTCGGCGCCGCCACGCCAGGCGAAGCTCACGAACATCTCACCCGGCAAGAAGCGGCCGTGATCGTCGCGCCGGACCAGGCCATTGCGCTCCAGGGCCAGCAACAGCCGCGACGTCGTGGACTTGGCCAGCCCGGTGGCCGCAGTCAGCTCGGTGAACGTGACCGGGACCGTGGAGTGGACGACTTCCGACAACAGCTTCGCCGCCCGGTCCACGGCCTGCGTGCCGCTCGGGTTGCCCGCGGTGCTCATCAAGTCACGCTGCTCATTAAGACACGCTGCTCATTAAGACACGCTGCTCATCGAGATCTTCTGCCCTGTTCCGCCAGGAGTTCCACTTTATGGAACTAGGTTCTACTATGTGATCGTACGGGGCGGGCTTAAGATCGGTCAAGATTGCGAAATACCAGCGCGTTCCACTCAGTTGCGAGGCGGCCCATGTTCATCAACACGATGCCGAGGTATGAGATCCTCTCCCCCGACGCGATCGCCGTCCTGGATCGCGGCTGGCGCCGGATCGTCTCCGAGATCGGCGTGCAGTTCGCCAAGCCGGAGGCCGTGGAGCTGTTCGCCAAGGCCGGGCAGAAGGTCGACGGCGAGGTCGTCTACCTGGACCCCGACTTCGTGATGGAGCAGGTCGCCAAGGCGCCGCGCGAGTTCGACATGCAGGCCCGCAACCCCGCCAACAACGTGCACATCGGCGGCGACCACATGGTCTTCTCCGCCGTGTACGGCTCGCCGTTCATCCGCGAGGGCGACGTCCGTCGCGACGCGACCCTGCAGGACTTCCGCAACCTGGCGGCGCTGTCGCAATCGTTCCCCGAGCTCGACTCGGCGGGCGGGGTGATCTGCGAGCCGAACGACGCGCCGCTGGACTCACGGCACCTGGACATGATCTACGCGCTGCAGACGGTGACCGACAAGATCTACATGGGCAACGTGGTCTCCGGGCCGAACGCCGCCGACACGATCGCGATGACCGAGATCTTGTTCGGCAGCCGGGAGAGCATCGAGCGGACGCCCGCCGTGGTCTCGCTGATCAACTGCAACTCTCCGCTCCGCTGGGACGACCGCATGCTGGACGCCCAGTTCGAGTACAATGCGGCCGCCCAGCCGGTCATCTTGACCCCGTTCCTGCTCATGGGCGCCATGTCGCCAGTAACCATCCCGGCCGCGCTGGTGCAGCAGCTCGCCGAGGCGCTGTCCGGGATCGCGCTGGCCCAGCTGATCCGGCCGGGATGCCCGGTGATCTTCGGCTCGTTCCTGTCCAACATCGACATGCAGTCCGGGTCGCCCTCATTCGGCACGCCCGAATCCGCGCTCGGCCTGCTGTGCACCGGCCAGCTCGCCCGGCACTACGGACTGCCGTTCCGCACCGGCGGCGGGCTGAACTCCGCTCAGGTCCCCGACGCCCAGGCCGCGTACGAGTCGCTGATGACCATGCTGCCGACGTTCCTGGCCGGCGCGAACTTCGTCATGCACTCGGCCGGCTGGCTGGAGGGCGGCCTGGTTAGCTGCTATGAGAAGTTCATCATCGACATCGAGATCCTGCGCCAGCTCAAGGTCGAGTTCACGCCGCTGGAGATCACCGAGGAGTCGCTGGCCTTCGGCGCGCACGAGGAGGTCGGGCACGGCGGCCACTTCCTCGGCGCCGCGCACACCATGGAGCGCTTCCGCGAGTGCTTCTACCGCCCGATCCTGTCCTCCACGGCGAACTTCGAGCGCTGGCTGCGCCTAGGCGGCAAGGACACCGCCGCCCGCGCCGCTGACATCTGGAAGTCCCGCCTGGATTCGTTCACGCCGCCTCCCCTTGACGACGCCATCCGCGCCGATCTCGACGACTACGTAACCCGCCGCCGGCGCGAGCTCGGCGACTAACCCGCCCGCCGTTTCCGCCCGCGATGCACCTGGCATCCCGCGATTTGGGGCGGAGACCAAATTGGATAGAACCGCTCGTTGGGGATTATATTAGCTGTTCAGAGCCTTTCTGGCTGGATTGGCAGGTTCCTGGCACAGTGGGGACCAACGCAGTTTTGTGGCCGGATGACATGGCGCAACCTGCTCGTGTCGGGTGATTCTTGCCGTAGCGGACGCGAGTCGCCGCAGTGGCCGCACAGGCGGGAGGGGCAGCTGATGAGCGCACCGAGCCAGGGTGGGCTGGAGTACATCCTGACCCTGTCGTGCCCGGACAAGCCGGGGATCGTGTACGCGGTCTCCAGCTTCCTGGTGCAGCACTCGGCGAACATCATCGACAGCCAGCAGTACGGGGACGCCGACGAGGGCCGTTTCTTCATGCGGGTGCACTTCTCGGTGCCCCCGCCCGGGCTCCCGCTGGCCGACCTCGAGCGGGACTTCACCTGGGTCGCCGAGTCGTGTCACATGTCCTGGCGGCTGCACGACAAGTCGGCTCGGATCAAGACCCTGCTCATGGTCTCCAAGCTCGGTCACTGCCTCAACGACCTGCTGTTCCGCTGGCAGGCGGGATCGCTGCCGGTCGACTTGACCGGCGTGGTGTCCAACCACGCTGACTTCCGCGACCTGACCGCCTCCTACAAGCTGCCGTTCCACCACATCCCGGTGACGGCGGCCACCAAGCCGGCCGCGGAGGCTGAGCTGATGTCGGTGATCGACCAGACGCGGACCGAGCTCATCGTCTTGGCCCGCTACATGCAGGTCCTGTCGTCCGACGTGTGCAAGCGGGTCGAGGGCCGCATGATCAACATCCACCACTCGTTCCTGCCGAGCTTCAAAGGCGCCAAGCCGTATCACCAGGCCCAGGCCAAGGGGGTCAAGCTCGTCGGCGCGACCGCGCATTACGTGACGCCCGACCTGGACGAGGGCCCGATCATCGAGCAGGGCATCATGCGCGTGGACCATCGGTTCTCCGCGCCGCGCCTGGTCGAGGCCGGCCGCGACGTCGAGGCCCAGGTCCTCTCGCGCGCCGTCACCTGGCACGCCGAGCACCGGGTCCTGCTGAACGGCAACCGCACGGTGGTGTTCCAGTAGCCAGTCCTCAGGCCCCGTGATGCATGATTGCCTGATGCCGCTGTTTTCCTTTGAGGGTCACTCGCCGACCGTCAGTCCCACCGCCTGGATCGCCCCGACGGCCACGCTGGTCGGGGACGTAAGCGTCGAGGACGAGGCGTCGATCTGGTACGGCGCGGTGCTGCGAGCCGATTTCGGCCCGATCATCGTGCGCCGCGGGGCCAACATCCAAGACGGCTCGGTGCTGCATGGCGGCGCCACGCCGCCCTGCGAGATCGGCGAGGGCGCCACGGTGGGCCATTTGTGCGTCGTGCACGGGGCCGTCGTCGGTGCCGAGGCGCTGATCGGCAACGGCGCCACCGTGCTCGACGGCGCCGTCATCGGCAGCCGCGCGCTCGTCGCCGCGGGCGCCACCGTCCCGCCGGGGATGAAGATCCCCGAGGGGATGCAGGCGGCCGGCATCCCAGCCCGGGTGATCGGCGAGCTCTCGCCGGGCGCGCGATTCTGGGTCGAGGGCAACCCGGAGACGTACCGCGCCCTGGCCCGGCGGCACGCCGCCGGCGTCCGCCCGGCCGACTTACCGCGAGCGGCTGAGCCGGGCCCCGGCCCGGCCCGCCAGCCGGGCCGCGAAGTTATCCACATCCCGGGCGACGCGCGGGTGGACGGTCAGGTAGAGCGCCGTCGCGCCCCGGACGTACTCCGGGTCGCCCTCGTGGAGGTTCCCCACGCCGTTCACGGTGAGCTGCACGCCGTTGTGGCCGGGCACCGCGTCCGGCCAGTCGCAACGCCAGTCCACGCAGACCAGGTCATCGCCCGTCACCGCGAGCAGCGCGTCCACCGTCGCCTCGTCGAGGCTGGTGCCGTCGCTGTCGCTGGTGTGCAGCACGAACGTCGCCGACCCGACGGCCGCCAGCCGCGCGGCCAGGTCCGCCTTCCCGAGGACGGCCGACCGGTAGTACCCGTGGAACTCCACTGGCCCGCCCGGCTTGAATAGCGGCGCCGCCCGGTCCAGCGCCGTCGCCGGATCGACCGGAATGGCGATCTGGCACGCGCCCGGCCAGTGCTGGTCCCGGTCACCGCGCATCGTGCGCCAGCCCCGCGCGCTGACCTGCACCCCGCCCTCGCGGAACGGTCCCGGGCCGGGGGGCCTGCTCAGTGCTGGCCGGGGCGGCGCTGGCCAGGGCAGAGCTGACCGGGACGGGAAGGTCGCGGCGAACGTCTCCATGAGGCGGGCGGCGCCTACCGTTGACGGAAGCAGGCCGACGCTCAGCAGCCCGTCCAGCCAGCGCCGGAAGCGGCCATTGTCGATGGCCTCCGGTACCGGGTCCCCGCCGAAGTCGAACGAGACCATCGATGTGGACCCGTCATGCGCGGACGGGTGCGGGGTCCCCACGCCAATCGCCGAGCCGAACGCCGACCCCCGCTGCGACAGGTGCCAGTTGTGAACCCGCGGCTCATCGCGCAGCGCCTCCGCCAGGTCGCCGAAGGCGCTTGGCTCCAGGGCGATGTCGGCACTCACGATCTCGTGGGGTAGCAGGCCGGCGACGCCGGCAACCGCGGACGGCGCGAGGCTGGCCCAGACACTGATCGCGGCCGGAGGTTTTCCACAGGCTGCGAGCAACCGCCGCGCGGCCGCCAGCCCGGCCCGCGCGGCCGTCTCGTCCGCGACAAGCACCTGGTAGATCCGTGGATCGCCCACCCCGTCATGGTATCCGGCGGCGAAACCCGCGTCCGCCGCCAGCAGTTCACAGCCATGCCCAGGCACGTTCACTCACGATGTACCGGGGCGTGCATGCCCGCTAGCGAGGATTACGCCGTCCCTCGCAATCACGGCCCGGTAGCGGCGGCTCAATAACGGCCGCCCACGACGATATCGGCCAGGGCGTCCAGCGTCATCAGGTCCCCGCCGGTCAGGGCAAGGTCCATGGCGGCCGCGTTCTCCTCGAGCCACCGGACCCGCTTGGTGCCGGGAATCGGCACGACCGGAATGCCGAGCCGCCCGGACTGGGCGCGGACCCACGCGATAGCGACCTGGGCTGGTGTCGCGTCGTGGGCGGCGGCGATCTCCCGCACGGCGGCGGTAATAGCGGTGTTCGCCTCGGCGGCCGCCCCGCTGAACCTGGGCAGGGGCCGCCGGAAGTCGTTGTCGGCCAGGGACGTCACGTCCAGGGTCCCGGTGAGGAACCCCCGGCCGAGCGGCGAGTACGCCACCAGGCCCGCCCCGAGCTGGCGGGCGGCGTCGGTCAGCGTGCCCTCCGGATCGCGGGTCCACAGGGAGTACTCGCTCTGCACCGCCGTGATGGGGTGAACGGCGTGCGCCACGCGGAGCTGGTCCCCGGTCACCTCAGACAGTCCGAGGTGGCTCACCTTGCCTGCCTTGACGAGGTCGGCGAGGGCGGCCACCGAATCTTCCACCGGCGTGCCCGGGGAGACGCGGTGCAGGTAGTACAGGTCGATGTGGTCGGTGCCGAGCCGCAGCAACGACGCGTCGCAGGCGGCCTTGAGGTAGGCAGGATCGGCGCGCAGCTCCAGCCGGCCGGAACTGAAGTCCATGCCTGCCTTGGTAGCGAGCTGGACCTCGTCGCGTCGCCCGGTGATCGCCCGGCCGACGAGTACCTCATTGTGGCCGATGCCGTAGGAGTTGGCGGTGTCGATCAGCGTCACGCCCAGGTCAAGAGCGCGGCGGATCGTGGCGACCGACTCATCCCAGTCCGCGGCACCGTACGCCGAGCTCATGCCAAAGCAGCCAAGGCCCTCGGCCGAGGTCTGCCAGCCCCCAAGGCTGACTGTCCTGTCCGTCACGACGTGCTCCTTCGCTACGGCCCTCACTTCATCATGCTTGGCTCATGATCACGGGTCGCTAGCGGGACCGCGAATGCGGCGAGCGCGGAGGCTGGTCCCTAGGCAGGGTCGGCCGCCTAGGGACCAGCGGAGCGAGCGGTCTCCGGTAACCCCCCAGAACCGGAACGGCTCGCGGCGCTACGCTGCCAGCAGCCCGGGGGGAAATAACCGGGCAACCGCCGGTAGCACGCTGGCCACACTATCGGCTACGCACAGTGGTTGTCTATGCTCGGAGAGCAATAATTGTGGAGCTGACCTGGGGCATGCGGGCTTGAGCTTACGGGCGGAATGGGAACGAGGGTGAGGTCTTCACGTTTAGGGCTGGCCTGCGCAAAGACGGCTTGGCTGACGGGCTGCCCACAGGTTAAGCGCGTGCTGCCCACGCTATATGGAGTGATCTTCTCCGGTTCTGGGGCTGTGCGGGGCGTCCCGTGCCGGGT
>JAICYD010000005.1 GCA_025934375.1 Streptosporangiaceae bacterium | reverse complement strand
TAGGTCTGGAACTGGCCGTCCGGGGTGGTGTTCATCTTGTTGACCAGCACGCCGTCGGTGTCCTGGGCCAGCAGCGGGTCCCAGTCGCGGCCCCAGATGACCTTAATCACTTCCCACCCGGCGCCGCGGAAGCACGACTCCAGCTCTTGGATGATCTTGCCGTTCCCGCGCACCGGGCCGTCGAGCCGCTGCAGGTTGCAGTTGATGACGAAGGTGAGGTTGTCCAGCTCCTCGCGGGCGGCCAGGCCGATCGCGCCCAGCGCCTCCGGCTCGTCCATCTCGCCGTCGCCGAGGAACGCCCACACATGCGAGCGGGAGGTGTCGTGCAGCTCGCGGGCCAGCAGGTAGCGGTTGAACCGCGCCTGGTAGATCGAGTCAATCGCGCCCAGGCCCATCGATACCGTCGGGAACTCCCAGAAGTCCGGCATCAGCCTCGGGTGCGGGTAGGACGGCAGCCCGCCGCCGCGGTGGGACAGCTCCTGGCGGAACCCGTCGAGCTGCGACTGGCTGAGCCGCCCCTCCAGGAAGGCCCGCGCGTAGATGCCCGGCGCGGCGTGCCCCTGGAAGAACACCTGGTCACCGGACTCGCCGTGCTCCTTGCCGCGGAAGAAGTGGTTGAACCCCACCTCATACAGCGACGCGGCGGAGGCGTAGGTCGCGATGTGGCCGCCGACCCCGGCGCCGCCGGGCCGGTTGGCCCGCGACACCATGATCGCGGCGTTCCACCGGATGTAGGCGCGGATGCGCCGCTCGACGTACTCATCGCCGGGGAACCAGGGCTCCCGCTCCGGCGGGATGCTGTTGATGTAGTCGGTGGAGCGCAGGCCGGGCACGCCGACCTGTTGTTCGCGCGCCCGCTCGAGCAGGCGCAGCATGAGGTAGCGCGCGCGGCCGCGGCCGCGCTCGCGGGTGACGGAGTCGAAGGAGTCGATCCACTCCCGCGTCTCGTCCGGGTCTATGTCCGGCAGCTGGGTAGGCAGCCCGTCGCTGATGATCGAGTAGCGCTGACGTCCGGAAGCCACGGGGTAGCCTCGCATTCCGCAGTTAGGCGCGGCTAGTGGCCGCGGTGCTCCTATGTTGTCGACGTGCACATGTTGTCCAGACCAATCGTCGTACGATCCGGCCGGATTTTCATCTCTACCAAACGGTAACTGGTGGGGCGGTGTGCCGCCTCGGGCAGGTTGCCATCCAGCGCCAGTTACCGGCTACTGTGAGTAGCGGCACCGCGGGGCGGGAAGATCAACATATGGTGCCGGTTTCGCCGAGCGCCAGATTGCCACTTGCGCGCGGGGCCGACCCAGTGTGAACTGTCCCAACAAGAAGTACTGACGCGGCCACTGGCGCTTGAGGGCGGCGGGGGGACGCGGGGAAGGATTCAGGAGGAACGTCAGTGAGCGCGACCGCGCGCCAGGCGCAAGATGAACGCGGCCAGGCCGAACGGCTCGGGATAAAGCCGGGCCAGGTGGTGCAGGAGATCGGCTACGACAGCGACTGCGACGAGGAGCTTCGTGACGCGATCACGGAGATCGACGACGTGGAACTCGTGGACGAGGACTACGACGACGTCGTCGACGTGGTGCTCATGTGGTGGCGGGAGGACGACGGCGACCTAGTTGACGCGCTCGTTGACGCGCTCACGCCACTCGCCGACGGCGGCTACATATGGCTGCTCACCCCCAAGGCCGGCCGGACGGGTCACGTTGAGCCGAGCGATATCGGCGAGGCGGCCCCGACTGCGGGGCTGTCCCAGACGTCCAGCGTGAGCGCCGGACGGGACTGGTCAGGATCACGCCTGGTGGCGCCCAAGGCAAAACGCTAGTCCCCCCGCCGCGGGACGGAGTATCCCGCGGGGCGCCCGCGCCGCCACGGGCGGCGTCCGCCCGTCTTCGTCCCCCACGGCCGGCGCGGTACCGTCGCGCCTGGCCTTCATGTCATGGTGCAGACTTATCGGTGCAGGCCGGATCCCGGCCCGCCCGACCCAGACCGAAAGGAACCACCTGGCATGGCAGTTGAGATCGGGGACGCGGCCCCGGACTTCGAGCTTCCCGACCAGCATGGGACGCCGGTGAAGCTGTCCAGCTTCCGCGGCGCCAAGAACGTGGTGCTGGTGTTCTACCCGCTTGCCTTCAGCCCCGTGTGCAGTGGCGAGCTATGCGCCCTGCGGGAGGAATTCCCCGAGGTCAACCGCGACGACGTGGAACTGCTCACGGTGTCGGTGGACTCGATGTTCACCCACCGGGCGTGGGCCGACGCGGAGCACTTCCAGTTCGGGCTGCTGGCCGACTTCTGGCCGCACGGCGCGGTCGCCCAGGCCTACGGGGTGCTCGACGAGGCCAGGGGCGTGTCCACCCGCGGCACTTTCGTCATCGACAAGGAAGGCATCGTGCGCTGGAAGGTGGTCAACCCGATTCCGCAGGCGCGGGACATCGCCGACTACCAGAAGGCGCTCGCCGCCCTCGCGTAATGCCAGGTTGACCCATGCCCTGCTATCGCTGTGGTACCCGGCAGTCCGACCCCGAGCGCGGGCCGAGCCCGTGGCGGCGGGGCGTGGTCGCCGAGCACCTCGTGCTGGTCTGCCCGGCCTGCCAGCGGCAGGCCGGGTGGGCGGACGCCCTGACGGCCTGCGGCCGGTGCGGCAGCAGGCACCTGATCCGCA
Source organism: Streptosporangiaceae bacterium (assembly GCA_025934375.1). Lineage (GTDB taxonomy): Bacteria > Actinomycetota > Actinomycetes > Streptosporangiales > Streptosporangiaceae > Trebonia. The sequence goes on along the minus strand of JAICYD010000005.1, from coordinate 122,401 downwards.
GGCTGGACCAGGTGGAGTGCCTGGACTGCCGGATGACCAGGGACGCCGTTCCCGATGCCCCCGTGCCCGCCCCGGATTCGTCGCTGGCCGATGAGGTGGCGCGGGCCCTTGAGCGCGTCCGGCGCCGTGAATGACCACGGACCGTGAAGGGCCCGGCCGTGAATGGTTCAGCCGGTGAAAAGTCCAGGCGGTGAATAGTTCCGGTTTGGCCGGGTAGCCGAGTCCCCGCAGTGATCTCCCGGGGAGACCAGCGGAGCACCCTCCCGTAGCCCCGGGGGCGAAGGGAAACGGGACAGCCATGACGATTACGCTCGCGGCCATTCTCACGTGGCTTCTCATCGGCTTGGTGATCGGCGGTCTCGCGCACCTGCTGGTGCCGGGCCGTAACCGGGTCGGGATCGTGCGGACCATACTGCTCGGGATCGTGGGCGCGCTGGTGGGCGGGATCGTCACCGCGGCCCTGCTCGGGCCCGGGCACGTGATCATCACCTTCATCGTCGCGCTTATCGTGGCGGCGCTGCTGATCGCGGCGCTGACCAACCACGGCGCTTTCCGCGGCCGGTACCACAGCCGGTACCGCGGTCGCTCTCACGGACGGTACCGGGGGCGGCGCTGGGCGCGCAGGTAACCGCCAGCCGCTGAAGGCCCGGGGGACAGGCGCCCCGGGCCTTTCGCTTCCCGCGTGATCTCGCCCCTTCGTGGGCAGCCGGCCGTGGGCAACGATCCGCGGGTCACAGATCACCAGGAGGCACGCCCAACACCTGACCGGGCAGGGGAGCCCGGGCAGGCGCGCAGGAAAGGAGGTGGTGGCATGCCGCAGCAGGAGGGACCCGACGACCTTCAGGGCTTGCAGGACGCGCTGACCTGCACGCAGAACGTCGAGCAGTTCCTGCACCAGGTCAGCGAGCGCATGGCGGCCGTGATGGCCGTCAACGCCCAGCTGAGCTCCTCGATCGAGTCGCGAGCGCTGATCGACCAGGCCATCGGCGTCATCATGGCGATCCGGCGGTGCACCCAGGATGAGGCCCTGGCCATCTTGCGCAAGGCCTCGCAGAACCAGAACGTCAAGCTGCGCGACATCGCCGCGACCATCGTGGCCGGCGTGAGCGGTGAGCCGCCCGGGCAGCCGCGCCCCTTCGAGCACAACTGACGTCACCGGGGGAGCGCCCCCGAAGGGGGCAACGGTGAGCCGTCCGCCCGCAGGCCCCCGCAGGCCGCGGGCGGTACGGCCGCCACCGGCCGGCCGTCACCCGCCGGCTGTCGCCCCGTCGTCGCCTTCGACGGCGCGGGCCTGGTCATCGCGGGGTGACGAGGGTGAGCCGGTGACCTGCCACGCCGCCCGCGGCACGGAGGCCAGCGCGGTGGAGACATCGGGGTAGACGTCGATCGCCGCGCTGACCCCGATGAGGGAGAACAGGCGCAGCACGGCGTCCGAATGGGCGGCGATGCACAGCTGGGCATCGCTGGCGGTGGCCCGGCGCTGTGCCCGGATGAGGGCGCTGATGCCCGCCGAGTCGCAAAACGAGGTGCGGGACATGTCGATCACCACCGCGCGGGCGCCTAGGTTGAGCACCGACAGCAGCGCTTCGCGCATGTCGTCGGCGATGGTGGCGTCGATTTCGGCCGGCATTCTGACCACGGCGACCTGACCGGACCACAGCGCGGGAAAGCGGTCCTCGGGCACGCGGCGTTCACCACCCTTTCAAGGCGTGATTCGCGGCCGCGTCTCCGGACCACCAGCGGGACGGCGATGCTCCGAGGTGCTGCATCGCCGGCAGATATTATTACGGTCCGTGGCCCCTGGGCACAAGTCCCCCGCCGTTCCCGGCTTACCCGTGCCGTCCTGGTTAACCGACCGTTTGCCGGCCGGCGGCCCGGGTAGCGGCAAGCGCGGAACTCCCGGAGGTGCACGCGCAGTGAAGAAGATGGTACGGCCATCCGGTGCGAACGTCTTGGCCGAACTGGACCAGCGCCCCGCGACCGCCTTCTACTGGCGACTGACCCTGCTGTCCACGCTCGGCGGCTTCTTGTTCGGGTACGACACGTCCAACATCGGCGCCGCCCTGAACTTCGTCCCGTACCAGCTCAACGGGTTCGCGCAAGGCTACCTGGTGGCCGGCGCGTCCCTGGGCGCGGCGGTCGGGGCACTGGCCGCGGGGCCGCTGGCCGACCGCTTCGGCCGCAAGTCGCTGCTGGTCATCGACGCGGCGATCTACGCCCTGGGGGCGCTGCTGTCGGCCTTCACGCCGAACGTGGCCGTCCTGCTGTTCGCGCGAACGCTCATCGGGCTGGCCATCGGCGCGGACTCGGCGATCGCCACCGCCTACATCGCGGAGTACGCGCCGAGCAGCCGCCGCGGCGCGCTGTCCATCCTGCAGCAGTGGATGATCACCGTGGGCATCCTGGTGTCCTACATGGTCGCGCTGGTGGTCCTGTGGGCCTTCCCCGGCTCGGCGGGCGGGGCGGACTGGCGCGTCATCCTGGGCCTGGGCGCGGTGCCCGCCGTGCTCGCGGTGGTGCTGCGCAGCTCGATGCCCGAATCCCCGCGCTGGCTGATGCGGCACGGCAAGTACGAGAAGGTCCGCGACGCGCTGGCCGTCCTCGGCGTCCAGGCATCGGTTGACGACGTGCGGGACACCGCGCGGCAAATCGACCAGGAGGACGCGCGCAACTCGCGCCGCAGCCGGTGGACCCCCGGCGTGCGCCGCGCGCTCATGGTCGTCTGCGGCTTCTTCATCTTCCAGCAGATCACCGGGATCAACGTGCCGCTGTACTACGGGCCGAAGCTGCTGGGCAGCTTGTTCCAGTCCGGCGGCGCGGACAAGGTCGCCTCGACCATCGCCGGGGTGGAGGTCACCGCGATCATGTCCGCGGTCAACGTGCTGGCCACCTACGTGGCCTTCAAGTTCATCGACCGGGCGGGGCGCCGCAAGCTGGCCATCGGCGGCTACATCGGGATGGCGCTGTCGGCGCTGCTCACCGCGGGCGGGCTGGCGCTGCTGGCGGGCATGACCCGGATCGTCGTGGTCACCATCGGCCTGGACGCGTTCATCGCCTCGTTCGCCGCCGGCGTCGGCGGGACCGGCTGGCTCATCCAGGGCGAGGTCTTCCCGACCGCGGTGCGCGGCCAGGCGGCGGCGATCTGCGCGGCCGTCGACTGGATAGCCAACTTCGCGCTGGTCGAGGTCTTCCCGACCTGGCAGTCGGGGGTCGGCCTGGCCTGGATCATGGTCTGCTTCGCGGCCCTGTGCGTGATGGCCGTCGTCTTCGTGCTGCGGTTCTTGCCGGAGACCAAGGGCCACTCGGTGGAGGAGATCATCCGCCTGTTCGAGCGCGAGGCACGCGCTGAGAAGCCAGCGGGGCAGGGAGCCCCGTCATGACTGCCGCCGGGCAGGGAGGACGACCTTGGAACCGAGCGCGACCTACCAGGTGACCGTGACCGTCAACGGGGAGCGCCGCACGGCCAAGGTTGACCCGCGCACCTCAGTGCTTGACCTGCTGCGCGAGCGGCTGGGGCTGACCGGCGCGAAGAAAGGCTGCGACCACGGACAGTGCGGTGCCTGCACGGTGCTGGTGGACGGCCGCCGCGTCAACGCCTGCCTGGCGCTGGCCGTGGCGTACGACGGCGCGCGGCTCACCACGGTGGAGGGGCTCGCCCAGGGCGATGCAGGGGCGAATCTATCGCCCCTGCGGTTTTCTCCCGGGGGGGCGACCCCCCGTACCCCCCGGGGCACGGGCGATGAAGGGGCAAATCTATCGCCCCTGCAGCAGGCGTTCATCGACCACGACGCCTTGCAGTGCGGGTACTGCACGCCGGGGCAGCTGTGCTCGGCCGCCGGGATGCTCACCGAGCCCGGCCCGAGCGCGGTCACCGCCGACCCCCGCCAGGAGCCGGAGCTGACGCCGGGGGAGATCCGCGAGCGGATGAGCGGGAACCTGTGCCGCTGCGGCGCCTACGTCAACATCGTCAAGGCGATCGCCGCCGTCGCGGAAACGAAGGGCGCAGTGCCATGACCGGGGCAGTGCCATGACCGGGGCAGTGCCATGAGGCCCTTCCGCTACGCGAGGGCGACCGACGCCGCCGACGCGGTGGCGCGGTACCGGCCCGGCACCGCCTACCTCGGCGGCGGGACCAACCTCGTGGACCTGATGCGCCTGGGCGTCGCCGCCCCCGACCAGCTGATCGACGTGACCGGGGCCACGATCAAAGGCGTGTTCACGCTCCCCAACGAGCCGGGCCGGCTGTTCATCGGAGCGGCCACCCGCAACAGTGACGTCGCCGCCCACCCGGCCGTCCGCGAGTTCTACCCGATGCTCGCCCGCGCGCTCGTCTCGGGGGCGTCCGGGCAGATCCGGAACATGGCCACCGTCGGCGGGAACCTCCTGCAGCGCACCCGGTGCCCGTACTTCCAGGACACCTCGATGGCGTGCGGCAAGCGCGACCCGGGATCGGGATGCCAGGCCAACGCGCCCGGCGCCGACACCGAGAACCTCGCGATCCTCGGCCACTGCGAGTCCTGCCGGGCCACGCACCCCTCCGACATGGCGGTGGCGCTCACCGCGCTGGGCGCCACGGTGCACGTCACCGGCCCGGCGGGGGACCGCCAGATCCCGATGCCGGGCCTGCACCGGCTGCCCGGCCGGGAGCCGGAGCGGGACACCGTCTTGGAAGACGGCGAGCTGATCAACGTGGTCGAGCTGTCGCCTGAAACGTTCGTCCCGCCGCCGGTCAGGCAGGCCTACCGGAAGGTCCGCGAACGCGCGTCGTTCGCCTTCGCCCTGGTCAGCGTCGCGGCGGCGATCGACGTGGGCCCCGGCGGCCGGATCGGCGCGGCCCGGCTGGCCCTCGGCGGGGTCGCGCACGCGCCCTGGCGCTGCCATTACGCCGAGCGCGCCCTGGCCGGCGCCAGCGCCTCGCGGGCCGCGTTCGAGCACGCGGCGGACGCCGAGCTGCGCCCCGCCCGCCCCCTGCCCGGCAACGAGTACAAGGTGCGGCTGGCCCGCAACCTGATCACCGCCACCTTGGAGGAGCTGGTCACCCCGGGCGGCGCCGGCCCCTCCCCCGGGAAGCGGCCATGAACCGCGTCGAGGCGGTGGCCAAGGTCACCGGCCGCGCCCGGTACGCCGCGGAGTACCCCGTCGACGACCTGGCCTACGCGTGGCCGGTCCAGTCCCCGATCGCGTGCGGGCAGATCCGCCGGGTGGACGCCCGCGCCGCACTGGCCATGCCCGGCGTGATCACGGTGCTATCGGCGGACACCACGGCCCCGTTCGGACTGAGCGGCCCCTATGAGCTGTTGATCTTCGGGTCGCGCACGGTCACTTACCGGGGCCAGCTGGTGGCCGCGGTGGTGGCCGACACCCTGGAGAACGCCCAGGACGCCGCGGCGGCGATCCGGGTCAGCTACGCCGAAAGCCCGCACGAGGTGATCTTGCGGGCCGATGATCCCGGCCTGTACACGCCCGAGACGGTGAACCCGGACCTGCCGGCGGTCACCGGCTACGGCGACGTTCCCGCCGGGCTGGCCCGGGCCGATGCCCAGGTGTCGGTGACCTACACCACGCCGGCCCAGCACAACAACCCCATGGAGCCGCACGCCGCGATCGCCGCCTGGGGTAACGGCCGGCTGACGGTCTGGGACTCCACGCAAGGGCCGTCGGCGGACCGGGACACGATCGCCTCGGTGCTGGGCCTGCCCGCGCACCGGGTCCGGGTGATCTCCCCGCACGTCGGCGGCGGCTTCGGGTCGAAGGGGGACACGCGCCCGCACGCCATCCTCGCCGCGCTCGCCGCCCGCGAGGCGGGACGGCCGGTGAAGGTGGCGCTGAGCAGGCAGCAGATGTTCGCCCTGACCGGGCACCGGACGCCGACCATCCAGCACCTGCGGCTCGGCGCGAGCGCGGACGGGCGGCTGACGGCGGTCTCCCACGACGTCATCGAGCACACCGCGATCCGCACCGAGTTCGCCGAGCAGGCCGCCGCCGCTACCCGCGTCCTGTACGCGACGCCGGCGATGCGGACCGCCCACCGGCTGGCCCGGCTGAACGTCCCCGCCCCGTCGTGGATGCGCGCCCCGGGGGAGGCCCCCGGCGTGTACGCGCTGGAGTCGGCGATGGATGAGCTGGCCGCCGCGGCCGGCATCGACCCGGTGGAGCTGCGGATCCGCAACGACGCGGCCGTCGAGCCCGACAGCGGGCTGCCGTTCTCCTCCCGCAACCTGATCGCCTGCCTGCGCGAGGGCGCGCGGCTGTTCGGCTGGGCTGGGCGAGACCCGCGGCCCGGCCAGCGCCGGCGCGGGAACTGGCTCGTCGGCACCGGCGTCGCCGCCTCGACGTACCCGGCGCGGCGACGCCCGTCCCAGGCCAGCGCGGACGCGGACGGCGACGGCTTCGTGGTGCGGATCGCGGCCGCCGACATCGGCACCGGGGCGCGGACGGCGCTGACGCGGATCGCGGCCGGCGCGCTGGGGGTCGACGTCCGGCGGGTCCGGGTCGAGCTGGGCGACAGCGCGCTGCCCGGCGCGTGGCTGGCCGGAGGGTCCATGGGCACGGCGTCGTGGGGCACGGCCGTCGTGGCGGCGTGCGAGGACCTGCTCAAGGACGGGCGCCACGGCCGGGCTGACACCAGCGCGGAGGTGGCGGGCGACTCCGGGTTCGCCCGGCACGCGTTCGGCGCCCAGTTCGCGCAGGTGCTCGTCGATCCCGGCACGGGGGAGGTCCGCGTGCCGCGACTGCTCGGCGTGTTCGCCGTCGGCCGCGTCATCGACTCGATGCTGGCCAGGTCGCAGCTCATCGGCGGCATGACGATGGGCCTGGGGATGGCGCTGATGGAGGCCACGCCCATTGACCCATCGGCCGGCGGTTTCGTCCGCCAGGACCTCGCCCAGTACCACATCGCGACCTGCGCGGACGTCCCGGACGTGGAAGCCTCCTGGATCGAGGAAGACGACGAGCACCTGGGCACGGTTGGCGCCAAGGGCATCGGGGAGATAGGCATCACCGGCACCGCCGCCGCGATCGGCAACGCGGTGTGGCACGCGACCGGCCACCGGGTTCGTGGCTTGCCGATCACCCCGGCCAAGCTGGTGCTGGCCGACACTGTGCTGGCCGGCACTGTACTGGCCGACACCGAGCGGGCCGGCACGGTGCTGGCCGGCACCGAGCGGGCCGGCACTGTGCTGGCCGACATAAGGCAGGCTGAGCCCGGGAAAGGGGCGCAGGCATCATGACCGTCTGGCAGGAACAACGGCAACTTAATGCGATCGAGGCCGAACTGACGGCCAGCGCGCCCCGGCTGGCGGGGATGCTGCGGATATTCACCCGGCTGACCGAGGGGGAGCGGCCGTGCGGCATGGAGCGGTTCCCCCAGCGGGGCAGGCGCCTGCGGAGCTTCCTCGGCCAGCCCGGTATCGTTGGCGTCTTGACCCTCACCGTGATCGTGATGTCCGGGATGCTGCTGGCCGTGCTGGCCAGCCCGGGACCGCGACCGTGCTCCGGGCGGGCAGTGGCCAGCCGCGCATTCCAGCCGGTAAAGTCGGGGGCTCCGCCCAACGCGAACGGCCGGTCGCTGGTCCCCGCGGGCGGCGGCTGCCCGGTGTCCGTTACTAAGAGGTGACTGGTGGTGCCGTCGTGTCCGTCGATGACCTTGGCCGTGAAGCCGCGCACCTGGGCCAGGAGGCCGCCCAGCTGCTGAGCCTGGCGAACATCGGCGAGTCGGGGTCGCTGAGCAAGCTGGCCGAGCTGGCGGTCCGGCAGGTCCCGGGATGCTCGGCCGCGCACGCCACGATGTGGCGGGAAGGCGAGCTGGTCGCGGTCGCGGCGACTCACCCGGATCCGGCCGAGCTGGCCGACCTGGAGCTGGCCGCGCTGCACGACAACGGGGTGGCCGGGCCGCTGACGGAGGCGGCGCTGGCCGGGGTGCCGGTGTACTGCCCGGACACGCTGACCGAGGAGCGCTGGCCGGCGTGGACGGCGCAGGCGCTCAGCCGGGGCGTGCGTAGCTGCGTGCACCTCGCGCGGCAGATCCCCCCGATGACCCTCGTCCTCGCGTTGTTCGGGGTACGGCCGGGGGTGCTGGACGCGGACTCGGTGCCGGTGGCGGAGATGCTGGCCGGCTTCGGCCGCGCGGCGCTGGCGGGGACGATGGCCTACGGCGAGGCCCAGCGGACCGCCACGCAGCTGCGGGACTCGGTGGCCGCCCGGGCCATCACCGACCAGGCGAAGGGGATCTTGATGCACGCGCTGGGCTGCACCGCCGATGAGGCGCTGCGCTTCATGCGCCGTGAGTCACAGCAGCGGCACGTGAAGGTGACAGACGTGGCCGCCCGGGTCATCGCCACCTACGGCGGCAAGGACCCGGGCGCTCGTCAGCGGCGGTTACCAGCGATACCAGCGCCGGCCCTCGCCGGCGCGGGCAGCGAACCCCACGAGCCAAACCACGAGGATGATGATCGCCACCCACCACAGCGCGTGCAGCGCGAAGCCCAGCCCGCCAAACAAGAGGGCGAGCAGGAGAACGAGCAGGATCAGACCCATGACGGCCTCCAACTTCCTGGCTGTCGTAGCCTTCCGGACCCCCTTGGGCTACCCAGGCCCATGCGGATAAACGTGGTGCGCAGGTGGGTCATCCCCGCCCGAGATAGCAGTATTGTGCTAGGCAGGTTGCCGCTGCCAGCCCTGGCAGCGGCATGCCATGGACCGGGCCTAGGCGGCGACTGCGTGCAGGGGAAGTGATCATGCCGGGTGGATTGCCAGGTGAGCCGCTGGGTGAATTGGCGCGGAGGCGAGATGCCCTGCGCCAGGCGGCCGCGATCCCTGGCTCGGATGCCCACGCGGTCCTCGACGCGGTGCTGACCGAGCTGGACGGCGCCATCGACGCCCTCGCGGCGGGCTCGGCAGCGGTGGCGGAGGACATCGATCCCGGCGCGGGCGGCCCGCCGGACGCGGTGCGGGCCGAGCGGCGGCTGCTCCAGGCGGTCTTCCAGCAGGCCCCGGCTCCGCTGCTGCTCCTTGAGCTGGACGGCACGATCCGGCGCGCGAACACTCGCGCGGCCCAGCTGCTGGGCGCGCCCACCGGGTACGCCACCGGCAAGTCGCTGGCCGTCTTCGTTGACCTGCCCTCGCGGGCGGCCACGGCGACGCAGCTGGCCGCGGTGGCCAGGACCGGGAAGGCGCGGCAGTCCCGCTGCCGGATGCTCGGCCCCGGCGGGCCGCTGGACGTCACGCTGAGTGCGGACATGATCGCCATGGCCGGGGAGCCGTCGCTGATCATCGTCACGCTGCTGGAGGATGAGGCGCGGCCGGCGCCGGAGCGGAAGGAGCCGCGGCCCGAGCCGTCGGCGGCCGGCGCCGCCGCGGGCATCCACGCGATGGTCCAGCGGATGGACATGGTCACCTCGGTGACCAGGTTGCTGCTGGACAACAGCACGTTCAGCGAGGCGGTGACGCTGCAGCGGTGCGCCCGGCTGCTGGCGGGCGAGATCGCCACCTGGGTCGTGGTGGACGTGGACCGCGGCGGGCAGCTGCGCCGGCAGTTCGCGGTGGGCCCGCGCGGAGGGAAGGCCGACGGGCAGGCCCGGAGCGTGCGCAATACCGAGCCCGCCCCGGACTCGGTGTGCTGGCAGGTCCACGCGACCCGCAAGTCAGTGCTGGCGGCGCACGCCGACGCCGGGGCGTTCGGGGCGGCCGCGGACGGCGCTCCCCTGCTGCTGACGATGGGGGCCACGTCGCTGATGTGCGTCCCGATCTCCGACGGCGTCACCAGCTACGGCACGCTGACGCTGCTGCGGCTGGCGGGCGAGGCCCCATTCGAGATCGCCGACCTCGGCCTGGCTGAGGTGCTCGGCGAGCACCTGGGCATCGCGATGCGCGTGGACCGGATGTTCCGGCGCCGGTCGGAGGTGGCCGAGGCGCTGCAGGCCAGCCTGCTGCCCGCGCGGCTTCCGGAGGTGCCGGGGCTGGAGTTCGCGCCCGCCTACATGCCGGCCACGAACTGGCCGGAGATCAGCGGGGACTTCTACGACGTCTTCCGGCAGGGCGAGGGATGGGCGGTCGCGGTGGGCGACGTCTGCGGTAAGGGCCAGGAGGCGGCGGCGATGACCGCCGCCGCCCGGCACGCCATCCGCGCCCTCGCGCACTCCGGGGGCGAGGACCCGGCCGGGGTGCTGGCCACCGCGAGCGACGTCCTGCTGGCCGGGGACTACGACGAGCGGTTCGTCACCGCCAAGCTGGCCTACCTGACCTGGAAGGGGCGCAAGCTGCACGTGTGCCTGGGCGGCGCCGGGCATCCCGGCCCGGCGGTGGTGCGGGCAGACGGGCGGGTGGAGATCCTCGAGGGGGACGGGCTGCCGCTCGGCCTGTTCCCCGGCGCGCAGCCCCCCCAGGCGACGCTGGAGCTGAGCGAGGGAGACCTGCTGTTCTTCTACACCGACGGGGTGACCGAGGCCCGCAGCGCCCGCAAGGGGTTCCTGGAGGACCGGCTCGCCGATGAGCTGGCCGGGGTCGCGGGCCGCACGGCCGTGGAGGCCGTCCGCGCCGTCACCGACCTGGTCGCGGAGTTCTCCCGGGGTGAGCTCCGCGACGACGTGACGGTCCTGGCCATCAAGGTCGGCACCGCGCCCGATTCGCGAACGGGGCGCGGCGCCGGTTAGCGCCCGGGGCGCCCGGGGCTACTGCTCGTAGTACTCGTCGATGACCTGCTCGCTCGCGCGGGGGGTGGGCACGTGCTGGACGACGACTGTCTCTGGCTCGTCATCGAGCGGGGTGGGCGCCTCCGCCAGGCCCGCCCGCACCGCCGAGGTCCCGGGGTTGGTCTTGACGTACGGCGGGACGTCGCTCTCCTCGGTGATCACGGTCGAGCCTGGCGTCGCGCCGGGCAGCGTGCGCCGGCGGCGCACCAGGAACTGCCGGCCGCCCCAGCCCCGGCTGCGCAGGTACAGCCCGACGACTCCGACGATGATGCACACGTACCCGGCCGTGTGGAGGTTGAGGAATGGGGTGTTGGCCGTCACGGCGAAGGCGAGGATGGCGCCGAGGGTGACGAGCGCCAGGCAGGCTCCCGTTCTCATGGTGGCTGTCCTTTCTAAAGGGGGAGGGGGACGGCGCGAATCGCGGTCACTACGCGTCGTTGGCGAGGTCAAGCTCGGAGGCGTCGTCGCTGTCCACGAGGCGGCTGCGCAGGTGCGCGAGCGCCCGTGCCAGGAGCCGGGACACGTGCATCTGGGAGATGCCGAGCCGGGCGCCGATCTCGGCCTGGGTGAGGTTGCCGTAGAAGCGCATGACGAGGATGCGCTGCTCCCGCTCGGGGAGCTCGGCCCAGTGCGTGGCTACGGACTCCATGTCGATCGCGTTGTCGAACTCGGGGTCGTCCTCGCCCATAACGTCTCCGAGGTGGGCCGGGTCATCCCGGTCGGCCAGCGGCGCGTCGAGGGAGTAGGCGGTGAACACCATGTCCGCCTGGCGTGCTTCCAGCAGGTCCTCGGGGGTGACCCCGAGCCGCTCGCACAGCTCGCCGTCCTCCGGGACCCGGCCGAGCTCATGGGTCAGCACCTCGGTCACCTTGCGCAGCTCGAGCAGGAGCTCCTGGGCGGACCGGCGGACGTGCACCTGCCACCGCTTGTCGCGGAAGTGCCGCTTGATCTCGCCACTGACGCACGGCAAGGCGTAGGCGGCCAGGCCGCTGCCGTAGGTGGGATCGTAGTTGTTGATCGCCTTGAGCAGGCCTACGTAGCCCACCTGCATCAGGTCCTCGACCGGCTCGGGGCTGCCGCGGTACTGGCGCACGCACGAGCGCACGAGCTTCTCATTCCGCGCGACCAGGATCTCGCAGGCGACCGACCGCTGCTCGCTATCTGGCGCGTACTGCCGGAATCGGATCAGCAGCTCATCGTCGGACATCGCGGCAAGCAGGGAGCGCAGTTCGGGTCCGTGATCTACCACTGGCTCGCAACCGGTTCGCATCGCCTTCTCCATCTGACTCGCGGGTACGTCTGAACCTGAGAATGCCCTCCTGTCAGCGGATAAACGTAAAGTAATGTGACGTACGCCACATAACGTTCCCGGTACGTCCCTCGCGGCATTCATATCGTCATACGCACGGGTGACACCAATAGCGGCAAAGTTCTGCGCCCCGGTGGTACGGTTTGTGCCATCGCGGGGCGTCGTGACATCGGGAGGGGTGATCATGGCGGGCAGCGGGGACTTTCGCGCTCGCCTCGGCTCCAGTGCGGTCCTGCCTGAGCCTGACGTGCTGAGGATGCTGGACCAGGTCGCCGAGTTCGTCATGCTCGCGCGCCCGGTACGAGACGACAGCGGGCGGCTGGCCGGCTTTCGCGTGGACCACCTCAGCCCGGCGCTCACGGCCGGCGAGGCTGGCTGCGATGCCGCCGAAGCCGTGATCGCCGCCGAAGGCCTGCTCGCCCCCGGTGGCCTTTCCGACGTGGCGGCATCCGTGCTGGCCAGCGGCCAGGCGGTCTTCGTGCCGGGGCACGCCGACGGCCTGCTGGGGGCCGCGAACGCCGCCGACCTGCGCGCCGCGCCCTTCAGCGACGGGGTGATCTTCACCTGGCGGACCGGGACCGGCCATCCCGGGCCCTCGGGCCCGGGCGTCGCCGTCCCGGACGCCGCCGAAGACACGGACGCCGCGCTCGCCACCCGGCTGCAGCGGTCGGTCATCGTGCCCGATGCCCCCCTGGACCCCCGGCTGGCCAAGGACGCGGGACTGGACATCGCCGTCCGGTACCGGCCGGCCGGCACCGACCGGGGGGCCGGCGACTGGTATGACGTCATGCCCATGCCCGGCGGGGACCTGCTCCTGGTGGTCGGCGACATCGCCGGGCACGGGGTGGCCGCCGTCACCGCCATGGTCGGCGCCCGCCGGGCGCTGCGCGGGCTGGCCGATACCGGAGCCAGCCCGGCGGAGCTCCTGCGCCAGCTCAACTACGGGGCCTGCCACCTCACCGACGGCCTCACCGGGACGGTGATCTGCGGCCGGTACAACCCCGGCCGCCGCGAGCTGCGCTGGGCCCGGGCCGGCCACCTCCCCCCGGTCCTGGTGCGCGACGGCGCCGCCACCACGCTGCCGTTGCCGGAGGGAATGCTCCTGGGCGTAGACCCCGCCGCCGAGTACGCGGAGGTGACGCTCGGCCTGCGGCCCGATGACACGCTGCTGTTCTTCACCGACGGCCTGATCGAGCGGCGCGCGGCGTCGATCAGCGACGTGCTCGACGACCTGGCGGCCACGGCGCTGCCGGGCGGGCCAGACGCTGAGGCTCACGCCAGCCGGATCGTGGCGGGCACCGCCTCCGATACCGGCGACGACGCCTGCCTGGTGGTCATCCGCGTCCTGTGAGGGCCCGCGGGGCATGGCTAGGCCACTGTCCTCCTTAACTAACCGACGGCGCTCCTTAAACGACAGTGACGCGCTGGCGGTCCCAGAAGCGCAGCTGGCGGCAGCGGGTGACGAAGCCCGTCGCCGGCACCGAGTCCAGGCTGACGATTCCGTCGTCGTGGGCCACGGCATCGCCGTCGAGTTCCAGGCCCGCCGCCGCGAACAGCGGCGCGGCGCCGCTGGTGTAGCCGATGAACTTGCAGTGCGCGTAGGCGTCGGCCAGGAAGTCCCGCGCCGCGGGGTTGGTCGCCAGCGCCCGCGCCCCGCCGGGGGCGGCGATCACGGCGACGGCGTCGTACAGCACCGACGGGGCGCCGTCGACCTGCTGGTCGGCGATGACCAGGGAATGGTCGCTGGCGTCGACGCCGCCGACGGCGGGCGCGATGACCTCCACGTTCGCCTGCTCGGCGGTGGCCGCCGCGCGCAGGGCGGCCAGCACCCCGGCGTCGGCCCCGGCGGTCACCAGCACCCCGAGCTTGCGCCCGGCGAAGCTGCCCGGCCCGTGCCGCAAGATGCTCAGCGCCGGCGACTCCGGCAGGTCGGTGCGCACGGCGACGGCGGCCGGCGCGGGGGGCGGCATCTCGCGCAGGCCAAGGCCCTCGGCGACCGACGAGGCGAGGTCGTCATCCACGCCGCGCAGCCGGGCGACCATGCGGGAACGGATCTGGGGGTGCTTGACCTTGCTCAGCTCGAAGGTGAAGGCCTCGGCGATGTGCCGGCGCTCGATGTCGGTCTGGCTGAGGTAGAACTGGCGCGCCTGGCTGTAGTGGTCGGCGAAGCTCTCCGGCCGCAGCCGGCGCTTGGGCCCGGCCTCCACGGCGGCATAGGAGCGGAACCCGGCCACCGGGTCCTCGCGCGGGCCGCCCTCGGCGGGGCCCCAGGAGTTGGGCTCGTAGTTGGCCCGCCCAGCCGGGGCGGCGACCGCCATGTGCCCGTCTTGCTGGAAGTGCGCGATCGGGCACCGGGGCGCGTTGACCGGCAAGAAGGTGAAGTTCGGGCTGCCCAGCCGCTTGAGCTGGGTGTCCAGGTAGGAGAAGTTCCGTCCCTGCAGCAGGGGGTCGTTGGTGAAGTCAATGCCCGGCACGACGTTCTGGGTGCAGAACGCGACCTGCTCGGTCTCGGCGAAGAAGTTGTCCACGACCCGGTCCAGGACCAGCCGCCCGACGGGGCGCGCGGGCACGATCTCCTCGGGGATGATCTTGGTCGGGTCGAGGACGTCGAAGTCGAACCGGTCGGCGAAGTCGTCGTCGAACAGCTGCAGGCACAGCTCCCACTCGGGGTAGGCGCCCTGCTGGATCGCGTCCCACAGGTCGCGCCGGTGGAAGTCCGGGTCCGCCCCGTTGATCTTGACCGCCTCGTTCCACAGCACCGACTGCAGGCCCTGCTTCGGCTTCCAGTGGAACTTGACGTACGTCGACCGGTCGTCGACGGTCACCAGGCGGAAGGTGTGCACGCCGAACCCTTCCATGAACCGGAACGAGCGCGGGATGGCCCGGTCGGACATGATCCACATCAGCATGTGAGTGGACTCGGGCGTCAGGGAGGCGAAGTCCCAGAAGTTGTCATGGGCGGTCTGGGCTTGCGGGAAGCCGCGGTCGGGCTCCTGCTTGGCGGCGTGGACCATGTCGGGGAACTTGATGGGGTCCTGGATGAAGAAGACCGGCATGTTGTTGCCGACCAGGTCCCAGTTGCCCTCCCGGGTGTAGAACTTGACCGCGAACCCGCGCACGTCCCGGGCCAGGTCGGCCGATCCCTGGCTGCCGGCCACCGTGGAGAACCGGACGAACGCCGGAGTCCGCAGCCCGGCCTCGCTGAACACATCCGCCCTGGTGATCGGGGCGAGTGGCTCATAGTTCTCGAAGTAGCCGTGCGCCCCGAAGCCGCGGGCGTGAACGACCCGCTCGGGGATGCGCTCATGGTCGAAGTGGAAGATCTTCTCGCGGAAGTGGAAGTCCTCCAGCAGGGCCGGGCCGCGCTCGCCCGCCCGCAGCGTGTTCTGGTCATCGCCGACCACGACCCCTTGCTGGGTGGTCAGCCGGGGCCGGGTGCCGTCGGCGACCTGGTGCGTCTCGCCGGCCGCTCCCGGCTGCCCCCACTGCTCCGCGGCGCGGTCCCGCTGCCCGTCTCCGCTTGCGGTGCTTGCCATGATCATGCCTCCCGTTGGCTGCTTTTCGTCGCTTGCGTTTCGCTGGTTTCGCTGTGGTGCGGCCTACCCCGGGTGCCCGGCTCAAACAGTCGTCCGGCGCGAAAAGGGGGACGCCGCGTCCCGACGGGGCGGGATCGCGGCGTCCCGGCCGGGCCGAGGGGAGGCCCGGTGGCCTTCGCGGCCTACTGCGGGCGGCTACTGCTGGCGTCCCCGGCCGGAGAGGGTGTCGCGGACCTTGTCGGCGACGGCCGCCACCGGGCTGGCCGCCTTCTGCGCGAGCCCCTGCGGCGGGATGGACGGATGCGGCCGGGTGGGCGCCATCTTCTTGGCCCGGATAACCGCCTCGCCCAGCTCCTCCGCCCGCGCCTGGGTGATCTCGACGCCGAGCAGCGGCCACGCGTGCGCCTCCTCGAAGGTGATGTGCGAGCGGGCGTCGCGGATGAAGCGGGCGAGCAGCGGCTCGAACTCCGCATCACCAGGGCTGAGCTCGCTCAGCTGGGACAGGACCTTATCGGCGGCGGCCTCCTGTTCGAGGGCTTGCTCGGCGATCCGTGCCCCGTCTACGCCGAGCGCTTGCATGGCCGGCCAGAAGTGCTGCTGCTCGGCCGCCTCGTGCCGGGCCTCCTCGATGATGACTTCCTCGAGGAGTTGCTGGCGCTGCGCCAGTTGCTCGGCACTGGCCCCGTCGGCTGCCCTCGGGCCGTCCGCTAGCCGGGCGAGCATCGCCTTGACCTCGTCGTGGTCGGCTCGTAGAACCGTGAACACATCTGGCATCGATCCTCCTTCGGGTCGGAACCTGTGCTTAGCAGCCTGCGCTACCCGGCGCCCCCCGCGCCAACCCCGGCTCCGGCGGCGAAATTTAAGTGGCCTGGGCGCATAAATGCCCCCTTTCGGGTAAGCGCAGGTACCTGTGCCCCCGCCCTCTGGGGGACGCCATTATTCGATCCGATCTGAGTTCCCCGGGAGGACGCGTCATGACCGCGACCCTGTACGCCGGCGAGTGGCAGGCCGCCGGCGCGTGCCTGTCCGCCGATCCGGAGATCTTCTTCCCGGTGTCGGGCACGGGGGCCTCCGCGCCGCAGATTGAGCAGGCTCGCCAGATCTGCGGCGGGTGCCCGGTGCGCCGCGAGTGCCTGGACTGGGCGATGAGCAGCGGCGAGATGCACGGCATCTGGGGCGGCAGCACTCCGGAGGACCGGACCCGCGCCCGCCGTGCGGAAGCCGCCCGCCGCCGCCACGCCCGCCGGTCATTGCAGGTGACCCCGGGCATTCTCGCCTCCTGACTCGCGGCACTGTCCCTGGCGCCGGTTTTCGCGCGGCGGCGCCGGGTAGCCGGGCCACTCATCGACGCAAAGTCCAGTGACCATACGGAGGAATCATGAAGGCAGTCGTGTACTCCGGCGCCTATGACGTCGCCGTCCAGGAAGTGCCGGACCCGCGGATCGAGGACCCGCAGGACGTGATCATCAAGGTCACCACGACGAATATCTGCGGTAGCGACCTGCACATGTACGAAGGCCGCACGAACGTCGAGCAGGGCAAGGTGCTCGGCCACGAGAACATGGGCGTTGTGGCCGAGGCCGGCCCGGCGGTGAAGGACTTCCGGCCG
This sequence comes from Streptosporangiaceae bacterium, assembly GCA_025934375.1. Classification (GTDB taxonomy): domain Bacteria; phylum Actinomycetota; class Actinomycetes; order Streptosporangiales; family Streptosporangiaceae; genus Trebonia. Next base: position 105,259 of record JAICYD010000005.1, on the reverse strand, counting down.
GGGGACCGGGTGTCGGTCCCGTTCAACGTGGCCTGCGGCACCTGCTTCAATTGCACGCACGGCTGGACGTCGTTTTGCACGCGCACGAACCCGACCGAGGGCGTGGACGGCGGCGCCTACGGCTACGCCTCGATGGGCCCGTACGCGGGCGGGCAGGCCGAGTACCTGCGGGTACCGTTCGCTGACTTCAACTTGCTGGCGCTGCCGCAGGGGACCGAGTACGAGCGTGACTTCACGATGCTGTCGGACATCTTCCCGACCGCGTACTTCGGCACCGACCTGGCCGGGGTCAGCCCCGGTGACACCGTCGTCGTCTACGGTGCCGGCCCGGTCGGGCTGCTGGCCGTGCACAGTGCCTGGCTGCGCGGCGCCGCCCGGGTGTTCTGCGTGGACATGCACGGCGACCGGCTGTCGATCGCGGAGAAGTTCGGCGCGACCCCGGTCAGCATCGCCGCCGGCGACCCCGCCGAGCAGGTACTCGACAGCACCCGCGGGGCGGGCGCTGACTGCGGGGTTGAGGCGGTCGGCTACCAGGCGCACGAGCCGTCCGGGCAAGAGCGGCCCGAGCTCGTCTTGGACTGGCTGGTCCGCAGCGTCCGGCCGACCGGCCGGCTCGGGATCATCGGGGTGTACATGCCCCAGGACCCAGGGGCCGCCACGCAGTCGGCCAAGGACGGGCGGATCGGGTTCGACTTCGGCCGCCTGTTCCAGAAGGGGCAGGCCCTGGGGACGGGGCAGTGCCCGGTGAAGCGGTACAACGAGAAGCTGCGCGACCTGATCATCGCCGGGCGGGCCACACCGTCCGCCATCGTCTCGCACGAGCTCCCGCTGACCGAGGCGCCCGCCGCCTACGCGAAGTTCGACAAGCGGATCGACGGCTACACCAAGGTGATCTTGCACCCGGCGGCGTGACCGGGCCTGACGGCCCGCTTCGCTCGCCGTGATGAGCAGGCGCCGTGGCGGGCTCTAGAAACTGCCGAGCCCGCCAGAGGCCAGACGGGGGGCGTTAATGGGCGGTTAGCCAGTGCTCGGTGCGGGAGAGGAGCTCGTCGGGGTCGACGGGCTTGGTGACGTAGTCGCTGGCGCCGGCGGCGATGCTCTTGTCCCGGTCGCCGAGCATGGCCCGCGCGGTCACCGCGATGATGGGCAGCCGGGCGAAGTCCGGCATCTGGCGGATCACGGTCATGGTCGCGTAGCCGTCCATGCCCGGCATCATGATGTCCATCAAGATGATGTCGATGTCGGACTCGGCGACCAGCGCGCTGATCCCCTCCTGGCCCGACGACGCCTCGGTCACGCTCATCCCGGCCATCCGCAGCGTGCTGGCGATGGCGAAGACGTTGCGGGGGTCGTCATCGACGACCAGGGCCTTGCGGCCGTGCAGCGCCGAGTGCCGCGGGCTCTTGATCCGCGCCCGGTCCGTGGCGGCCGGCTGCGCGAGGGGGTCGGCGACCGCGGTCAGCGGCCCAGCCGCGGCCGGGGCGGCCACTGCCACGGCGGGGGCAGGGGCGGCCATGACCGTCGCCGTGGTGGCCCTGGAGGCAGCGGCCGGTGTCGTAGCAGGCGGTGTCGTAGCAGGCGGTGTCGTCGCAGGCGGGGCGGCGGCGAGGGCGGAGGTGATGCGCTCGCGCATCTTATCCAGGGAGGGCAGCAGTTCCAGCGCGGCGAGGTTCACGCGCGGCCGGGCGGGCTCCCCGGGCCGGGCGTGGGCGAGGATCGGTATGCCGTGCAGTTCCGCCTTCTGCGCGACCTGGTCCAGGAATTCGGGCGCGGACGGGAGGCTCAGGTCGACGATCACGCACTGGAACGGCGTCTGGGTCAGCGCGGTGATGCCCTCCTCGGCGGTGGCGGCGGTCACGACGGACACCAGCCCGCCGCTGCCAGCCAGGTCCGACGCCGCGCTATGGGCGAGCAGGTTGAGCAAGCCGCCGCTCGTGCGCTCAAGGACCAGCAGGTTACGGGTCCCCAGCTGCCCGCGGGCCATTGAGGGAGCCGCGCCCGCAGCCGGCCATTCCCGGCCCGGGATGGGCAAGGCGGACGGCAGGCTCGCCGGAGGGCCGGCCGGGGTGACGGTGGGCGGCGGGGCGGACGGCAGGTACAAAATGAACGTGCTGCCCCAGCCCACTTCGCTTTCGGCGGTGATCTCCCCGCCCAGCAGGGCCGCGACCTCCCGCGCGATCGACAGGCCCAGGCCAGTGCCGCCGTAGCGCCTGCTCAGCGTGCCGTCGCCCTGCTGGAAGGCGCCGAAAATGCCGGCCAGGTTCTCCGGTGCGATGCCGATCCCGGTGTCGGTGACCACGAACGCCAGCACCGGGCCGCCGTGCGGGTCGGTGCGCCCGTCGGCGAGGGTGACCCGCAGCGTGACGCCGCCCCGCTCGGTGAACTTGACGGCGTTGGAGACCAGGTTGCTGAGCACCTGGCGCAACCGCTGCCGGTCGGTGACCAGGCTCGCGGGGACGCCCGGATCCGTTAGGACGGTGAAATCGAGGCCCCGCTCGGTGGTCAGCGGGTGGAAGGTCGCCTGGATGTCCTCGATCAGGGACTGCAACGGGAACTCGGCCACCCGGATGTCCATCCGGCCCGCCTCGACCTTGGACAGGTCCAGGATGTCATTGATGAGGTTGAGCAGGTCGGTGCCGGCGGAGTGGATGACGTGGGCGTACTCGACCTGCTTGGGGGTCAGGTTCTGCCCCGGGTTCTGCGCCAGCAGCCGGGCGAGGATGAGCAGGCTGTTGAGCGGCGTGCGCAGCTCGTGCGACATGTTCGCCAGGAACTGCGACTTGTACTGCGAGGCGAGCGCGAGCTGGCGGGCGCGCTCTTCGATCTCCTGCCGGGCGTGCTCGATCTCGGAGTTCTTGGTCTCGATGTCGCGCTTTTGCGCGGCCAGCACGGCGGCCTGGGACTCCAGGTCGGCATTGGAGGCCTGCAGTTCCTCCGAGCGGGCCTGGAGCTCGGCCGACCGGGCCTGGAGCTCGGCGGTCAGCCGCTGCGACTCCTGCAGGAGCACGTCCGTCCGCGAGTTGGCCACGATCGCGTTGACGCTCACGCCCAGGCTCTCGGTCAGCTCCTCCAGCAGGCTGACCTGCGCGGAGCTGAACCGCGTGAAGGAGGCGAGCTCGACGACGCCGAGCACCTGGCCCTCGAACAGCAGGGGCAGCACCGCCAGGTTGGCCGGCGAGGCCTCGCCCAGCCCGGAGGAGATCTTGATGTACCCGGACGGGATCTCATCGACCACGATCGCCCGCTTGCTCTTGGCCACCTGGCCGATGAGGGACTGGCCGATCCGGTACTGGATGGGCGCGTCCTTGTCGGCGCGCAGCCCGTACCCGGCCACCAGCCGCAGCCGGGTCTCGCCGTCGGCGTCCTCGGCGACGAAGAACGTGCCGTGCTGGGCATTGACCAGCGGGGCGAGGTCCTCCATGATCAGGTCGGCGACGACGGCCAGGTCGCGGTGGCCTTGCATCATGCCGCCGATCCGGGCCAGGTTCGTCTTCAGCCAGTTCTGTTCCTCGTTGGCGCGGATCGTCTCGCGCAGCGAGACCACCATGGCGTTGACGTTGTCCTTGAGCTCGGCGACCTCGCCATTCGCCTCAACCGAGATGGACCTGGTCAGGTCGCCGGCCGCGACCGCGCTGGTGACCTCGGCGATAGCGCGCACCTGGCGGGTGAGGTTTTGCGCCAGCTCGTTGACGTTCTCGGTGAGCCGCTTCCAGGTGCCGGCCACGCCCTCGACCTCGGCCTGCCCGCCCAGCTGGCCGTCCCGGCCCACCTCGCGGGCCACCCGGGTGACCTCGGCGGCGAACGCCGACAGCTGGTCGACCATCGTGTTGATCGTGGTCTTCAGCTCCAGGATCTCGCCCTGGGCGTCCACGTCAATCTTCTTCGTCAGGTCGCCGTTGGCGACGGCGGTGGTCACCATGGCGATGTTGCGGACCTGGCTGGTGAGGTTGTTGGCCATCGCGTTGACCGAATCGGTCAGGCTCTTCCAGGTGCCGGACACGCCGCGAATCTCGGCCTGCCCGCCAAGGTTGCCCTCGGTGCCGACCTCACGGGCCACCCGCGTTACCTCGGTGGTGAACCGGTCCAGCTGGTCGACCATGCCGTTGAAGACGACGGCGATCTGGTCCAGCAGCGGGTCGCCGGTCCTCGGCAGGCGCATGCTGAAATCACCGTCGCGGACCGCCGTTAGGCTGGAAAGCAGCTGTTCCAGGCCAGAGTCGTCCAGCGACGTTGGCTGGCGCCTGGCGTTGTCCATCCAGTTGCTCCGTTCGCCGTCATCGGCCGCCGGGGGCTGGCGGCAACCTGATCGTTATACGATAGTCGTTGAGCCTAATGAGGTCGATTCGGTAGTTGTTACCTGCAGCAGGGCGCTTACCTGGCGTGGGCTGTCCGCTGGAATGGTAGCGCGGGAGGTATCAGTGTCGGCCGGTGATGAGGACCTGGCTCGCCTCGCCCTGGTGATCGAGCGCCAGCGCCGGGAGTTGGAGCAGTCACGCGCGGACGCGGACGTCGCGTCGGTGATCGCGATGGCGCGCGGTGCCCTTATGGAGCGGTTCGGCTGCACGGCCCCGGAGGCGGCCGCGCAACTGGCGGACATGGCCGCGGCCGCCGGGCTGCCCCTGCCGGAGATGGCGGCCCTCGTGCTCGGTGGCCAGGCCGAGCCGGGCGGCGAGGCCGCGGCCGGGACGGTGCCAGCCCCGGACCAGCCCGCCGGGGGCCAGCCGGTCCCCGACCCGGGGACGGTGGCCGCCGGGTCGTTGCGTGACCTGCTCGCGGCGGCGGCCGCCGAGCGCGCCCGGGATGGCGCCGAGCACGTCGGCGCGCTCGCCGACCAGGTCCTGGCCCCGCTGGGCGCGGCCGCGATCGCGGCGTGGCTGCTGGCCGCCGACGGCGCCCTGGAGATGCTGGGCGAGCGCGGGCTGGGGGGCATGGCGGCGGCCCGCTGGCGGCGCCTTCCGCCGGACTTCGACTGCCCCCCGCAACGGTTGGTTCGCGACGGCGCTGAGTTGTGGTGGCATGCCGGACGGCCCCCGGGTGACCCGGCGGTGCTGGTCACCCAGTGGAGTGCGGACGCGGCGCGCGCGGTGCTGGGGCTGCGGCGGCGCAACGGGGCGCTGCTCGGGGTCTTGCTGGTCTTGTGGCCGCGCCCGCTGCCGTCGTTCACCGGCGAGGCCCGGTTGCAGTTGTCGGCGCTGGCGGCCGGATTCGCTGACGTTCTGGATACGCGGCTGGCCCACGGCGGGCTGCAGCCGTGGCCGGGGGACCCGTCGGTCTACAAGCTGCTGGATGACCTCGCGGACTCGGTCCTGGCGGTCCGCCCCATTCGCGGCGCATCGGGGGCGCTGGCCGACTTCACCATCGAGCACGTCAACCCGGGCTATATCGACCCGCTCGGCCGTGACCCCGCTGACCTGGCCGGCCTGACCTTGCTGGAGGCCTATCCGGGCAGTGGCGGCGACACGGCCCTGTTCGGGCGGGCGGCCCAGGTGCTGGAGTCCGGGGGGCCAGTGCAGGTGCCGGGAGTGCTCGGGCCGCCGCTGGGCGGAGTGGACAGGGACGCGGTGGAGGCCGCCGACCTGCGCGCGGCCCGGTTCTTTGACGGCGTTATCCTCACGTGGCGGCGCAGCACCGAGGCGGGGCGGCTCGCCCGGATGCTCGACCACGCGCAGCGGCTGGGCCGCATGGGGGCGTGGGCGGAGAACCTGGCGGTGGAGGCGACATACTGGACCGACTCCGCGTTCGCCGTCTTCGGGCTGGACCCGCGCCGAGCCGCGCCGATCCCCACCGCGGACCTGCACAATTTCGTGATCGCGCCCGATCGCGAGCTGGTGCGGCAGTTCCGGGAGCGGCTGCTGGGGCGGCAAGAGCCCGCCACGGCGGTCTTCCGCGTGATACGCCCCGATGACGGGGCGATCCGGCAGATCCAGATCTTCGCCGAGCCGGTCCTGGCCGGGGCCCGGGTGACCGCGCTGCGCGGCGCCTTCCAGGACGTGTCGGCGCACTACCTCACCCAGGTAGCCCTGGATGCCACCCGGGACCAGCTGGTGACCAGTGAGGAGCGCGCGGCGGAAGAGCATCAGCTCGCCATCCGGCTGCAGCGCGCGATCATGCCGCCGGACGCCCAGCCGCCCGCGGCGGCGGGGGTTGACCTGGCGGTCCGATACCGCCCAGTGGAACCGGGGCGGCTGGTCGGCGGGGACTGGTACGACACCGTGCTGCTGCCCAGCAAGGAACTGCTCATCGTGGTCGGCGACATCACCGGGCACGGCATCGACGCGGTCACTGGCATGGTGGCCGCGCGCAACGCGCTGCGCGGCCTGGCCGCCACCGGAGCGGGGCCGCACGGGTTGCTGGAGCACCTCAACAACGCGGCGTACCACATCACCGAGGGGATCGCGGGGACCGTTATCTGCGGGCTTTATGACCCGAATACCCGGTTGCTGCGGTGGGCGCGGGCCGGCCACCTCCCGCCGGTGCTGGTCCGCGACGGCTCGGCGGCCGCGCTGCCGCTGCCGGCCGGGGTGCTGCTCGGGCTGGACCCGCTCGCGCGGTATGAGGAGGCCACGGTCTGGCTGCGACCGGAGGACATGCTGCTGTTCTTCACCGACGGGCTGATCGAGCGGCGCGGCCAGTCCATCACCGACTCGCTGGCCGAGTTCGTCGCGGCCGCGACGCCGGCCGCGGCGGACGCCGCCGACCAGGCGGACCGGATGCTGGCCGCGGCCTTGTCCGACACTGGCGACGACGCGTGCCTGGTGGTGGCCCGGGTCCTGTAACCGCGTGCATGGGGCACCGCGGCCCGGGTAGCGGCCACCGATAAACCGTCGCGGCGGGCAGAACGGGAGGCAGCGAGATGGCCCTTGGTCACGTGGCGAGCGGCCGGCTTGAGCATGACCTGGCGGACCAGGTGGACGGTGAGGTGCGCTTCGACGCCGGGACGCTGGGCGCCTACTCGACCGACGCGTCGAACTTCCGCCAGGTGCCGATCGGCGTCGTGCTGCCGCGCACCATCGAGGCCGGCGCGCGGGCGGTGGCCATCTGCCACGAGCACGAGGTGCCACTGCTGTCGCGCGGCGGGGGGACCAGCCTGGCCGGGCAGTGCACGAACACCGCGGTGGTCATCGACTGGTCCAAGTACTGCCATCGCCTGACCGATGTCGACCCCGGTCAGCGGACCTGCGTGGCGGAGCCGGGGATCGTGCTGGACGTCCTCAACGATCAGCTGTCCCCGCACGGCCTGCGGTTCGGCCCCGAGCCGGCCACCCACATGAACTGCACCATCGGCGGGATGATCGGCAACAACTCCTGCGGCGCGACCGCGCAGCGCACCGGGAAGGTCGTCGACAACGTAGAGGCGCTGGAGGTGCTGCTGTACGACGGCACCCGCTTTTGGTGCGGCAAGACCAGCGACGAGGACTACCGCGCCATCGAGCGCCGCGGCGACCGGCAGGCGGCGATCTACCGCCAGCTGCGCCACCTGCGCGACACCCACGCCGAGGAGATTCGGGCCAGGTACCCGGCCATCCCGCGCCGGGTCTCCGGCTACAACCTCGACTCACTGCTGCCCGAGTACGGCTTCGACATCGCCGGGCTCCTGGTGGGCAGTGAGTCCACCCTGGTCACCGTGCTGCGCGCCAAGCTGAAGCTGGTGCCGGTGCTGAACGAGCGGTCCCTGGTCGTGCTCGGCTACCCCAGCGTCGAGGCGGCGGCGGACGCGGTGCCGAAGATCTTGCCGAGCGAGCCCATCGCGCTGGAGGGCCTGGATCACCGGCTGATCCGCGACGAGCAGATCAAGCACATGAACCCGCAGGCGCTGGCCGAACTGCCCGAGGGCACCGCGTTCTTGATGGTGCAGTTCGGGGGCGACTCCAAGGAGGAGGTCGACAAGGCCGCGCGCGGCCTGCTCGACTCCCTGCACGAGACCGAGCACGAGCCGTCGGTCTCCTTCTACGACGACCCCGCCCGCGAGGACGAGCTGTGGCAGGTCCGCGAGGCCGGGCTGGGCGCCACCGCGCACGTGCCCGGCCGCCGCGACACCTGGGAAGGCTGGGAGGACTCGGCCGTCCACCCCGACCGGCTCGGGGACTACCTGCGCGACTTGCAGCGCCTGTATGACGAGTTCGGCTACAGCGACGAGACCGCCCCGAGCCTGTACGGCCACTTCGGCCAGGGGTGCGTGCACACCCGGATCCCGTTCGACCTGTACACCACCGAGGGGGTCGCCCGCTACCGCCGGTTCATGGAACGCGCGGCCGACCTCGTCGCCTCCCACGGGGGGTCCCTGTCCGGGGAGCACGGCGACGGCCAGTCCCGCGGCGAGCTGCTGACGCGGATGTTCGGAGAGCAGATCGTGGCCGCCTTCGGGCAGGTCAAGGCGATCTTCGATCCCGGCGACACCATGAACCCGGGCAAGGTCGTCCATCCGGCGAGGCTGGATCAGCACCTGAGGATCGGCGGCGACTGGGCACCCGCGGCCCCGCAGGACCTGTTCTTCCACTACCCCGAGGACGGCGGCTCGTTCGCGCAGGCGGCCAACCGGTGCGTCGGGGTCGGCAAGTGCCGCAAGCACGACAACAAGGGCGGCACCGTCATGTGCCCGTCCTACCAGGTCACCATGGAGGAGGAGCACTCCACCCGCGGCCGGGCGCGCTTGCTGTTCGAGATGCTGAACGGGCACGACGACTCGCCGGTGGGCGACATGTGGCGCAGCGAGGCCGTCCGGGACGCCCTGGACCTGTGCCTGGCCTGCAAGGGCTGCAAGACCGACTGCCCGGCCAACGTCGACATGGCCACCTACAAGGCCGAGTTCCTGGCCCATCACTGGAAGGGCCGGCCGTGGCGACGCCCCCGGTCGGACCTGGCCTTGGGCTGGCTCCCGGTGGCCGCCCGGGCGGTCTCCCGGCTGCGGCTGGCCGGCCTGGTCAACGCGGCCGCCCGCGTCCGGGGGCTGCGCCGGCTGGCCGCCGTGGCCGGCGGCCTGGCCGACCGGGAGCTGCCGGCGTTCGCGGGGGAGAGCCTGCAGCACTGGTACGCCCGGCGCGGCCCGCGCGGCGACGGGCGCCTGGGAACCGTCATGCTGTGGCCCGACACCTTCACCAACTACTTCCATCCCAAGGTCGGCCAGGCGGCCGTCGAGGTGCTGGAGCGGGCCGGATGGCGGGTGACCATGCCCGGCCCGGGCTTGTGCTGCGGGCTGACCTGGATCTCAACCGGCCAGCTGGCGACCGCCAAGCGGGTCCTGACGCGGACGGTGACCGCCCTGGCCGCGCACGTGCGGGCCGGGGGGTACGTGGTGGGCCTGGAGCCGAGCTGCACGGCGGTCTTCCGCGCCGACGCCCTCGAGCTGTTCCCCGACGACCAGGACGTGCACCGGCTGCGCGACCACACGGTGACGCTGGCTGAGCTGCTCACCGAGCACACCCCGGGCTGGCGGGCGCCGTCGCTCGATGAGGTGGACGGTCGCCCGGTGCTTGCGCAGGTGCACTGCCACCAGCACGCGATCATGGGCTGGGACGCGGACGCGAAGCTCCTGGCCGACGCCGGCGTCGACGCCGAGCACCTGGACACCGGCTGCTGCGGGCTGGCGGGCAACTTCGGGTTCCAGGCCGGGCACGGCGAGGTGAGCCGCCAGATCGCGGAGCGGGCGCTGCTGCCGCGGCTGCGCGAGGCCCCGGGCGACGCGGTCGTCCTCGCCGACGGGTTCAGCTGCCGCACCCAGATCCACGAGCTCGGCGACGGCCGCGAGGCCATGCACCTGGCCGAGCTCCTCGCGGGCGGCGTCCGGAACAGCCGGCCCAGGTCCCGCTAAGTCCGGTCCCCGCCGAGGGCCACATCGGGCGAGAGCGTGATCGCGCATTCGAGCATGGCGGCATGGACGAAGGCCTGGGGGACGTTGCCGCGCAGCTGCCGCTGGTGGACGTCGAATTCCTCCGTGTATAGCGCGGCGGGGCCGCAGGCGCTGCGGTTGCGCTCGAACCAGTGCGCGGCGGCGACCGGGTTGCCGTAGGAGTGCTCAAGCAGCGCCATCCAGAAGCCGCACAGCAGGAACGCGCCCTCCGCCTGATGCAGGGGGCGGTCATCGTGGCGGAACCGGTAGACGAACCCGTCGGCGGCAAGCTCGCGCCGCACGGCGGCGGCGGTCGCCACGTTCCGGGGATCCTCCACGGGCAGCGCTCCGCGTATCACGGGCAGCAGCAGGGCCGCGTCCACCCGGTCATCATCGGGCGCGCGCTGCCATCGGCCACTGGGATGCACGCAATCTCGCAGGCTGGCGAGCAGTCTGTCCGCCAGGGCGCTCCACCGGGCCGCCTCCTGCCGCCCTCGCGTGGCCGCCGCGGGGGCGGCGGCCGCGATCGCGCGCAGGCCGGCCACGCACGCGAGCCGGGAATGGGCCCAGCGCCGGTCGTCCAGTTCCCAGATGCCAGCGTCTGGCTCGGCCCAGCGCTTCTCGATCGCGTCGGCGGCGGTGAGCGCCGCCTGCCAGTCATCCTCGCCAAGCATGTCGAGCCGCGCCCCGGCGGCGAGCAGGGAGAGCACTTCACCGAGCGCGTCGAGCTGGAACTGCCGGCGCACGGCGTTGCCGGTGCGGGGGGCGCCGCCTGGGTAGCCTCGCAGCCGCAGCGGCCTCCCGTCCGGGATGGGCGATCCCGCCACCGTGTAGGCGGGCCGCAATTGCGGCCCGTCGGCCAGCACCCGCTCGGTAACGAAGCGGATGGTGCCGGCGAGCAGCGGGTGCGGGCCGTGCGCGGCGACCGCCAGGCCGGCATAGCACTGGTCCCGTATCCACGCGTACCGGTAGTCGTAATCCCGGCCGGCGCGCATGTGCTCAGGCAGCGACGTGGTGGCGGCGGCCACCATGGCGCCGCTGCCCCCCGTCAGCCCGCGCAGCACCGCGTAAGCGTGCCGGGCGTCGGTGACGGCGATCAGGCCGGAGCAGTCGGGGGCGACCTGCGACCACGCCTCCTGCGTCGCCGCCCAGGCGTGGCCCGGGTCGGGCGGCGCCCCCGGAAGTTCCCGGTCCGACAGCTCCAGCACCAGGTCATGAGACTGGCCGGCGTCCAGCGTCACGGTCATGGTCAGCATGCCGTCCGCGCTCCGCGCGCGCGGGGCGCCCGACCAGCGGAACCACGTGGCGCCGCTGCGCCCGGTCCAGGTGTCGCCGGCCCGGGCCAGGCGCGTCATGCGGCGGCGGTACCCGCCGCGCACGTCCAGGGCGACGGTTACCTTGGCGGGCCCGTCGAGGGCCTCGATGCGGCGCAGCAGTACCGCCCGGTGCGGGTCAGCCGGCATGGCCAGCGCCTCCCGGCACTCGACGCGGGACTCGCCGGTCCACCGGCTGCGCCAGATCAAGGTGCCGTCCTCGTAGTAACCGCCCCAGACATACCACGGGTCGGCGGGCGCGACGGTAAACCGCCCGGGCCCGCCGAGGAGGCCGCTGAACACCGCGGGAGAATCCCACCGGGGAACGCACAGCCACGCGACCTCGCCGTGCGGCCCGATCAGGGCGCCGCGCTCGCCGTCGGCGACGAGCGCGTATTCGCGTAGCACGCGCGGCGTGAAATCAGTCATCATCATGACCCGGCCACTGCCCAGCCGGCCGCGGCGAATTCCTCCTCACGACCGCCAATCCCGCACCCCGGTACCAGGCCGGCGGGCCGGCGGCATGCTTTGCCGGCCCGGTCAGCAGGTTTGCCCGGCTGGCTGGGCGGAAGTAGGACCCCTGACGCCAAGGCATGCAGTCAGCACGCAGGAGGTACCTGACATCGTGAGCCAGACAGTCGTGATCACGGGGGCCAGCGCGGGCATCGGCCGAGCCGCCGCGGAGGAATTCGGGCGGCGCGGCGCGAACGTGGCGCTCATCGCCCGCGGCGAGACCGGCCTGCGGGAAGCGGCCCGCGCGGTCGAGGACCTGGGCGGCCGGGCGCTGCCGGTCCCCGCGGACGTCGCCGACTACGCGGCCGTCGCGGACGCCGCGCGGACGGCGGAAGAGCGCCTGGGGCCGGTCGACGTGTGGGTGAACGTGGCGTTCGCGTCGGTGTTCGCGCCGTTCACGAAGATCACCCCCGAGGAGTTCCGCCGCGTCACCGAGGTCTGCTACCTCGGCTACGTGCACGGGACGATGGCGGCGCTGACCTTGTTCCGCCCACGGCAGACCGGGACCATCGTGCAGGTCGGCTCGGCCCTCGGCTACCGGGCGATCCCGCTGCAGTCCGCCTACTGCGGCGCCAAGCACGCGATCAACGGGTTCACCGAGTCGCTGCGCTGCGAGCTGCTGCACGACGGCAGTGACATCAAGGTCACCGTCGTGCAGATGCCGGCCGTCAACACCCCGCAGTTCTCCTGGGTGCGGTCCCGGCTGCCGCGCCACCCGCAGCCGGTGCCGCCGATCTACCAGCCGGAGGTCGCCGCCCGCGCCATCGTGCACGCCGCCGACCATCCCGGCCACAAGGAATACTGGGTGGGCGCGACCACCGTCATGACCATCCTGGCCCAGAAGGTCGCCGCGCCGCTGCTCGACCGGTACCTCGCGCGCACCGGCTATGACTCCCAGCAGACCGACCAGCGGGAGCAGCCGGGGTGGCAGGGCAACCTCTACGAGCCGCTGGACCGGGGCCCTGGCCGCGACTACGGCGCGCACGGCGAGTTCGACGACGAGTCGCACGCGCACAGCGCGCAAGACTGGCTGTCCCGCCACCTGCCCCGGCGGCGCGCCCCGGCAGCACGGGGGCACGCCCCCGGGGCACAGCGGAACGCCTGATGACGGGCTACGCCTGCGGCTGGCCGACGTTGACCAGCCAGGGGACGCCGAACTGGTCGGTGACCATGCCGAACTCATCGCCCCAGGCCTGCTTTTGCATCGGCATCGTGACGGACCCGCCCTCGGACAGCTTCGCGAAGTAACCGCGCAGGGCGTCGCCGTCGTCGCCGCTGAGGCTCACCCCGAACCCGTGGAATCCCGGGGACTCCATCCCCGGGGGAGCGTCGGCGGCCATGAACGTGTAGCCGGCCTCAGTCTCGAGCTGGCCGTGCATGATCTTGTCGGCGATGGGCGAGTCCTTGTCGCCGAAGTCGGCGAAGGTGCTGAGGTTGAGGGTGCCGCCGAACACGCTGGCGTAGAACTCCAGCGCCTGCCGGGCATTGCCGTTGAAGTTGAGGTATGGGTTAAGCCGAGATGTCATGGGTCCCCCTGCTCTGGATTGGCACTGCTCTGGATTGGCACTGGCCTGGATTCGTACTGGTAATCGAAAACATAGCAGGCCGCGTGCGGGAGGGGAGCCCCGGCGCGCCGGTGAATCGCAGGAGCCGTCACGCCGGGCAGGCGCGCGGGCTCGTTGCACGGAGATCCAGTGCTGGCTGGTGAACTCATCGACCGCCCACTGGCCGCCGGCGCCGCTCCAGGGGCGAGAGGCCGCCGCCCCGTTCAGGGCCGGACGGTGAAGCTGCCCTGCCGCAGCGCGGACGGACGCGCCCCGGGCATCGCGTAGATCCACGTGCGGGCGCCGGCGGAGACGTGGTCGAACGTGGCCGGGCCGAAGCGCGCCAGCGGCGGCCCGTAGGCCTCCACGATCGCCTCGGCGGTGCCGATCGTGGTCACGCTGGCGTGCCGTGTCACCGTGGCCGTCCAGTGGCGGGTGACGTCGCGGACCGCGAGAGTGAACCAGCCGCCGCCTCGGTAGGTGACGGTCATGGAGACGTAGTCACCGGTATAAGCGGCCTTCCCGAATCCGGCTGGCGGCGACGGGTACAGCTCGTACCAGGCCGTCCAGTGCAGGTGGCCGCCGACCATGTTGGCGGTGAAGCCGGTCTGCTCGATCCCCGGGCCGGTTCCGAAGCCCGCCCAGAAGGCGGCGCCCGCGTTCTTGGCGGAGGAGACCGACGGGAGCCGCAGTGACGCGGTGACCTGACGGCTGCTGGTCTGCCACGCGTGGCCGGCCCAGCCGTGGGTGCCGTAACGCGGGCCGGAGGCGGGGGCCGTGCTGGCCGGGGCTGTGGTGGCCGGGACCGTGCTGGCCCGGCCTGTGGTGGCCGGGGCTGTGGTGGCCGGCGCCGCCAGCCCGCCCAGCAGCGCGCCCGCCAGGGGAGCGGCCAGTATCAGGCTCCCGGATCGCATTTTCCCGCGTCGGCGCATCGGCCTGGCCTCTCAAGCTGACCCGGCCGTGAGTCGGCTAGGTGGTGCTCTTGAGGCTGTTGCGCGCTGGTGGCAAGCCCGTTGTCCGGCGGGGTGCGGGCACGTGGCAAACTGGCCGGAAAGGGCGGTTACTTATGCGTCAGGTTCGATAACGCCGCGTGGTCGGCGGCCGGGTGGTCACGCGCGCGCCCGGCGGGCAAGCCCTGCCCCTTGCACCTCCTCCGGGCAACGGCCTTGCCCGGCCGCGCGGTCGACGGCCGCCATCGAGGTGTTAACGTTCAGTCACTGTTCGAACGCAATTCGGCGATGCGGTCTTTGAGCAGCGTCGTGGCGATGGTGACCCGGTTCGGCTGCCCACGCAGGAAGGCCAGCGCGAACTTCTTCGCCTGCTCGTATTCCACCTTGCCGGGCAGCGGCGGCTCGTTGGGGTTGACGTTGACGTCGACCAGCGCCGGGCCGGGGTGCTCGAGGGCTTGCCGGATCGTGCCGGCCACGTCGGCGGGCCGGGTGACCTTCGCGCCGAAGGCCCCGTTGGCCGCCGCGATCGCCGAGAAGTCGGTGAACGGCTCGGGGAACCGGACCCCGTGCTCGGGGTAGCCGAGCACCATCTGCTCCCACAGGATCTGGCCAAGGGAGTTGTTGTTGCAGATCACGACCTTGACCGGCAGCTGATGCTGGATCGCGGTGAGGAACTCGGCCATCAGCATCGCGAAGCCGCCGTCGCCGACGAACGCGATCACCTGGCGGCCGGGGTGGGCGTGCTGGATCGCGTTGGCGTACGGCAGGCCGGGCGCCATCGTTGCCAGGTTGCCCGACAGGTAGAACTGCCGGTCTGCGCGGATCGTCCAGTGCCGCGCGGCCCACGTGGCGATGGTGCCGCTGTCGCAGGTGAGGATCGCGTCGTCGGCGGCCAGGTCGCTGATGACGCCCATCAGGTACTGCGGGGCGACCGGGTCCCGGTCAGCGTCTTGCAACGCGGCCATCTTCTCCCGCCAGGTGCCCATCGCCTTCTGGTACTTGGCCAGGAACGCGCCGTCGGAGCGGCGCTTGAGCAGGGGCAGCAGGCCGGCGAGGGCCTGCTTGGCGTCGCCGACCAGCGGCAGCTCAGTGGGGATCCGCGCGCCCGCCCGGACGGGGTCGGCCTCGATCTGCGCGGCGCGCACCTTCTTCGGGAGGTGGGCGGTGTACGGGAAGTTGGTGCCGACCAGGAACAGGGTGTCGATCTCCTCCATCAGCTCCTCGGACGGCTTGGTGCCGAGCAAGCCGATCCCCCCGGTCGTGTAGGGGGAGTCATCGGGGACGCAGGCCTTGCCGGACAACGTCTTGACGATCGGGGCGCCGAGCGCTTCGGCGACGGCCAGCAGCTCCTCCCGCGCGTGCAGCGCCCCCGCGCCCGCCAGGATCGCGATCTTGTCCCCAGCGGCGAGGAAGTCCGCCAGTCGTTGCAGGTCATCGGCAGCCGGCAGGCTGGGCGGCCGCAGGTAGACGGGGGCGGTCTGGGGCGGGCTGGCCGGGGCGACGTGCTGCCAGGGGTCGGCGCCGGCGTCGGCGACCTGGATGTCGTTGGGGACGGTGATGTGCGCGACGCCGCGGCGGGCGTAGGCGGTGCGGATGGCGAGGTCGACCACGGCCGGGATCTGCACGGGGTTGCTGATGAACTGGTCGTACTCGGCGACGTCAGCGTACAGCCGGTCCATGGCCACCTCTTGCTGGTAGCCGGTGCCGAGCACCGAGGTCTCCTGCATGCCGGTGATGGCGAGCACCGGCATGTGATCGAGCTTGGCGTCATACAGGCCGTTGAGCAGGTGGATGCCGCCCGGCCCGGACGTGGCCAGGCACACGCCGATCCGCCCGGTGGCCTTGGCGTGCGCGGTCGCCATGAACGCGGCGGCCTCCTCGTGGTGGACGAGGACGAAGCGGATCTTGTCCTGGTTCCGCCGCAGCCCTTCCATGATGCCGTTGATGCCGTCGCCAGGTAGCCCGAATACCGTGTCGACGTCCCACTCGATGAGGCGCTCGATGAGCGCCTCCGATGCGATCTGTGCCACTGCCGCCTCCGTTCCGTCGGGTACCCACGCCCCCTGTCCAAGACAGCCCGCCCCAAACCCGCCGGCCGGCGTTAGGGCGGGCGTTTAGCCGCCCCTCACCTGGTTAGACGAACGGCTCCAGGGGACGACCCGCGCCGTCATACGGCAGCGGCCCGGCACGGGGGTCCGGGCCGCTGCGCGTCAGGAGGCAGCGCGTCAGAGGGCAGCGCGTCAGGGGGCAGTGCGCGTCAGGGGGCAGTGGTCAGAGCGCTTAAGCGGCTGCCTTGGCGGTCGCGCCGAAGGCCTCGTAGACCGCGATCGTCTCGTGGGCGATCCGGTCCCAGGAGTACCGGGACCGGACCCGGTCGGCGGCGGCGGCGCTGAACGCCTCGAGCATCATGGGGTGCGCGAGCAGCTGCCGGATCCGGTGGGCGAGCTGGGCGGGCCGGCCGGGCGGTACCAGGATGCCGGTCGTCCCGTCGACCACCGCGTCGAGCTGGCTGCCGACGGCCGGGGCCACGACGGGGGTACCGCAGGCCATGGCCCGCAGGGACAGCATCGCCGAAGGCTCGTAGTCGGCCGTGCTGACGAACAGGTCGGCCGAGCGCAGTAGCGGCGGGAGGCCGCGGGCGGCGACGCGACCGGTGAACAGGACCCGGCCGCCGAGGCCGAGTGAGTGCGCCAGGGCGCAGCGGCGAGCGTGCTCGGGGTGGCGCCGCAGCTCATCGCGCGACGGGCCGCCGGCGACGATGAGCTCGGCGCCGGGTATCTTCACCATGGCCCGCATCAGCGTGTCGAGGCCGCTGGCCTCCTCCAGGCCGGCGACGGTGACCAGCCGCGGGCGGCCGTTGCGGGAAGCGACCGGTCCCTCGGGCGCGAACTCGCCGGTGTCGATGCCGCAGGGCACGACCCTGATGGACCGCCGGGGCACGCCGAGGCGGGTCAGGTCGGATTCCTCGTCGGTGCTCCCGGCGAGCACGGCGCTGGCGCTGCGCCCGATCGCCGGCTCTAGCCGCATCCGCTCGGGGCCGGCCAGCTTGAGGGCGTGGTGGCGGCGCTCGGTGATGCCCAGGGATTGGAAGGACTGCACCACCGGGATGCCCAGCCCCCGGGAGGCGGCGAGGGCGGCCAGGCCGCTGGTCCAGCGCAGCGCGTGCACGACGTCGGGCCGGGCCTCGCTCAGCCGGTCGCGTAGCGGCCCGGTGAACGCTGGCACCCGGGCCAGCAGCTCACTGTCGTCGCCGGCCGACGCTCGCGAGGCGCCAGCGACGGGAGAGCCAAGGTGCTCAACGCGCGCGCCGGCGCCCAGCTTGCCGTGACCGGGCAGGCCGGGGTCGAGGTTCTGCGCGTACACGGTGACCTCATGACCGCTGCCCGCCAGCCGGCTAGCCAGCTCCGCCAGCCGAGTCCGCTCAGGATCGGACTGGGTGTCACGGCGGTCGAGGAGGGTAGCGTGCTGGGCTACCAAGGCGATCTTCACGGGGAACCTCCGGGTCGGCGGGTAACCACCACGACGTGCCGCCCGAGGGGCCCTGCAAGCCAGAGGCCCTGGAAACCAGGAAAGTGGGCCCACGCGAGCACGCACGCCACGATGGCGTGGAACGTGCCTGCGTCGTAGGCACCACTGGGGGAGGTTATTTCCCGGCGCGCTCCCGGCTAAACCTGCTATCCGGAAGTTGCTTCCGCCACGCTCCCGTACACCGGGATCAACTGGTCAGCCGCGGTGAGCCGGAGCATCCGGGCCACGGTCTCGGCCGGCCGGGCGAGGACGAGCACCCCGCCGTGGCGGTCCATCGTCCGGTTGGCCCGCAAGATGACGTGGAGCGCGGAGGAGTCCATGAACCGCAGTTCGCCGAGGTCGATGACCATCATGCGCGGCTGCTTGGCGACTTCCGCGTCCAGCACGTCGTGCAGCGCGTCCTTGTTAGTCACGTCCGCCTCGCCGGCCAGGGCTACCAGAGTGTAGGGGTCGGCCGCTGACTCGACGGTCATGACGGACGTGGTGAGAAGATCCACACCGGAGTTGTACCACACGCAAGAGTTAGGTTTCGCCCCTCAGCGGGCCCGCGCCATCGAGCCGGATCGTCATGTGCATCCGGATCGTGGTACCGCCGTCGCCGGAGGTCAGCTCCACTTGATCGCAGAGCTGGTGAACCAGCCACAGGCCATGCCCGGCGAGGGCGTCGGCGGGAGGCCGCCGCTGGCCGACGAGCGGATCGGTGATGATGCCGGCGTCGCGTATCTCACAGACGATCTCGCTGTCGTCATGCCAGATCGTCAGCGTCCCCGCGGAGCGGGCATGACGCAGGGTGTTGGCGGCCACCTCGCTGACCGCCAGCACCAGGTCATTGGCACGAGCCTCCGGGAGGCCCGCTTGCCTGGCGTGGTTGCGCACCCGGGCACGGACTTCCGACAGGTCAGTGGTGTAGGTAAAAGGCATAGCCTCGGGTGGCACCGCGGGCCAGGCGCAAACTCGACCGGCGGAACGCCAGCCGAACGCGGCAACCAGCCCCTCGCCGTCGCCGCGTCCGTCGATGCGCCGCGAATCCCGGCCATGTACGTCGCCATCGTGAAGACGATACACCGGACTACCCAGCCCGACGGGGGGCAAACCGGCTGGCCGCCACCATCCTGGGGTGTCGTCGTGCCGGCCGCGCGGGTTGTCCACGTGCCCTCCTTGGCGTCCGCCTGCTTCCGGTCCCTGGTTGCCCAGCTGAGCCGCGAAATAACCAGTGCGGGATTATTTCGCGGTCCCGTTTGGCGGCCCGGGGGCGCGGTAGCCAAGCCGGCATGGTGAATGATGGTGATCGTCGCCCGGCCCGCGACCTGTCGGCCCGCGAGTTGACCGTTCAGCTTGGCGAGCAGTTGTCGCGCCTGGTGAGCGCGGAGATCGCGCTCGCGAGAGCGGAGTTGTTCGCCAGCGCACGGCAGATGATCCTCGGCGGCGGGCTACTCGGCGGGGCGGGGGCGGTGGCGTACTCGGCCTGGCTAGCCTTCGCCGCGGCGGCCATCGCCGGGATCTCGGTCGTGCTGCCCGTGTGGGCGAGCGCGCTCATCGTGGGCGGCGGACTGGGGGTGCTGGCCGGACTGCTGGCCCTGCTCGGCAGGGGCCGGATGCGCCGGGGGACCCCGCCGTTGCCGATGACCACCGACAGCGTCCGCACCGAGCTCAGCGAACTGGCGACGGCCACCAGCAAGGCGCGGCACCGGGCGGTCGCCGACCATAGCCGGCGACCGGCCCGCGGGCAGGAAGTGGCGCGGTGAGCGGGCAAAGCCGCAATCCCGCCGTGGCGCAAGAGCGTGCCGAGCTCGCCGCGCTGCGCGAGCAGGCCGCGCAGACCCGGCGCGAGGCCGCCCAGACCCTCACCGCGCTCGCTGACAAGATCGCCGCCCGCGACCCGCGCGCCTGGGCGCGCCGGGGGGCCGTGATCGGGGGCGTCGCGGTGGCCGTGGTGGCCGCGGCGCTGATCGCGTACCGCCTCCGATGAATGGCCCGGCCCGGCCCGGGTAGCGGAGGGTGTGCCAAGGAAATGACGAATGTGGCAAATGGAGGGAACTCATGACGATCGGCGCGGCCCTGCTGCTGATCGCGGTAGGCGCCATTCTTCGGTTCGCCGTCAACACGGTAACCGTCTGGGGCATACAGGTGCACACCATCGGCGACATCCTGATGATCGTCGGGCTCGTCGGCCTGGTGCTGTGGATGGTCATCTGGGCGCCGTGGGCACGCGCCCGCCGCACTACCGTCGTCCACCAGCGACCCGTGGTAGACGAGCGGCCCCCGGACGGATACGTCCTGGGCCCCGACGGCCGGTATCACCCGGCCGACTACCCCGCGGAATACCCCACGCAGGAGTACCCGCCGGGTGATCCCCGCTACCCATCCGGTCGGCGCGGGCGGCTGTAAGCCCAGCCGCTGTAAGCCCAGCCGACGCGAGCGGCTGCCGGCGTGGCATCACGCCGGCAGCCGCTCGAACCACGCTCAGCAGCCGGTGTTCGGGATGCTAGCCGGGCGGAGAGTGAAGTCCCTGGTTGAGCCGGCGGCCCGCCGCGCGGTTGAGGGCGGTGAGCCGGTCGAAGGCCTTCCGGTTGAACGCGGGGCGCAGGCCCTCGCCCCGGGTGAGGCTCCCCGGCCCGGCGGCCGGCGCCGGCAGCAGCGCTGACGTCGCGTGCATGACCCGGGCGGTCAGCCCGGGGAACAGGGCGGCGCCGCGGGCGGCGACCTGGCCGGCGGGCGTCAGGATGATCTCTGAGCGCCGGGCGCGCATCGCGGAGACGATGCGGCGGGCCGCCCGCCCGGCGTCCATCGACAGCGGCGGGAGGCCGGCCCCGAGTGAGAACCAGGTGAACTCCCGCTCCTGCTGGCCGCGGAACAGGGCCTGGACGTGGGAACCGGTGCGCATCAGGCCGGGCACCACGGTCGTGACGGTGACCGGACCGGACCCGAGCTCGGCGCGCAGTCCCTCGGAAAAGGCGACCGCGGCGAATTTCGCCATGGAGTACGGCAGCAGGTGGGGGACGGCGACCTTACCGCCAAGCGACGTGATGTTGACGATGCGGCCGTGCCCTTGCTCGCGCATGAGGGGCAGCGCGGCGAGGGTGATCCGGGCCGGGGCCAGCGCCATCGAGGCCATCGCCGCCTCATAGTCGGCGGCCACGGTGTTGACCGCCGGCCCCACCTGGATGATCCCCGCGTTGTTGACGATGATGTCAAGGCGGCCGAAGCTGGCGATCGCCGTGTCGATGAGCAGCCGCGGCGCCGCGGCATCGGTGACATCACAGGCGACGCCGGTGACCTCGGCCCCGCGCGAGCGGCAGGTCATCCGCCGCGCGGGCCAGCTCATCCCCGTCGCGGGCGCAGATAAGGAGTCGGCAGGAGTGGCGGGCCAGCTCCCGGGCCAGCGCCAGCCCCAGACCGCGAGATCCACCAGTCACGAGCGCGACTTCGCCGGCGATGTCGTCGGAGCGGAAGAACCGGGCCGAGCCGGGCGGCCGGTCAGCCATGGCCGCGCTCCGGGGTGGCCTGCCCGTACGCGGCCTGCCCATAGGCCACTTGCCCGGGCTCATCCTGGTCACGGGAACTGGGAGCGGGCGTTACGTACTCGCGCAGGTCAGGTGGCAGGTACTCGGTGACCTCGGCCATGAGGCCGCCCTCAGTGGCGGCGAACATGGCATCGACCACCGCGTGGGCGATCACGGCGGCCTGGGATTCGCTGACCCCGGCGCGGCCGGCGACGGTGGTCACGAAGTCGGTCCGCCCGAACAGCTCGCCGACGCCGGCGTCGGCCACCGGTCGCCGCAGGTGCTCGCCGGCCTCGCGCGGGAGCTGGCTGGCGACGTTGTCAGCCAGCCGCTCCGGCATTACCTCGCCGAGGGTCTCCAGCGTGGCGCGGCAGGCGCGCTCGGCATCGCCCGTACTCGCCAGGCCGGCCTGCTGGCGCACTCGCCCGATGAAATCGTCATGCTCCATGTCGGCTCCTTCCTCCAGGTTCTCCGCTGCCCGGTATCGGGGCCGGCTAACGGGCCAGTGGTGATGATTGAGGACCACCCGGCTGGGGAGGCCGGAGCCCGTGAGCAGCGCGAGGGAGGCGTTGTAAGCGGCCAGGCCGGCGGGGGCCGCCTCGCCGCGGTGCCCGCGGTCGTGGCGGTCGCCGCCGACGAGCGGCACGGCGAGCGCGATCGCGAGGGCCGTCATGATCAAATCGCCGCCGGCCAGCATCACCAGGCCCCCGGCGTGCACGTCCGCTGCCGGGTAGCCAGCGAATCCCGGGTGCAGCATGAGCGCCGCGCCGGTGCCGATATCGGCGGGCATCGCGGCCAGCAGGAGCAGGTACCGGCCAAAGGCAGACGGCCGCCACCGGATCGGCTCGCCGCCGAGCAGGACCAGGAACAGCAGGTAGCCGCAGGCCAGGTAAACCACGTGCTCGGCGTCATGCGCGGGCCCCCGGGCCCTGACAAGACCGGTCAGGTGGGTGAGCGCCACCACCGCCGTGTACCCGGCCACCGTAAGCGGCGGCCAGGTCAGGGCGGCCACCGGCCGCGAGCGGACCACCCGCTTGACCCGTGAGTGCCAGCGGCCCCGGGCCGCGTGCAACGCCAGGGTGACCGGCCGCCCGGTCACCAGCAGCAAGGGCGCCACCATGATCAGCAGCAGGTGCTGGGTCATGTGCGCGGTCAGCGCCGCGTCGTCATAGGCGGCCGGGCTGCCCTGGGTCGCGACCGCGATCACGCCCAGCCCGGCCAGGAACGCCGCCGCCCGCCCGGCGGGCCAGGGGCGCGCCGGGTGCCCCTGGACTCGGCGGCGGCCGACCGCCGCCATGGCCGCCAGGTAGGCGACGGCGGCCAGCGTCAGCGCCACCGTGGGCGCCAACGCGAACTGCCACGTCGTTAGCGCGGTAACCGGGGTCAGTGACGCCATGAACACTCCGCTTCCCCGCTCGGGGCGCGCCACACGCGACGTTTGCTGGTCTGCCGTGCGGGCAGGTGCGGTCCCATGCGCAAGTTCCAGGCGTGGTTCGCGTGGTGGATCCTGCTCTCGGGATTCTGGTTGGCGGTCGATGACTCGCTACGCGCCGACGAACTGCTGTTCGGGGCGATCGCCGCCGCGCTCGCGGCAGCGCTGGCGACCGCGGTCCGCGACGAGACGGGGGAGCGGTCCCGGCCCCGGCTGGCGTGGCTGGCGCGGGCGGCGACCTTGCCCGGCCAGGTCGTCCACGACACCGTTGTCGTGTTCGCCGCGCTGGGCCGCCGGCTGGCCACGGGACAGCTGCCGTCGAGCGGTTACGCCGAGGTCCCGGTGCGCTACGGCGCGGACGGGTCCCCGAGCGCGGCCCGCCGCGTCTTCCTGACCTGGGCCCGGAGCCTCGCTCCGGGCACGTTCGTCGTCGACCTGGATCCCGGCCGCGACGTCATGGTCGTGCACCATCTCGCGGTCAGCCCCCCGGAAGTGGAGGAGGCGCCATGACGGCCGCGTTCCTGGCCGCCGCCATCGCGATGCTGGTGGCGCTGATCCCGGCGGGCGTCACGATCGCCCGGGGAGACACCGCCGAGGCCGTGGTCGGTTACCAGTTCCTCACGTCGGTGGCGGTCATGGTGCTCGCCTTGATCGCGCAGGGTTTCGGGCGGGCGGGCCTGTTCGAGTTCCCGGTGATACTCGCGGTGCTCCTGTACGGAAGCGGGCTGGTGTTCGCCCGCGCCGTGGAGGACTGGCTATGACCGTTCGCGACATCGTGAGCTGCGTGTTCCTGGCACTGGCGGTCCTGGTGGTAGCGGCGTCGGCGGCTGGCGTGCTCGCCATGCCGGGCGCGGCCCGCAAGCTGCACTACCTCACCCCGGCGACGATCGTCGCGCCCGTTTTCGTGGTCGTGGCCGTCTTGGCCGCCGGGGGCCTGGATTACGCCACCGGGCAAACGGTGATCGCCCTGGCCCTCATGATCTTCGGCGGGCCCTTCCTGTCGCACGCCACCATCCGGGCCATCCGCGCCCGGGAGGACCGTAAGAAGGAGAGTCGGCGATGATGACGCAGGCGCTGCAGGTCGTGATCCTGGTGCTGGTCGCGCTGGGCGCGACCCTGGTCGTCATGGTGCGCGGCCGGGTCCGCCAGGTGGTGGCCCTGAGCGCCTACGGCATCGGGCTGGCGGTGCTGTTCTTCACCATGCAGGCCCCCGACGTCACGCTGTCGGAGCTGGTTGTCGGCGCGGTGGCGCTGCCGCTGATCTTGCTGCTGACCATCGCCCGGGTGCGGTGGCGCCGGTGACCCCGGGCCAGCGCCGCGTGATTTTCCTGGTCGCCATGGCCGGGCTGGCCGCCTTCGTCATCTGGGGCATCACTGGCCTGCCGGGCTTCGGCCGCTACCCCGGCCCCTACGGGCCGGCGATCTTGAAGGTCGCCGAGGGCCAGACGAACGCGACCGGAATCGTATCCGCGGTGAACTTCGAGTACCGCGGCATCGACACCGTCGGGGAGGAGTTCATCTTGTTCACCGCGGTCGTGGGCATGACCGTGGTGCTGCGCAAGCTACGAGGAGAACGGCAACGGCCGGCGATCGAGGAGGCGCGCGAGCGCGCGCAGCCGGCCGGCGGCACGGGCGTCCGCGCCGCGGCGCTGGCGTTCACCGGGCCGGCGGCGCTCATCGGCTGGTGGCTGGCCACCCACGCGCAAACCAACCCGTCGGGCGGGTTCCAGGGCGGCGTGGTGCTGGCCACCGCGTTCTTGCTGGTGTACCTGGGCGGGGAGTTCCTCACCTTCCGGCGGCTGAGCCCCGTGGACATAACCGACGCCGCCGAGGCGATCGGGGCCGGCGGCTTCGCCGCGGTGGGCGTCACCGCGATCGCGGCGGGCCTGCCCTACATGGATAACTACCTGCCGCTGGGCAAGGTACCCGGGGCCGTCAGCTCGGCGGGCACCATCGCCTTGATCAGCTTCCTGGTCGGCATCGGGGTCGCCGCCGCGTTCGTCCAGATCGCCGGGGAGCTCCTGGAGCAAACCATGCTCGTCCGAGAGGGGGGCGGCTGACGATGACGTACTTCCCCTACCTGGTGGCGGCCTGGATCCTCGCCTGCGGGCTGTACGGCCTGGTCACCAACCGGGACCTGATCCATCAGATCATCTGCCTGATCGTCGTGCAGTCCTCGACGTACGTCATGCTGCTGGCCACCGGCTACGTCACCGGCGGCATCGCGCCGTACTTCTCCGACGTTCCCGGTTCGCCGAAGGCCGTCGACCCGGTCGTGCAGGCGCTGGCGCTCACCGACGTGGTCGTCGAGGCGGCCGTCACCGCGCTGCTGGCCTCGTTCGCGATCCAGGCCCACAAGCGATTCGGCACGCTGGACCCGCAGGACCTCGCGGAGTTCAAGGGCTGAGGGGTCCATGAACCAGCTGATCCCGCTCACCGTCGCGGTCCCGCTGCTGACCGCGGCGGCGCTGCTGGCGGTCCGCCCGTTGCTGGCCGGGCTTGTCTGGGTCGCGAACCTGGCTGCGGTGGCCGCGGCGGCCGCCGTGGCGGTCATGCTCGCCTTCCTGCTGCGGCAGACGAGCACCGATGAGGCCGTCTACTGGTTCGCGGGCTTCCGCCCGTCCCACGGGGTCGCGATCGGGGTGAACTTCGTGGCCGGGCCGATCAGCGTCGGCCTCGCGCTGATCGGCGCGATCTTGATGACGGCGGCGCTGGTGTTCTCCTGGCGGTACTTCACCCACGTCGGCACGTACTTTCACGGGCTCATGCTGATCTTCCTGGCCGGCGTGGCGGGGTTCTGCCTGGCCGGGGACGTGTTCGACCTGTTCGTCTGGTTCGAGCTGATGGGCGTGGCGGCCTACGCGCTGACCGCCTACCGCCCCGAGGAGCGCGGCCCGATCCAGGGCGCGCTGAACTTCGCGATCACCAACAGCGTCGGCGCCTACCTGTCCCTGACCGGCATCGCCCTCATCTACGGCCGCACGGGCGCCCTGAACATGGCTCAGATCGGGCAGGCGGCCGCGTCTCGTTCGGGGCACGGGGTCGTGGTTGTCTCCTTCCTGCTGATCATCGCCGGATTCCTGGTCAAGGCGGCGATCGTGCCGTTTCACTTCTGGCTGGCCGACGCGCACGCGGTCGCCCCCACGCCAGTGTGCGTGCTGTTCTCCGGCGTGATGGTGGAACTGGGGCTGTACGGGATCGCGCGGATGTACTGGTCGGTATTCGGCGGCGCGCTGGGGCACCAGGCGGCGCTGGCGGACGTATTCCTGGCGCTGGGCACGCTCACCTCGGTGGTGGGGGCGCTGTTCTGCTTCCGGGAGCGGCACGTCAAGCGGCTGCTCGCGTTCTCCACGATCAGCCACATGGGGATGTTCCTGGCCGGGTTCGCGCTGATGACGCCGCTCGGGCTGGCCGGCGTGGCGGTCTACGTGGCCGGGCACGCACTGGTCAAGGGGGCCTTGTTCCTGTGCTCGGGGATCGCGCTGCACCGGCTGCGCTCGGTCAACGAGACCTGCCTGCACGGGCGCGGCCGCAAATTGCCGGTCACCGGGGCGACGTTCACGCTGGCCGGGCTGGGCCTGGCCGGGCTGCCGCCGTTCGCGCTGTTCCTGGGTAAGGGCTGGATCGAGGACTCCGCGCGGATGACCTGGCTGACCGTGGTCTTCACCCTGTGCGCGATCCTGGCGGCGGGGGCGGTGCTGCGGGTGGCCGGGGGCGTGTTCTACGGTCTCGGCGACCCGCCTCGGGAGGACCCGCGGATGGAGGCGGAGGCTAATGAGGAGACGGGGGAGACCGACGAGGGCCGGCAGCGAACGCCGCTGACGATGCTGATCCCGCCGGTCCTGCTGGTCGCGGGAGCAATGGCGGCCGGCGTGGCGATGCTGGTGCCGGGCGCGGGGGCCGCGATCGAGCGCGCCGCGCTGCGGTTCCAGGACCAGGCCGCCTACCAGGCGGCGGTCCTGGGTCCCTCGGGGCATGGCGGTTCAGCAGCGGCGGCGCCAGTAGCGACGCTGCACCCGGTCGAGCCGGCCGCGGTCACCGTCTCCGCGGTGGTGGTCGCCCTCGTCTGCGTCGCGGGGGCGCTGGCGCTCGCGGGAGCGGCGCTGTACTGGCGCCGGCTGCCGGTCCTGAGGCGCGGCTACGAGCCGGGGGCAGGCCTGACGGAGTTCAGCCGGCGCTTCCAAAGCGGCGTCATCAACGACTACGTCACCTGGCTGGTGGTAGGCCTGGCCATCATCGGCGGCGTGCTGGCCCTGATCACCGGTCACGGCTAGCCGCGCCGCGCTTAAGGCGGAGGGCCAGGCCCGCACGGCGAAGTGAGGCTATGCGTGGCTGCCCGCGTTCCGCCGGCGGATCAGGCCGGGGTTCAGGTCGGCGATCGTCCGGGCGCCGCACAGCTGCATGGTCATGCGAAGTTCCTGGGCGAGGATGTCAATGCAGTGGCGCACGCCGGCCTCGCCCGCGGCGGCCAGGCCGTACAGGTGACCACGCCCGATGAGCACCGCCCGGGCGCCGAGCGCGAGGGCGGCGGCGATGTCGCTGCCGCGCCGGAACCCCGAGTCAACCAGGACCTCCAGGCGATCTCCGGCGGCCTCGACGATCTGGGGCAGGACGTCGATGGTGGCTGGCAGGTGGTCCAGCTGGCGGCCGCCGTGGTTGGACACGACCACCCCGTCCAGGCCGCGCTCGGCCGCCTCGGCTGCCTCCTCGGGGCGCAGGACGCCCTTGGCCAGGATCGGGCCGTCCCACAGGTCGCGAATCCAGTCCAGGTCCGCCCAGCTCACGGTGCCGTCGAACATGTCGTTGATGGTCGCCAGCGAGCGCTGGTCGGGCGGGCCGATGTTGGGGAAGCTGATCGTCGGGGAAGTCAGGAAGTGATAGGCCCAGCCGGGGTGCAGGGCGCCTTCGAGCAGCGTGGTCACCGGCAGGTCGGGGTTGGGCAGTTCCAGCCCGGCCCGCTTTTCCCGCTCGCGCTTGGAGCGCACCGTGGTGTCGATGCTGATCAGCAGGGCGCGGTACCCGGCCGCCTTGGCGCGGGCGAGCGCGTCCTTGCTGTGGCCGCGGTCGCCCCAGATGTACAGCTGGAACCACAGTGGCGTGTCCGTCTGGGCGGCGACGTCTTCCACCGACGTGGTGGCCAGGGTGGAGATCCCGTAGGGGATCCCGGCCCGGCGGGCCGCGCGGGCCACGGCCAGCTCGCCCTCGTGGTGGAACATCCGCGGGCCGCCGATCGGCGAGAGCGCGAACGGCAGCGGCACCCGCTCGCCGAGCACCGTCGTGCTGGTGTCGGCGTCGCTCACGTCCCCGGGCTGGCTCGGCAGGAACTCCAGCTCATCGAAGGCGGCCCGGTTGCGCCGCAGCGTGTACTCGCCCTCGCCGCCGCCGTCCAGGTAGGCCCGCGATCCCAGCGGGAGCCGACGCCGGGCCTGGCGGGCAACGTCCTCGATGCTGTAGCAGCGGGCGAGCGTCTGCGCTCCGTACGGGGCAGGCGGGCGGGCCGGCCGCAGCAGGTGAAGGGTCTCGGAAAGCCGCATGCGCGTCTTGCTGTCCGCCGTGGCGCCCGCTAAACGTGGTCGCGACGACCGCCTCGGAGCGTCACGGTGAGGCCGATGGCGGGCACCGGGGGGCTTGGGGCCGGTCCGCGCGGTCATTACCTCCAGGTGGCACTATCGGTGCCATGATCGGACGGATGCATCATGTGGTCCTGGACTGCCCGGACCCCGATACCCTGGCCGCCTTCTACTCGGCGGTGCTCGGCCTGCCGGTGACCTACCGCGACGATGACTGGGTGGTCGTGGCGGCCAGCGATACCAGCTCGGGCCTGGCGTTCCAGCGCGCTCCCGGTAACCAGCGGCCGACGTGGCCCGAGCCCGCGGTCCCGCAGCAGTTCCACCTCGACATCATGGTCGATGACGTGGCCGAGGCCGGGCCGCGGGTGCTGGAGCTGGGCGCGGTCCGCCTTGACGTCGACGTCTACGCCGACCCGGCGGGTCACCCCTTCTGCCTGATCCCGCGACCCGGCTGGGCAGTACCTATTAGCGACACAGGGCCCATCGGCGCTACCGGCGAGTGACCTTCGTCGCCTTCCGGCTGGTGGCGCGCTTCCACTCCGCCATGGCCAGCCGCCGGGAGTCCGTCGCCTGCCGGTGCGCCCGGTCGGCCAGCAGGCCGAAGCTGAAGGTGTCCTCCCCGGCCAGGTGCGCGTGCACGCTCACCTGGCGGGCGGCGATGCCCGCGGTCACGGCGTCGTGGTGGTCGCCCAGAGCGGACTGAACCGCCTTCATCCGCTTGGCGAAGCGCCGGGCCTGCTTGCCGAGCGCGGGCGTGGCGGCCTCCGCCGCGTACCGGGAGCGCTTGGCCGCCTTGCGCGCCTCGTGCAGCGCCGTGTCGCGGGCGGGCCCGGCCTGCATGCGCTGTGCCCGGCGCATGCGGCGAGCGGTCCGCTTGTAGGTCCGGGCGATGGCGTGCGGCACCACCGCGCTGGCGGGGGCCGATGCCGCAGGGGCCAGGGGCCCGTTGCTGAGCAAGAGGTCCAGCTCGTCGAGGAGAGCCAGGTAGCGCCGGGAGTCCAGGGCCTGGCGGATCGACGCCTGGGCGGCGGCCTGCCGCGCGGCGAAGTGCGCGGTGATCCGGGTCCGGACCGGGCTGGGGGAAAGCATCACCGGGAGGCTGTCCAGCTCGGACCGGAAGCGCTCGCTGAGTACCTCGCTGTCACGGGCCTCGCCGAGCACCTGGCCGAGCCATCGCAGCTCATCGCGGGCATGCAGCGTCATCGCCTCCGGGATCACCATGGGGAAGGCCTGGAAGGCGGCGCGCAGCCGCCGGGCGGCTACCCGCATCTGGTGGACGGCGTCCGGCTCATCGCGGCGGACCGCGGGATCGAGGGCCTTGATCCGCTCCACCTGCGTGGCGACGTATGCCAAGACGACATCGCCCGCCGGGGAGCTGGCGGTGAGCTTGCGCCCGGCCCGCGGGGCGCAAGCCCGGCCCTCGGCGGGGGCAGGCAGGGCGTCGGCCAGCGCGCGCTCCAGCTTGGCGGAGTACGCGGCGGGCCGCAGGCCGCCTCGGCGCAGCCGCTTGCTGGCCGCCTTGAGCAGCTGCGGGCCGCCGCCGGTGAGCTCGACTTCCACCTCGTCCCAGCGGGTCAAGGTGGTGGTCGAGCCGAGGGTCTGGGCGGCGACCTCATCGGCCACGACCTCGGCCAGCGAGGCGCCGTCGGCGCCGCGCAGCGTGGTGCGGTGGCGGCGCGTCTGGATGCGGGCGACCGGCCGCAGCGGCAGGCCCCGCGAGTGGACGCGGACCAGCCGCACTAGCTCATCCGGGATCGGCCCGGCGGTGCGCTCCCCATCGCTGAGGGGCACCTGGATCTCGCGGCGGGAGGGCGCGGCGTCGCGTGCCACCTTGGAGTCTTCGGGCAGCTTCAGGTGCCAGCCCGCGTCGGCCCCGCCCTCGCGGCGGCGCAGCGTGACGCCCGCCTGGAGGAGCCGCAGGTCGTTAGTGTCGTAGTATTCGGCGGTGAGCGTCTCGTCCTGCGGACCGGACACCTGCGCCACCCGTGGGAGATCATCCAGCGGGGGGAGCACCAGGCCCGGCCGCGCTTCGAACTTCTGCTCCGTTTCGCGTAGCTCGGTAGTCATGGGGTCCCGCTACCCGCCCGGACGCCGGTATCACATCAGCCGGCCATTTCGCGCCAGTTACCCGGGATCTGGCCGGGGTAGGGACGCATTTCATGGCCGACAACGCTCCCGACAGCGCTCCCGACAGCCCGCTGGAACTCGGCACCGCCGGCTGGCGGCGCACCCTCGTGCGCGGGGTGCGCAAGTACCTGCGCGACCGGTGCGGCATGATGGCCGGCAGCCTGGCCTTCCACTGGTTCTTGTCGGCGGAGATGGCGGCGGGGAGGTAGCGATGGGGGACGCGGACGGAGCACCAAGCGCGGCGCGGTCGGAGTCGGCGGCCGAGCGTGATGACCGCAATCTCGCCGAGCTGCTCCAGGAACTGCGGGTGATCAGCATCGGCGTGCAGGTGCTGTTCGGCGCCTTGCTGTCGCTGCCCTTCACGAACAGGTTCAGCCGGCTGGACGGGGCACAGCGCGACCTCTACCTGACCAGCCTGGTGCTGGCCGCCGTGGCCACCACCTTGCTGCTCAGCGCGGTCGCCTATCACCGGGTCGTCTTCCGCCGCGGGCTGAAGGGGGGCCTGGTGCGCTTCGCCAACCTGATGGCGCTGGTGGGCCTGGCCGCCGTGGGCGGGGCCATCTTGACAGCGGTCGCCCTGGTGATCGACTACGTCGCCGGAACCGTGCCCGCGGTGGTGGTCACCACGGCCGTGGGGGCGCTGCTGGTAACCCTGTGGTTCGCCATCCCGGTGGCCCGGCGGCGCGCGCGTCACTAAGGTCGGGTCCTATGTCATTCGCTGTCTCGGCCGACGCCTACGGGCAGTTCATGGGCCGGTTCTCCGAGCCGCTGGCCGCTCAGTTCGCCGCGTTCTCGCGACTGGCGCCCGGGCAGCGCGCGCTGGACGTGGGATGCGGGCCGGGCGCGCTGACCGCCGTCCTGGTCGCCGAGCTGGGAGCCGAGATGGTCAGCGCGGTGGATCCATCGGAGTCGTTCGTGGCGGCAGTGCGGGAACGGCTGCCGGGCGTGGACGTGCGAGCTGGCTCGGCCGAGGCGCTGCCCTGGCCCGACGGTGGCTTCGACTGCGTGGCCGCCCAGCTCGTGGTGCACTTCATGGGCGACCCGGTGGCCGGGATGGCCGAGATGGCCCGGGTCGCCCGCCCGGGTGGCACGGTGGCCGTGACCGTCTGGGACTTCGCGGGCGGCGCCGCGCCGGTGTCGCCGTTCTGGCGGGCGGCGCGGGAGGTCGACCCGGCGGCGCGAGATGAGGCGGGCCTGGCGGGCGCCGCCGACGGGCACCTGGCCAGCCTGCTGCGACAGGCGGGCCTGGCCGGGGTGGAGTCCGGCGCGCTGACGGTGCGCCTGGAGTTCTCCTCCTTCGAGCAGTGGTGGCGGCCGTTCACCCTCGGCGTCGGCCCGGCGGGCGGCTACCTGGCCGCGCTGGACGCCAAACGGCGGCGCGCGGTCCGCGAGGCCTGCGCGCGCCAGTTCCCGCGAGGGCCGTTCACGCTGCCGGCGCGGGCCTGGGCCGCTCGCGGGCGCGTGGCCTAGGCGCTGGTGGTGAGGTACTCGCGGACGATGTCGTCGAATGACTGCTCGGCGCGCAGGCCGAGGGCGTGCGCGCGGCGCGTCTCGAACCTGGCCGGCCAGCTGGTGACGATCGCGGCGATCACGGGATCCACGGTCCAGTCGATGAGGTCGCTGGCGGCGTAGCCGGCGACGCGGTCCATGGCCTGCGCCATCGCCGCCGGGGTGGTCGTCAGCCCGGGCAGGGTCATCGCGGTGCGGCTGCCCCAGGCCGCGTCGCTGACGGCGGCGGCGCGCACGATCGCGTCGATGGTCCGGCGCGGCGAGGACAGCGCGACCGGGGTGTCGGGCGAGACCGGGCAGGGTGCCCGCAGCCCGGCGAGCGGCTCGCGGATGATGCCGGACATGAAGCTGGAGGCGGCCGCGTTCGGCTTGCCCGGCCGCACCGCTACCGTCATCAGCCGCACCGAACGGCCCCGGATGAAGCCCCTGCGGGTGTAGTCCGCCACGAACTGCTCACCGATGTACTTCTGGATGCCGTAGCTGGACTGCGGGCGCGGCAGCGTGTCATCGCGGATGACGCCGGCCAGCCCGGGCTCCGGCCGGGCCTCGGGTGGCTCCGGCCCGGCGGCCGGGTCGATCCCGAATACCGCGATCGAGCTCGTGTAGACGAGCACCGGCGGCTGTGCCCGCCGCCGGGCCTGCTGGCGGGCATGTTCCAGGACCGCGCGCGTCCCGTCGACGTTCGTGTGCATCCCGAGGTCGAAGTCGGCCTCGGCCGCGCCGCTCACCACCCCGGCGAGGTGGAAGATGACGTCGGCGTCGCCGAGCTGCGGCAAGGCGCCGTGCAGGTCGCCGGTCACCGCGGTCACCCTCGGGTCGCCGGCGAGGCCGGGCACGGGCGCGGTCAGGTCCACGACGACAAGCTCGCCCACGTCAACGGGGGCGGCCCCGCCGATCTCGACCGGCCCGGCGAGCAGCCGCCGGGCCAGCAGCGTCCCCAGGAACCCGGCGCCGCCGGTGACGATGACCCGCGCGGCGGGCGTCGCTTCGCTGTCGGCTGTCTCCATGTAGCGCAGCATAACCGCGGCGTGAGCGGACGGAATCTCGGCGGGGAGGGTTGAGCGGGTGACTGGCGGGCAGCGGCCTCAGACCGAGGCAGGTGCGCCGGGAGGGGCCACCTGCGCAAGACGACGAAGGGAAAGCCATGCTGAGCGTGTTCGACGTGCTGGGCCGCGATCACCTGGCGGTCCAGCGGATGCTGGCCGAGCTGGGAACCGGCCCGACCCAGGCCAGCGGCGCCACCGCCACGCATCTCGCGCAGCGCGAGAAGATGGTCGAGGAGCTGATCATCGAGGAGTCCAAGCACGAGGCGGCCGAGGAAATGTACTTCTGGCCCGTCGTCCGCGAGCGGCTCCCCAACGGCGATCAGCTGGCCGACCACGCCATCGGCCAGGAACAGGAGGGCAAGGAGATCCTCGACCTGCTGGACAAGCTGGACGCTAGCCAGCCGGAGTTCGAGGACGTGCTCTCGAAGTTCATCAAGGCGGGCCGCGAGCACATCGCCTACGAGGAGACAGTCGTGTGGCCGCCGCTGTCCGTGGCCCTGAGCGCGCAGGACGCCGCCGACCTCGGCTCGAAGATCGAGAAGGCTAAGCAGAGCGCGCCCACGCGGCCGCATCCGGGCACGCCGGCCAAGCCGGGCGTCCTGAAGGGCGCCGGCCCCGTGGTCTCCGCCGTGGACCGGCTCCGCGACGCCGCCAGCGGCCGGGGCAAGGACTGAGGGACCGAGGGCGTCCAGGGGATCCGGTGATGATCGGGCCGGGGACCGTGGCCTCGGCGGTCAGCCGAGGTCGCCCAGGAGCGCCAGCACGGCTCGCTCGGCGTGGCCCTTCGTGGCCACGTCGCCGAAGTCGCGGCCCTTGCCCAGGTCGGCCAGGGCGGGCGCGATCGTGGCTCCCTCCTGGTAGAGCTCGATGATCCGGGGGTCGATGTAGGAGGCGCGGGCCACGGCGGGAGTGTTGCCCAGGTAGCCGGCGACCTCCTTGACGACACGGGCGATGGCCCGCTTGCGGGACGCGGGCGCCTCGGCGGCCGGCTCGGAGACGGCCAGGCCGACTGCCGCGAGCACGGTCGCGTGCCAGGTCCGGAAGTCCTTGGCGGAGAAGTCGCCGTCGGCGGCCTCCCGCAGGTAGTCGTTGATGTCGGCGGCGCCGACGTTGTGCCAGCGCTTGCCGCTGCGGTAGACGAGGAGGTCATCGAGGCCGGCGGGGGACCGGCGGCGCTTGAGGGCCTGGACGACCGAGTACACCTGGTCGTCGGCGACGGCCTGCTCGCGCTGCTTGCCGCTCTTGCCGGTGTACTCGAAGGCGATCTCGCCCCGGCGGCAGGTCACGTGCTCGCGGCGAATCGTGGCCAGCCCGAACGTGCCGTTCTCGACCGCGTACTCCTCCCCGCCGGGCCGGAAGAAGCCCACGTCGATCAGCCGGATGGCCGCCGCCAGCACCCGGTTCCTGGACAAGCCGGCGCCATGCAGGTCCCGCTCGGCCACGGCCCGGATGCGCGGCAGCGCACGGCCGAACTCCAGCACGCGATCGAACTTCTCCTGGTCGCGCCGCTCACGCCACTGGTCGTGGTAGCGATACTGGCGGCGGCCCGCCGAATCGGTGCCGACCGCCTGGATGTGACCGCGCGGATCGGGGCAGATCCACACGTCCTCCCAGGCCGGCGGGATGACCAGCGCCTTGATCCGGGCCAGGGTGGTCGCGTCGGCCACGGGTCCCCGCTCGGGCGTCAGGTAGCGGAAGCCGCGCCCGCACCGGCGGCGCATGATGCCCGGCTCCGTGAGGTCACTGCGCCGCAGCACACCGGCGGCCTAGACGATCACCGGGGCTGGTCATGGCCGTGCTGGTGCCGGTGCTTGCCGGCCTGACGGGGGGGTGGGGGTACCTTTCCGTCCTTGGGCGGGTGCCACTTGGCCTTAGGGGCCGGGCGGGAGGAGACCGCGGCGGCCAAGCCGGGCGCGGGCGCGGGCGCGGGCGGCGCGGGCTCGCGGCTGGAGGGGAGGGGGCTGCGCGCGGGGGACGCGGGCACCGACGACGAGGACGCGCGCGGGGCCGGCCCCGCGGCGAGGCCGGCCGCCGGGTGCCCGGCCGACTCACCCAGCGGAAGGGCCGCGGCGGCGGTCGCCGCCGCGGCCATCGCCAGGGTCGCGGCCAGCGCGCCCAGGACCCGGGCGGAACGTCGCGGCGACCGTCCGAGGCCCTGGGGGGCGGGACCAGGGACGCCGGGAGATCGCGGCCCGGCTCCCGCATCCAGTGCCCCGGCCGCTCGTGCCTCGCCCGCCCGCACGGCCTGCCGGAGCAGGCGCTCGGCCTCGGCGGGGCCGAGGCGGCGCTCGGGCGCCTTGCGGAGCAGCCCGCTGATCACCGGCCACAAGGGGCCGGCGTGGGTGGCCGGCTCGGGCTCGTCGGTGACCGCGGCGGTGAGGCTGGCCAGGGCGTCACCGCGCTCGAACGGGGGCCGTCCCTCGACCGCGGCGTACAGGGCGGCGCCGAGCGCCCACAAGTCGGCCGCGGGGCCCGCCTGCCCGCCCCACGCGCGCTCAGGCGCGATGTACGACGGAGACCCGACCAGATGGTCAGCGGTGAGCGTGGAGCAGCTGTCGGTGGCGCGCGCTATCCCGAAATCGGTAAGCACCGCGCGGTCCTCGGGGCTGAGGAGGATGTTGGCCGGCTTCACGTCCCGGTGCACGATGCCAACCGCGTGCGCGGCTCGCAAGGCGGCGAGTATCCCCAGGCCCAGCCGCGCCGCCCGCGCCGGCGGCAATGGCCCCTCTTCGCGCACAATGTCGCGCAGCGACCGGTACCGCAGAAGCTCCATGACGATCCACGGGCGGCCGTCTTCTTCGACGACGTCGTAGATGGCGACGACGTTCGGGTGCTGCAACCGGGCGGCCAGCCGCGCTTCCGTAAGCGCGCGGCGGCCCGCGGCCCGCTGCTCGGCGGCATTCAGGTAGGGCGGGCAGGTGATCTCCTTGATCGCCACCTCCCGGTTGAGCAGCTCGTCGCGGGCGCGCCACACGGTTCCCATCCCGCCGCGGCCCATGACCGCGCAGAGCTGGTATCTCCCCGCGAGAAGGCGTAGGTCATCAGGGTCATCCAGGGCGGGGTCATCCATGGCGAGCCGCTACCCAGGCGTGCGCGGAGCTAACGGCCTTCGCGCAACATTGGCCGTGTGGCGGTCGACGAAGCGGGCCAGCGCAACGCCGAGGGCGGCCTCGTCGACGGTCAGGCTGCCGATCGTCGACATGTGATTGTGGCCCTCCACCCAGACCAGGGGCGGCATGGCGCCATGCTGAGCGACCCAGGCGCTGACCAGGCTGGCGGCAGCGGCGTGAAAGGCCGGGCCGTCGAGCTCGGCGACGCTGAACAGCAATGGCACCGGGGAGCGCAGCAGTCCCGGGAGGCTGGCGGTCTCCGGGCCGGGATCGGGCCCGTAGTAGGCGTGCTCGGGCTCGCCCGGCCGGGCGGCGCGTGCCTCGTAGATGCCCGACAACAGCGCCGCGCCGCGCACGCCGTCGAGGCGGCCGCCGCCATGGCCGGCCACGTAGCCGGCGACGTGCACGGCGCCCGCCGAGTTGCCGGCCACGATGACCCGCTGCGGGTCACCGCCGTAGCCGGCGATGCTGGCCCGCAGCCAGGCGACCGCGGCGGCCACGTCCCGCGCGCCCGCGGGCCACCGGAACTGCGGGGCCAGGCGGTGCGTCATGGTGACGCCGACCCAGCCATGCCGGACCGCCCACGCCCCGACCAGGTCATAACGAGGCGTCCCGGGCGCGTGCTTGTCACCGCCGACGAACCCGCCGCCGTGCACGAACACGATCACCGGGGCGAGGCCGGCCGCCGGCTCGCCGACGGCGGTGTCGCTGACGGCGGTGTGGACGTCGAGGCGGTGCCGGGGATGCTCGCCGTAGCGCAGGTCACGGACGATGCGCGGGGCGGCATAGCCGGCCTTCTCGTGATACGGCGTGAGCAGCGCCCACGATTCCTGGGCCTGCCTCGGCGAGATGGCGGGGTCGATCTCGCGCAGCCGCGCGATCACCTCCGGGGGCAACTGCTCTGCCATGTGGTTTCACCTCGCAGGCGGGAACCGCCCGTTGCTGCCTATCAGGACTGGGGGAGCTTGACGGTGCCGGGCGGTGCCGGGCGCGCCGAGGGCGGCGGGACGACCGGGCCGATGTCGCCGTCCGGCGCCTCATCGAGGTCGACGATGACCGGCGCGTGATCGCTGGGCGCGGTGCCCTTGCGGGCCTTGCGGTCCACCCAGGCCGCCCGCACCCGGGCGGCGACCGGGTCGCTGGCCAGGACCAGGTCGATCCGCATCCCGAGGTCCTGGTGGAACATGCCCGCCCGGTAGTCCCAGTACGTGAA
Organism: Streptosporangiaceae bacterium; assembly: GCA_025934375.1. Lineage (GTDB taxonomy): Bacteria > Actinomycetota > Actinomycetes > Streptosporangiales > Streptosporangiaceae > Trebonia. The sequence continues at coordinate 68,075 of JAICYD010000005.1, read as the reverse complement.
CACCCGCTGGTCCGGCCAGCGGTCGCGCACCACGTCGCGCAGGCCGAGTGCCTGCAGGCCGGCGAGCGCGTCCCGCTCGGGGGGCGTGACATGGGTCTGGCCGGCATACGCGGCCGGGTCGAACACGTCCGCGTCGGCGGGCGCGATGTTGACGTCCCCGCACACCAGCGCCGCTTGCGGCCCGGCGGCGACCGCGTCCCGCAAGGCGGCCAGCCAGGCGAGCTTATAGCGGTAATGCTCCGAGCCTGGCTCCCGGCCGTTGGGGACGTACACCGAGTGCACCCGGACGCCGCCGCAGGACGCGGAGATCGCCCGGGCCTCGGGGCCCGGGAAGCCGGGCTCGTCCGGCAGCCCGGCCCGGACGTCGTCGAGCCCGGCCCGGGACAACAGGGCGACGCCGTTCCACTGGGCCTGCCCGTGCACGGCGAACGCGTAGCCGCGGCTCGCGAGCTCGCTGCCCAGCAGCCCGGTGAACGCCTCCCGGGTCAGCTTGACCTCCTGCAGGCACACCACATCGGGCTGTCGCTCGTCGAGCCACGCCAGCAGCCGCGCAACCCGCTGCTTGACCGAGTTGACATTCCACGTCGCTACGCGCACCCGTCCACAATACGGGTCACGCGGTCTGGCGGGGGGAGCGGCTCATGGCGGTCTGCTGGTCCAGGCGGGGGCAACCCGGCGGGCGCCTACGAGGCCGGCATGCCGGCCAGCATGGCGGGCTAACCCGCGGCGGCCCGGGTCAGGAGTGCCCGAAGCGGACCCGCAGGCCGCTGCGGCGCAGCATCTGGATGAACCACACAACGGACAAGAAAGTGCCCGCGCCGACGCCAGCGACGGTCACCACGGTGGTGAGCAGCAGGAAGACCGCGGTCGGCTCGAGCACCAGCAGCACCGCCAGGCCAATGGTCGAGGCCGCGAAGATCCCGGCCCATAGCCAGGTCACGCCGCGGAAGAATCGGTCGAGGCCGGGATGGGCGTGAGATGGCTGCCGCAGCGCCACCACCTCGGCGGCCAGCCGGGCGACCAGGGGCCTGCCGGTCGGCGCGGTGCGGGCGAACAGGATGCACAGGGCCAGGTTGGCCACCGGGAACTGCAGCAGGAACAGCAGTACGCTGCCGGTCGCCAGCACCAGCGCCGTCTGCAGCGTGAGGACCAGGGCGGAGATCATCAGCAGGCCGGGGACGCTGCCGGTCAGCGCCTTGCGGGCGACGGCGGTCAGCCACACGACCGCCGTCGCCGCCACCATGCCCGCTCCCTGGCCGCCCAGCCGCGCCCCCACCGCGTAGCCGAGCAAGGGGAGCCCGAGGGACTCGGCCAGGTTCCAGCCCGCGGTGAGCGCGAGCCGGGCCGGCCGGGGCAGCACGAGGTCCCGGGTCCCGGGGAAGGCGGCCGGATCCGCGGGCACCAGTGAGACGTCAGCCGCCTGGATACCGGTGGTCCGATCGTGCCGTGCGCGGGTTCGCAGCCTCATCTTGCTCCTCACTCGTCCCGGCAAAGCCCGGGTGGCGGGGGTTCCGCCGGGCCTGCCAGGCCTGCCTTCTTCCCGCCTTTCCGCAGGCCATGCACGCCAATGCCGAGATCATTCCTGGGGTTGCCAGTCCATGACGCCAACTTGAGGGCCCGCTGCATGCGGGCCCTGAACTGGCTCTGGACTCGCCCCGGGAACCAGGCGCGCGCGGACGCCGCGTGCCCCCGGGGCCACGCGGCGTCCGCGCGCAACGGTCAGCTGGCTAGGCGGCGAGCAGCCGTTCGAAGAAGGAACGGTACTGGCGCAGGCTGTGCCGCAGGTCCTCGGTGGATACGCCGTCACCGTCGGCCGCCCACCGTGACTCGAGCTGCTGGCGCTCGCTGGCGAACATCTGGGCCAGTCGCTGCATGAACTCCGCGACCAGGGAGTCAGCGTCTTGGACGGCCGCGCGCGGCTCGTCCACGAACTTGGCCTGGATTTCCTTCCATTGCGTGAGCATCGCCTGCCGCTGCGCGTCATCCAGCAACTGCGCGCGCGGCTGATCGCCGTTGCCGGCGGGACGGCCGGCAACGGCCTGCTGAGGCGCGGTCGCCTGCTCCGCGAACTCCGCCTGCTCCGGGCCTGCCAGGTGCGGCGACGGGCCAGGGCCCGGGCGGGCGTCGCCCGCAGTGCCCGCGCTGGCGATCTGCTCGGTGGTCAGCGACCGGCCTTCGGTGCTTTCACGGTCGTTCATCGTCTACCTCGCCCTCCGCGGATGACCTGGTTCCGGGGCCGGGGACTTCGGCGCTGACGCGGGGGTCCCGGCCGTCCCCATCCGCGTTTCCCCGCCCGGTGACGCCGTCTCGCCGGTGCCGGCCGGGAGCGCCCGCCTCGTCGTCGCTGGCCCGCAGCAACTCATCGAACAGCGACCGGTAACGCAGCAGCGCCTCCCGGAGGTCTTCGGTGCTCGCCTGCCGCGCCTGCGCCCGCCCGTGAATGCCGTGGGCCACGCGGTAGTTCTCGACCACCTGCGGGTGATCGACGGAGACCAGGTCGGCCTGGGTGTCGAAGTCCCCCATGGGGTAGCCGCGCGCGTCCATGACGATGTTGACGAGCCGGTCCGCCTCCACGACCGCGTCCGCGGGCTCGTCGACGAAGCGTTCTTGCAGGCCTTGCCATTCGTGGGCGAACCGCGCGTCCTCGGGCAGCGGCCTGATTTCCAGCCGGGCGTGCTGCTTCTCACGCTCGCGCAGGTCGGCCTCGGCGGCCGCCCGCTGACCATCGCGGGCCTCCACGGCCCGGTCGTATTCGGGGCCAAAGCGCTCCCGCAGCGCCGCCGCCCGGCGCTGGCGGGCCGCCATGGCGACGAGGACGATGACCGCCACCACCGCGATGGCGATCAGGATCCACACCCAGGTAGCCATAAATACCTCCTGTGATCGGATCATCAGCTACCCCATCACAGTCGCTCAAACCGGACGGCTAGTCCGGGCGGCGACCTGCGGCGGCCGGTGCTGGCGCAGGGGTCAGGCGCGCTGGTCGGGGAGCAGCGTGCCAAGGGGGCCGAGGTCCAGGTTGAGGTCCTCACGGCGGATGCCGAACTGCTCGACAAGGTCGTCCATCCGCTCGTTGAGCAGCATCAGGGTACGGCCGAGGCGCTCGGCCTGCTCGTCGGTGACCGAGCCGTCCTCGACGCGGCGGATCGCCTGGCGTTCCATGAGGTCGCGCAGCAGTTCCACCACGGTCAAGACGAGCGTGGCCAGGCCCCGCTCGGCCTCGGCGCGGTCCTGTGCGTCCAGCCGGTACCGCACGGGCCTGCCGGGCGCGGCCGCGGCCGCCGGGGGGCCGCCGTCGGTGTCGCCGTTAACGGCGACGAGCTCGCCCGTCGGCTCGCGGCCGCCCGCCGGCTCACCCATAGGGGCCACCGGCCCGTTCGGCGTCCCCGGCGAGCGCGCCGGAGGAGGCCAGGAGCGCCCGCAGCGAGATCGTGACCAGGTCCACGTCCGCCACCGACAGCGTGATCTCGCCGGTGATCACCACGCCGCCCGCGAGCACCCGGTCCAGCAGGTCCACCAGCGCCAGCCGCTGCGCCGGGAGCCGGTCGGCGCTCACCGACGCCATCAGGCGTCCTGCGCGGTGAACGAGTAGGGCGGCCACGGGCCGGTCAGCTCCAGGCGCAGCCTCGGATCGGAGTCGTTCAGCGCCGCGACGGCCGCCGAGAACTCGGCGGCGCGGTCGTTGTCGAGCAGGTAGGCGCCGTTGAGGACCATGGCCTCTTTACGCCCGCTCAGCTGCGGGGACTGCGGCGGGTGGAGCCGGCTGGCCGCGCAGTGCCGGCCCAGTTCAGCGTGGGCCGCCCGGGCGCCGTCGGCCGCGCCCTGCCAGGACTCGCGCTGCGCCGACAGCGCGTCGCGCCGCCGCCGCAGGTAGGCCATCCCCGAGCCGGCCGCGGCGTCATCCGCGACTTGCGGGGTCGTGGCCCTCGCCGCGGCAGTCTCCCCGGCCGGGGCCACGTATCCCTTAACGCCCCATTCGGTGCGCGACCGGAGCCGGTCCATGGCCGCCCGCAGGCCGGGCTCGCGTCCCGCGACCGCGGCGCGCATGCTCGCCTCGCTGGCGTACACCGTGGCCAGTCGCATTGGCAGCACCGTGCCCAGATGGGCGACCGCCTCGATAACGCCGTGGTGCGCCTGCGCGACCGCCGCCAGCCAGTCCAGGTCCTCCAGGTTGGAGCGCAGCGCGTCCTCGCCGAACTCCGCGAGGTCCGCGTCGCTGACTACGGCGGTCAGGCTCCCGTGCCCCCGCAGGGGGGCCGTCCGCACCGGCGCCCCGGCTACCCCCGCCACCGTGGGCAGCGTCAGGTCATCGCCGGCGTCGACGAGGGCGTACACCCAGATGCCGGGGCGGTCAGCCGCGCTCATCATCGCGGCTCTTGCCAGGCTGGCCCGATTCCAGCTCGCGGACCTTGGCCCGCAGTCGCCGGTTCTCCTCCTCGAGCTCGCTGTCCCCGTCTCCGTCGCGCGCCCGCGCACGACGGGTGGCGCTCGCGGACAGCCAGGGGTCTTCCTCCCACCAGTCGATGCCCACCTGGCGTGCGGTGTCGAGCGAGGCGATAACCAGCCGCAGCTTGATCGTCAGGAGCTCGATGTCGAGCAGGTTGACCTGGATGTCACCCGCGATCACCAGTCCCTTGTCAAGGACCCGCTCCAGGATGTCGCCCAGGTTGGTCGTCGACGAGCCGCTCGAGCTGGCGCTGGATGAATAGCCCTGGGCGGCCATCGAGTCGGACTGGATCACGTTCCCCCTCATGCGTCACCCCCTCGTCATGTCGCCGTGGCCGCGCGCGTAGCGCCTCTGCCTGCGGTAAGAGATCAGGTCGCCGTCCGGCGTGAGCTCGGTCTCGTAAGTTGACAGGATGTCGGTCGAGGACGGGATCCGGCGATCCTCGATCACCTCGACCGTGACCAGCCAGCCGTCCTCGGCCGGCTCCACGCCGGTCACGGACTCCGGCTGCTTGCCGGTCAGCTCAGCGATCTGCTCCATGCCCGCGCGGCCCGCCTCGGCGGCGGTGATCTGCGCCGTCCGCGAACTGCGCCGCCGCGGACGGCCGCGGTCGCCGTTGCCCTGGTCCGCGTCGCGCCGGTCGGCATCGTCGCGGTCAGCGCTGTCCCGTTGTGCCATGATGCTCAGCTCCCGCCGATAGTCCGGCTCGGGCCGGCGGTATCGCTACCGCCGGTGTCTCGGGTTTCCCCGCTACCCCCCGCTTGCGCGGTACCGCCGGGACGGGCGGCACCGCCCATGCCGAGCCGGGCGACCGCGTCATGCTCGGCCCGGCTCAGCTCCTCATCGGAGATCTTCCCGGCTGCCCGCTGCCACTGGGCTTCCTCAAGCTCGCGCCTGATCCGGGCGGGATCGTGCAGTTGCCGCTCGGTCTCTTCCTGGATGAGCTCGCCGAGCCGGAGGAAGCCCTTTACTGGCAGCAGCGGCAGCTTGAACGGCAGCGTCAGCAGCCCCATGTCAGCCCCCCGGTGACTGCGACGGGTCCGGGGGCGTCATGCCCACGAAGTCATACGCCGCCAGCGGCCCGATCAGCTGCAGTTCGACCCGGCCATCCCAGTCGGCCGCGAGCTTGGTCAGCGCCTGCTCCAGCCGCCGTGCGTCATTGACATCGATGAGGAACGCGACATGCACGGCGTCCAGCTCGTGGGAGGGCGGGCGCACCACGCTCGCGTTCACCTGGCCGGCCAGGGCATCGCCCAGCACCCGGGTGTCCTGCTCCCGCTTGGCCTCGACCGCCTGGCCGATCATCTCGCCGAGCTGAATCTGCTGCTCCCGGCTGGCCATGAGGTCGGCGCCGGCCGCGGTGGCCTGCTGGGCCAGGTCGGCGGCGGCCGGGTTCTCGGCCAGGATCTCGGCCAGGATCGCCTGCTCGACGTAGCGGCCCTTGACGACGTACTCGGCGACCCCTTCCAGCTGCTCCAGCGCCGCGCGGAACCCGTCGTAATGCGGCTCGAGGAGCTCGGCGGTCACCGCGTCCTCGTTCGCGACCACGGCGCCGAACTTCATCGGGAGCACCGGCACCTCGGCCGCGCTCGCGTCGAGCAGGTCCTCGTGGGCCATCAGGTCTTGCGGGGTGCCCAGTGGCTTGGCGATGTCCACGTCGCTGACGAGCGCCGCGATGTCGCGGAACTTCACCAGGCGGACCGGGGACGGCGGCTCGCCCACCCCGGGGGTATCCTCCTCCAGCTCCACGTCGCCGGGAAGGATCCCGTACACGTAGATCCCCGTCTCGGTTTGCGTTGTCATGCCTTCGTCTCCCCTTGCCCTCAGCGCCCCCGGCGGGGCGCGCGCTCCTCTTCACGTGAGTCCGACGCGAGCTCGCGGAGCTTGTCGCCCGCCGCGTCCAGCGCGCCCTTGGTCTTGTGCTTGGCGCCGCCTTCCTCCATGTCGCCCACGAGGCCGGGCAGCCCCTCCTTCTCCTTGGAGATGTCGAGCCGGTTGACCGCCTCGGCGAACCGAAGGTAGGTGTCCACGCTCGCCACCACGATGCGCGCGTCGACCGTCACCAGCTCGATGCCGACCAGTGAGACGCGCACGTACGCGTCGATGACCAGGCCCTTGTCCAGGATGGTGTCGATGACGTCGGCCAGGCCGGATGAGTTCGGGCGCGAGGCTACGCCCCCGCCGCCTTGCTGTAGTCCTGTCGTCATTTAGCTGTCCCCTCCTCGTGTCGTGCGGGCGGGGGCACGCCGGGTGCCGCTACCGCGGCCGCTGCCAGACCGGCTGCCCCGGCCCGCACTGCCGTTGCCGCTACCGCTGCCGCGGCTGGAGCGCCGCACGGCGGGCCGTCGCTGGCCGTTGTCGTCCGCTCCGGTCTCGCCCTCGTCTTCTGGCTCATCCGCCGACTCGGCCTCCGGCTCTTCGCCGGCGCCCTCGTCGGCGTCCATTTCGCTGTCTCGCTCATCGGAGCGAGACTTGCCGTCGTTCTCCTCGTCAGCTTGCCCGCCACGCCGCCGACGGCCACGCCGCTGGTCACCCGGCTCGCGGCCTTCCTCGCCGAGCGCGTCCTCGTGGCTCTTGACGACCTCGCCGTCCTCGATGACCCCCCGCCAGCCCTCGACGTCGTCGGGGTGCAGGGCGGTGTTGGTCATCACGTGCCGCTGGAAGTGCTTGAGCTCCAGCCGGACCCGGCGCCCTTGCGCGCGCCAGATGTTGCCGGTCCGCTCGAACAGCCCCTGCGGGTGGTACTCAAGGACGACGATGATCCGGGTCAGCGACGGCCCCAGCTCGTGGAACGTCACGGTGCCGTCGACATGTCCCTTCTGGCCCTTGGAGCGCCACACGATCCGCTCGTCCGGCCGCTGGTCGACGATCGAGGCCTCCCACGTCCGGTGCGACCAGAGGACCTGGGCCTTCCAGTTGAGCTTGGTCTCGTCCTCGCGGCTGCGGTCGACGGTCTCCACCTTCTTGGTGAAGGTGGGGAAGTCGGGGAACGACGTCCACTGGTTGTAGGCGACCCGCACCGGGACGCCCACGTCGATCATCTCGACGATGTTGGTGAGCTTGAGCTTCTTGCGGCCACCGCCGCCCTTGCCGCCGCCGAACATGCCCTTCACCTTCTCCTTGACGCCGGCGACGCCGGCGCTGAGGAACGACCGGGCCGGGCTCTTGCCCTCGGCCGCATTCCGGGCGCCGGTCACCGCGGCCATCAGGCCGGGTCCGCCGCCCCCTTCGGCGAAGTCCGTCAAGCGGCTGGTCGCGCCTTCGACCTTCCCCTGCACCTTTGACAGGGCGCGGTCGGTCAGCGCGTTGACCAGGCCGCCGGCCTCGACCTTGAGCCGGTCGACGGGCCCGCTCGGCTTGGATTCAGTTGCGCGTGCCATGGCCGGCTACCTCCTCGTGCGGGCGACCGGGCGGCGAGCGCGGCGCGCGGGCGCTTCCCGCTCTTCGGGCTCGGCGTCGTCGCCCTCTTCGGGCTCGGCGTCGTCGTAGTCCTCGTCCGCGTACTCGTCGTCCGCGTACTCTTCCTCGTCGTCGGCCGCCTCGTCGGAGTAGGCCTCGTCGTCCACCGGCTCTTCAGCCGTCTCGTCCTCGCGGTCCTCTTCGGCCTCATCGCGGCCGCGGCCGCGCAGGCGTCGCGTAGCGGAGCCGGCGGACCCGGCCGCGCCGCGTCCCGCCTTGGCGGCTCCCCTCGCCGCACCGCCAGCCGCCTTACCGGCGGCGTCGGCGCCTTCGGAGACGGCGGCCTCCGGGTTACGCAGCCGCTCGGCGCGGCTGTGCAGCGAGTCCGTCAGTGAGTCGATCCGGCCGCTCACCGCCGAGGTCGCCGCGCCCTTGCCTGCCTGCAGCAGGTCACCGCGCACGACGTCCACGAGGTCGCCGACCTGTGGCGGCACCTTGTCCATGACGCCCGAACTGACGAGCATCTTCGCGCCGCGCCGCATGGCGAGGCTGCCTATGTTCGTGCCGCCGGCCGCCGTGGCGACGGCCATGACCGTCGCGGTGCGCAACTTGCGGTTCCTGCCGAGCAGGTAGCCGACGCCAAGCGCCATCGCGGCTCGCGTGCTGCCTTTCATCTCAGCCTCCTTCGCACGGGATTTTCTAGCGATGGTCTGGCCCGCTACCCGTCGATCGGTGCTGAAAACGATCCCGCCGAAATTCGCCCTCACGAGCGAGTCCTTGGTTTCAGCCAGGGACACCGGGTAGCGGGACGCGTATACCCGGCGACTAGGGGGAGACGCGGCCGGGGAGAACGGGCAGGGAGAGAAGGAGGATCCGGATGCCCAAGACAGGCAAGGACGGCGAGCCGATCACGGGAGAGCTTCCGGGGACGATACGGCGCTCGCCGAAGAAGGCACAGGAAACCTTCGCCAAGGCGCACGACAGCGCGCTTGACCAGTACGGCGATGAGGAGCGCGCTAACCGGGTCGCGTACGCGGCGCTCAAGCACACCTTCGAGAAGCGCGGCGATCACTGGGAGCCGAAGGACCACAAGGGCCCGTCGGACCCGCGTGCCGCCAGCCCGCGCGCCCGCCAGAACCACGGCAAGGCCTACGGCGGCGTGGACTACTACGGAAACACCAAGAAGGACCTGCTCAAGCGGGCCGCCGACCTCGGAATCAAGGGCCGCTCGACGATGTCCAAGGGAGAGCTGGCCGAGGCCATCGCCCGTAAGCAGGACTAAGGGATGGCCGTGAGCTCGCGGTAGAGGGCGACGGTCTCGGACGCGATCGCCGACCAGCTGAACTCGCCGACCGCGCGGGCCCGCCCGGCGTCGCCATAAGCGCGCGCCCGGTCCGGGTCGCTCAGCAGCGCGTTCAGCGCGTCCGCGAGCGCGGCCGGGTCATCGGGGGGGACCAGCAGTCCGGTGACGCCGTCGTCGACGACCTCGGGGATGCCGCCGACGGAGGAGCCGGCGACCGCCGTCCCGCAGGCCATCGCCTCCAGGTTCACGATGCCCAGCGGCTCGTACACCGACGGGCACGCGAACGCTACCGCGTGCGTCAGCAGCTGGATCACTGACGGCTTGGGCAGCATCTCCGGGATCCAGATCACGCCGGACCGGGACGCCTGCAACCCGGCGACCAGCTCGGAGACCTCGGCGGCGAGCTCTCGGGTGTCGGGCGCGCCGGCGCACAGCACGAGCTGCGCGGACGGGTCCAGCGCGGAGGCCGCCCGCAGCAGGACCGGGAGGCCCTTCTGCCGGGTGATGCGGCCCACGAAGATCACGTACGGCCGCGACGTGTCGATGCCGTGCTTGACCAGGACGTCGGTCCCGGGGTCGGGCGCGTACTGCGAGGTGTCGATCCCATTGCGGATCACCCGGATTCGTTCGGGCGGGATATCGGGGTACGCGGCGCGGACGTCGGCGCGCATGCCCTCGGAGACCGCGACCACCGCGGCGGCGGAGGTGGCGGCCACCTGCTCCGCCCAGGAGGACAGGGCATAGCCGCCCCCCAGCTGCTCCGCCTTCCACGGGCGCAGCGGCTCCAGCGAGTGCATGGTCATCACGTGCGGGATGCCGTAGCGCAGCGACGCCAGGTGCCCGGCGAGGTTGGCGTACCAGGTGTGGGAGTGGACCAGGTCCGTGCCCGCGACCGCGTCGGCCATGGACAAGTCGGCGGAAAACGTGCGCAGCACCGCGTCCCGCAGGCCGGGCGCGGGCCGGTGCGCGACCGCGGCGGGCCGGTCCGCGCCCTGGCAGTGCACCGTCAGGCCGACGAGCGGGGCCAGCTCGCGGGCCAGGTACTCCACGTGCACGCCGGCGCCGCCGTAGACCTCGGGCGGGTACTCGCGGGTGAGGAGGGCGACCTTCATAACAAGGGCACCTCCTGTCCCTTGCCGACCACGGTGATGCCGCCCGGCGACACCGCGAACCCGCGGGCGAGGTCATGCTCCTTGTCCACCCCGATCTGCGCGCCCGGCGGGATGACCACGTTCTTGTCGATGATCGCGTTCTGCACCACCGCGCGCCGGCCGACCTGGACATCGTGCAAGACGACCGAGCACTCCACCCGCGCCCAGCTGTTGACGCGGACGCCGGGGGACAGCACGGACTGGCGGACCAGGCCGCCGGAGACGATGACGCCGTTGGAGACGAGGCTGTCGATGGCCCGGCCGATCCGGTCCCCGGTGTCGTGCACGAACTTGGCCGGCGGCATCGACGGCATGTGCGTCAGGATCGGCCACTTCGCGTTGTACAGGTTGAACAGCGGCGCGACGCTGCGCAGGTCCATGTGCGCGTCGAAGTAGGCGTCGATCGTCCCGACGTCGCGCCAGTAGCCGGCGTCGCGTTCGGTCGCGCCGGGCACCTGGTTGGTGAGGAAGTCATAGGCCTGCGCGGCCCCGCCCTCGACCAGCATCGGGATGAGGTTCCCGCCGAGGTCGTGGCGGCTGTCTTCGTCCTTGGCGTCGCGGCGCAGCGCGTCCTTGAGCACGTCGGTGCTGAACACGTAGATGCCCATGGACGCGAACGACTCATCCGGCGAGTCCGGCAGCGGTGGCGGGTCGGCGGGCTTTTCCAGGAAGCTGGTGATCGTCCGCCCGTCATCGGCCACGCCGACGATGCCGAAGGCCTTGGCGTCCTGGCGGCTGACCGGCAGCGCCGCGACCGTCACCCCGGCGTCGTGCTCCAGGTGCTGGGCGATGATCTGGCGCACGTCCATCCGGTAGACGTGGTCGGCGCCGACGACGACCACCAGGTCCGGGTTGTCGTCATTGATCAGGTTCATCGACTGGTAGATGGCGTCGGCCGACCCCGTGTACCAGTGCGGGCCGAGCCGCTGCTGCGCCGGCACCGGCGTCACGTAGTTGCCGAGCAGGTCGGTCAGCCGCCACGTGGTGGTGATGTGCCGGTCCAGGCTGTGGCTCTTGTACTGGGTCAGCACGCACATCTTGCGGATCCCGGCGTTGGCCAGGTTAGACAGCGCGAAGTCGATGAGCCGGTATACCCCGCCGAACGGCACTGCTGGCTTGGCCCGGTCATCGGTCAGCGGCGCCAGCCGGGTACCAGCCCCGCCGGCCAGCACGATCCCCAGCACAGACGGCTCTGTCATGGACTTCCTCCCGCGGTCATGGTGCCGGGTGCCCGGTGCCCGGTGGCTAGCCTACGACCTCGATGCGCGACGCCTGTAGGACCCTCGGTTTAGCGCCCGCCCAGCCTGCCCCTCGTGGTTACCCACGTGGCCTACCCCCGCCGGGCGGCGGCCAGCGCCGAGACCGCCCAGGTGCTGGCGAGCAGGCAGGCCGCCGCGGCGGACGGCACCAGGCCCGGCCAGTGCGGGCCGGCTCCGGCCGCCAGGCCGGTCCCGGTGTGCTTGAGCGCGGCGGCCGCGGGCGAGATGCCGGCGACCAGCGCGATCACCACCGCCGTGACCGTGCTGAGCAAGGTGACGCCGGGATGCCGGAGCACGGGGAAGTTGCACACCGCGCCGGCCGCCGAGCCGACTAGCAGGCAGACGACCGCGACCGCCAGCCCGCCGCCGAGCGTCGTGGCGAGGGCGTGGCCCGGCGGGCGCTGGCTGGCGAGCAGCTCAAAGCAGGCGCCGCCCAGCCCGAGCACCACCCCGGCCCCCAGCGCGGTGGCCAGCGCCGCGACCTGCGCCCTGGCCGGGCCGCAGGCGGCCGCGACGACGGCCCGCGCGGCGGCCGGCTCGGCGGTGACCATCGACCTGGTCAGCAGCGCGACGGCCGGGACGAGCATGGCGGCGCTCCAGTCCAGCCCGCCCGCCAGCGGCACCGCGCCCTCGTCGCTGACAGCGACCAGCAAGCCGTAGAGGATGAGCGGGAAGATCCACCGGTGCGAGCGCAGCAAGATCGCGGCCTGGTAGCGCAGCAGGGCGATCACCGCTGTGCTGCCCTGTCCGCTGCTCCTGTGTCCGCTGCCCTGTCCGCTGCTGCCCTGTCCGGTGCTCCCGTGTCCGGCGGTCCTGTCTCCGGCCGGACGCTGGCCACATGGACGCCGTCCCCCGCCAGCAACGCCCGCAGCACGTCATCGGAGTAGCCGGCCAGCACGCGAACGGCCGGGCCATCGCACGACAGCACGCCGGGCAGGCCGCCCACGGTCGCCAGAGATCCTGCCTCCAGGCCCGCGACCTCGATCACCACGACCCGCGGGGAGGCAGTGTCTTCATAGGCCGTGCTTTCATAGGCCGTGTCTTCACGGGCAGTGCCTTCGGGATCAGTGTCTTCATGGGCAGTGGTTTCAGGATCAGTGGCTTCAGGGGCAGTGCTTTCAGGGGCAGTGTTAGCTGAGCCGGGATTGTCGCCCTCGGCCACCGTGACCCGCCCGGCGCCGTCCAGTTGCCAGCGCTGGCTGGCCCGCCCGGCCAGGCGCGCCGGGTCGTGGTCCACGAACAGCGAGATCGCCCCGTCGGCCACGCGCTCGGTAATGGCCGCGTCCAGCGTCTCCCTGGCGGCCTGATCCAGCCCCGTCCACGCCTCATCCAGCACCAGCAGCCCCGGCCGCGGCAGCAGCGCCTGCGCGATGGCGACCTTCTGGCACATGCCCTTGGACAGCGAGCGCAGCGGCGCCCCGGCGTAGTCGGCGGCGCCGAGCCGCTCCAGCCACTCATCCACCGCGCGGCCGCCGGCGGCGCCGCGCAGCCCGTGCAGCCGCGCCATGTGCAGCAGGTACTCCCGCGCGGAAAATGGCAGCCCGCCCGGGAACCGCTCGGGCACGTAGCCGACCCTCGGCCGCCCGGTTACCCGGCCGGCCGACGGCAGGCAGACCCCGGCGGCCACCTTCAGCAGCGTCGACTTGCCGCTGCCGTTGCGCCCGGAAACCCGCACCAGCCGCCCGGGGCCGACGTCGAGGCTCACGTCCCGCACTACCCAGGGCTGCCGCGCCCCGTACCGCTTGCCCACCGCCTCCAGACGCACCCTGGAAGCGTAGCCGACGCGGACGCGGCGTAACGGGCCGGAATTGATGCCCGCAAACGTCGGCAAGCGCATCCGGAATGTCACGAAGTGATGCATTGTGCCTAACAGGGCCGCGAAAATGACATCGCTGGCGTCTGGAGCGTGCAGAATGTAGCGCGCGCATCAGCACCGCTGGCCGCGCCCGCGAGGTAACCCGGGCCAGCGAGGTACCCCAGAAGGCGAGTGGCATGAGCGTTATCGAAGTGGCCCGCACCCTGGCCGGCCACACGGGGGCCGTGAACTCGGTGGCGTTCTCGCCCGATGGCAGCCTGCTGGCTACGGCCAGCGAGGACACGACCGCGCGGCTGTGGAACGTGGCGACCGGCGAGACGGTGCACACGCTGGCGGGCCACTGCGAGCCGGTCTTCGCCGCCGCGTTCTCGCCCGGGCGCGCCATCGTCGCCACGGTCAGCGCCGACGACACCCCGCGGGTGTGGGACGTCGCCTCCGGCCGCCTCATCCACGAGCTGAAGGGGCACACCCTGCCCGTCTTCGGCATCGCCTTCTCCCCCGATGGCCTGATGATGGCCACCACCAGCTATGACGCGTCGGTGCGGCTGTGGAACCCGACCACGGGGCAGGCGGGCCCCACGCTGGCGGGCCACACCGACATCGTGTACGCGGCGCGGTTCTCACCCGATGGCCGGATACTGGTGACCGCCGGGGGAGACAGCACCTCCCGGCTGTGGGACACCGCGACCGGCGCGTGCCGGCACGTGCTGGCCGGCCACGAGGGGATCGTGTCCTCGGCCGCGTTCTCACCGGACGGCAAGATAGTGGCCACCGCGAGCTTCGACGGCACCGTGCGGCTGTGGGACAGCGCGACCGGCGCCCGCGTCCAGGCCCTCACGGGGCACTCCGAGACCGTGTGGGGCGCGACGTTCTCCCCGGATGGCGTGCTGCTGGCCACCGCCAGCGAGGACGCGACCGTCCGGCTGTGGGTGGCGGCGACCGGCGCCGGGCTGCGCACCCTGGAGGGGCACACCGACTCGGTGTTCATGACGGCGTTCTCACCCGACGGCACCGCGCTCGCCTCGGCCAGCTACGACAGCACCGTCCGGCTGTGGGACCCGGTCAGCGGCAAGACGGTCAGCACGCTCACCGGCCACTCCAACGCGGTGAACTTCGTCGCGTTCTCACCCGACGGCAAGCTGCTGGCCACCGCGAGCGCCGACGCCACCGCCCGGCTGTGGGCCAGGTAGCCGTCCGCCGCGAAGCCGTGCGCCCGGTCCCAGGGCTGGCGTAAGCGCATGAGCGCGTAACTGGCCGCCGCGGCCGCCGTGCCCAAGATCGCGCCGGCGACCACCTGCGCGCAGGTGTGGTCGCGCAGTTCCACCCGTGACCACGCGGTGAGTCCCACCAGCAGGTACGCGGGCGTCACCCACAGCCCGTACAGCAATACCAGCAGGGTCACCGCGCCCGCGGCGACCGCGCAGTGGATGGAGATCTTCCAGGCGACCGTGATCGCGGCGAGCATCGCCACGCTCGCCAGCATGCACCCGAAGTACCAGGTCAGCTGGGAGGGAGCACCGCCCGCGGCGAGCACCAGGAACCCCGCCGCGACCGAGCTCAGGATGAAGGCGAGCACCATCAGCCGTGGCCCGCGCGCCCCGACGTTCCGGTCAGCCCACCGCCCGCGGCGCACCCCCACGGTGATGAACACCGTCGGCAAGATGGCGGCGAACAGCGCGGCGACCAGCCCCCAGCCCAGGCCGCCCCGGCCGCCGTAGTGCCAGCCCACGCCGATGACGGTGGCGATGATCCAGTTCTTCGGCTCCAGCAGGTACGTGGCCGCCGCGGCGACCGCCCGGCGGCGGGCCAGCCCCCTCTTCACGGCCTTAGCATCCACCCCAAGGCAGCCGCCCGCAAGTTTGGCGCGCGCGGGGTTGCCCCCCCGGGAGAGCGCGGGATACGTTGCCGAATCATGGCAGCCCGCAACGGACGGCAGTTCCTTGACAGGCTGGCGCAGGCCCGCCCGCACGTGGACATCATGGGCGAGACGGTGACCGGTGGCATCGCCGGGCATCCCGCCTTCCGGAACGTCGTCGCGACCTACGCCGCGCTGTACGACATGCAGCATGACCCGGCCTACCGCGACGTGCTGACCTACCCCTCACCGACGACCAGCGAGCCGGTCGGCACCTCGTTCATGGTGCCGCAGACCGCCGATGACCTGCGGCTGCGCCAGGCGGCGTTCAAGGCCTGGGCCGACCGCTCGCACGGCATGCTCGGCCGCACCGGGGACTACCTCAACAGCGGCCTGATGGCCCTGGCGGCCGCGCAGGACTGGTTCGCCCAGACTGACCCGGCGCTCGGCGTGAACGTCAAGCGGTACTACGAGAAGGTCCGCGAGGAGGACCTGCTGTGCACGCACACGCTGGTCCCGCCGCAGGCCAACCGGGCGGTGCCCGCCAGTCAGCAGGTCGCCGGGACGCTGTCGGCGCACGTCATCCGCGAGGACGACAGTGGCATCGTGGTGCGTGGTGCGCGGCTGCTCGCCACGATCGGCCCGTTCGCCGATGAGCTGCTCGTCTTCCCCTCGACGCTGCTGCGCAACACCCCCGAGGACAAGCCATACGCCTTCGCGTTCGCGGTCCCCAACGATGCGCCGGGGCTGCGCTACATCGCCCGCGAGACGCTGGACTACGGCCGCTCGCACTTCGACCACCCGCTCGGCTCCCGCTTCGACGAGCCGGACGCCGTCGTGATCTTCGACGACGTGCACGTGCCCTACGAGCGCTGCTTCGTCATCGCCGACCCCGAGGCGTGCAACGGCTTCTACACGGCGACCTCCGCCGTGGTGCACATGACCCACCAGGTGGTGACCCGGACAACCGCCAAGACCGAGTTCATCTTGGGCCTCGTCGCGCTGCTGACCGAGGCGGTCGGCATCGGCGGCTTCCCGCACGTACAGGGCGACATCGCCGAGGTCATCATGACCCTGGAGACCCTCAAGGCGTTCTCGCGGGCCGCGGTCGCGGACGCCGCCCCGAACGACTTCGGGGTGCTCACCCCGGCCTGGCAGCCGCTGAACGCCGCGCGCAACCTCTACCCGCGGCTTTACCAGCGCTTCCCGGAGATCTTGCGCAAGCTGGGCGCGTCCGGGCTGATGGCGTTGCCGACCGAGGCCGACCTCGCCGGGTCGGCGGCGGGCGACATCGCGACGTACTTGCAGTCGGCCACGCTCACCGCCCCGGAGCGGGTCCGGCTCTTCCGGCTGGCCTGGGACGCCTGCGCGTCGGCGTTCGCGGGCCGGCAGGCGCTGTATGAGTATTACTTCTTCGGTGACCCGGTCCGGATGGCCGGCGCCTACGTGGCCCAGTACGACCTGGCCCCCTACGCCGGGCAAGTCCGCTCATTCCTGGCAGGCGAACCCTGATGAAGTTGAGCGCATAAGGGCAAGGGCCGTGACAAACGCCAGGCGAAGCCGTTGTGGCCGGGAACCTTTCGCCCGCGGACACTGGCGGAGAAGATGGGAGAAGGCGGGCAGCGGAAGAGGCGGGCGGGGAAGAAGGGATCGGCGCGACCATGACGTTTCGTGAGGTAATGGCAGGCGGCCCCACCGGAGGCAGGAAACTGGTGGTGACGGCCGAGCTATCGCCTCCCGGTAACCCGGTCAGCGAGCCGGTTCGCCACGCGGCGGCGGCGGTCGCCGGCCTGGTCGATGCCGCGAACGTGACCGACAACCCGGCGGCCACCCCGAAGGTCTCCTCGCTGGTCACCTCGACGTGGCTGATCGAGGCGGGCGTCGAGCCGATCATGCAGATCACCACGCGTGACCGCAACCTGCTGGCGATCCAGTCCGACCTGCTCGGCGCCTGGGCGGTGGGCGTGAGGAACCTGCTGGTCTTGTCGGGCGACCCGCTGAAGGTCGGCAAGTACGCCGAGCTGGCGAAGTTCGTCGGCGACGTGGACTCCAACGCCTTGATCCGGCTGGCCCGCCAGCTGAACTCCGGCCAGCTGGCGGCGGGAGAGGCGCTGTCGACCCCGACGGACTTCTTCGTGGCCGCCGCGATGAACCCGCTCGTCGACGGGGCGACCAAGATCGCGGGCAAGATCGAGGCGGGCGCGCAGTTCTTCCAGACCAACATCGTCTACGACGTGGCCCGCTTCGCCGACTGGTTCATCCCGCACGTGGAGTCCGGGGTGCTAGCGGGCGCTCCGGTGCTCGTCGGCGTCATGCCGCCGCGCAGCGTCGCCGCGCTGGAGCACATGCACAAGAACATCCCCGGCGTCGAGGTCGACGAGGCGACGTTCGCCAGGCTCCGCGGCCTGTCCGGCGAGGACGCCAAGGCCGCCGGCGTCGAGGTGGCCGCCCAGGTCATCGAGCAGCTGCGCAAGATCCCTGGGGTGGCCGGCGTCCACATCATGGCCCCCGGCTGGGAGGCCGAGGCGGTCACGCGCGTAGCGGGCGCGATCGCGCGCCCCTGACGCTCACTGCAGGTGCACCCCGAACTGGGTGACGGCCAGGCCGGCGCCCCCGCGCCAGATCTCGAACCCCGCCTCGACGGAGACCAGGTACCACCGCGGGCTGGTGTAGCGGCGGCGCGCCGTGTCCTGGATCAGCCGGCCCACGTCCAGGTGGCCGAGGGCGGTCACGTGACGGATCAGCTCATAGGTGACGGTGCCCCCGGCCGCACGGCCCCGGGCGTGCCACACGTCGTACTTACGGCCGCCGATCGTGACGTCCCGGGCGACGATCGCGCCGGCCGGGCGGACCTTGCCCTGGTGCCCGAGCCACACCATGATCTCGGTGCCGTTGGGCTCGCCGCGCGTCCGCGGCGACTGGTTGACCCAGATGTCGTAGGCGACGTCGTAGACGCTGCCCGGGTGGGCCCGCTCGGTCACCGCGACGTGGCTGGCGAGCCTGCCCGGCATCAGCGCCGCCACCCTTTGCGGCTTGCTGGCCAGCCCGTCAGTGGCGCACAGTCCCCAGTGACAGCCCGCGTAGATGGACGGGTAGCCGCCCGGCGCCCCGCCGCTTCGCCTGGCGATGGCCGACCTGACCACGGTGAAGCCGGCCAGGCCGGCGCGAGTGATGAGGCACTCCAAGGCGCTGGAGCCCCACTCGTTGTTCTGGACCACGTAGCCGCCGCTGACCCGCGCCGTGCGGTAGTGGCACAACTGAGGGCTGGCGGCCCGCGCGGCGGGGGCGACGGCAACACTCGCCGCCGCCGTGGCCGCCATGACCAGGGCGGCGCTGATCGCGAGTTGATACTTAGCGTTGAGCATTGATATCACTCCGTTACTACCTGTGGCCATCCTGCCCAGGATCGCTACGGAGTGTCAACAGAATATCGCAAATCCGCGCGGCATTCGCCGCCGCGCGGGGGGAGTGATTCCATGGGAACCATGACGGACGTTGCGGAACGACTGGCCTCGGCCCGGCTCTACCTGTGCGTGGACGGCCGGCGGCGGTCCGGGGACCTGGAGCGGTTCCTCGACGCGGTGCTTCCCGCCGGCGTGGACATCGTGCAGCTGCGGGAGAAGGGCCTGGAGGCCCGCGAGGAGCTCGCACTGCTCGAGGTGTTCGCGGCCGCCTGCCGCCGGCACGGCAAGCTGCTGGCGGTCAACGACCGCGCGGACATCGCGCTGGCCGCCGGCGCGGACATCTTGCACCTGGGCCAGGACGACCTGCCAGTCGAGGTCGCCCGGCAGATCCTCGGGCCGGCGACGCTGATCGGCCGGTCCAGCCACGATCCGGGGCAGGCGGAGCGCGCCGCGCGCGAGCCCGGCGTGGACTACTTCTGCGCCGGGCCGATCTGGGCGACGCCCACCAAGCCGGGGCGCCCGGGCACCGGGCTCGAGCTGATCTCCGGGGTCGCGGCGGGCGAGCCCGCGCGGCCCTGGTTCGCCATCGGCGGCATCAGCGCCGAGCGCCTCGACGACGTGATCGCCGCCGGCGCCCGCCGCGTCGTCGTAGTACGCGCCATCACCGAGGCGGCCGACCCCGCGGCCGCCGCCGCCTCCATCGCGAGCCGGCTGAACGGCGTATGATTAGGTAGTTAACCCACGGGAGTCCCGGCAAGGGGCTGAGAGGGAGGCTGGCGCGCCTCCGACCGTTGAACCTGATCCGGGTAATGCCGGCGAAGGGAGGAAGCACGTGACAAGCGATCCTGACCAGGGGAGCGCGCTGGCTCCGGCGAGCGCCCCGGACAGTGCTGCCCCGGACACTGCTGCCCCGGACACTGCTGCCCCGGACACTGCTGCCCCGGACAGTGCGGGCCCCGCTGACGTGGTCATCGCGGGCGCGGGCGTGATCGGGACCGCGATCGCCTGGCGCGCGGCGCTGCGGGGGCTCACCGTCATCGTCGTGGACCCAGACCTGGGCGACGCCGCCACGCCGGTCGCGGCGGGGATGCTCGCGCCGGTGTCGGAGTCCGTCTTCGGCGAGCAGGACCTGCTGCGCCTCAACCTGCTGGCCGTCGGCCGGTTCCCCGGCTTCGCCGCGGAACTGGAGGAGGCCACCGGGCTCATGACGGGGCTGCGCACCGAGGGCACCCTGGCGGTCGCCTTCGACAAGGCTGACCACGACCGGCTCCGGCGGCTGACGGCCTTCCGGCGGCAGCTGGGCCTGGAGGCCACCGAGCTCGACGCCCGCGGCTGCCGCGACCTGGAGCCGTTCCTGGCGCCCGCGGTGCACGGCG
The DNA here is from genome assembly GCA_025934375.1 of Streptosporangiaceae bacterium. GTDB lineage: Bacteria > Actinomycetota > Actinomycetes > Streptosporangiales > Streptosporangiaceae > Trebonia. The sequence goes on along the minus strand of JAICYD010000005.1, from coordinate 48,065 downwards.
GCGTCCTGGCCATCGGCGACCTGTCGGTCGACAACCGCCGTTACGCCGCCGCCCTCCACGTCGCGGCGGCCAAGGCAGGCGTCCAGTTCGTCCGGGGGAACGCCGCCCGGGTGCCCAGCGCTGGCCAGAGCACTACCGGGGCGATCGAGCTGGAGGACTCCCGCGTCATCCAGGCGGGGACGGTCGTCTTGGCGGCGGGCTGGCGCACCGGGCAGGTCGGCGGGCTGCCCGAGAGCATCACCAGGGCCTTCCGCCCGGTCAAGGGGCAGATCCTGCGGTTGCGCCATCCCGGCGGCATGCCGCCCGTGCTCACCCATACCGTCCGTGCCATCGTCAAGGGCACCGATGTCTACCTCGTCCCGCGCGCCGACGGCGAGCTGGTGGTCGGGGCGACTCAAGATGAGCGGGCCGACCGGGAGGTCACCGCGGGCGCGGTGCATGACCTGCTGCACGACGCGATGAGCGTGCTCCCGGCGATCAGCGAGCTCACCCTCGCCGAGGCGACGGCGGGCCTGCGGCCCGGCAGCGCGGACAACGGCCCGGTGGTCGGCGAGATCCGGCCCGGCCTCATCGTCGCGGCCGGCCACTTCCGCAACGGGATCATGCTGTCGGCCGCCACCGCGGACGCGGTCGCCGGCCTGCTGGCCGGCAAGCAGCCCGCGGCCGAGTGGCTGCCGTTCACCCCGGCGAGGCTGTACCCCCCCGGGGGGGCGACCCGCTCCGTATCCCCGGGGGCCGAGCCCCCTGTCGACCCCCGGCCCAGGGCGGAAGACCGGTGACCGGCACCGTCAGCGTCAACGTCAACGGCGAGCAGCGCGACGTGTTGGCTGGGACTACCGTCGCGGAGCTGGTCAAGTCGGTCACTGGCCAGGACAGGGGCATCGCGGTGGCGGTCAACGGCGAGGTCATGCCGCGCCGCGAATGGCCGGGGATCGCGCTCGGCGACCGGGACCAGGTCGAGGTCGTAACCGCGGTACAGGGAGGCTAGAGCTCATGGCATGGGACCTTGGCGGGCGGATGCTCACCTCACGGCTGATCACCGGGACGGGCGGGGCGACCTCCCTGGACGTCATGCGCCGGGTGCTCGCGGCGACCGGCTCGCAGGTGACGACGGTCGCCATGCGCCGGGTCGGGCACTATGCCCTGGGGGGCGGCTCCCTGCTGGAGGTGATCCAGCAGGCCGGCGCGGAGATCCTGCCGAACACGGCCGGCTGCCACACCGCCGCCGAGGCGCTGCTCACCGCCCGGCTGGCTCGGGAGGCGCTGGAGACGGACTGGGTCAAGCTCGAGGTCGTCGCCGATGACAAGACGCTGCTGCCCGACCCGGTCGAGCTGCTGGACGCGGCGCGCAAGCTGGTCGCGGACGGGTTCACCGTGCTGCCCTACACCAATGACGACCCGGTGCTCGCCCGGCACCTGGAACAGGCCGGCTGCGCGGCCGTGATGCCGCTCGGCGCGCCGATCGGGTCAGGCCTGGGCATCCGCAACGCCCATAACATCGCGATGATCGTCGAGCAGGCCAGCGTGCCGGTCATCCTCGACGCCGGGATCGGCACCGCCAGCGACGCCGCCCTGGCGATGGAGCTCGGCTGCGCCGGGGTCCTGATCGCCTCGGCGATCACCCGGGCCGCCGAGCCAGAGACGATGGCCCTGGCGATGAAGCTCGCCGTCGAGGCCGGCCACGCGGCTCGCGAGGCGGGCCGGATCGAGCGACGCTGGCACGCCGCCCTGGCCTCCAGCCCCGTCGAAGGGCTCGTGTCGCCGTGACGGCGACCCCCCGGGTCCTGACGATCGCCGGCTCCGACTCCGGGGGCGGGGCGGGCATCCAGGCGGACCTGAAGGCGATCGCGCGGTGCGGCGGGCACGGCATGACCGCGATCACCGCGCTCACCGCGCAGTCCACCACCGGCGTCACGGCCATCCAGGAGGCGCCGCCGGAATTCGTCGCCGAGCAGATGCGGGCCGTCCTGGACGACATCGGCGCGGACGCGGCCAAGACCGGGATGCTCTTCTGCGCGGCGATCATCGAGGCGGTCGCGGCGGAACTGGCGGGGCGAGCGCTCCCGCTGGTCGTCGACCCCGTCATGGTGGCCAGCTCGGGAAGCAGGCTATTGCGCCCGGACGCGGTCGAGGCCCTGGTGACATTGATCTTCCCGCTCGCGTCGGTCGTCACCCCGAACCTGCCCGAGGCGCAGGCGCTGACGGGCCTTTCGACCGAGGACCGGCTGAAGCTAGCCGAGCGGCTGGTGGACATGGGTGCCGGCGCGGCGCTGGTCACCGGCGGGCACGGGGCTGAGCCGGTGGACCACCTATTCGACGGGACCACGCACCTGCCCATCCCGGTCGCCCGGCACCACGTCGCGGCCACGCACGGCGCCGGCTGCACGCACTCCGCCGCGCTGGCGGCGGGGCTGGCGGCCGGCCTCTCGCTTCCCGACGCGGCCCGCCAGGCGGCCGTCGTGGCCGGGGACGCGGTCGCGCACGGCCTGTCCGGGCTCGGCGCGGGAGACGGGCCCGTGCACGCCCTGCACGGCTTGCGTGCCATCGCCCAGGGGGGCGACCCCCCGTGCCCCCCGGGGCGTGCCCGGTGAAGGGCAAGTCGTAGCGTATCGCCCGGAGGGCGACCCCCGTACCCACCGGGGGGCATGCCCGGTGAAGGGCAAATCGTAGCGGGCATGCTATTAACCCAGCATGACCTTCACCGACGAGCTGTGGGCAGCTAACGCCGATATCTACGCCGCGATCCTCGCGCACCCGTTTATCACCGGGCTGACCGACGGGACGCTGCCGGAGGCCGCGTTCGCGCACTACATCGTCCAGGACGAGATTTACCTGCGTGACTACGCGCGGTCGCTGGCGGTGGTGGCCACCCGGGCGCCAAGCGCGGAGGCGATGCAGATGTTCGCGCGGCACGCCGCCGACGCGGTCGCCGCCGAGCTGGAATTGCACTGCGCCCTGCTGCCGGAGCTCGGCATATCGCCGGAGGTGGCCGCGGCGGCCGAGCCCACCCCGGTCAACCTCGCCTATACCAGCTACCTGCTGGCCACCACGCTTGGCGGGACGTACGCCGAGGGCGTCGGCGTCGTGCTGCCCTGCTACTGGATTTACTGGGAGGTCGGCAAGGAGTTGCTGCGCCGCGGCTCGCCCGACCCTAGGTTCCAGCGCTGGATCGACACTTACGCCGCCGAGGAGTTCGGGGATGTCGTTCGCGCGGTGCTTTCCGAGGCGGATAAGGCCGGGTCTGTTCTGCTTCCCGCCGAACGCGCCAAGGTCGCTCGACACTACCGGATGACGAGCCGATACGAGTGGCTCTTCTGGGATAGCGCCTACCGCATGGAAACCTGGCCGGTATAAAGACCAGGATGTTGCGCCGGAAACTGGTCACCGGCCAAGCAACTACGAACAGGGCAACCACCTGGAGCGCTATGCGCGGTCTCTCCCCGGTGGTCTGAACCAATCGTCGCGGTTCGTATGGTTAACCAAAAAATGTCGCGCAGGTCACAGCTTTAGCCTTGGATGAGATACCATCGTTCTCAGGTAAGAAGTACGCATAGGTATCGGTGGGCTGGACGGGCACCGGGCAATTGCCAAGGGGCACGTGGCGTAGAAGTGGGGATGACGCCGCGTGGGCAGCGGAGTCGTCGTATATGATGACTATCGAATCGAGGAAAGGCGGTTATCCAAGTGGCTCAGAAGATCCAGACCCTCTTCATTGACGACATCGACGGCGGTGAGGCCGAGGGCACGGTGCGCTTTGCGCTGGATGGGGCTGAATATGAGATCGACCTCAGCGCCAAGCACTCCGAGGAGCTGCGCTCCGCGCTCGGCAGGTACGTGACCCACGCGCGCAAGGTCGGCGGCTCCGCCCGCCGGGCTGGTCGCGGCGCAGGTAGGGCCGCTAAGTCGGCCAACGGAGCGCTCAACACCACCGAGATCCGCAACTGGGCTCGGGAGAACGGATATGACATCAAGGACCGCGGGCGCGTGCCGGCGGACCTCGTTGCGAAGTACCAGGCAGCGACCGGTAAGTTAGTTTCATGGGTAGTAAATACCCAGATGCGAAAGCGCCCCAGGCATCCGATGCCGGGGGCGCTTTGCTATGTTCGGGGCCACCCGAACGCGGTGCCCATGGACCCTGGGCGCCGCGTATAAGTGGTTCGCGGCCCTCCCGTGATCGCTGGTGCCCTCGTTGTCATGCTTGTCCTCGGGGGGCATCTCGCCTTCGGGGAGCGACTCCGCAGTCGCGGGCAGTTGATCCCGTTGATCCCGCTCGTCATCTCCGGGCAGGCTGGCTGAAGGTTCAGCCGGCGATTCAGCGAAGTTCGCGGACCTGGCAACCGGATAGGAAGCGCCCGGATAGGCGGGGTCTGGATAGGCCCTGGCCGGATTGCCGCCCTCCGGATGAGTGGGCACCGTGTGTTGAGTAGGCACCGTGTGTTGAGTAGGCACCGTGTGTTGAGTAGGCACCGTGCGTTGGGTAGGAACAGCGGGTTCAGCCGGTGTCGTGAGCAGCCAGGCGCAGGATATGACGAGCGCTATCACGAACAGTCCGTACACCCAGAATATTGAGGTCACGCTGGAACTGACGGTCAGCCCGTTAGCGGTCGCTTGCGCGGCGGAAATCCCAAACAGCTGCGGCGAGGCCGCGTGGCCCACCTGGATTAGCGCGGAGATAGCCTGCGCGGCCATCGCCACGATCGCCCCGCCCAGCAGCGCCGAGCCGTGCCGGGCGGGTCGCCGGGCCGCGGCGGCGATGGCCACCACGACAAGCGCGACCACCGCGGCGATGTCGCCGAAGATCACCCAGCCGGGATTGTCGAACGCGTTGCCCGCCGTCACGGTCTGCGAGGTGTTGCTGGACGCCTGGGCCAGCGTGTAGCTGTCCCACGAGGGGATGAACGTGATCGCCGCGCCGAGCGCGCACAGCGTCAGCAGCGCGATCGCCCCGGCGTCGGCCCGGCCGCGCTTGGGCGCGGTCGTGCCCGGGGTCCCGCCCGCCGCGATGGTGCCCGAAGCGGCCTGCGCCCGCGGGCGGATGCGCAAGCCCGCCGCCGACCCGGCGGCGCAGGCCACCCAGCCGATGAGGGTCAAGATCAAGCCGGCCCCTACCCCCGCGTGACTGGACGTGCCGGTGGCCAGGTCCGCCGCGAACAGGCCGAACGTCACCGCGCTGAGTCCCGTCCCGAGTAGCGCCCCGACCCGCGGCCGGGCCGTCGCCTGGGTCCCGGGCCGGCCGGCCAGGATGAGGCCGGCGGCGACCGCCCACGTCACCAGGTACAGCACGTGCGGGACCCATTGCTCGGCCGCCGCGGTCAGTGGCTGCCCGCTGAAGTAGTCCGGGAACAGCCCCGCGATCCCCAGGAGGGCACCTGCCCCGAGCAGGCCCGCCGCGATCGCGGGAAGCCTGACGACGGGCGTGGTGCCGGTTGCGTTATGGAGAAGATGGCCGGGGATCTTCAGGTGGCGCGGGCGCGGGACGGCGGCGATGGTGCCCGGCGTCTCGATGGTGGTGAACCGGGTCCAGGCCTGCGACCAGCCCTCGGCCGTTTCCGGCCACCGGTCGACTGGCTCGTCCCGGGGCGCGTCAACCGCCCAGACGGCGTACTGCCGCTTGCCAAGCCCGATCTCGAACCGCTCGCCGCGGTGGGAGATGGTCACCTTGTCAGGCACGGTACCGCCTCCATGCTCGTCCGACTCCTGTCACTGTCGGCACTCATGCTAGGCAGCCCAGCTGGAAGTTTCCTGAAAGCCCGCTTAGGCGCCCCTGTGTCGCCTTCCACGCCAGCGGAGCTTCGGCGTGGCTCACGAGGTGGCTATCAAGCGCTTCTGCGGTCTCTATGGCCTCACGTGTCACGAGGGTCACGACGCTTACCGTGAGCTTTTCCGGTTGCGGGAAGATGGGGCCATGACAAGCCTTGGCGCCGTGTGCTGGCCGGCCGTGCCCCCTGAGCAGTTGCGTGACGTGGCCGTGGCGGCCGATGAGGCGGGCCTCGATGAGCTCTGGCTGTGGGAGGACTGCTTCTGGGGCGGGGGCATCGCCGCCTGCGCGGCCGCGCTCGCGTGGACGTCGCGGATCAAGGTGGGGCTCGGCGTGCTGCCGGTGCCGCTGCGGAACGTGGCGCTGGCGGCGATGGAGGCCGCGACGCTGTGCCGGATGTTCCCGGACCGGGCGATCATCGGCGTAGGGCACGGCGTGCAGGAGTGGATGGGGCAGGCCGGGGTGAGGGCCGAGTCGCCGATGACGCTGCTGCGGGAGTACCTTCCCGCCCTGCGCGCCCTGCTGCGCGGGGAGAAGGTGAGCGCCTCCGGGCGCTACGTGCACCTGGACGAGGTGGCGCTCGTGTGGCCTGCGGTGTCCCCACCGGCGGTGTCCCCCGGGCCGCCCATCTTCGCGGGGGCGATCGGGCCGCGCACGCAGGTGCTGTCCGGCGAGATCGTCGACGGGACGGTCCTGGTCGGGGGGACCGGGGCGGCGGAGCTGCGCGCCGCCCGCGAGCGCATCGACGCAGGCCGCGCCCGGGCGGGCCGCACCGACCCGCACCGCCTGGTGGTCTACCTGGAGGCGTCCATGGACGAGCCGGCCGCGGACGTGGCGCGCGCGGCGGCCGAGCTGGCCGGGGCGGGAGCCGACAGCGTCGTCCTCCAGCCCCGGCAGCCTTCTACCGTGGCGGGTGATCCCGTCGGTTACGTGAGCTGGGCCGCCGGGCAGGTGCGCCCGCTCGTCTAGGCGGGGTCCCCGGTCAGCCGAACGTCGTCGTTTCCTCCCCGGCGCTGGCGGGCGACCTGGGCACGCGGTTCGCCGCGGCGCCGGGGACGTCCACCCCGGTGATCTCGGCCGGGGTCCCGCCCAGGGGCTCGCCCTTGGTGTTGGCGGTGCGCAGCCCGATCAAGACCACGGCGCCGGCGAAGATGGCGGCGCCCAGCAGCGCCCGCGTGTAGCCGCCGACCAGGGCGTCCGGGACCGGGTGACGGGCGACCAGCAGCGAGTGCGTGCGCGCGGTGGCCAGCGCGGACAAGATGGCCAGGCCGAGCGCCACGCCAAGCTGGAAGGACGCGGTGATCAGCGCCCCGGCCAGGCCGGCCTTGTCCGGTGGCACGCCGGCGTTGCCGGCGATCTGAACGGCGACGAAGACAAGGCCCAGGCCCAGGCCCATGATCATCATCGCCGGGAAGATGTCGCTCCAGTAGGAGCCGTGCACCGGGATCCGGGAGATCCAGTACATGCCGCCGGTCGCGATGCCCGCGCCGGCGACGATGAGCGGGCGGGTGCCCAGACGCGGGACCAGGCCGGAGCCGCCGATCGACCCGACGACGACGATGGCCGCGATCGGGACGTACGCGACCCCAGCGCGCAGCGCGGAAAAGTGCAGGACCTCCTGCATGTACAAGGTCATGAAGAAGAACACGGAGTTGAACCCGGCCAGTGCGAGGACGTTCGCCGCGTCGGTGGCGGCCAGTCCCTTGACCCGGAAGATCGATAGCGGCAGCACCGGGTTGGGGTGCCGGAGCTCGTTGATGACCAGGGCGGTGAAAAGCGCGGCGGCGCCGGCTAGCTCGCCGATCGTCCGTGCCGACCCCCACCCATCCTCGGGTGCCTTGACCAGGGCGTAGATGAGCAGCAGCATCCCGCCGGTGCCCAGCAGCGCGCCCAGCACGTCGAAGCTCGCCAGCCCCGATCGGCGGGGCGCCTCCCCGCTGATCAGCAGGTACGCCGCGATGATCACGACCGCGCACAGCGGCGGGTTGACGTAGAACACCCACCGCCAGCCGGGCCCGGCGGAGATGACGCCGCCGAGGAAGACCCCGAGGACCCCGCCCAGGCCGCCCATGGCGCCCCACGCGCCGAGCGCCTTGACCCGGTCGGTGCCGGCGTTGAAGCTCGTGGTGAGGATGGACAGCGCGGCCGGAGTCATCAGGGCGGCGCCGATGCCCTGGGCGAGCCGGGCACCGACGAGCGTCCCGGCGTTCGGGGCCGCGCCGCCGATGATCGCGGTGACCCCGAACACCGCCGTCCCGATGACGAGAGTTGCCCGGCGGCCGAGCAGGTCGGCCAGTCGCCCGCCGAGCAGCAGGAAGCCGCCGTAGGTAACTACGTAGCCGCTGATCACCCATTGCAGGTCCTGCTGGGAGAAGTGCAGGTCGCGCTGGATGCTCGGGAGCGAGACGTTGACGATCGCGATGCCGGTGAAGTCCAGCAGCGCGACCACGCAGAGGAACGCCAGCGTGAGCCGGCCGGCGCGGGTTGCGAGGAAGGGCGCGCCGGGTGGTGCCGAGGCTTGCGTCATGACGGCAAGGCTCCTTCGTAATCTTGTAATCAATAGTCAGTCAGTTAACTAACTTAGACGAGGTTGCTCCGCGCGTCTACACTTGTCAGTGAGATGACTAACTCAGATCGGACGACGAGCACCGAGGCGAGCGCGGCCGCCGCCCCGGGCAAGGAACACGGCAGGGAACCGGGCCGGGGGCCGGGACGGGGGCCGGGCAAGCGCGAGCGCCTGGTCGCCGCCGCCGCCCAGATGCTGCACCAGCAGGGCGTCGAGGCGACGACGCTCGCCGACATCGCCAAGGCGGCCGGCATCCCGCTGGGGAACGTGTACTACTACTTCAAGACCAAGGCCGACATCATCGCCGCGGTGATCGAGGCGCACGCGGCCGCCATCGGCTCGATGCTGGGCGGCATCCAGGCGGGGCAGGCGGACCCGGCGGCCCGGCTGAAGGCGCTGTTCGCCACGCTGGCCGGGGAGAACGAGATGGTGGCCCGCTATGGCTGCCCGCACGGGACCTTGTGCCAGGAGCTGGCCAAGCACGCCGACGGCGCGGGCGCCCCGGACGCCTCCCCGCTGGTCCGGATCCCCATCGACTGGGCGGAGCGGCAGTTCGCGGCGATGGGCCGCGCCGATGCCCGGGACCTGGCGATCCAGGTGATCGCCGCCTACCAGGGCGCGGCGCTGCTCACCAGCGCGCTGCGCGACCCGGCGGTGCTGGAGCGCGAGTCCCGTCGCATGGCCGCCTGGATCGACTCCCTTCGCTAGGGGATGGCGGGGCAGGCGCGAGCCAGCCCAGGCGAAACAAGTTGGCAACAATTCGCCCGTGACGGTACCAGATCCCGTTAACCTCGAAGCATGTCGTCGCCCGTGACAGAATTCGAACTGACCGTCGCCGGATATGCCCGGTTGTTCGGTGGCCAGCTTGATGATGAGGTCCGTTCCGTCTTGCGGGACGGTGTCGGGGATCCTCCCGAGGGCGACTGGGCTGCGGTGTTCGCGTACGCGCGCTACCGCGACGGCACCGTGGAGAAGGTCACGATCTTCACCTCCGAGGCCGATTACGCCCAGCGCCTGGCGGGGGCGGCGGGCGGGCGGATCCCGCTGCCGATGGCGACGCTCCAGCAGCGCTTCCCGAAGGTCCGCCCCGGCTGGGTCATCGACAACGGCGAGCTCCCGCCCGCGGCCGGGGACGGCGAGCACCCGCGGCCCCTCGCCAAGCCGGTCCCGGCCCGGACCAGGCCCCGGCGGTCGCGGCCGGTCGGCCGCCGCCGGAGGGCGGGCTTAGCGGAAGATCGCGGGCTGACCAAGGCAGCGGCGGGCTCGATCAGGAGAAGGGCCTAGCACTGCGACGGCGGCTCGCCGCAGGGCGTGGCCTTGCAGGCATTCGCGGCGGTGCCTATGAAGCTCGGGCCGACCGCCCGTTGCAGCAGTTCATACAAGGTCGCCCGCTCGGCCGGGGACAGCCCCCTGAGCACCTCATCCTCAACGGCGGTCAGCTGCCCGCCCGTGGTGGCCAGCTCCGCCTGGCCGGCCGCCGACAATGACACGATGTGCCGGCGCCGGTCGGCGGGGTCGCGCTGCCGGGTGATCAGCCCGCGCTCCTCAAGCTCGTTGAGTAGCCCGACGACGTTGCTCGGGTCCAGGGTCAGCGCCTCGCCCAGCGCCTGCTGGCTCAGCGGGCCGTGCTCGCGCAGCAGGTTCAGCGCGACGAGCTGCCGGGGCCGCAGGCATCCGGCCTCGACGAAGTGCCCGGCCTCGTAGGCGCGCCGCGCCACCCGGGCCAGGTGCTCGATCAGCGGCAGGACCTGCTGTCCTCGCCAACCAGCCGTGACCTCGGTATCCGCCATGCATAGAGACTACCTAGCAGGTCAATAGTTTGCGCACCACAAACTATTTGTGATAGACCTAGCGTCATGACAAAGCTACTGATCATCGTGGGCAGCACCCGGCCCGGCCGGTCCGCCGACGCCGTGGTGCCGTGGGTCGTCAAGTCCGCGCGGGAGCACGGGACGTTCGACGTCGAGGTGGCTGACCTGCGGGACTGGCCGCTTCCGCACTTCGCCGAGCACTTTGGGACGATCGGCGACTTCAACGACCCGACCTACTCCGACCCGGCCGTCAAGGCCTGGAACAACAAGGTGAAGGAGGCCGACGCCTTCATCGTGGTCACGCCGGAGTACAACCACTCCGTCCCGGGCGTCCTGAAGAACGCGATCGACACCGTGTGGCTGTCCTTCGGCTTCCGCAATAAGCCCGTCGGGTCCGTCGGCTACAGCGGCGGCATCAGCGGCGCCATCCGCGCGATCGAGCACCTGGCGCACATCTTCGTCGAGGCCGAGGCGGTCCCGCTGCGCAACACCGTGATCCTCCCGCAGGTGGGCGAGGCGTTCGACGAGGCCGGCGAGCCGGCCAGCCCGATGCCGGCCGCGGCGATGGGCGTCCTGCTCGACGACCTCGCCTGGTGGTCGGCCGCGCTGGAGATGGCCCGCGCCCAGGGCGAGCTGATACCGGGGTCATTCCGGGTCCGCGCCGCCGTCGCCGCGGCCACGGCGAAGGCCTAAAGCCGCGCTACGCCTTAACGCACCCCAGCTGACTACCTGTTCCGATAGCTGCTCGGGTGGGTGACCCAGTACAGGTTGAGGTCATAGCCCCAGCCCCACACCCTGGGCGTGAACAGTCGCGCGTCCTCGGGGTTCCACCATCGGGACTTCAGCCGCTCAACAGTCGGTGGCCGCCAGTCGTAGGGGATGCCAGCGAAGTGCCCCTGCGGCTCCGGCGGCCGCCGGCCGGTGCCCTGCCCGCCATCATCAGTCATGTCTGCCCTCGGATCCTTCCGCGCAGTTTTGCCCCGTGCCGCCGCCTCAATCGTAGTCCGCGAGCCAGTACCGCCATAGCCCCACGGGGCGGGCGTTTCAGGACTGGGCGTAACCCTCGATGACCTCCGCTTCACGCCGGAGCCGGGCCGCCCGCCCGGCATTCCCGGTCGAGTCGAACTGCCCGGCCACGGCACGCCGCTCGGTGACCTCGGCGGCGATGATGGCGGTGATGTCGGCGCCGGTGAGCGCGCGGCGCGGCGCCTCGGCGGCTCCGAGCCCGGCGGTACTGCCGGCGACGTGCTGGTTCCCGCCAGGGGCAGTGATGCTTGAGGGCCCGGTGCTGCCTGAGGGCCCGGTGCTGCCTGAGGGCCCGGTGCCGCTGGCGGGAGCGGAGACGGCCTCGGCGTTGGCGATCGCGGCCAGCACCGACCGCAGCGCCGATACCGCGACGGTGTCCCTGGCCTTCATCGCGGCGCGCAGCGCCTCGCGTAGTCGCCGCTGGATCTCATCAGGAGTCACGCGTCCATTATCCCGGCGCGCAAGACGCTAGTAGCGTTGGCGCCGTGACTGAGATAGCTGACCGGCCGCCGCTGCCCCCGTTCACCGCCGAGACCGCGGCGCGGAAAGTGCAGGCCGCCGAGGACGCCTGGAACACCCGCGACCCCGAGCGCGTGGCCGCCGCCTATAGCGCCGACTCCGCCTGGCGCAACCGGGGCGAGTTCATCACCGGCCGCGCGGAGATCGTGGCGTTCCTGACCCGCAAGTGGGAACGCGAGCTGGACTACGCGCTGCGCAAGAACCTGTGGGCGTTTGACGCGAACCGGATCGCGGTGCGCTTCCAGTACGAGTCGCATGACGCGGCGGGCCAGTGGTGGCGCTCCTACGGCAATGAGCTGTGGGACTTCGATGAGCACGGATACATGCGCCGCCGGGAGGCCAGCATCAACGACGTCCCCATCGCTGAATCGGAACGCCGGATCTTCGGGTCCCGCCCGGAATCCGAGCACGGCCAGGAATTCCCCATCCGCTGACGCTGGCGACAGCTGACCCTGACGGCATCGGACTTTGGCGGGAGGGAGCCGGTGGCCCCTCTCCGCCTGGCCGCGACAGCCCGAGCCGCATCGGGCCACGGCCACGGCGGAGAGGGAGACCTCGGATGGTACATCCTTCAAGAGGACCTTAACCGGGCCGACACTCCAGGGCCACCCTTACCTTTCCGGGGCATCGGTTACCTTTCCCGGCGTCGCCCGCGGCTTGCCCGGCTACGGCGCGGTGACCTCCCGCCGGATCCGGTCGGTCAGCCGGGCGGCCCGGTCGGCGCTGATCTCGTGCAGGCTGTTGTCGAGGTTGCCACGCTCCCAGGAGTACAGCAAGAAGGTGTGCCGCCACCTCAGGTCCCGGCCGAACGCCTCGTCCCGCTGCCCGTCGCCCTTCTCCACCCGGCGCAGTACCCCGGCGGGGCGGTCCTCGCAGCTGTAGCGGTCCACGATCGCGTAATAGATCACCCGCTCGCCGCAAGCGGGCGGCTGCCGCGAGGCGCGGAAGCTGGCGACCCGCTCGCGCGCGGCGCGGTCGGCCAGGGCCCGGCAGCGCTCGGCGCGCTCGCGCTCGGCGGGCGGCGCCTGCGCGGACGGCTCGCCGGCGTAGACGTCCGCGATGAACGCCATGATCGCGGCGCGCAGGCCGTCAGGGGTGGCCGGATCGCGCAGCCGCCGGTAGCCGGGGTCGGTGAGCTCCCGGGCGGCCAGGCTCTGCGGCGTGTGAAACTGCACCTCGAACAGCTGCCCGGTGCCGGGCTCCCGCCACGACGTGCTGATGCCCTTCCAGGCCCGCGAGGTCCAGTAGTTGCGCACCGCCAGCTCGGCGTGACCCTCGCGCCACAGCCGCTCGATGTCCGCGCGCACGCCGTCGCTGTAGTCCCGCGGCGGGTACTGGATCGTGTACCGCGTGCCGTCGGTGATGCCCGCCACTGCCTCGCCGGGGATGCGGCCCTTCACCCGGATGTCCTCGGCGACGCGCGCGGCGATGCGCGCCTGCCGGTCTTCATCGCGGTCGTCTCGGTCCGGGTCCGCCCAGTCCAGCGCCATGCCCAGCATCATAGACGATGCTAGTCGAGCATGCTCGCTCATGGTGTTGTCATTGCGCGCGGCAGGGGATTAGCGGCCCGCGACGGTGGCAAATACAGCCGGAATGCCGGGTTCCCGCCATGCCACCACCAGGGAATCGGTACGATCGGGAGGAATTCGCTGGAAAGCTGCACCGGACGTGGGGGGGACCCGTGACGATGAGTACGCGCCCGCCGGGCGGCCCGGGATATCAGGAGCCGGATGGCCCGTCGCGGCCACCGCGCCGCTCCTCGTTGCTGGGCAAGCCGGCCATCGTGATCAGCGCGGTCACCGCGGTGGTCGTGGCCGCCGCCTTGGTGGCGGCGGTCCAGGTCTTCGGCGGCGGTAACGGCAGCCCGGGCGGCCAGGCCGCCGCGAACGCCGGCTCGGCTGGCGCGAGCGGCGCGGCGGGCGGCGGCGCGGGCGGCAACGGCGGCGCCGGCGCCGGGGCGGGGCACGCGGTCAGCTACGCCCCGGTCATCGCCCGCATGCCAAAGACCAGCCCGCACCCGAGCGCCGGCCCGTCCGCGAGCAAGAGCGCCAGCGCCAAGCCGTCGGCCTCCCAGGGCAGCAGCTCCCCGGCGAGCAGTTCCCCGTCGGGCTCCGCCCCGGTCCCGCCGGCCTCCAGTACCTGCAGCAAGCCCAGCTTCGTCACCTCTGACCAGCAGGGCGGCCAGACGTTCGGGAACTACTACGTCACCAACGACATGTGGAACGTCGGCAACTACAGCGTCTCGCAGACGCTGAGCGCCTGCTCCTATCACAGCTGGTACGTCACGGCCACGATGAACAACAACGCCGGCGACGGCGCGGTGAAGACCTACCCGAACGTCCACATGGACTTCAACGAGCCGAAGATCACCAGCTACAACACGATCAGCGCGACGTTCGCCCAGTCGGGTACCCCGGCCGGCATCTACGAGTACGCCTTCGACGTGTGGATCAACGGCGTGGCCGACAACAACTCGACCGAGGTCATGGTCTGGACGCAAAACCACGGCCAGGCCCCCAGCGGCTCCACGATGGGCCGGATGACGGCCGGCGGGCACAGCTTCCAGGTCTGGAAGGCCGGCAGCTACATCGCCTTCGTCGCCGACCAGAACTTCTCCTCCGGGACCGTCGACCTGCTGTCGATCTTCAAGTACGTCATCAGCAAGGGCTGGCTGACCAGCAGCGCCACGATCGGCCAGATCGACTACGGCGTCGAGCTGGTGTCGACCAACAACGCGGCCGAGACGTTCTCGATCAACAACTTCTCCCTCAACGCCAGCTGAGGGCGGCCAGCGCGGGCGGCCGGCCGCGGGGACGTAACCGTGCCATCACGCCCTAGGTAGCCGAGCGCCTGGCGGGGTATGAGAAGTCGCGATGAGCCATGATCCGGGGGGAGGCTCACGCGATGGCTGCTTTCACGTCGGCTACCACGGTGCCAGCTACCACGGTGCCAGCTACCACAGTGCCGGGGATGGTCGCCTACTTCGGGTTGGCGATCAGCATCGACCACCGGTGACCGGCTGGGGCGCGTGGGCGGTCGTCCCGGCGTTCCTGGTCCACGCACTATGGGGGACATCGGGGCAGGGGGCCGGGCCGCCGGCCGCCGGCCTCACCGCGGGCGGCTACCCGTACGCGAGCGCGACGTGCGAGTACGGGGCGGCGGGGGGACCGGCCTGCGCCGATCCGGGCCGTCCGGGCAACCTGTACAACTGGGGCTACCGCGACAGCCGGACCGGTGACTTCCGGCCTAGCGACCCGTGGGGCTATGAGTACCGCAACTGCACGTCGTACGTCGCGTGGCGGCTGTCGCGAGCCCGCGTGCCCGCCGGGCTGTTCACCGGCCTGGGCGACGCCAGCCAGTGGATCGCCAGCGTCGCCAGGGAGCCGGGCGTCACGGTGAACGAGCTTCCCGCGCCGGGCGCGGTCGCGGTCTGGGTCGCCTCGGCTGGCGTTGGCCACGTCGCCTGGGTGGACTCGCTGCGGGACGGCGGCACGGAGATCATCGTGTCGGACTACAACTACGCCGGGACGGGGGTATTCGCCACCCACCTGGTGACGTCACCCCCGACCGGGTACATAAAGTTCCCGCGTTAGCCGACGAGGGAGCGGAGGCTTTCGCGCAGGGAGTCCATCGTCGCGAGGACGGCGGTCGGCTCGTAGCCGCAGTGCGCCATGCAGTTGTCGCAGCGCGGGTCCTTGCCGCGGCCGAAGCTGTCCCAGTCGGTGTCCTCGAGGAGCTCCTTCCAGGTGGCGGCGTAGCCGTCGTCCATCAGGTAGCACGGCTTCTGCCAGCCCTTGAGGCAGTACAGCGGGACGCCCCACGGGGTGCACTCGAACTCCTTCTTGCCCTCGAGGAAGTCCAGGTACAGCTGCGAGTGGTTGAGCCGCCACTTCTTGCGCCGCCCATCGGCGAACGTCTTGCTGAACAGCTCGCGGGTCTGCTGCACCCCGAGGAAGCGGTCCTGGCTGGGGGCCTTCTCGTAGGCGTAGCCGGGGGCGATCTGCATCCGGTCGACCTTGAGCTCGTTGTTCAGGTACTCCATCGTGTCGATGAGGTCCTGCGGCGTGTCCGTGTTGAACACCGTGGTGTTCGTGTAGACCTGGAAGCCCTTTTCCTTGGCGAGCTTGATCGCCGCGACCGCCTGGTCGAACACGCCCTCCTTGGCGACCGCCTCGTCGTGCCGCTCGCCGAGGCCGTCGAGGTGAACCATCCAGGCGAAGTTCTTGCTCGGCTTGAACTTGTCGATGTGCTTGGGCAGCAGGATCGCGTTCGTGCACAGCACCACGAACTTCTTGCGCTTGAGCAGCTCAGCGGTGATCTCGTGGACCTGCGGGTGCATCAGCGGCTCGCCGCCGGCGATCGAGACCATGGGCGCGCCGCACTCCTCGACCGCCGCGATCGCCTGCTCGACCGGCATTCGCTGCTTGAGCAGCGTGTGCGGCTGCTGGATCTTGCCGCAGCCCACGCACTTGAGGTTGCACGCGAACAGCGGCTCAAGCTCCATGATCAGCGGGTACTTCTTGACGCCCTTGACCTTCTGCTTCATCAGGTACGTCCCGAGCTTCACCGTGAGGTGCAGTGGCATCGCCATGGTTAGCGCCCTTCATGTCCCGTGCACCGTGTGCCAGCGTGCACCCTCTGCGTACACCGTGTCTGTCTCGTACCGCTTGTCCGTGTCATACAGCGCGCCTGTGGCATGCAGCGTGCCTTGAACATACAAGCTGTATGCCACATGATGGCTGTATGCCCGCGAAACCGCAACCCCCAAGTC
The DNA here is from genome assembly GCA_025934375.1 of Streptosporangiaceae bacterium. Taxonomy (GTDB): domain Bacteria; phylum Actinomycetota; class Actinomycetes; order Streptosporangiales; family Streptosporangiaceae; genus Trebonia. The sequence goes on along the minus strand of JAICYD010000005.1, from coordinate 31,614 downwards.
AGCCGTCCCAAGACAGGCCGTCAGGGTCACGGGGAGCTTCGGGTCCCGCGGCGCGCCGCGCGGAGCACGCCGCGGACACGCGGGATGCCCTGGTCGCGGCGGCGCGGCGGCTGTTCGCCGCGAATGGCTACGACGGGACCGGCACCGAGCAGGTCGTCGCCGAGGCCCGGGTGACCAGGGGCGCGCTGTACCATCATTTCCGGGACAAGGCCGACCTGTTCCGCGCGGCCATGGCCGAGGCGGCCGGGGAGGTCGCCTTGCAGCTCGTCGACGAGCAGCTGGCCGCCGAGGCGCCGTCCGCGCTGCAGGAGATCCGCGACGGCGTCGCCGCGTTCCTCGACGTCTGCGTCGCCGGCGGCGACTTCCAGCGGATCGTGCTGGTGGACGGGCCACGGGTGCTCGGCGACCCGGCCTGGGAGGAACTGGTCGACCGATATGGCCGCAACCTGCTCGAAGAGTGGCTGGCCCGTGCGGTCGAATCCGGCGACCTGGCCCCGGTCCCGACCGGGGCGCTGGCGCGGCTGGTCATCGCGATGCTCACCGAGGCAAGCCTGGCCATCGCCCGCGCCGCCGAGCCGGCGACCATGCGCGCCGAGCTGGGCGAGGTGCTTGACCGCCTCCTCACCGGGCTGCGACCGTCGCCAGGCCGGTAGGCCTGCGAGTGCCGCGGACGGCGGGTTACGCTCGCGGCATGGAATCGTTTGCCGGGAAGTTCGCGGTCGTCACGGGCGGCGGCTCGGGGATGGGCCGGGAGCTGGTGCGCCAGCTGGCCGCGCAAGGGTGCGACGTCGCGGTCTGCGACGTCAACGCCGGCGACCTGGCCGAGACGATCAAGATGGCAACGGGGGAGAGCCTCAGTTTCGTTACGGTGAGTCATCAGCTGTGTGATGTCTCCGATGAGGAAGCGGTGCGGCGCTTCGCTGACGCCGCGCTGGCCACTCATGGCCGCGATCATGTCGACCTGGTCTTCGCCAACGCGGCGATCGGCGCGGGCGGCAGCTTCATCAAGGACCAGCGGGAGCAGTGGGAGCGGGTCTTCGCGGTGAACTGGTGGGGCGTCTACTACACCGCGCGGGTGTTCCTGCCGCTGCTCATCGCCGCCCCCGAGGGGGTGCTCGTGAATACCAGCAGCGTCAACGGGTTCTGGGCCTCGCTCGGGCCGGCCTGGCCGCACACCGCGTACAGCACCGCGAAGTTCGCCGTGAGGGGGTTCACCGAGTCGCTGATCGAGGACCTGCGGGTCAACGCGCCGCACGTCAAGGTGGCCCTCGTGCTGCCCGGGCACGTGGCGACGAACATCGTCGGCAACTCGCTGCGGGCCTTCGGCGTCACCGATGACGAGGTAATCGCGCGGGCGAACGCCGGCTTCCGGGAGAACGCCCCGATGACCGCCGCGCAGGCCGCGACGGTCATCCTCGATGGCGTCCGGACCGGGCGGTGGCGCATCCTCGTCGGTGACGGAGCGGTGAAGCTGGATGAGTTCGTCCGCGCCAACCCCGAGGCCGCCTACGACTACCAGGAGCTGGCCAAGTACCGCGACCTCCCTCGCCCGGGCCCGGCCAGCTGAGCGGCGGCGCCGCCATGCGGTTATGTTTGGGTTTGCCGGTGTCATGACACCGGCAAACCCAAACATATCGGCGAGCCATCTGATAACAGCAAGAGGCGGGCGCGCGTGGCGGGTGCGGACGGACTGGCGCGGGTTGCGGTGCCGTTTGTCGCTGAGGTCACGCTGGCGACGGCGCAGGCGCCGTGGGAGCTGTGGGACGCGTCCGGGCGGGACGCGCCGCCGTTCTGGGCGTTCCCGTGGGCCGGCGGGCAGGCGCTGGCCCGTTATGTCCTGGACAACCCGGGAGTGGTGCGCGGCAAGCGCGTGCTCGACGTCGCCTCCGGGTCCGGGCTGGTGGCCATCGCGGCGGCGAAGGCGGGCGCGGCGGCGGTGACGGCCACCGACATCGACCCGGACGCCCTGGCCGCCATCGCGGGCAACGCGGCCGCCAACGAGGTCGCCGTCGACGTCCGGCACCTGGACATGAAGTCGGCGGCTGGCGCCGACGCAGCCGGCGCGCGCACTGCCGCCCAGGACACTGCCGCCCCGGACATAAGGGGAGCGGACGTGGTGCTCGCCGCCGACGTCTTCTACGAGCGCGAGCTGGCCGCGACCGCGCTGGCCTTCCTGCGCGCGGCGGCCACCGGCAGTACCGCCACCGGCAGTACCGCCACCGGTAAGGCCGCCGACGGTAAGGGCGCCGACGTGCTGGTCGCCGACCCCGGCCGCGCCTTCGTGCCCAGGGACCGGCTGGCCCCGGTCGCCGCCTACGAGATCCCGGTCCTCACCGCGATCGAGGATGTCGCGGTCAAGACGGTCACGGTCTACCGGCTCGCCGGGTCTGGCGACCGGAGAGAATGGGTGACGTGACCGCCGCCGGGATCTCCTTCCGGCTCCTTGACGGCCCGCGGGCCGCCGCCAGCGAGGATGACCTGCTGGCCCTGCGCGCGCAGGAGTGCCCGGACGCTGGCATCGAGGACGCCCGCCAGCTGCGGGTCTGGCGCCGCCAGCCCGGCTTCGCGCTGGCCGAGGCCCGCCATGGCGGCTACCTTGTCGGCTGGGCGGCCGGCATGCCGCTGCGGGCGTCCACCTCCTGGTGGAAGGACGTGACCAGCCCGCTGCCGGGTGACCTCACCGCCGAGCGCCCCGGGCGGACCTTCGCCTTCACCACGCTGATCGTCCGGCCGGCCTGGCGCAAGCAGGGCATCGGCGCCGAACTGCACCGCCGGCTGCTGGCCGGCCGCCCCGAGGAGCGGGCGACCATTACCATTTCCCCGGCCGCCACCGCCGCGCAACGTGCCCTGCGCGCCTGGGGCTGGCGGAAAGTCGCCCGCACCCGCGGGGCCGGCCCGGGGGCCAGTGCGGGCGAATCGGTGCGGGACGTGCTCCTCCTTTTTCTTCCTCGGTAGGACGGGCGGTTCGCGCTGCCCTCCCCGCGGGGCGGATTTGTGCGGGATGTGGCGGATGGGGCGCTTGGCGGAACGCCACGCTGCCTGTTTGCCCAGGTCAGCAGGAACCCTGACGGTCGTCGCCAAATCGTGACTAAACCAAGCTGGTCAAACGGCAACTAGTCGGGGTACTTCTGCGTCTTAGGTATGGTTAGAGATTTTTTACCTTCATATGTACCTTGAGGAGGCTTGCGTGCGGCTTCGCGCCCACCATCCGCTGTGCGGTGCCCGTCCCGGTGACGGTGCCCGCGCCTGCCCCGGCCGCCGGCCGGCGGCAAGTCGCGGTGGGGCCGGCGCTGTCGCATCCCGGCCCCCGAGATCCCGGACTCCGCGCGGCGGGACCGGACGGGGTGCACCAGGGGCCGGTTCGCGCGGTATGCGAGGGTATATCGAAGCGAAACCTGTCTATATTCCCAGTTCTGGTCTAGTCCGGCATGAGCGCGGGTATTGCCGCCATATGCGGTTCCTCTCAAGCCGGACGGGGCTGGCGGACCAGGTATTTGGGAACCGAGCGCGTCTAGCGTATCTAGCGGGGCATTCCCCCCTCTAGGGGAATTGACAGGGCCTAAGAGGCCGAGCGGGAAAACGTGACCAGATTCTTCAACCGGGGCGTCTCTGATTGCTTCGTGCTGCTCAGGGGGCGGTAGGTGCGTACCGTTATTGATGCTTTCACCCGTTTTCGCATCCTGGTTATCGCGGTAGCGGCCGGGATAATCGTCGCGGGCATCTTGACGTTGCCGCGCATGTCCACCGATACCCTCCCGGAGACGTCGCCGGTGACCGTCGATGTCCAGATCGAGGCGCTGGGCCTTTCCGCGCCGGAGGTCGAGGAGCTTGTCACCGTGCCGCTGGAGAAGAACCTCTTGTCCGGCATCCTCGGCACGACCGACATGACCTCGGACTCAATCCCCGGGCTATCGGACATTGAGCTGCACTTCGCCCCGGGCACCGACTTGTACCGCGCCCGCCAGCTGGTGCAGGAGCGGCTGAACTCGGCGTTCATCTTGCCGAACGTGTCCAGCCCGCCGACGATGGTGCAGCCCGTGTCCACGACTAGCAACACGATGCTGGTCGGCATCACCTCCAAGACCCAGAGCATCATCGACTTGTCGGTGCTGTCGCGGTGGACCATCGTGCCCAAGCTGCTGGGCCTGGACGGGGTCGCCAACATCTCGACCTTCGGGCAGGCCGACCGGCAACTCCAGGTACAAGTGGACCCGGCCAAGCTCGCCGCCAAGCACGTGACGCTGGCGCAGGTCGTCCAGACCGCGGGTAACTCCCAGCTCGTCTCGCCGATCACCTACCTGCAGGGGTCGGCCCCGGGCACCGGCGGCTACATCGAGGGATCGAACCAGCGGCTCGACATCCGGCACATCCTGCCGTTCGGCACGCCCGCCAACATGACCGGGCTGCCGATCGCCGACTCCACGAAGATCACGATCGGCGACGTCGCGCAGGTCGTCACCGGGCACCAGCCGCTCATTGGCGACGCCCTGGTGCACGGCACCCCGGGCCTGGTCCTGGTGATCCAGAAGCTGCCGGGCGCCAGCGTGCCGCAGATCAACCGCGAGGTGCGGCAGGCGCTGGCCCAGCTCGCCCCGGGCATGCCGGGCGTGACCGTTGACACGTCGCTGTTCCAGGCGAGCACGTACGCCACCAGCGCGAACGACAACCTGCGGACCGCCGCCATCCTCGCGGCGGTGCTCGCGGCGCTCGCCCTGCTCCTGCTGCTGATGTCACTGCGGACCGCGTTCGTCGCGGTGGCGTCCATCGCGGTGTCGCTGTCGGTGGCGATCATCTTGTTGTTCGTCATGGGCTACACGCTCAACGCACTGGTGCTCCTGGGGCTGCTGCTCGCCCTCGGACTGGTCGTGGCGGACGCGGCATCCGCAGGCTTCGTGCCGGGGCTGGGCGCCGGGCTCATCGTGGCCGTGCTGGCGGCGGTCCCGCTGCTGGTCTCCTCGGGCACGACGGCGTCCTTCCTGCGGCCCATGGCGGTGGCCTACCTGGTGGCCGTGGCCGGGTCGGTAATCATCGCGGCGGGGATCTCCACCGCCTTGACATCGCTGGTCTCCAGCGTCGGCCCCCAGCACCCGCCGCGCGCGATCGCGGCGATCCAGGGCCGGCTGTCCCACGGCTACTCCCGCACCCTGCGCGGCATCGGCCGGATGCCAGCCCTGGTGGTGCCCGCGCTGTGCGCGGTCGCGGGGATCGCCGTGATCGCCGGGATACCGTTCCTGCACCCGGCCCAGCCGAGCTTCGCCGACCGGAACCTGGTCGTCCAGTGGACCGGCTCGCCCAGCATGTCGCTGACCGAGATGAACCGCGTCGCCACGATCGCCAGCAACGACCTGGAGTCAATCCCCGGCGTGCAGGACGTGGGCGCGACCCTCGGGCGGGCGCTCACCTCCAACCAGATCGTCGCCACCAACTCCGGCCAGCTGTGGGTGACGATCAAGCCAGACGCGGACTACGACTCAACGCTCGCCGCGATCAAGGCGGTCGCCAACGGCACCCCGGGCATCCGGGGCACCGTGACCACCTACGAGAGCGATGCCCTCGGCGGCGTGCTGACCACGCCGCCCGGCGACGTCGTGACTCGCGTGTTCGGCACCGACTACCCGACCCTGGAGAAGGTCGCCGGGCAGGTCAAGTCGGTGATGGCCGGGGTCAGCGGGGTCCAGGGCGCTCAGGTTCAGCTCCCGGCCCGGCAGCCGACCCTCGCCGTCACCGTCAACCTCGACAACGCGGAGCGGTACGGGCTAGCGGCAGGCGACATCCGGCGCGAGGTCGCGACGCTGACCGAGGGCCTGACCGTCGGCAACTTCTTCGAGAGTGACAAGGTCTTCGACGTCACCGTCTTTTCGATCCCGTCGGTGCGCTCTAGCGTGCAGGCCCTGCAGAACCTGCTGATCGACGACGGCAATAACGGGCACGTGCGGCTCGGGCAGGTCGCGAGCATCGCCGTCGCCAACGAGCCCTCCGACATCAAGCACGACAACACGGCCCTGTACCTCGACGTGACCGCGAACGTCAGCGGGCGCAGCATAAGCGCGGTGAGCGCGGACATCTCCAGCCGCCTGACCTCGCTGGCGCTGCCGATGTCGTACAACACCCAGGTGATGAGCGGCGCCGGGCTGGACGCGGCCACGCAGGCCGGAGCGCAGCCAGGCGACACCGTGGTGCCGGGCACGTCGTTCCCGGCGTTCCTCGCCTACGTCCTGGCGGCACTGCTGGGCGTCTTCTTGATCACCCAGGCGGCGGTGCGCAGCTGGCGGCTGGCGGTGATCGCGTTCGTGTCCATCCCGGCGGCGATGTCGGGCGGGATGCTGGTGCTGTTCCTGGCCGGCTGGGCGGGCTCGCTGGGCGCGGTGGCCGGGCTGCTCGGCCTGTTCGCGCTGGCCGCGCGGATGGCCATCATCATCATCGCGCGGATCCGGGCTGACGTCCGGGTGCGGGCCAGCGTGTCCGGCCATGACGACCGGGCGGCCGACCTCGCCACGCGGTTCGCGGCCGCGGCGTCCACCACGGCGGGCCACGTGCTCACCGTCGCGGTGGTGACCGGCGCGGCCCTGGTTCCCTTCGCCGTCTCGGACGGGAAGGCCGGGCTGGAACTGCTCTTCCCGGCCGCGTGCGTGCTGCTCGGCGGCCTGGCCACCTTGCTGCTCGTCGGCGTGCTCGCGCTGCCGGCCGCGTGCCTGCGGATGGGCTCATCGCTGGCCGCTCCCGATCCGGAGTCCGCCGAGGGCGAGGAGATGCTGCCGCAGCAGCGGTCGTCTGAGGAGCCCACGGCCCGCCAGACGAGCGTCTGAGAAAGATGCCTGAGAGAGGTACCCAGATCATGGCTAAGAACAGGAACAGGCGCCGCGCGGTTCCCCTCGCCCTCGCGGCGGGCGCGATCGTGGCGGCCGCGGCGGCGGGGTGCGCGCCGACCGGCTCCTCCGATCAGTCGGGGCCGCCGACCGCGTCGCTGCAGAACACCCCGGGCAGCTCGGTGCCGAGCGTCGTGCTCACCCCGGTGGGCAAGGAGCGGATCAACCTGCAGACCGCCCCGGTCGAGAACGCGGGCGGCAAGGCGACCTTCCCGTACTCGGCGCTGCTGTATGAGCCCGACGGCACCGCGGCCGTGTACGTGCCCACCGGGCAGCTCACCTTCTTGCGGCACTTCGTGAAGGTCGCCGCGATCGACGGCAACACGGTCGTGGTGAGCTCGGGGGTCACGCCCGGCCAGACGGTCGTGACCACGGGCGCCGAAGAGCTCCTCGGCGTGCAGAACGGCGTCGGGGAAGAGACCTGACATGGCGGGGCGGGTGCAGGCGGGGCGGCCAGGCGGCCGTGGCCAGAAGCTAGCAGCGGGCTAGGGGGGCCTTTTTAATGCGCTGGATTGTCGCGACGAGCCTTCGCTTCCGGTACGTGGTGGTCGGGCTGGCATTCGTCATGCTCTACTTCGGGGCGATCGGCATCGGGCACCAGAAGGTGGACGTGTTCCCGGAGTTCGCGCCGGTATCGGTCGAGGTCCAGACGTCATGCGTGGGCCTGGCCCCGGACGAGATCGAGAACCTGACCACGGTGCCGCTAGAGCAGGCCCTGCAGGGCGTGCCCGGGGTTTACGACGTGAGGTCCAGCTCCGAGCCGCAGCTATCGGCGATCTGGCTGTACTTCCGGTCCGGCACCGATAACCTGCACGCCCGCCAGCTCGTCCAGGAGCGGTTGCAGGCGGTCGCGCACACGCTGCCGTCGTGGTGCGACTTCCCGCAGATGTACCCGATCGTGTCCGCCACCAGCCGGGTGGTGCAGATCGGGCTGACGTCCAGCTCACTGTCGCCGATGGACCTGTCGATGATCGCGCAGTACACCATCCGGCCCAAGCTGATGGCGGTGCCGGGCGTCGCTAACGTCGCCACCTGGGGCTTCCGCAACAAGCAGATCATGGTCGAGGCCGACCCGGCGAAGATGGCGGCCAACGACGTCTCGCTGGACACGCTCATGTCCGCGTCCGCGGACGCCATCGACAGCGGCGAGCTGAAGTTCACCAACGCGGGCGCGGTCGGGTCACTGGGCACGATCAACGTCGGCAACCAGCAGCTCGACATCTATAACGACCAGCCGATCCACCTGGCCAGCCAGATGGCGGGCGTGCCGCTGGCCGTGAAGAACGGCAAGTTCGTCACGGTCGGCGACGTCGCCAACGTGACGTACGACTTCCCGCCGCTGGCGGGCGACGCGGTCATCAACGGCGGGCCCGGGCTGATGATGGTCATCGAGAAGTTCCCCGGGGCGAACACGGTCGACGTCACCAACGGCATCCAGCAGGCGCTCGCGCAGCTCCAGCCGGGGCTGCCAGGAATCACGGTCGACAGCCACATCTTCCGCCAGGCGACGTTCATCGACATGGCGATCCACAACCTCACGCTGGCGGTCATCATCGGCTGCATCCTCGTGGTGTTCGTGCTGATCGCGTTCTTGTTCCAGTGGCGGGCGGCGCTGGTCAGCCTGCTGGCCATCCCGCTGTCGCTGGGGGCCGCCGCGATCGTGTTGTCGGCCCTGGGCACCACGATCAACACGATGATCCTGGCCGGATTCGCGGTCGCGGTCGGAGTCGTCGTCGATGACGCGATCATCGACATGGAGAACATCGTGCGGCGATTGCGCGCCTGGCGTGCCGAAGGGCACAAGACCACGCCGCTGCACCTGGTGCTGGCCGCCTCGCTGGAGGTCCGGGTCGCGATCTTCTACGCGACCATCATCAACATCGTCGCGGTCATCCCGGTCATGGTGGTCGGCGGGCTGACCGGGGCGTTCTTCGAGCCCCTGGCCATCGCCTACGGCCTCGCGGTGCTGGCGTCCATGCTGGTCGCGCTGACGGTGACGCCCGCCCTGGGCCTGATGCTGATGGCGGGCGCGAAGCTGGGGCAGAAGGACCCGCCACTGATGCGCGTGCTCAAGCGCGGGTACGCCGCGGTGCTCAGCCCGCTGCTGGGCGGCGGCCGGCACGGGGCGCGCGCCTGGCGGGCGATCAGGTGGGTCATGCCCGCGGTGGTCGCGGTGGCGATCGTCGGCGGCCTGACGGTGTACCCGCACCTGGGCGAGGACCTGTTCCCGACGTTCAAGGAACCGGACTTCCTCATGCACTTCGTCACCAAGCCCGGTACCGCGGTGTCGGACCAGGCCCGCATGGTGGCGAACCTGCAAAAGCAGGTCCTCGCGGTCCCCGGCGTGACCGACGCGGGCAGCCACATCGGCATCGCGATCCCCGGCGAGGAGGTCAACGGCGTCAACTTCTCCGAGACCTGGGTGAGCCTGTCGCCGTCGGCCAACTACGACGTCACGCTGAACAAGCTGCGGGCGATCGCCGACAGCTACCCCGGCGCGTTCAGTGACGTGCAGACCTACCTGCACGAGCGGATCGACGAGGTGCTCACCAACGGCACCACGGAGAACGTCGCCGTCTACGTCTACGGCAGCGACTTCGGCACGCTGCAAAGCATCGCCAGCAAGATCTCCGGGCAGATGAGCAAGGTCCCGGGCCTGGTCGACGTGCAGCCGGCCCCGCTGGAGTTCGTCCCTGAGGCGGACGTCACCGTCAACGTGGCCGTCGCCCAGAAATACGGGCTAACCCCGGGTGACGTGCGCCGGTTCGCCGCCATCGAGATGTCCAGCGAGCCGGTGGCGACGATCACCTCGGGCGGGCAGGTCATCAACGTCGCCGCGTGGACCATCCCGTCCGCCCGCAACAGCGTCGCTGCCCTGGAGAAACTGCCGGTGGACACGCCGGACGGCAGGCGCGTCCCGCTCGGCAAGCTGGCCACGATCAAGATCGCGCCGACCCCAAGCCAGATCTCGCGGGACAACAGCGTCCGGTTCACCGAGGTGGACGCGAACGTGGCGCCCGGCTACGACCTCGGCGCGGTTGCCGGGGTGGTCAAGCAGCTGATGGCCAAGCAGCAGTTGCCGACCGGGTACTCGCTGTCCCTGCAGGGCGAGGCGGCCGAGCGGCAGCAGGCGGAGACGCGGCTGCTGTGGCTGGGCCTGGCCACGCTGATCGCGCTCCTGCTGCTGCTGCAGGTGGCGTTCCGCAGCTGGCGGCTGGCGTGGCTGCTCATGCTGACGCTGCCGATGGCGCTGGTCGGCGGGGTGCTCGCCGTCTGGGGGTCGCTGGGCACGATCACGCTGGGCGCCCTGGTCGGGTTCTTCACCGTGCTCGGCATCGCGGCCCGCAACGGCATCCTCATGATCGCCCACTTCCGGCACCTGGAAGAGCAGGAGGGCGTGCCGTTCGGCCGCGACCTGGTGCTGCGCGGGGCCTCCGAGCGGCTGGCGCCGATCCTCATGACGGCGCTGGCGACCGCGCTGGCCCTCGCGCCGCTGGTGGTTAACGGCAACCGGCCGGGCCAGGAGATCGAGTACCCGATGGCGATCGTGATCCTCGGCGGCCTGGCCACCTCCACGGTGCTGAACCTGTTCATCCTCCCGGTGCTGTACCTGGCCTTCGGCCACCGGCGCTCGGTGAACCCGCCCGACAGCGGCGTGGTCACCCAGCCGGAGCCGCAGCCAGCCGGCGTCAGCTAGGAAGGCAGGGCGGCCGCGGACGCGAAGGGGCGCCGGCCGGAAACCCGGCCGGCGCCCCTTCGGCGTTCTGCTCGGCTGCTCACTGGTAGGAGATCATGACCGGGGTGGGGGTCTCGGTCATCGTCTGGGCCGGGGTGAGCATCGGGTGGTCCTTGACCAGGAAGTCCTTCCAGCCGAGGAACACGCCATGCGGGAGCGCGGCCACCACGGCGCGCCAGGTCGCCTGCTTCATCGACGGGGTGCCCTGCCCGTCCATGTGCACGACGATCGCCAGGTCGTCGTGGGTGGTGTCGAGGCGGGCCTCGTCGCGGATCATCTGCAGCTGGAACTGGTGCAGCACCAGCAGCTTCTGCGGCAGCCGGTAGGTGTCGGTCAGCGTCGCCAGCCAGCTGATCACGGCATTGACCTCGCTGACGTCCACGTGCCCGATCTGCTTGAGCGGCAGCTGGGCCGGCTGCAGCTTCCACTCCGCGTCCAGCGCCAGCCCCACATTGGGCAGCCGCAGCAGCGGCGCGTACTGCTGAGCCTGGGCGAGCAGGCTCGCCCGGCCCGGCTGAAGGTCGAGCACCACGTACATCCCGGCCGCGCTGGCCTGGCGGACCCACGGCTCGATGTCCGCCACCGGGGTGACCGCGGAGTAGGCCTTGTCGGGGCCGGGGGACGCCTCGGCGACGGTCGCGATGATCTCAAAGGCGGGAACGACCGGGAGGCCGTCGCTGAGCGGCACGTACTTCGCCGCGGTCTGCCGCGCGCGCGCCACGCTGGCCGCCAGGTCCTGCTGGCCGAGGACGCCCAGCGCCGGCGTCCCCGGGTGCCCGTACAGCGCGACCAGCCGGCGTCCGGGGAACACCACCTGGCCGCCACCGGGAAGCTGCACGCCGGTCACCGCCATGGACACCCGCTCCCGCAGCGCGACGGCCCCGCCGAATTGCTGGCCGACCCCGATCACCTGACGGGGACGCTGGCGGGCGAGGGCGACGATCACCGGCGGATCGGCGCGCGGATCCCCGCCGGGGACGGGAATCACGGCCGCGCCCGCGTCCCGGGCGGTGACCGTGACCGCCGTGACCACGGGCGACGGCCCGGTCCCGGGCGGCGGGACCAGCACCGCCAGGCCGCGCAACGGCGCCGGGGCGCTGGTCTGCGGTAGCCGCGACACGCTGGTCACCACGCTGACGTCCGCCCCCAGCTGCCGGGCGAACGGCGCGGCGGGCAGCCCGGCCACCAAGACCACCTGGGGCGCCAGCCTCTTGATGGCCGCGATGAGGCCCGCGTTGACGGCGGCGGCCTGGCTGGCGGAAGTGGCGTGGCTCGCGGGGGTGGTAGCGGAGGTGGCGGTGCGCGCAGCAGTCGGGCCCGCGGCGGCGGGCGAGGGCTGTGCTTGCCCAGGCGGTGCCAGCAGCAGCGGCGCGTGCGCGCGGCCGGCGGCGCTGCTGGCGGCCCGCAGGGACCCGGGGTCCGCGGAGGTCGCGGCGGCCACCACGACCACGGGGGAGGAGACGAAGAGCTGCTGGCTGAACCGCGCGCTCACCGAAGACGGGGTCCCGCCGGCGAGCACCGACACGGCGGGGACGGGGACCGGGCCGCGCCCGGCGGGCCCGGCCATCGGGCGGGTCACCGCGGCCGGCAGCCCGCTGGCGGGGCTGGTGGTGGCCTGGCCGGCCCCCTTGCCCGCGGTGCTCGCCTGGCTGGCCGACGGGTGGGCGCCGGAGCCGGCGAACAGTGAGCACCCGGTCGCCGTCAGCGCTACGGCCAGCCCCGCGAGGCAGGCTCGCGCGACGCGCGGGCGAGGGGAGCGAGCGGATAGCACTGGCACGCCCGCTGGTCTACCGCATCCTCTGGGTTCTCGCAGCCAGAATCGGCATATCTTACGGCCGTATGTCGTGATTAGCCGGTGCTGCCCGGTTTCGTGAACGGTCAACGCTCTCACCTGCCCGCCGTCCTGCGCAGGCAGCGAAACGAGATTCACCTGCGGCTTATCACCTAACGTCACGGACGATAGCGCGTAAGGGCGGCTTGTCGGCGTAGGCGCGCCAGTTCGTTGCGTAACTTCGTGACGGTGAGGGTCTCGTCGTCGGCAGCGGTGGCGACCGTCATGCCGACCCCTCAAGGGGGGCTGTCGGGCGGGATGAAGCCCGGATCCAGCTCGGTGAAGGCATCCATGATGGCCAGGTAGCCGAAGGCCGCCAGCGTCCAGTCGGCCGGCTCCCCGTCGATCCCCGGGCCGGGCACGGGGGAATTCAGCAGCCGGTCGGTGTCGACGGCCTCGGCGGTATGCTGCAGGGCCGCCTGGGCCAGGACGTGCCGGATCGCCAGGGACTGGATGAGCGTGCCGCCCGTCAGCACCAGGTGGGCGATGCTGCGGCCCGGATCCCGGCAGCGAAGGCCCAGGGCGGCGCTGAGATAGCCGAACAAGCCCAGCATCGAGACGCGGGACTGGAATTGCGCGTGCTCCAGGGCTACGGCGATCTTGTCCCGGGCATCGCCCGCGGGCGTGGAGCCGACCGTCGCTATCAGCGCGTTGTGCATCCGCCAGTACGGGCTCTCGCTGAGGGCGCGGTAGTTGCGCGCGGCGGCCAGCCGGACCGTCTCGCACAAGATCGCGCGCCGTCCCGGCAGCGTGCCCGCCAGGTGCCAGTGGCCGGCGATGACCCCCTTGAGGATCGCGAACGTCTCCGGGTCGAAGACCTCGCTGTTCGTGAAAAAGCTGCCCGGCCCGGCCAGGTAAATGAGCAGGTCATCGAGGTAGTTGTCCTTGTAGGCCCACAGTCGGTACACGCTGCTGCGCGGCACCTTGGCGCGGGCGATGACCTCCTCGAGCCGCAGGTGGTCAATGGTGAGGCCGACGCCGGCCTCCAGCGCGATCGCCCGGCCAGCGTCCAGCATGCGCTGCCTGACCTCATCCGCCGGTACCCGTTCCGGGCGGTCCGCCATCTGCGCCCCCTCGCCGCCGCTGGCCTTCCCCCACGTTCTATCAGTATTGCGGCTACTTTGAGACATGAAACCTGGTGTCCAGTGGGCCTGCTATGAGACACTGAGTCTCGTGTCTCATAGCCGGAAGGCTGTGAGCTGCCAGTAGACGGCCCTTGGAGGGGTGGGGCCGAAGGCCCGGCCGGGATGAGGGGAACCCGGCCGGGGCCAAATTCTCCGGGGATAGACGGTGCTTTCCGGGGGATGCGTCAATCCCTCAATCCTCCTAAGCCCCCTGACCTGTGCAGCCTCCGTCGGACTCCTGGCTGCGCCGGGAGGGCCTCGCGAAACCACTGAGCTCGGGGCTATTCGAGCTGGGGCCGCATAATGCGGAAGGGTATTGCTTAGGGGGAAATTTACTGGTGCCGCATTCCCTTTCTTGCCCTCGCGGAATCGCGCAGTCACAGTAGTCCCTTGGGTCACGCCAATCACAGGATAGTAACGTCTCGGCCGAGCGGGGCCGCGCGCGGTCAGCGCCTGGGTACCCTGGTTCGTTACTGTGACCTTAGTCACATCAGCCACGGGCGTGCCCGGCCGTCGGGGAGGCCGCTAATGACAACGATGACTAGGCCTGTGAGCTGGGGCGTTGCATTGTCGACCACGCCTTCGGCCAGTCCGCTAAGTGATTAGGGAAAGCCAGTTATCGACCTGTTATAGGCGATTACTAAGCGTAGTTAAATGGCTCTTTCGCGGACGCGTCACCATCCCCGATGGTACTCAAGTACGGGCGCGATTCACGGTAATGGTCGCCCCGGATTCCAGAGGCAAAACAGAAGGGAAAACCAATGGCAGGGGATTGGTGCACTTACCGCCGGCTTGTCCTCGGGCGAGCGGGAGGCGCCTAGCGATGCCGCGCACGAGGCTGGCGCGGGCAGCGCTGGCGACGGCAGTGCTCAGCGTGCCGGTGGCTGGCCTGATGGCCCTTCCGGCGGGCGCGGCGTCCGCAGCGGCCCAGGTGGCCAGCCCGACATCGGGGGCAAGCCAGGAAGTGACGGTGTGGAGGGCGAGCACGCTCACCTTCAACCAGCAGGTAGCCGCGTACGTGAAGCGACTGGAGGGCATCCCCTACCGTTACGGGGGGACGACGACCGCCGGCTTTGACTGCTCGGGGATGACCCAGTACGTGTACCGGCACTTCCGCAAGAGCATCGCGCGCACCGCGGACGCACAGTTCCGCCAGTTCAAGCGCATCAGCCATGCGAGCGCGCGGCCCGGCGACCTGGTCTTCTTCCACAGCTCCAGCAATCCCGGGAGCTACGTGTACCATGCCGGCGTCTACGAGGGCGGCAACAACATGGTCGACTCGCCGCACACCGGCTCGAGGGTGGGGTTCCGCTCGTTCTCCTGGGCGGGCAACACCGTTACCTTCGGAACCATCTCTCACTAGCCGCAGGCTCCCCCGGGGGTGAGCCATCCCCCGGGGGAGCCGGCCCCGTTGCGGCGCGAGGCGGCTTCCAGCGCGGTGCTGTACCCCGTGGAGACGCGGCTATATGCTACTTAATCATGTCGGTTAGAGGCGTTTAAGTGGCACCCGGAAGCTCCGGGGAGGCGCCGGCGGCGCCTACCGTGTCGCGCAGGCACCAGGCGGGAGCGCCGAGCGCGCGTGGCCTGCTGCTTACCCTCCTGGGCGAGCTCGTGCTGCCGGGCGACGGCACCGCGTGGACGTCGGCGGTGCTCGCCGCGTTCGCGCGGCTGGGCATCGCCGAGAAGGCTACCCGGCAGGCGCTGATGCGCACCAGCAACGCCGGCTGGCTCCAGCCGCGCAAGGATGGCCGCCGGGTCCGCTGGGCCCTGACGCCGGCGGCGCGCACGCTGCTGACCGACGGCGCCGAGCGCATCTACTCCTTCGGTCGGCAGCGGCCCTGGGACCAGCGGTGGGTCATCGTGTCGGCTCGCGTCCCCGACACCGACCGGCGCGCGCGGCACGTGGTCCGCACCCGGCTCACCTGGGCCGGGTTCGGCGCGCTGGCCAGCGGCTTGTGGATTAGCCCGCATCCGGAGCGGGCCGCGGAAGCCGAGCGGGTGCTGCGCGAGGCCGGCGTCGGCGACGACGCGCACGTGTTCGTGGCCCGCCGGACCGGGCTGGGCGACGCCAGCGCCATGGTGGCCACCGCGTGGAACCTGCCCGAGGTGGAGGCCGAGTACGAGACGTTCCTGGCCGGCTTCGGCGGCCCGCCCCCCGCGGACGTGCTCGTCCGCCAGGTCGAGCTGGTGCACGCCTGGCGCCGGTTCCCGTCGATCGACCCGGCGCTGCCCGGCGAGCTGCTGCCGGCGAGGTGGAGCGGCGCCCGGGCCGCGCGGCTGTTCACCGAGTGCCACGAGCGGTGGCTGGACGAGGCGCGGCGCGAGTGGAAGCGGCTGAACGAGGCGTTATCCGCGGGTTGCCGCGGCCGCGCTGGAAATGCTACAAAGAATTCGTGGACGTTTACTTAGGTGTAGCAGGATTGGCGTGGATCGGCGCGCGTGGCCGGCGAATGAGGTAAGGACGCGAGAGATGACGAGCACAGCCACCGGGGGACGTCCGGCAGCGGGGGCGGGAGCGTCTCGCGTGGAGTTCAGGACCAGCCCCGAGTCGTACCGGCACTGGCGGCTGGCCACCGACGGCCAGGTCGCGACGCTGGTCATGGACGTCGCCGAGCAAGGCGGCCTGGTAGAGGGGTATGAGCTGAAGCTCAACTCCTATGACCTGGGCGTGGACATCGAGCTCTACGACGCCGTGCAGCGCCTTCGCTTCGAGCACCCCGGGGTGCGGGCCGTGGTGGTGACCAGCGGCAAGGAGAAGGTCTTCTGCGCCGGGGCGAACATCCGGATGCTGGCGGCGTCGTCGCACTCGTGGAAGGTGAACTTCTGCAAGTTCACCAACGAGACCCGCAACGGCATCGAGGACGCGAGCGAGAACTCCGGCCAGGTCTACATCGCCGCGCTGAACGGAACGGCGTCCGGGGGCGGCTACGAGTTCGCCCTGGCCTGCCAGCACATCATGCTCATCGATGACCGTTCCTCGGTCGTCTCGCTCCCGGAACTGCCGCTGCTCGGGGTGCTGCCGGGGACCGGCGGGCTGACCCGGGTGGTGGACAAGCGGCACGTCCGCCGGGACATCGCCGACTACTTCGCCACCAAGGCGGAGGGCATCGGCGGCAAGAAGGCAGTCACCTGGCGGCTGGTCGATGAGGTGGTGCCGCGCGCGCGGTGGCAGGACCAGGTATCCGAGCGCGCCCAGGCGATCGCCCGCGGCAGCGCCGGTGACGGAGGCCGCCGCCTGGTCGAGCGATCCGGTGACGAGGCCGGGATACCGCTCGCCCCGCTGGACAAGACGCGAACCGGCGACACGATCTCCTACCGGCACGTATCGGCGCGGCTGGACGCGGGGCGGGGGGTCGCCGAGATCACCGTGCACGGCCCGGCGGGCGACGCGCCCGCGTCCATCGCGGACGTGCACGCCCAGGGGGCCGGCTTCTGGACCCTCGCGATGACCCGCGAGCTCGACGACCTGATCTTGGACCTGCGCACCAACGAGACCGAGATCGGCACCTGGGTCTTGCGCACCATTGGATCGCCGGACCGGGTGCTGGCCCACGACCGCCTGCTCCTGGACAATCCCGCCGACTGGCTCGCCCGGGAGATCGCCTTGTACCTGAAGCGGACGCTCAAGCGGCTGGACGTGACCTCGCGGTCGCTGATCGCGCTGATCGAGCCGGGGTCCTGCTTCGCCGGGTCGCTGCTGGAACTGGCGCTCGCCGCGGACCGCTCATACATGCTCGCCGGCCTGTTCGAAGACGCCGACGGGGACGCCGGGCCCGCAACGATCACCGCGGGCGCGATCAACACCACCGAGGCGCCTCATGCCTCGTTGCTGATGGGCAATGGGCTGACCCGGCTGCAGGCCCGCTTCCACGGCGACCCGGACGGGCTGGCCGCCGTGATGAAGCGGCGCGGTGAGCCGCTGGCGGCGCAGGAGGCCGAGGAGCTCGGCCTGGTCACCTTCGCTCCCGACGACATCGACTGGGAGGACGAGGTGCGGATCGCGATCGAGGAGCGGGCCTCGTTCTCCCCGGACGCGCTGACCGGCCTGGAGGCGAACTACCGGTTCGCCGGGCCGGAGACCATCGAGACCAAGATCTTCGCGCGGCTGTCGGCCTGGCAGAACTGGATCTTCTACCGGCCCAACGCCTCCGGCCCCGACGGGGCCCTGCGCGCCTACGGGACCGGCAAGCGCGCCACCTTCGACCGGAAGAGGGTCTGACCATGACCACGCCCGACTACGCGGAGAAGATCCCCAACAACGTCAGCCTGCACGAGGACCGGCGGCTGCAGCGGGCCCTGGAATCCTGGCAGCCGGACTTCCTGTCGTGGTGGCGGGACATGGGCCCGACGCTGCCGACCCAGGACGTGTACCTGCGCACCGCGATCGACGTGCGCGGCGAAGGGTGGGCGCAGTTCGGCCACGTGCCCATGAGCGAGTACCGGTGGGGGATCTTCCTGGCCGAGCGCGACCCGGGCCGGCGGATCGCGTTCGGGCAGCACAAGGGGGAGCCGGCCTGGCAGAAGGTGCCCGGGGAGTACCGGGCTGAGCTGCAGCGGCTGATCGTGATCCAGGGCGACACCGAGCCGGCGTCGGTGGAGCAGCAGCGCAACCTCGGCGCGACGGCGCCGTCGCTGTATGACCTGCGGAACCTGTTCCAGGTCAACGTGGAGGAAGGGCGTCACCTGTGGGCGATGGTGTACCTGCTGCACGCCTACTTCGGCCGCGAGGGCCGTGAGGAGGCGGCCGACCTGCTGCGCCGCAACTCCGGCTCGGCGGACTCACCGCGGATCCTGGGGGCGTTCAACGAGGAGACGCCGGACTGGCTGTCGTTCTTCATGTTCACCTACTTCACCGACCGGGACGGCAAGTACCAGCTGGGCACGCTGAAGGAGTCCGCGTTCGACCCGCTGTCGCGCACGTGCGAGTTCATGCTCAAGGAAGAGGCCCATCACATGATGGTGGGCACCACCGGGGTGGACCGGGTGGTCGAGCGCACCGCGCAGGTGATGGCCGAGAACGACACCGATGACGTGGCCGCCCGCGGCGCGATCCCGCTGAGCGTCATCCAGAAGTACCTGAACTTCCACTACTCCGTCTCGCTGGACCTGTTCGGCGGGGAGACCTCCACCAACGTCGCCAACTATTACACCGCGGGGCTGAAGGGCCGCTGGATGGAGGAACGGCGCAAGGACGATCACCTGCTGACCAGCGACTCCATCATGGTCGACGCGCTGGTCGACGGGCAGCTCGGGCAGGCCGAGGTGCTGGCGCTGACCGGGCTGAACACCGACTTGCGCCGCGCGTACATCGCCGACTGCGAGGGCGGCGTCAAGCGGTGGAACCGGATCCTGGAATCGGCCGGGCTGCCGCAGCGGCTGGCGCTGCCGCACCCGGCGTTCAACCGGCGGGTCGGCGCGTTCGCCGCGATCGAGGTATCTCCCGCCGGGCAGGTGCTCCAGGCCGCCGAGTGGGAGCAGAATAAGGGCACATGGCTGCCCACGGACACTGACAAGGCGTTCGTGCGGTCGCTGATGCGCCCGGTGCTCGAGCGGGGCAAGATCGCCGCCTGGCTGGCGCCGCCCCGCGGTGCTCCCAAGGGCGGCGGCATCAACGGGCAGCCGTTCGACTACGACTACGTTCACCTCGCCTGACTACTGGCCTAACCAAGGGACGGCACTGCGATGGGGCAGCTGTTCAACGCGTGCGACTACCTGCTCGACCGGCGGCTGGCCGCCGGGGACGGCGAGCGGGTCGCGCTGGCCGGCGCGGCCGGCGACCTGAGCTACGCCGGGCTGCACGAGATGGCGTGCCGGACCGCGGCCGGGCTGCGGTCCGTCGGCCTGGAGCCGGAGCAGCGGCTGCTGATGCTGATGGCCGACACGCCGGAGTTCGTCATGGTGTACCTCGCCGCGATGCGCATCGGCGCCATCCCGGTCCCGGTCTCCACCATGCTGCGCGCCGAAGGCGTCACCGAGTTGCTGCGCGACTCCCGGGCGCGGTTCCTGGCCGTCACGCCGGAGTTCGCGGCGGTCGCTTCGGCCGCGGCCGAAGCGGCACCCGAGCTCGCGGGGATTGTCGCGGTCGCCCCGCTGGGCGCCCCGGTCCCGGTGCACCTGCTCGGCGACGTCTCGGCGGCCGCGCCGGATGAAAGGGTGTACGACACCTCGGCCGACGCGCCCGCGTTCTGGCTGTACACGTCGGGGACCACCGGGACGCCGAAGGCGGCGATGCACCGGCATGGCTCGGTGCGGGTGGTGTGCGAAACCTACGGCGCCCAGGTCCTCGGCATCCGCGCGGAGGACCGGTGCCTGTCGGCGGCCAAGGCGTTCTTCGCCTACGGGCTGGGGAACTCGGTGCTGTTCCCGCTGTCGGCGGGCGCGTCAGCGGTGCTGAACGCGGCGCCGTCGCGGCCGGACCTGATCGCCGAGGCGGCCGTGAAGTACGGGGCGACGCTGTTCTTCGGCGGCCCGACGTTCTTCGCGAACATGCTGCGGGCCGGGATGCCCGCCGACGCCATGGCCGGGGTCCGGCTGGCCGCCTCGGCCGGGGAGGCGCTGCCGGCCGCGCTGTACCAGCGGTGGACGGCTCACTTCGGCATCGACATCATCGACGGCATCGGCATGACCGAGATGCTGCACATCTTCTTGTCCAACGCCCCCGGCCAGGTGCGGGCGGGCACCACCGGGCGGGCGGTGCCCGGGTATGACCTCAAGCTGGTCGATGAGGAAAGCGGGCAGGAGGTGGGCGATGACGTCCCGGCCACCTTGTTCGTGCGGGGCGCTTCGGCGGCGACCGGCTACTGGTCCCGCTACGACGCCTCCCGGCAGGTGTACCAGGGCGAGTGGCTGCGCACCGGCGACACCTACGTGCGCGACGACGACGGGTACTACACCTGCCTGGGGCGCACCGGCGACATGATCAAGGCCAGCGGCATCTGGGTCTCCCCGATGGAAGTCGAGGCGCGGCTGCTGTCGCATCCGGCGGTCTCCCAGGCCGTGGTGGTGGCCGCCCATGACGGAGACGGGCTGGAAAAGCCCGTGGCCTACGTGATCCTCGAGCCCGGGCAGACCGCCGGGGCGACCGTCACCGAGGACGAGCTGATCGAGCACTGCCGGACCGGGCTGCCGTCGTTCAAGCGGCCGCGCCGGGTGATCTTCACGGACTCCTACCCGGCGACCGCGACCGGCAAGGTCCGCCGGGTGGAACTGCGGGCAAAGGCCGCTACTGTGCTCCTGTGACGGCCGCTACAGTGCTCTTATGACGAGAGCGCTGCTTTTGGTGAAGGCACTGCGCTGATGATCGACGGCTTGCCACTGGTCGATGTCCACCTGCACGTCGCCAGGTTGCCGACGCTGAAGCCAGCCTGGAAGGACTGGGCGGACGACTTCGGCGACGCGTCCGCGATGCGCCGGGTGTATGACCCGGCCGGGACCGCCGACCCCGGCCGGCTCGATGATTACCTGGCCGCCGAGGGCGTCGACGTCGCGTTGCTGATGACCGAGTACAGCCCCAAGGCGACCGGCATCCAGCCGATCGAGGACGTGCTGCCGCTCGCCGCGCGCAACCCTCAGCGCATCAAGGTCATCGCCAACGTCAACCCGCACCTGCACTACCCGGTCGATGAGGAGCTGCGGCGCCAGCTGGACCTCGGCGCCGTCGCGCTGAAGGTCCACCCGGTGCACGCCGGCATCGCGGCCAATGACCCGGCCCTCTACCCGGCCTACGAGGTCTGCCAGCAGGCGGGGATCCCGCTCGTGGTGCACTGCGGCACCAGCGTGTTCCCCGGCAGCTCGAACAAGTTCGCCGACCCCGTCCTGCTGGACGACGTGCTGCGCGACTTCCGCCGCCTGTCCGTCGTGCTCGCGCACGGCGGGCGGGGCTGGTGGTATGACGCGGCGGCGTTCATGGCGTTGTCGAGCGAGCGCGTGTGGATCGAGCTGTCCGGCTTGCCGCCTTCGCGGCTGCGCGAGTACTACGCCAGGCACAACTGGAAGCGGCTGACCCGCCGGATGATCTTCGGCACCGACTGGCCGGGCGTGCCGGGCATCGCGGCCAACGCGCGCGCCGTCGCCGTCGCGCTCCCCGATGAGGAGACCGCCGCCCTGGTCCTGGCCGGCAACGCGTCGGCGGTCTACAACCTCAAGCTCCCCGAGGCCGCCCCATGAGCGCGCCGTTCCCGGACGCGCCGCCGGTCGCCGTGGTCGGCACCGGGACCATGGGCGCGGGGATCGCGCAGGTGGCGGCGGTCGCGGGGCGCCGGGTGCGGCTGCTTGACGCGGTCGCGGGGGCCGCCGAGCGCGCCGTCGGCCGGATCCGTAGCCAGGTGAAGTCCCAGGTCGCCAGGGGCCGGCTCGCCGTTGACGCGGACGCCCTGGACATCACCGTCGCCGCCGACCTGAGCGGCCTGGCCGGCTGCAGCGTGGTCGTCGAGGCGATCGCTGAGGACCTGACCGCGAAGAAGACGCTGTTCGCGAGCCTGGAGCGGGTGGTCGCGACCGACTGCGTGCTCGCCTCCAACTCATCCTCGCTCACGCCGACCGCGATGGGCGCCGGGCTGGCCCACCCGGAGCGCCTGGTCGGCTTGCACTTCTTCAACCCGGTCCCGGCGATGAGGCTCGTCGAGGTGATCTCGGGCCTGGCGACCTCGCCAGCGGTCGCCGAGCAGGCGGCGGCGCTCGGCCGCGAGTGGGGCAAGACCGTGGTGCACTCGGCGGCCACGCCGGGCTTCATCGTCAACCGGATCGCCCGCCCCTTCTACGCGGAGGCCTGGCGAGCCTATGAGGAGCGCGTCGCGTCGTTCGCGGTCATCGACGCGGTCATGACCGGCGCGGCCGGCTTCCGGATGGGGCCCTTCGCGCTCATGGACCTGATCGGCCACGACGTGAATGAGGCGGTCACCCGGTCGGTGTGGGCCGCGTTCGGCTTCGACCCGCGGTTCGCCCCGTCCCTCACGCAGCGAGCGCTCGTCGAGGCGGGATGGCTGGGCCGCAAGGCCGGGCGCGGGTGCTACGGCTACCCGGTCGCGGGCGGTTCCGGGGAGCACGCCGCGGCTGGCCCGGTCGCCCGGGCCAGCCGCGTGGTCGCCCAGGACGGCATCGTCCCCGGCCTAGTCACCGAGTACGGGCCAACGTCGCTGAGCACGCTGCTGGCCCGCTCCGGCGTGCGCGTGCTGCCGGGCGACCCCGACGATGAGATGGGGCTGCTCGACGGCACTGTGGAGTTGCCCTGCGGGGTCGTGCTCGACCGGTGCAACGGGGCCACCGCGTCGTCGGTGTCCTTCGCCCTGGAACGGCCGGTGATCGTCGTTGACCGGACGCTGGATGACGCCACCGCGTCCGCGATCGCCATCGCGGCCTCCGACGGCTGCCCCCCGGCCGGCATCGCCGAGGCGGTCGGGCTGTTCCGGCAGGCCGGGATGGACGTCCACGTCATCGACGACATCCCGGGGATGATCGTGACGCGCACGGTGGCGATGCTCGCCAACCTGGCGACCGACGCCGTGGCCAGCGGCGTCGCCTCGGCGCAGGACGTCGAGGTGGCGATGCGGCTGGGCGTGAACTACCCGCGCGGGCCCATCGCCTGGGGACAGCAATGGGGCACGCGCACTGTGCTCACGATCTTGGACAGCCTGGAGAACTGGTACCGCGACGGGCACTACCGGGCCGCCCCGGCGCTGCGCCGGGCCGTCCTGGCCGGCGGCGGCCCGCTGACTGGCCCCGGCCTGTCGGCCGCCCCCGGCGGGCCGCTGCCCCTGCCCCGCAACCCCACCTGATAACAGCAAGAGGCGCAGCAAGAGGCGCTTGGTGGTGGGCGCTTGGCGTCGGGGTTCGCGGGGTTGGTGCTTGGCGTTGGGGTCTGGGCGCGGGCCAAGTCGCGTTGTGGCGTCATTGGGGTCGCGCACAGGGCCGCGAGGACTCCCTTGCGCCGCCTCGGCGCACGCGGCATCCTCGCCAGTGGGCCGCGAGCACCGGAAACGGGGCGCGCTGAGGCGAGCGGAGGACCGCGATGGGCATGCTGGACGGCAAGGTGGCCTTCATTACCGGAGGGGCGCGCGGACAGGGGCGGGCGCACGCGGTGACCTGCGCGCGCGAGGGCGCCGATGTGATCATCGTGGACATCCTCGATCAGCTGCCGAGCGTTTCCTACAAGCTGGCCACCCGCGAGGACATGGACGAGACGGTCCGGCAGGTCGAGGCGCTGGACCGCCGGGCCATCGCCATGAAGGCCGACGTCCGCAGCCAGGCCGAGCTGGACGCGGCGGTCGCGGCGGGGATCGCCGAGCTCGGCAAGATCGACATCCTCATCGCCAACGCCGGCATCTGGACGCTCGGCAACTTCTGGGAGCTGACCGATGCGGCGTGGGAGGAAATGGTCGGGGTTAACCTGTCCGGCGTGTGGCGCTCGGCCAAGGCGGTTGCGCCGCACATGATCGAGCGCGGGTCCGGTTCCATCGTGATCACCGCGTCGGTCAACGCCCTGGAGGCCGGGCAGTACACCGCGCACTACGTGGCCGCCAAGCATGGCCTCATCGGGCTGATGAAGAACCTGGCGCTGGAACTGGCCCCCCACGGCATCCGGTGCAACGCGGTCAGCCCGGGCGCCGTCAAGACGCCGATGACCAACCACCAGGGCATGTGGGACATGCTGGCCGGCCACCCCGGCGGCACCGAGGCCGACATGGACGAGGGCGGCTTCCACTACACGCTGCTGAAGGGCACCTCGTGGCTGGACCCGCAGGACATCGCGGACACCGCGCTGTACCTGAACTCCGACCTCGCCGCGAAGGTGACCGGCGTCGTCATCCCGGTCGACGCCGGCCACCTGACCTTGTCCGGGTTCAACCCCGTCTCGACCCGCTAGCGGCTCGCCCTGGGGCTGGATCCCAGGACTTACGAGGCGGGCTTGGCAGCGCGTTCAGCGTTAGCCAAAAGCTACTGGTCTTCATACTTGGCGGAGACGATCGCCCAGACGCGCTTTCCGGTCCAGCCGGGAACCGTCTCCCACCCCCAGTCATCGGTCAGCATCTCGACCATGTCCAGGCCGCGACCCGTTTCGTCGTCATCGCGGGCGTGCCGGGTGACCGGGGCGCCGAGGGTCTCCGGGAGGTCGTCCCAGACCTCGAGCATGACCTTGTCCTTGTCCGACAGCAGCCGCAGCCACATCAGGTGCAGCCGACCGTCGAAGTCGTAGCGGGGGATGCCGTCGGCGTCGGTCGCCGCCCGCACCACGTTGGTGGCGAGCTCGCTGGCGATCAGCTCAAGGACGTCAAGGGACTCGGTCAGCCCCCAGCTGGTGAGCACCTGGACGACGAAACCACGGGCCAGCCGGGGCGCGGTCGGCAATGCTCCCAGCGGACCCAGGTACGAGGTCAGCGGCCAGTCAGGCACGGGCGACCCGACGCATTACTGCACGGTGCCATACAGTACCCGCCATCTCGCTCCGCGTGGTCCCATTCTTACTGGTTTGCAGGTATATACCCAGTTCGTGCGACCGCCATCGTACCTCGCGCACTATCTAGCCCGCGCGCCCCTGCAAAATCCCGTGCATATGCACAGGCGTTTTGCGCTAGCAGCCCCCGCGCGCCTCGGGACCGGCGCCAGCAGCTCGGGGTCGTCCGCATTGTAACTTTCATACGAGAGTCAGATCAAAGGTTGAATACTCCGCTAAAGACCTGGGCGACATCGATGCGCATACTGGCTGGTACGCAACGAAAGCCGCCACGACGCCGACGCCGAGGAGAGCAACGATGGCCAAGACGCACCTGAGCCTGCCCGGCGAATCCACGGGGAGCAGCGACCCTGCGGCCATCGAGGGCGGCGACGCCCCGGTCAACGGCTACCTGGAGGGACCGTTCGCGCCGGTCCGCCAGGAGATGACCATTCACGACCTGCGGGTCACCGGCACGATCCCCCGGGAGCTCAACGGCCGGTTCCTGCGCGTGGGCTCCAACGCCAACCCCTTCGACCCGGAGAACCCGCGGACCTACAACTGGTTCATCGGCTCCGGCATGATCTTCGGGGTGCGCATACGGGACGGCAAGGCGCTGTGGTACCGCAACCGGTTCGTGCGCGACGACAAGATCACCAAGAGCCTGGGCCTGCCCCGGCTCCCCGGCCCGGAGGTCATCAGCCGCCGTGAACCTTACAAGGAGCGGAAGGGGCCGCGGTTCGTCGAGGCCAACGTCTCGCAGACGCACGTGTTCGCGGTCAACGGCCGCACGTACTCCTTCGCCGAGGGCGGCGTGCTGCCGATCGAGGTCAGCTACGAGCTGGAGTCGGTCGCCCGCTGCGACTTCGACGGGACGCTCGGCGGCTCATGGACGGCGCACCCGCACCGCGACCCGCGCACCGGCGCGCTGCACGGGGTGGCGTACTTCTGGCAGTGGGACCACGCGCTGTATCAGGTCCTTGGCGCTGACGGCAAGGTCAGCGAGCGCGTGGAGGTGCCGCTGACCGGCCGCCCGGTGATCCACGACTGCGCGATCACGCCCACGTGGGCGATCTTCCTCGACGGCCCGGTCCAGTTCAACGAGGCCGCGCACGCCGCGGGCCTTGAGTTCCCGTTCATGTGGGACCAGGACTACCCGGTCCGGTTCGGGCTGGTCCGCCGGGACGGTTCCGGGCCCGGCGGGGCCGGCGGCAGGATTAGCTACGCCGACGCGCCCGGCGCGTGCGTCTTCCACACCCTGAACGCCTTCGACCTGCCCGATGGCAACGTCGCGCTGGACGCGTGCAACGCTCCCGTCCTGTTCAAGAACGACCTGTCCGGCCCGACCGACTCCAAGTCGCACCTGGCCCGGTTCATCATCGACCCGCAGAAGGGGACGGCGACCCGGGAGGTCCTGTCCGACCGGCCGCAGGAGATGCCCCGGCATGACGAGCGGCTGACCGGCTACCAGCACCGGTACGCCTACATGAACTCCCGCATGGGCAACAGCGGCATCCTCAAGCACGACCTGGCCGCCGGCAGCAGTGAGTTCTTCGACCACGGCCCGGGCCGGGTCGGCATCGAGACGCTGTTCGTGCCCATGTCGCCAGAGTCCGCCGAAGACGACGGCTGGCTCATCACCAGCGTCATCGACTTGCCGACGGACTCCAGCGAGGTGCTGATCTACCACGCCCAGGACCTGCTCGGCGGCCCGGTCGCGCGCATCCATATCCCGCACCGGCACAACGCCGGCTTCCACGGCAACTGGATCCCCGACTCCGAGATCGAGAACGCGACCGGGTCCCTGTGAGTGCCCCGCTTGGGGTGAGCGCCCAGCTCATGCCCCACCGCGCCGGGCCCGAGTACCACCAGAACCAGTACCAGAGGGCGCCGCAGGGAATCATGCCCGCGATGACCAAGGCGAGCCGCGCCCGGCCGCGCCCGGACCGGTTTGCCGCGCCGATCCGGTCCAGTTCGGCGTCGCGGCGAGCCTGGAACTCCGTCAAGGTGGCGGCGTCTTCCGGGCGCAGCTGGCCGCCCTCGGACGCGCTGGTTACGTCGGTCATGTGAATCTCCCGCTCCTGCCGTTTCCGGCCAGGCCGCGTTACCCCCGCGTTGCCAACCCTGCGCGCGAGCCCGGTTCCCATTCCCGTGATCGGGCGTGCGTGTGGCGGTGCCCTGAGCCGTTCCCCAACCGATGCCCAGGGCGCCCCCGTCCTACTGAGCTAAACGGATGGGCGGCGGCCGAGGTTCAACGGCCCTGTCCTCAGGCGGGGTATCGCCAGGGCTCTTGGGTGAACGTGCGGCCAGACGGGGTGGTCCACTGGTGGTAGCCGGGCCTGATCTCCGTGACCTCCCAGCCGCCGGACTGCTTGAGCTGATGGCAGGAGCGACTGCACGACCAGCAGTTACAGCCGCAGGTGGGGCCGCCTTGCTCGAATGGCCGCGCATGCTCGAAGTCCGATTCCCGGGCAGGCCGGGAGCAGGCCGGGAAGCCGCACTCGCCATCGCGCACGGTGACGAGGTGCCGCAGGAGGTCGCCCGGGTCGTGACGGGCCGACTCGTACTGATGCCCGCACCCGTCGGTCGGAACCGGGTGCAGGTCGACGACGTACTGTCCGGCCCGCCCGGGGAGCGTGAGGATCCAGGAGCCATAGCCGCCTGGCGGCCCGGAGCCCGGACTAGGGGTGAGGGTGAAGCTAGATGCTGGTGGTGGGGGAGGTGGCGGGCCGTCCCGCTGGCCCTTGCGGGATCGGCGTGACTGGCGTTCCTTACGGGGCTTGCAGCAGCCATGCCCGATGGCGTGACCGTCGGCGTTGACGATGGTCAGGCAGAACGTGCTGCCCGGGTGCCGGGCGGCCGCCTCGGCGATCCGGCGGGCCAGGGCGGGGTCGAGAGTGCCGAGGCTGCGGGCCGCTCCGGCCCGCAGCCGGTAACCGGCGGCGGTGACGAACGGGATGTCAAGGTGACGCAGGATCAGGTTGACCTCCGCGGCGATGGCCGGCTCGGGTCCCGGGGGGTTCCCGGAGCCTGGGCCGGCGGCAGCATCGCTCGCGGTGCCTTCGCTCGCGGTGCCTTCGCTCGCGGTGCCATGAGGCGCGGTGCCATCACCAGCGGGGCGGCCGCACTGGCAGGCGTCCTGGCCGCAGTCGGCGCACGGGGGCTCGGTGGGTACCCAGTCGCGGCAGGGGCACTCGCCCAGCGAGCACCGTCCGCACGGGTCCTCGGCGACCGGGAAGCCGTCGTCGGGCGGGCGATTCCAGGGGTCCCCATCCGGGCCTGTCTGGGGTGAGGCGGGCCGGGCGGCGGCGTCGTTGGAGGTAGGGTCTGGCCTTGGTTTCCCGGTGGGCGGCCGCGTGGTCCCGGCGGGCGCGCCGGCGTCCTGGGCGATGTCCTCGGCCTGAAAGCGGGCGATCCGGTCGGCGACCGGGACCAGGTTGAGTAGGTCGAGGTAGGCGGCTACGCGCAGGATGTCAATCGGGCGCTTGACGCCGGCCGCGCGGTACTGCTGGGCGCGCTGGTCAACGTGGGCGTACGCCTTCAAGGCCTCGTCGGTCGGCAGGCCGGCCCCCTTCAGGGCGCAGGTCCCGGCGGCCTCGCGCCAGAAGCGGACCCGCGCGTGCTCCTTTTCCTCCCGCTCCCGCCGCTTGCGCGCGCCGTCCGGGTCGACGGTGACCACGGCCCGCTGAACCAGGCGCTGCAGGTCCAGCCAGGTCCTGCACCGGTCGAGGCCGGCCAGTATCAGCTCCTCAGCCGCGGCGAGCTGGCCGGGATCGAGGAGCACGTCGGTCTCCTCGATGACCATCTTGACCTTGCCGAGGCGGAGCCGGCCGTTGTCAAGGGCATCGCCGATCCGGGGCAGCCGGGCCTCCAGCGCCCAGGCGGCCCAGGCGAGCTTTTGCGCGGCGGGGACGGACACGTGCAATTCGAGTGCGATCTCGCGGGCGAGCCGGTCATCCCAGTCCCACGGGAGCCCGGGCTCCGTCGCCGCGCCCGCGTTCCGCTCGTCAGGGCGGCGGCGGATGAGCTCGCGCACCACCGCCAGCTGCCGGCCTTCCACCCAGCAGTTCACCGCGTCCCACTGGCCGAGCACGCCGAAGACCTCGTCATCGGTAGCGCCCGCGCACCGTCCATCTGGCCCTGACAGCTCGCTCAAGAGCGCCACCTGCCGTGCGCTGGGCTTTGCCTCGTCGCCCGGCGCGCCCTGCGCGAACCGTTCCCAGCGGGGGTTGCGATCCTCGGGGGGCCGTCCTCCGGGGGGCCCTTCCGCCGAAGACCCTTCCTCCGAAGATCGTCTCCTCGAAGGTCGCTGCCGCTTGTCGTCCCCAGCCGTGAAGCCTGCCATCGCGCACACCTCCCCGGGGCCGCCAGATGATCATTTTCAGAACAAAATACAATTAACAGGACTACTTCGAATTCTATCACGACTAAATGCCCGGACGGCGATTGGCGCGGCCGGAATGGACGAGGTGAGCGGGCGGTGGATCGGCGTGCATGGTGGAGGTCAGGGCAGGGCCCACAGGCGAGTGCCGTCGTGGTCGGCGGTGGCCAGCAGGCGCGCGTCCATAACGAGCAGCGCTGAGCGCGGCGTAGTGCCGCTGACTGGGCGGCAGGCGCGGGTTACGGGCCGGTGAGCTCGGCACCGGAGTCGGGGTCGTACCAGCGGACCTTGTCGGGGACGGGGCGCAGCCACACGTCGCCGCCGGGCGGGGCGGTGTAGCCGGGCGCGGTCAGCACCTTGACCTCGGT
The DNA here is from genome assembly GCA_025934375.1 of Streptosporangiaceae bacterium. Classification (GTDB taxonomy): domain Bacteria; phylum Actinomycetota; class Actinomycetes; order Streptosporangiales; family Streptosporangiaceae; genus Trebonia. Next base: position 1,880 of record JAICYD010000005.1, on the reverse strand, counting down.
GTCCTGGCTGGCCACGGTGACCAGGGTTTGCGCGCCGAGCGGCTCGACGACCAGGACCTTCCCGGCGACGGTCCCGGGGGCGCGCTCGCCGAGCACGTCCATGTTCTCGCCGCGGATGCCGGCCACGAGTTCCCGCCCGCACCAGCCGCGCATGGCCTCGGGGGCGGGGAAGCTATCCCCGCGGGGCCCCACCATGGCGCGGGGGCCGTCGTCGGCGGAGCCCGCCTCCGATGATCGCGGGCCGGGGGACACGACGCCGTCGATCGCGACCGGCAGGAAGTTCATCGGCGGGCTGCCCAGGAAGCCGCCCACGAAGGTGGACGCCGGGTGGTCATACACCTCCAGCGGCGGCCCGGCCTGCACGATCCGCCCTTCTCTCATGACGGCCATCCGGTCGGCCAGGCTCAGCGCCTCGACCTGGTCATGGGTGACGTAGATGACGGTCGTGCCCAGCTCGTGGACGATCCGCTTGAGGTCAGAGCGGAACTTCAGCCGCAGCAGCGCGTCCAGGTTCGACAGCGGCTCGTCCATCAGCAGCACCGAGGGGCTGACGGCGAGCGCCCGGGCGACCGCGACTCGCTGCTGCTGCCCGCCGGACAGCTGCGCGGGGCGGCGGTCCAGCAGGCCGCCGAGGTCGACCAGGTCGGCGGCCTGCCGCACCTTCCCCGTGATCTCGGCGGCGCCGGCGCCGCCCTTCATCCGCAGGCCGAAGGCGATGTTCTGCTCCACGGTCAGGTGCGGGAAGACCGCGTAGTTCTGGAAGACCATCGCCAGGTCCCGCTTGCGCGGCGGCAGCGTGGTCACCTCCCGGTCGCCGATCACTATCGAACCGCTGTCGGCGGCCTCCAGGCCCGCGATCATCCGCAGCAGCGTCGTCTTGCCGCAGCCGCTCGGGCCGAGCAGCACGAACAGCTCGCCGTCGGCCACCGTCAGGTCAACGAAGTCGACGGCGGCGACCCGGCCGCGGCCAAACGTCTTGCGTACCCCGCGGATGACGATGTCGGCCACCGAGGTTCCCCTCTACTTGTCTACTGGTTGTCTACCGGGCCTGCCCGACGCCGAGGATGTAGCGGCGGATGAAGAAGATAAATACGAACGTCGGCACCATCAGCAGCCACGCGGCCGCGTACTTGTACGGCTCCGGGGACGATGTCAGCGCGTTCAGCACGAACGCCGGCAGGGTGGGCCGCTCCAGCGTCAAGACGGAGGCCGCGAACACCTCGTTGTAGGACATCAGGAGGGCGAAGCCGCCGGCCGCGGCCAGGCCGGGGATGGCCAGGGGCAAGGTCACCCGGGCGAACGCCGCCGGGCGGCTGCACCCGAACACCTGAGCCGCCTCCTCCAGGTCGGCGGGGATCGCGGCCAGCACGCTGGAGCTGATCAGCACGACGAACGGCAGCGTCAGCGCGGTGTGCATGAACGCCACCGCCCATACCGTGTCGTAGATGCCCCACTGCAAGGCGAACACGGCCAGCGGGATGGACAGCACGACCACCGGGAAGGCTCGCGTCGACACGATCGTCACCCGGTAGGAGTCCCGCCCGCGGAACCGGTAGCGAGCCAGCGCGTACCCGGCCGGGATCCCCAGGGCCGCCGATGCCGCGGCGGTGATCGCGGCGACGATCAGGCTGCGCCCCAGCGCCGTCGCCACCCCCTGGGAATCGAGGAAGAACCGCATGGTGCCCCACGACAGCGGGGGCAGGATGTCGCGGGGATAGTGGTAGATCGCCGACTGCACGCTGAACGCGCCAATCGTCAGCAGGTACATGGGAAACAGCACCCACGCGGCGAGCAGGGCGGCGCCAGCGTACTTGAGGACAGCACCGTACTTGAGGACAGCACCGTACTTGAGGACAGCACCGTACTTGAGGACAGCACCG
>JAICYD010000230.1 GCA_025934375.1 Streptosporangiaceae bacterium | reverse complement strand
GGGTCAGGCCGACACTGCGGGTCAGGCCGACACTGCGGGTCAGGCCGGCACTGCGGGTCAGGCTTCCGGCCCCGCGTCGGGGTATACCTCGCGGGACAACGGCTCGAAGACCGTCTCCTCCACCGAGACGCCCGGCAGCTCGACCAGGTCATAGCCGAACTCGTCGATCACCGGGGTGGCGACGTGCGCGGCGCCGCCGCTCCGAACCGCCTCCGAGTGCGCGCCGCAGCCGTGATCGGCCGACACCACGCGACCGTCATCGGGCGCGTACGCGTTCGCGCAGGCACCGAAGACCCGGCCCAGGCCGCCGCTCAGCGGGATGAAGAAGCCGCAACTGATGCAGTGCGCGGGCGCGGCGTGAGACAGCGGGGTGCGCGGGCCGTGATCGGTCTCATACCAGCGGTCGGCCGTGTCATCGCGGCCGTAGGCCGACATCACCCGGGCCCGGCCCGGCGCGGGCAGTTCCGACGGCTCGGCGGGGCCGGCGTCCTGGTCCTCGGAATCGGCATGGGGGCGGAACCAGTCGGTGACGGCGTCGTCCCCGTCCAGCGTGACGAACGGGACCAGCCGCTCGTCGTCGGCACTGGCCGGCAGCAGGTCGCCAATGCCGACGTCCCCCGGCCGGAGCCGGTCGTGCCACGGCACCCAGGCCGGGGCGAGCAGCGCCTCCGGGCCGGGCAGCAACTCGCTCTCGTCGACGGTGATGATCTTCGAGCGCGGCGCCCGGGTCACCGTCACCGCCCAGCGCCACCCGACGTAGGCGCGATCCAGGCACGCGAACAAGTGCGTGACCACACGGTCGCTTATCGCCATGGCCTCCAGGTGCTCCCCGACGAGCTCGGGGCGCACGCGAGCCGCGCCGCCGAGTCCGCCGTTCCCCGGAACCGAGTCATCCGGGGTAGTTAGTGCCTCGCGGGCCAGGTCTACGGCGTCCGCGCAGAGCGCGTCTGGTTCCTTGCTCCGACTGCGGACGGTGCTTGCAACTGCCAATTTCTCGCTCCCGTAAGCGGACTGCCCCATGAGTCCGGCGGGCCAGGTTATCGCCCAAGGCTCGTCGCAGGGCCGCGAAGCAAGGATACTGGGTACGTGCAGATGTCCGACGCGCTGAGGTGGCCTAGGGCCACGGGACGCGCGACGCTGGCCGGATCCCGGCGGGCTGCGGGTGCCACCAGGCGCGCGACGTCGGCGGCGGGCCGGGCCGTGCATCGCGTGACCGGCGCCTCAGGGGCCGACCGGACCGGGCTGGCGACCTTGACGGAGCTGACGGCGACCGGCAGCATCGCCGACGCGTTCGTCGCGGTCTCGCTGGCTGGCACGATCTTCTTCAGCACGTCGGTTGACCAGGCGCGGGGCCGGGTGGCGTTGTTCCTGCTCGTCACGATCGCGCCGTTCGCCCTGCTGGCGCCGGTTATCGGCCCGGCCCTGGACCGCGTGCAGCAGGGGCGCAAGTACCTGCTGGCCGGGACGCTGGCCGCCCGCGCCCTGCTGGTGTGGGGGATGTCCGCGGCGATCACCGACCCGGTGACGCTGCTGCCCGCGGCGTTCGGCGTGCTCGTGCTGCAAAAGTGCTTCGGGGTGGTGCGCGCCTCGATCGCCCCGCGGCTGCTGCCCGCCGAGATCACGCTGGTCGCCGCGAACGCGCGGTCGGCGCTGATCGCCTTGATCGCGTCCTCGGTGGCCGCCCCGATCGCGGCGGGAATCTCCTGGTCAGCCGGCGCTGCCTGGGTGCTCCGGGGGGCCACGATCATCTACTTCCTGGGCGTGATCCTGGCGCTGCGCCTGCCCGGCCAGGTGGACGCGCCCGCCTCCGCGCCGGGGGCGCCCGTGGGTCCCAGTGACCTCAGTGCGCCCGGTGATTTCGGTGAGCCCGGTGATTTCGGTGAGCGGAATGCGGCGGATCCGGCCCGGGAGGGGCGTCCGCCGGGGCCGAACAACACGCGCCCGCTCGAGGAGTCAGCAGCGGGCGGGTCGCGGATCCGCGCGCTGCGCACGCTGGGCAGCGTGGGCCCGATCGTCGCCGAGGCGATGCGCGGCAACGCGGTGCTGCGCGCGCTGTCGGGTTACATGATCTTCTTCCTGGCGTTCCTGCTGCGCACCGGGCACTTCGGCGTGTCCCAGAACGTCGCGCTGGGCGGCATGGTGGCGGCTGCGGCGGGCGGCGGGCTGGTGGCCATGGGCATCGGCTCGCTGGTCGGCTCGCGGGCGCCGGAGATGTTGCTGTTCATCATGCTGGGCGTCGCGACGGTGGTCACCGCGGGCTGCGCGTGGTTCTTCGGCTTCGGCGCGGCGCTGATCGTGGCGTTCGTGGCCGCGCTCGGCACCGGCCTGGCCAAGCTCGCCCAGGACTCGATCGTGCAGCGCGAGATCAGCGAGGACGTCCGCTCCTCGGCCTTCGCCGTCTCCGAGACCCTGCACCAGCTGTCCTGGGTGGTCGGCGGCCTGGCCGGCCTGCTGGTATCCATGCTGAACAACGGCCAGGCCGGCCTCGGCATCACCGCCGCCTGCCTCGCGGCGGCACTGATCTACCTGATCATCCAGCGCCGCCGGCGGATCCGCGCGCACCGCGCCCAGCAGGTCTCGCCCCAGCCCGCCAGCCGTTTCGGCGGCTGATAACTCACCACCCATCGCGCAGGCCCGCACCAGCGCGGGATCGCCAGGCGGGGAGAGGCTAGTAGTGGCCCAGGCACCGCGGACGGTGTCGTCAGGCCTCGATGTCCTCCGCCACCTTGCGCAGGAGGCTGGCGACCTGCTTGGCTTCCTTGGCATCGGGGTGCTTGCCCCGCCGGTAAACGTCGGACAGCCCGTCAAGCAGCTTGACCAGGTCCTCCATGATCGGGATGAGCTCGTCGGGCTTCTTGCGGGAGTGCTTGGCGATGTTGGCCGCGACGCTCGGCGGTGCCTCCAGGAGCCGCAACTGCAGGGCCTGCGGCCCCTTGCGGCTATCAACGATGCCGAACTCAACTCGCTGCCCAGCACGCAGTTCGCTCGTCCCCGACGGCAAGGCAGACGAATGCACGAAGACCTCAACCCCGTCGTCGCGGGTGAGGAAGCCGAACCCCTTCTCGGGGTTGTACCACTTGACCTTGCCGGTAGGCACGAGCAAGACCTCACGTCATTAGGAAACTGACACCCGCCGCTCTCCCGACCGGCCGGATGTGTATGGCCGCCTTCTAGGCTATCGGTACCGCACGGTGAATGGCACTCGCCTTTCTGGGGGCCACAAACCAACCCTCCAGACCCCCAGGCAAAGGGGGACCCCGTCCCCCCTTTGACCCCTCTGGCCCCAGGAAAGCACAAGCCGCTTCCCCGGGGGAAGGGGTCACGTCGGAGCGCCCAGACCGCTTCCCGGGGAAGGGACCCGCCTGTGGGGCAACGGCAGGGCCGATCGAGACTCGACGGGTGGTCACGGCCTCGCACGTTCGGATGGTGCTGGGACGGGATCGCGTGCGAGGCCGTGAGCTCTGGGAGCGAACCCTGGCAAACCCCCCGGTTTCAAGATCGCAATGGTCTGTATACCCAGGTCGCAGGGCCCAAACCCCCGAAAAGCCAAGTGGCGGCCCGGGGGTGATACCGGGCCGCCACTGGGCCTGCTTCTTGCCTGGCGGAGCGCTGGGCTTACTAGAAGTCCATGTCTCCGCCGCCGGGGGCGGCCGGCGCGGCAGCCTTCTCCGGCTTCTCCGCGATGACTGCCTCGGTGGTGAGGAACAGCGCGGCGATGGAGGCGGCGTTCTGCAGGGCGGAACGCGTGACCTTCGCCGGGTCGATGATGCCCGCCGCGAACATGTCGACGTACTCACCGGTGGCGGCGTTGAGGCCCTCGCCTGCGGGAAGCGTCTTGACCTTCTCGACCACGACGCCGCCCTCAAGGCCGGCGTTGATCGCGATCTGCTTCAGCGGCTCCTCGACGGCACGACGCACGATCTGCGCGCCGGTCGCCTCGTCGGCCGCCAGGTCCAGCTTGTCGAAGGAGGTACGGCTCGCCTGCAGCAGCGCGACGCCGCCTCCGGGCACGACGCCCTCCTCGACGGCGGCCCGTGCGTTGCGCACCGCGTCCTCGATGCGGTGCTTGCGCTCCTTGAGCTCGACCTCGGTCGCCGCGCCCGCCTTGATGACGGCGACGCCGCCGGCCAGCTTGGCCAGCCGCTCCTGCAGCTTCTCGCGGTCGTAGTCCGAGTCGGTGTTGTCGATCTCGGTGCGGATCTGGTTGACCCGGCCCGAGATCTGTTCCGCGTCGCCGGCGCCGTCGATGATCGTGGTCTCGTCCTTGGTGACGACGACGCTGCGCGCCCGGCCGAGCACGTCCAGGTCAACGCCGTCCAGCTTGAGGCCGACTTCCTCGCTGATGACCTGCCCGCCCGTCAGGATGGCGATGTCACCGAGCATGGCCTTGCGACGGTCCCCGAAGCCGGGGGCCTTCACCGCGACGGACTTGAACAGCCCGC
>JAICYD010000053.1 GCA_025934375.1 Streptosporangiaceae bacterium | reverse complement strand
TGATGGACCTCGGCTGCGACCAGCTCAGCCTCGGCGACACGATCGGCGTCGGCACCCCCGGCCACGTGAAGCGCCTGTTGGACGCGTTGGACGCCAAGGGCATCGGTGTCGAGCGCCTGGGGGTGCACTTCCACGACACCTACGGCCAGGCGCTCGCGAACACCATGGCCGCGCTCCAGCACGGCGTCACGGTCGTCGACGCGGCGGCGGGCGGGTTGGGCGGCTGCCCCTACGCCCACAGCGCCACCGGCAACCTCGCCACCGAGGACCTCGTCTGGGCCCTCGACGGGCTCGGCATCGAGACCGGCGTCGACCTCGAGCAGCTCGTGGCGACGAGCGCCTGGCTGGCCGACCGGCTCGGTCGGCCCTCGCCCTCCCGGGTCGTGAAGGCGCTCGCCGGCTCGGCCCAATCCGCTTGACAGGAGCCGACCGCTCGGGCGAGCGTCGGCGGGCACCCACCCATCCCCTGGAGGAGCAGCAGATGAAATCGGGCATCGACCTCACCGCCATGGACCGCGCCGTCCGGCCCCAGGACGACCTGTTCGGGTACGTCAACGGCGGCTGGGTCGAGCGGACCGACATCCCCGCCGACCGCGGCCGCTACGGCACCTTCGACCTGCTGCGCGAGGCGACCGAGCGCGACCTGCGCGCGATCATCGAGGAGGCCCGGGACGCGTCGGCGCCGGCCGGCACTGCGCGCCGCAAGGTCGGTGACCTGTTCGCCAGCTTCATGCACGAGGCCCGGATCGACTCCCTCGGGGTGCGGCCCCTGGCGGAGGACCTGGCGGCCGCCGCGGCCGTCGGGGACACCACCGCGCTGCTCCGGCTCGTCGGGTCGCTGCAGCGGCAAGGTGTCGAAGGCTTCGTCCAGCCCATGGTCGCCACCGACGACCGCGCCTCCGACCGCTACGTGGTCTACCTGGAGCAGCACGGCATCGGGCTCCCCGACGAGTCGTACTACCGCGAGGAGCAGTACGCGGGGATCCGCGACGCGTACGTCGCCCACATCGCCGCGATGTTCCGGCTCGCCGGTGTCGGTGAAGGTGGCGGTGAGGGTGACGGTGAGGACGCCGACGGCCTGGCCCGCACCGTCATGGAGCTGGAGACCCGCCTGGCGAAGTCGCACTGGGACACCGTGGCCACGCGCGACGCGGTGAAGTCGTACACCAAGCTCGACCGGGCGGCGCTCGCCGAGCTGACGCCGGGGCTCGACTGGGACGCGTGGATCGGCGGCCTGGGTGCGCCTGACGCGGCCTTCGAGGAGGTCATCGGCCGCCAGCCGAGCTTCCTCACCGGCCTCGCCGCGGCCCTGCGGGAGGTGCCGCTGGAGGCCTGGCGGGCGTGGCTGGCGTGGCGGATCGTGCACAGCCTCGCGCCCTACCTCTCCGGCGACGTCGTCGCGCAGAACTTCGACTTCTACGGGCGCACGCTGACCGGCACCCCCGAGCTGCGCGAGCGGTGGAAGCGCGGGGTCGGCCTCGTCGAGGACGCCTTGGGTGAGGCCGCCGGTCAGCTCTACGTCGAGCGGCACTTCCCCCCGGAGGCGAAGGCGCGCATGGAGCAGCTCGTCGCCAACCTCGTCGAGGCCTACCGCCGTGACTTCGACTCCCTGGAGTGGATGGGTGAGGAGACCCGGCGCAAGGCCCTGGACAAGCTCGCGACGTTCGTCCCCAAGATCGGCTACCCCGAGCGGTGGCGCGACTACTCCTCCCTCGTCATCGAGGCGGACGACCTGCTGGGCAACGTGCGCCGCGCGTCCGCCTTCGAGCTCGACCGCGACCTCGCCAAGATCGGCCGGCCGGTCGATCGTGCGGAGTGGTTCATGACGCCACAGACGATCAACGCGTACTACAACCCGGGGATGAACGAGATCGTCTTCCCCGCGGCGATCCTGCAGCCGCCGTTCTTCGACGTGGAGGCCGACGACGCGGCCAACTACGGCGGGATCGGCGCCGTGATCGGGCACGAGATCGGGCACGGGTTCGACGACCAGGGGTCCCGCTACGACGGGGCCGGGAACCTCAACGACTGGTGGACCGACGAGGACCGCAAACGGTTCGACGCGTTGGCGCAGAAGCTGATCGAGCAGTTCAACGTGCTCGAACCCCGTCAGGCGCCCGGCCACACCGTCAACGGCGCCCTCACCGTGGGCGAGAACATCGGCGACCTCGGCGGCCTGACGATCGGGTACGCGGCATACCGGATCGCCACGGGCGACAGCGAGCCGGAGGTGATCGACGGGTTCACCGGAGACCAGCGGTTCTTCATCGGCTGGGCGCAGGTGTGGAAGGGCAAGGCGCGCGAGCAGGAGGCCATCCGGTTGCTCGCCATCGACCCGCACGCCCCCTCGGAGTACCGGGCCAACGTGGTGCGCAACCTGCGCGAGTTCTACGAGGCGTTCGAGGTCAAGGAGGGCGACGAGCTCTGGCTGCCGGAGGAGCAACGCGTCCGGATCTTCTGACAGGTCAGTCGGGGGCGACGCCGGTGATGCGGTGGACCGAGAACGACCGCTCCCCGGTCTCGCCCTCGACCTCGCCGTGTGCCCGACCGCCCTCGATCCGGGTGGGGTAGAACAGCATCCGGCGGGTCCGGCCGGTCGGGTCCGCGTGCCCGATCCAGACTCCCTGCCGGTCCGCGGCGGCGTCCCGCAGCAGCGCGAGGGTCACGGCAGGGTCGGTCGAGGGCAGGCTCGGTCCGGGCCGGTTGCGCTCCTGCTCGCGCCGGTATGCCGCGGCCTCCTCGCCCGCGCGCAGGCCGGCGACGAGCGACTCGGCATACGCTTCGTCGACGGTGGTCGTGCGCACCGGCGGGGCGGCGCGGCGGGCCGGTGCCCGGTGCCGTGACGGCGCCGAGACGAGCAGGCCGCCCTGGGGCGTCTCGACGGCGGGGGAGAAGCCGTTGTCGCGCAACAGGTCCATCACCGTCGCAGCGGGCGCCGGGCTCACGAGCACCGTGGGTGCGATCCGGCGCAGCTGCAGCGGCGAGAGGCCCCGGTCGGCGAGCATGGCGTCCAGCACGCCGACATCGTCACTGCGCACGTAGCCGCCGACGGAGCCCACGCGGGTCCGGCCATGGCGCCGTGCGACGTCGCCGACGAGGTACTCCAACGGCTGGGGGACGGGGGTGCTGCTGGCTGCACGCAACGTCTGCAGGACCTGGTCGGCCGACCACCCGGCGTCCAGCACCCTGCGCAGGCTCTCCGGTGAGAACCGGAACACCGTTGCGCCACCGCGGGACTCGATGTCGGCAGCGGTGCGCATGAAGCGGTTCAGGCTGCCGTCGAGCCGGCCGGGGGCGACCGCGGTCAGGTCGGCCTGCAGCATGACGTGCTCGACCGCGGCCGGCAGGTGCGCGGCCATGACGGTGGCGGGGTCGTCCTTGTCGCAGACGAGGGCACGGCCGGCCGAGCTGAGGGCACCGCGACCCAGGACGCCCACCCACTCCGCCTCGCGCAGCACGGTGTCGACGCCGGTCGGTGAGCCGGGGGCCATCCGCAGCGGGTGGCGCCAGCGCAACCGCTCCTCGAGCGAACCGAGCTCGGGTGCCGCGCCGGGGGGAAGGGTGGCCAGCTCGTCGAGCACCTCCGCGCGACGGCGACGGCCCGGCGGCCAGAGCGTGCCCTCGCTCAGGGCGTTGACGGTGCCGCCTCCCCGCGGTCCAGCGGTGCCCGACGAGCCGACCAAGGAGGGCTGGCGGTGCATGGTGAGCCAAGCCCCGGCCAGGGTGGCCCAGCGGGAGGAGGCCGGCTGCTGCTGCCACTCGTCGTAGGCCGGCGTCGGCGCGAACACCGGGTCCAGCGATCCATCGTCGGCGAGGAGACCGGCGCTGTGGCTCAGCTCGATGACGAAGGCCGCCCGGTCCTGCTCGAGGTCGAGCGCCGTCGTGGTCTGCTTCAGATCGCGGACCGACAGGCCGCCGCCCCTGAGGACCCGCGGCGGGCGCGCGCCCCAACGCTCGACCAGCTCGTCGACCTGCGCGAGCAGCTCGCTGGCCTGGCCACCGGCGACGGCATCGACGGTGGCCATGGAGCGTTCGGAGGCAGCCGCCGCTGGGGGCTCGAGGGAGGGTTCGCGGTGCAGCCGGCCACCTCGTAGGCGGAGCGCGACCTCACGGGGGAGGACGACGTGGCGGCCCTCACCGCGCAGGAGCAGGTGAGCGGCCAGCAGCGCCGCACCGGCGCGCGCCATGGCGCCCGACTCGGGCAGGACCCCCGTCGGTGGCCCCCAGGCGAGCCGGTCGAGGATCGCGCGTCCCTGCTCGTCGACGGCGGCGACCGCCGCGTCGAGGGCCGCCTCGTCGACCCGCTCGGGCGCCCCGTCCACCGGGTACGGCACCGAGCCGCGCAGCTCCCGGAAGCCGGGGCCGAGGCCCGCGACGGCGCCGAGCACCTCGCTGGCCGAGCGCACGACGTGCACGGCGTCGCCGCCGCGCCAGACGAGGGCCGCCGCCCAGAGCCGTTCGACCAGCGGTGCCACCTCGTCCACCGTCACGCGGAGGAGCGCCGCCACGGAGGCGCGGTCGCCCTCGTCGCTGACGAGCACGGCCTCCAGCGCCTGGAGCTGCCCGCGGTCCAGGGTGTCGAGGGCACGTTGCACGCTGGCGCGGGTGCTCGCCCGGGCGGCGAGGGCGCTCAGGTCGGCCGGAGCCGGTCGCGCGAGGTCGGGGCGCAGCAGGACGAGGCGGCGCAGCTCGCCGTCGGAGCGTGCCCTGATGTCCTCGGCCAGGCTGCGTGAGCTGGCGCTGCCCAGGTGCAGGCGCGAGGCGGCGGCGGAGGGGGGCACCCGTCATACGGTAGTCGGCGGGTCACCCGACGAGCTCGCGGCGAGCCTGTTGCCGGGCGGTCGTTCGCTGCCAAGATGGGTGACGGCAACCGCCAGCGCCCAGCACCGTGGAGGAACCGTGTCGACTCCAGCACTGCCGTCCTACAGCTCGGGACCGTCGGCCGCACCCCTGCTCGGGGACACGATCGGCGACAACTTCGACCGCACGGTCGCCCGCTTCGCCGAGCGCGAGGCCCTCGTCGACGTGCCATCCGGTCGTCGGTGGACGTACGCGGAGCTGGCGCGTGACGTGGACGCGCTGGCGAAGGGGCTGCTGGCGCGGGGGGTCGTGGCGGGGGACCGGATCGGCATCTGGGCGCCGAACTGCGCCGAGTGGACGCTGCTGCAGTACGCGACCGCGAAGGTTGGCGCGGTGCTCGTCAACGTGAACCCGTCCTACCGCAGCCACGAGCTCGCCTACGTCGTCAACCAGTCCGGGATGTGGATGCTGGTCAGCGCGATCGCGCACAAGACCTCCGACTACCGTTCCATGGTGGAGGAGGTCCGCGGCGGGTGTGCGGACCTCAGCGACGTCGTCTACATCGGTGAGGACAGCTGGGACGCGCTCGTGGCCGCCGGTGCGGACGTCGGTGCCGAGCAGCTCGGTGAGCGGATGGTCTCCCTCACCGCAGACGACCCGATCAACATCCAGTACACCTCGGGGACAACCGGATTCCCCAAGGGCGCCACGCTGAGCCATCACAACATCCTGAACAACGGCTACTTCGTGGGCGAGCTCGTCGGCTACTCCGAGCACGACCGGATCTGCCTGCCGGTGCCCTTCTACCACTGCTTCGGCATGGTGATGGGGAACCTGGCGGCCACCAGCCACGGCGCCGCGATGGTCATCCCTGCCCCGGTCTTCGACCCGGTCGCCACCCTCAAGGCCGTCGAGGCCGAGGGCTGCACCTCCCTGTACGGCGTCCCGACGATGTTCATCGCCGAGCTGGCCGTCCCCGAGTTCGCCAGCTTCGACCTGTCCAGCCTGCGCACCGGCATCATGGCCGGGTCCCCGTGCCCGGTCGAGGTGATGAAGCAGGTCATCGACCGCATGGGCATGACCGAGGTCTCCATCTGCTACGGCATGACCGAGACCTCGCCGGTGTCCACGCAGACCCGCGCCGATGACTCCATCGAGCGGCGGGTGGCGACCGTGGGCAGGGCCGGCCCGCACATCGAGGTCAAGGTCATCGACCCGGCCACCGGCAGATGCGTCCCCCGCGGGACGCCCGGCGAGCTGTGCACCCGCGGTTACTCGGTCATGCTCGGCTACTGGAACGAGCCGGCCAAGACCGCCGAGGTCATCGACGCCGCCCGCTGGATGCACACCGGCGACCTGGCGGTGATGGACGACGACGGGTACCTGTCGATCACCGGGCGGATCAAGGACATGGTGATCCGCGGCGGGGAGAACGTCTACCCGCGCGAGGTCGAGGAGTTCCTCTACACCCACCCGGACATCATGGACGCGCAGGTGATCGGCGTGCCGGACGCCAAGTACGGCGAGGAGCTGATGGCCTGGATCCGGATGCGGCCCGGCGCGCCCGCGCTGACCGCCGAGAAGGTCCGCGAGTTCGCGACCGGAAGGCTCGCGCATTACAAGATCCCGCGATACGTGCACATCACCGACGATTTTCCGATGACTGTTACCGGCAAGATCCGCAAGGTGGAGATGCGCGAAAAGTCCGTCGAGATCTTGGGCCTGGACTCGTAGTCCCGGCGATCAGCCCGGGCTTACGCTGCGCCCGTAATTCTCCCGAGGAGAAGGAGGGGCGTAATGTTCTCAACGAGGCGAATCAGGCTCGCAGCGGCTGGAGTGACGATGACGGTCGCCGCCGCCGGGATCGGCATCGGCGTCGCCAGTTCGGCGTCCGCCAGCGCCGCCAAGCCCGCCAGCGCCGCCCGGCCCGCGGCTTCCGCGCACCACCAGCCGAAGATCAGCATCGCGCGGTTCGACCTGACCGGCTGGGTCATCGACGCCAAGTACACGCTCGGCCGCAACACCGGCAACACCTTCGAGCAGACCTACAAGGACTCCACGGTCCAGGGCGTCCCGATCGCCGGCCCGTTCGTCGGCACCGTCTTCCCGCCGGTGGACTACGTCGCCCTCCCGATCGGCCATGACCAGGTCTACGTCACCTGGCTCGACCCGGCCACCTTCGCCATCGTCGACGCCTTCGTCTTCAACTTCAGGACGCACACCGTCTACGACTACGCCCCCGGCAGCGCCAATCCGGAAAGCGCGGGCACCATCACCGTCAAGCACGTCGGCAAGCACCGCATCCCGTAAGCACGATCAACAGCCGAAGGCAAGTTCGCGCCGCAACGGGGCCGTGGTGACCGTGAGCACCCCGGCCCCTCCGGCATGCCCGGCCAGCGTTCGTTCAGGGCGACGGCCAGGTTAGCCCCGGGACGCCTCACCCGGGCCGGCCGACTCGGCGCCAAGCGGGGCCTGGGCGCGTTAGGCTTCTCTTTCGGCATGTGCACGGGAGTGACGGGTGGCAAAGAGCAACCGCCGGAAGAAGCAAGACCGCGCCAGGGCGGACGCCAAGCAGGCACTGGAGCGGCGGCGGCAAGACAGGGTTGAGCAGGACCGGCTGGCCCAGCGGCGGCTGGAGCTCATTCGCGACCCCGCGACCCCGGCCGACGAGCTCGCCGGGCTGCTTGATGAGCACTATGAGGGCCGGGCGATCGACGGGGACCTCGTGGTCAGCCTGCTGGAGGCCGGCGCCGACCCCGAGCGGCTTGAGGAGGCGTCCCGGCTGCTGTGGAGCGACGACTCGCTGACCGCGGTCACGTTCGCCGCGGCGCTGGCCCGCGCGACCGGCGACCCGGCGGCCGAGCGCACCTTCATCGACAAGGCCCTGGCCGTGAGCCAGCCCGACGACGCCACCGAGGAGCCGGCCGCCCGCCTGGGCGTGACCCGCTTCCTGCTTGACCTGGGCTACCACGCCGAGGCCGCCGAGCAGCTGGAGGCGCTGATCCGGGACTGGCCGCAGGACGAGGAAGCCACCGAGCAGTACGGCACCGCGATCGAGCGCGTCCACGAGCAGGCCGACGGCGACGAGGACGGCGACGCCAGCGACGCCGGCCCGGCCCCGGACGACGTGAGCGCCGACCCGGCCCGCGACCGCGCCGCCCTGGCCCGGTTCGGTGACCGGTCCGGACTGCTGGCCCTGTACGACGCGCTCGGCCAGTACCTGGCCGGCACCGAGCACGGCAGGCACCTGCAGGCCACCTTGGACCATCACCGCAAGGCGGTGCTGGACATGGGCTGGCCCGAGGGGGAGGCACAGGGGTTCGGCGAGTTCGCCGAGGAGCTGGCGCTGCTGGGCACGGCCGACAACGACGACCCGGCCGACAACCCGATGGCGGCCTTCGCCGCCGGCCCGTCGGTCACCCCCGACCTCGCCGCCCGCGCGACCGACTGGTACGAGCACATCCGCTACGGGCTGTGGAAGGTCGAGGACCCGGTTCCCTCACCCGGGGTGTGGTGTACCGACATCGTGTCGGCCGCGCGCCGTTACGTGCAGTTCCCCGCCGAGAAGGTCGGCAGGCTACCGCGCTGGGCGGTGTGGATGGGCGGCCTGCTGCCGGTCGACGGCATCTGGCGGATCACCGGGCGCGGGGTATGGCTCAGCCCGCGCGAGGCCGACGCGGCGGCGGAGTTCATCGACCGGGCCGGCGACGAGCTGGCCCGCGCGGTCACCGGAACCGTGACCCGCGGCCTCACCGACGATCACCCGGAGAAGATCCGGTTCGCCTCCGCCGGGCCGCGCGGGGTGCAGGCCGGCTACGACAACGCCTTCGAGCCGAAGACCGCCAGCTTGTCCAGCCGGGTCATCAACGCCCTGGCGACCCGCATCGCCGCCGACGTCTACGACTACCGGCGCAGCGATCCCCGCGCTGAGCACGTGGCGGTCGCCGGCTTCGACGAGCGGCTGCCGGCCCTGCGCGGGCGCACCATCCGGCAGGCCGTCCGGGGCATGCCGGAGGACCAGATGCGCGTGGAGGCGCTGCTGCGCGAGTGGGAGTACCAGTCAGACCTGCTCGCCGCGGCAGGCAAGCAGCCGATCGATACCGCCGCCCTGCGCGCCGCGCTCGGCCTGCCCAGCGACCTGGCCGACCTCGGCGCGTGACGCGAAGAAATGAGACAACCATGCCGTCCAAGCCACTAGAGCCGGGCGATCCGGTGCGGCTCGGCCGCTTCGAGCTGCTCGGGCGGCTCGGCGAGGGCGGTCAGGGCATCGTCTACCTGGGCCGCAGCACCAGGCCGGGGGAGGAGCGGGTGGCCGTCAAGGTGCTGCGGTCCAACGCCGACGAGCCGGTGCTGGAGCGGCTGGCCCGCGAGCTGGCCGCGGTGCACCAGGTCCAGCCGTTCGTCACCGCGGGCGTCATCGAGGCCACCACCGACGGCGACCGGCGGTACGTGGTCAGTGAGTTCATCGACGGCCCGTCGCTGCAAGAGCGCGTCCTGGCCACCGGGCCGCTGGCCGAGGGCGAGCTGCTGCGGCTCGCGGTCGGCACGGCGACCGCGCTGACCGCGATACACGGCGCCGGTGTGGTCCACCGCGACTTCAAGCCGGCCAACGTGCTGCTCGGCCCGGATGGCCCGCGAGTGGTCGACTTCGGCATCGCCCGGCTCACCGACGCCACCTCGATCACCAGCGGGGTGATCGGCACGCCGTCCTACATCTCGCCGGAACAGCTGGCAGGCGAGCAGCCGACCAGCGCGGTCGACATCTTCGCGTGGGCGGTGACGATGATCTACGCCGCGACCGGGCGGACGGCGTTTGGCGCCGACGCGGTGCCCGCGGTGCTGCACCGCATCCTGAACGCCGAGCCCGACCTGACCGGCGTCCCGCCCTCGCTGCTGCCGCTGATCAGGCAGTGCCTGGCGAAGGACCCGCGGCGGCGGCCCACCGCCCGGGACGTCCTGCTCGGCATCGTCGACCCGTCGGCGCGGCAGGCCATGGCGGCCGGCGCCGGCCCCGCGGGCATGAGGCCACCGCACCTGGCGACCCAACCGTCCGTGCCCGGCCTTCCGCTGGGGTATGGCCTGCCGCCGACGGCGGGCCCGCCGACCACGCCCGGCCTGCCGGGCCCGCGCCGCCGCGGACCGCTCCTGGCCGCCGCCCTGGGAGCCGCGGCCCTCGCCGCGATCATCGTGGTCGGCGCCCTGCTGCTCGCCAAGGGACACTCGACGCCCGCCACGACCGCTGGCCAGGGCCACAGCAGCCCGCCGGCGGCCACCGTCACCCCGGCGGCCACCACCTCGCCGGCGGACAGCGGCACCACCGCCTCGCCGTCGGCGACCGCGGCGGCCAGCGGGCCGAAGATCCCGGCCGCGTTCGCCGGCACCTGGTCAGGCACGGCGACGCAGTCCGCGATCGCCAATCCCGGGGCGGCGCTCCCGGATTCGATCACGCTCACGCTCGCGGCCGGCGACCGGACCGCCCATGAAGTGAACCAGGACTGCATCAACACGCTGACCCTCACCAAGGCGACGGACAATGTGCTCACCTTCGATGAGCCCGCCGTCGCCGGAACCTGCGTCGCCGGCACCGTGACGCTCACGCTCAAGGGGAAAGGCCTGGCCTATCACTGGACGGACAATTTCGAGCAGAATGTCGGCGATTTGTCCAAGGGCTAGCTGGCCGCAGCTGCCTCGGTCAGGTCCTGGAAGGACTTGCTCTTAGCGCCTTTCTCCACCGCGATGATCTGGTTAAGCTTCGCCATCTGCGCCTCCCGCCCGCTATATGCGAGTAATGCTCGCGTGCATCAAGGTAGCGCCCGCCGGACCTGTCAGGTGACGCGAATTTCTTTCCCGGGCTATTCGGGCGTGTGACAGACCGCCTCGACGTTGTTGCCGTCGGGGTCGCGGACGAAGCCGCCGTAATACGACTCGTGGTACTCCGGCCACAGGCGCGGCTCGTGCAAGATCTCCACGCCCTTGTCGATCGCCGCGTCGAAGAACGCGCGGACAGCCGCCCGGCTCGGCGCGATGAACGCGATGTGCGACTCCCGGAAGCCATCGCCGGTGGCCTGGCGGCTGATCCAGAAGTCCGGCCGGCCGCCGGTCCCGTAGCCAATCGCCTCGCCGAAGTCCATGACCCGCTCCCCGCCCAGCGGCGCGAGCACCGCGTCATAGAACGCCGCGCTGGCGGTCAGGTCTGCGCACTGGAACCCAAAGTGATCGATCATGGCGCCCAGTCTGGCAGCCCGTCCGGCAGCTCAGCCAACCGCCCGCTTCGCTCCAGCCACAGCCAGCGAGTGATCCCGATGGACCGCAGGAACGGCACGTCGTGGCTCACGACGATGAGGCCCCCTGCTCGGCGGCGAGCAGCGCCTCGTACGCGGCAAGGTTGCCGCCGTACAGCCGCACCGATCCGCCGGACAGGTCGGCGACCTGCTCCACCAGCGCGAGCAGCTCACGGTCGTGGCTGACGATCAGCATCACCCCCGGCCAGTCGCGCACCGCCTCGTACAGCCGCCGCCGCGCGCCGACGTCCAGGTTGTTCGTCGGCTCGTCCAGCAAGAGCACGTCTGGGCGCCGGAGCAGCAGCGCGGCCAGCGCGGTCATCACGACCTCCCCGCCCGATAGCCGCCCGGCGCGGTCACCCAGGCCGATGTGCGCCGCAGCAGGGTGGACTTGCCGGAGCCGTTGACCCCGACGAGCCCGGTCCGGCCGGGGCCGAGCGCCATGGTCAGGCCGTTCAGCACCGGGGTGCCGTCAGGCCAGTAAAAGGAAAGGCCGGCACAGGTGATTGCAGCAGGCATGACAAGGCTCCAGGGAGGCGAGGTCGCGGATGGCGGACACCTCAGAGCTTCAAATCACCCTCCGCATGCCGACTGCAGGTCAAGGGCCTTCCTATCACGCCGGACGGCCGGCGGCCGAATGCTTTTTCCGCAGACGCCACCGGCCGTTCGGGCTGGCCAGGTTACAAGGTGATGCTGTTGGCTGCGGTCGCCGCGGGCGCCGGGCCGGCCGTGCCGGTCGAGAACACGTACTGGCCATGCTCAGCGCGCAGCGGCCCCTGCGCGTTGATGTCGCCCTGGACGACGCCGAGGGCGCTGGCGGGCACCGCGACCGTCACCGTGGCGGACTGGCCGGCCGCCAGGTGGACACGGGTGAAGCCGACGAGCCGCTTGGACGGCACGAGCACCGCGCTGACCGGCTGGGACACGAAGACAGGGACGACCAGGTCGCCCGCCGCCGAGCCGGTGTTCGCCACCGCGACGCTGACGGAGACGCCGCCCTTAGCCGTGCTCACCGACGCGACGCTGGAGCTGTAGGTCGTGTAGGACAGCCCGAACCCGAACCGGTAGGCCGGCGCGGGATCGGAGCCGGTCCCGGGCAAGGTGGCGAGCCGGTAGCTGTTCGGCTGGTCGCCTGACTGGGCGGGCCACGAGACCGGCAGCCGCGCGGACGGGTTGACCGTGCCGTACAGCAGGTCGGCGACACCGTCGCCGCCTTCGGTGCCCGGGCGCCAGGCCATGAGCACCGCGTCGGCGGTCCCGGCGGTGCCGAGCACGTCAGGCCGGTCGTCGATGAGGACCACGATCACCGGCTTGCCGGTCGCCTTCAGCGCGGACACCAGTGCCTGCTGGTCGGCCGGCAGCGTCGGGTCGCGCTGGTCGTTGAGGCCTTCCGCGCCCGGGCCGCGGCCGAGGACCACCACGGCGGCGTCCGCGCTGGCCAGGTCGCTCACCGCGGTCGACTGGGCTGCCGCGTAGGTGACGTTGGCGCCGCCGGCGTTCTGCAGGCCCTGCCGGACGGTGACGGCGGTCTCCGTGCTCCCGGCCGGGACGCCCTGCCAGCCCACGGACCAGCCGCCGAGCGTGTCGGCGACGGAGTCGGCGGCCGGGCCGGTGACGACGATCTTCTCCGAGGCCTTCAGCGGCAGCACGCTGCCCTGGTCGCGCAGCAGGACCCCGGACTCAGCGGCCGCCTGGCGGGCGAGCGCCTGGTCGGCGCCGAGGATCTGGTTGGCCGTGGCCGCGTCCACGTACGGGTGGTCGAACAGGCCGAGCTGGAACTTCATCGCCAGAACGCGCTGGGCCGCCTGCCGGATCCGGGCCCGGGACACGAGGTGGTCGCTGACCGCCTTGGTGAGGTTCGCGACGAACGAGTCGGCGTCGTACGGCTCCATCGTCTCGTCGACGCCGGCGTTGACCGCCAGCGCGATCGCGTGCTCGTAGTCCGGAACCACGTGGTAGGAGCCCGCCAGCGCCGCCACGTCGGCCCAGTCGCTGATCACGACCCCGGTGAAGCCCAGCTGGCCGCGCAGCACGTCGGTGACCAGGTAACGCGAGCCTGTCGCGGGGATGCCGTCGACTGACCCCGAATCAACCATCACCGACAGCGCGCCGGCCTTGATCGCCGCCGCGTACGACGGCAGCTGGTCTTCCTCGAAGGTCCGCATCGAGATGTCGGCCGGCGTGCGGTCCAGGCCGCTGTTCGCCGCCCCGTACCCGGCGAAGTGCTTGACGGTCGCCGCGACGATCCCGGTGCTTTGCAGGCCACGCACCGCGGCGGCGGCCAGCGTCCCGTTCAGGGTCGTGTCCTCGCCGAACGGCTCGTAATACCGCCCCCACCGCGAGTTGGTGTCCACGTCCGCGACCGGCGCGAACGCCCACCGCACGTTGGTCGCCGCGGATGCCTTGCTGGCCGAGTCCTGCACGTCGGTGACGAGCGCGGGGTCGAAGCTGGCGCCCAGCCCGATCTGCTGCGGGAACAGGGTCGTCCCGACGATGTCGTTCTCGCCGTGGACGACGTCCGCGCCGTAGATGATCGGGATGTGCAACCGGGTGTGGTCGATGGAGTACTTCTCCAGCGCGTTGACCTGGTCCGCCCAGGTCTGCGGCGTATTCGGGAAGGCGCCCTGGCCGGGCAGGTCGCCGCCGCCGGACAAGACGGACCCGGCGCCGTCCACGGCCAGCACCTGGTTCGCGCACGAGTCGTTGAGCGGGCCCGCGTTGTAGCCGCTGCAGTCGCCGTAGACCTTGCCGACCTGGATCTGCACCATCTGGCCGACCTGCTCGGCGAGCGTCATGCGGCCGGCGAGGTCGCCTGCCCGGGCCTGCGCGGACGCGTGGGGGTTCTCATACAGCGGGGGGCTGGCGCTGGCCGCGGTGGCACCGGTCACGCCGGCGATGGTGGCCGCGCCCAGCGCGGCGGCTGCGATGACGGCGGCCGTCCGGTGGCGGGTCGCGTCGGATGGGTGTCTTGCCTTGAAAGAAAGCATTGTTGCCTCCTGCCGCAGGGCGCACCGTGAAGTGCTGCATACCACCGAACAAGATTCACCCTAATAACGTGCATGTCAACGCCCTAGTGTCGTTTCATGATTCGCTAGGGGTTGTTTGCGCCAGGAACAAACAATGAAGACGGGGGAAATACCGAAGGGGCGGTGACGACCGAGGTCGCCACCGCCCCTTTTCCGAAGGGCTGCGGCCTAGCCCTCCAGGCTGGCGGCGACGCGGCGGTGGGCGACCCAGATCTCCTCCGGGAGGTCCTTGAACTGGGCGAGGTGTTCCTCGCGGAAGCCGATCTCCTGCTTCCAGCGGGCGGTGTCGATCGTGAGCAGCGCGTCCAGGTCGGCCGGGTCGATCTCCAAGCCGTCGAGGTTGAGCTCCTCCTTGGCGGGCAGCACCCCCACCGCGGTCGGGACACCCTTGACCTCGCCGTTCTTAAGCTGCATGAGCCACAGCAGCGCGCGCAGGTTGTCCCGGTAGCCCGGCCACAAGAAGTGCCCGTCGCTGTCGTCGCGCTGGAACCAGTTGACGTGCGCGAAGATCGGCTTGTGGGTCGTGGCGCCCACGATCTTCAGCCAGTGCGCGGCGTACGGGCCCTCCGGGTAGGACATGAACGGGCGCATCGACATCGGGTCGTAGCGCAGTTGCCCGTCGAGGCCGTCGGCCGCGAAGGTGGCCTCGGCGCCCAGGGTCAGGCCGTCGTAGACGCCCTCGGCGACGTCGGTGATCGCGCGGATGAGCGGCTCGCGGTCGCGGGTGCGGCCGCCGAAGATGATGGCGTCAATCGGCACGCCTGCCGGGTCGTCGTAGTCCCGCGCTATGTTCGGGACGTTAGCCAGCGTGGTGGTGAACCGGCTGTTCGGGTGCGCCCACGGCTCGCCTGCCTGGTCCGCGGTGCGGTCGGCGATCGGGTTGCCCTTCCAGTCCAGCCAGCCGTCCAGGTCGGCCGGCGGCTGCGGCGTGCGGCCCTCGAACCAGGTCTCGTGCGTCTTGGCGTTGTAGGCGATGTTGGTGAAGATCGCCCCGGTGCCGGGCCTGATCGCCTCGAGCGCGCCGGGGTTGGTCTGCTCGTTGGTATCCTTGGCGACGCCGAAGACGCCGAACTCCGGGTTCATCCCGTACAGGCGGCCGTCGTCGCCAGCCCACATCCAGGTGATGTCGTCGCCGTAGAACTCGACGTGATAGCGGTCGCCGAGAGCGTCCGGGGACAGCGTCATCGCCAGGTTGGTCTTGCCGCTGGCGCTGGGGAACCCGCCGGCGATGTGGTACTTCTTGCCGGTCTGCTTGTCGGTGATGCCCAGCAGCATGAACTGCTCGGCCAGGAACTCACCGGAGGCCCATCCGTCGTAGGCGGCCTGGCGCAGGCCGTGCGCTATCTTGCCGAGCAGCGCGTTGCCGCCGTAGGACGAGCCGAAGTGCAAGATCGTCCGCTCGTCGGCGACCGTGACGAAGTACCGCTCGTCTCGCGGGGTGCCCTGGCCTAGGTTCTCCAGGTCGCCGGTCACGTGCACGGCGCGCACGAAGTGGCCGGGATCGGCCAGGTCGTTGACATACTCGGGGCTGACCCGGGCCATCCGGTTCATGTGCAAGACGACGCTGCGGTTGTCGGTAAGCTGCACGCCGGCGGCGTACTTCTCCAGCGGCGAGCCCGGCGCGGCCATCAGGTACGGGATCACGTACATGGTCTTGCCGGCCGACGCGCCCCGCATCAGCTCGGTGAGCTTGGCCGTCATCTCCGCGGCGGGGCGCCAGTTGTTGTACACGCCCTGGTCGGCCTCGTCGCTGGTGGCGACGATGGTCCGCTCCTCGGTGCGCGCGGTGTCCTTGTGGTAACTCCGTGAGTAATACAGGCCCTCGCCAGCCGGGAGGATCTCCCCGGCGTCCAGCGCCTCCTGGACCAGGCGGGCGTCATCGGCGACGCTGACGACCTCGATGCTCGCTGGGCCGGTGACCTCGGCCCAGTAGCGCACGTACTCGCGCACCTTTCCGTTTGTCAGCCCAGCGGCGTCAAGGATGGCATCAACGTCGGCCACACCCGGTCCTCTCCTCATGTCAAGCTCTCGCCTGGCGAACTTTGCGATTCATTCATAGTGGCAGGGTCTTGACGTTTCGTGGAGTCCGAGCTAGGCCATATCCGCTGGCCAGAGGGCTAATGGGTCTGGACCAATGCGGAAGATCCCAAGCTCGGCAGTGGCGGGGCGCCCGCGGTTTCGGGTTCAGAATGACCGATTGTGATTTTGGTCGCGTTCACCGGGGCGACGTTCTCATGGCGACTTTTTGACTATTTTTTGACTATCCGGAAGGGGGCTATCCGGCTTGGCATCGCCTTGTCACGTTTTGTGCGGGTCCAGCTGGCGCGACCGTTCCGGGCCGCGGGATCCCCCGCGCCCAAAGCGCTGGCCCCGAGGACGATTCCTCCGGGGCCAGCGCCGTGGTGCCCGTGATGCCCGCGTCAGCGGCTCACGGCCAGCTCCGAGGGCTTCGATGGGCTGGCCCCGGACGGGAGGGCTTGCACCCGCAGGGCCTTGCCGAGCCAGCCTGGCATCCACCAGTTCGCCTTGCCGAACAGCGCCACCATCGCCGGGACCAGCAGGCACCGCACGACGACGGCGTCGACCAGGATGCCGGTTCCCAGGCCGGTCGCCAGGATCTTCAGGTCGGTCATCGGGCCAGTGGACATCGACACGAAGCTGAGCATCAAGATCGCCGCCGCGCCGGTTACCAGCCGCCCGGTCCGCCCCAGGCCCACCACCACGGCATCGCGCGCCGAGCCGGCGGCGTCGTACTGCTCGCGGATCCTCGTCAAGATGAACACCTCGTAGTCCATGGACAGGCCGAACAAGAACGCGAACACCATCAGCGGCACCCACATCGTGATGGCGCCGGTCGCAGGCACCCCGAAGATCGCCATCGACCCGTGTCCGTCCTGGAACACCCAGGTCAGCACGCCGTAGGCGGCGGCCAGCGAGATCAGGTTGAACACGACGGCCTTCGCCGCGAGCAGCACCGAGCGGAACGCCCGCGCCAGCAAGATGAACGTCGCGATCGCGATCAGCGTGAGCATCAGCGGGAACATGCCGTACACCGCGTGGTTGAAGTCGATCAGGTTGGCGCCCGTGCCGCCGACCCCGACGACGCCGTGCCCGCCGAGCAGCGCCTGCTCCAGCCCGGAGATCACGCCCTGTCCGGAGGGCCCCGTCGACTCCGCCGACGGCAGCACCGCGACCACGGCCGTGCCGCCATGCGCCCATGCCGGCCCGGACGGGGCGATGGCCGTGTAGACGCCGGGCAGGCGCGCCGCGTGCGCGGCCACGGCGGTGGCCGTCGCCGGGCTCGTGGTGAACACCTCGGCCGGGGTGATCACCCCGGACGGGATTCCGCCGGAGGTCAGCGTCATCAGCGCGTCGTGGGCGGGGCCGCTGGTCGCCTCGGCCGCCGACCCCGGCTCGCCTAGGTGCAGCGACAATGCGGGCAGCGCGAGCGCCGTCATGATCCCCAGGCCGGCCAGCGCGGCGATCCAGCGGTGCCGGTAGACCAGCCCGGCCCACCCGGCGAACAGCCGCGACGGGCGCCGCTCGGCGCGCAGCCGCCGCCGCGGCCAGTCCAGCCTCGGCCCGATCGTCGCCAGGATGACCGGCAGAAGCGTGAGCGAGACGGCCACCGAGACCAGCGGGACGAGCACTCCGCCGTAGCCGACGCTGCGCAGGAACGGCACCGGCAACACGATCATCGCCAGCAGGCCGATCGCGACCGTCAGCCCGGAGAACACCACCGAGCGGCCCGCGTGCGCCATCGCGATCTGCACGGCGTCAGCGTTCCTGCGCCCCGCGGCCCGCTCCTCGCGCCACCGGCTCACGACCAGCAGCGAGTAGTCGATCGCCACGCCCAGGCCGATCAGCGCGATGAGGAACTCGACGATCTGGCTGACGCCGGTGATCTCGGTCAGCCCGCCGACGACCAGGAACGTTGACATCACCGAAACCCCGCCGATGATCAGCGGCAAGAACGCCAGGAAGCTGCCGAACAGCAGGGCCAGGATCACCAGCGAACCGATGGCCCCGATGGCGGCCTCGGCCATGATCCCGGTGCCCTTGGACTGCGACTGCCCGTTCATCAGCAGCTGCGACCCGGTCAGCCCCGCGTGCCAGCCGGCGGGCAGCGACGCGGTCATCGCCCGCTGGATCGCCGGCGCGACGTCCGGCCCGCCGAACCCGGTCACTGGCGGCGTGTACACCAGCGCGAACGTGCTGCGCCCGTCCTTTGTCACGAACGCCGGGTCATGGGTCGCATGGTAATCAGCCAGCCGCACGTTCCCGGCGGCGCGCGGGATCATCCCGAAGACCCGCCCCGTCTGGGCGGCGACGGCGGGATCGGTGACGCGCTGGGCGGGAGCGACCGTCAGCACCGCAACGTAGGGGGCCTGCGCGCCGCCGGTGCCGTACTCGGCGACGATCTTGCTGTCGATCTGGAACGACTGGCCCGGCATGGAGAAGTTGTTGGTCATGCGGTGGGTGGTCCCGCCGACCGTCGCGATCCCGGCGACCGTGAGGATCAGCCAGAACAGCGCCACGAGTGCCTTATGGCGGAGGATGAAGTTCGTCATGGGCACTAGCGTCGGCGCTGCGGACGTACTCCGGCGTCCGGCCGCGGTTGTCTCTCGTCAGACCGGTGTACTCCCGCGGGAGTACATCCCCAGTGGATAGCCGGAAGCGCCGAACGGGCCTACGCTGCGTGCCATGGGCGAGCAGCGCGGCACGGGAGAGCACCGGGACGTGATCCCGGCCGCCCGCCGCCCGCCGCCCTGGCTGGACTGGCTTACCGAAGACTGGCGGCCGTCGCGGGCCCGCGACGCGCTCACCGCGGCGATCTTGACGATCATCGCGGTGGTCGCCTCCTACGGCGAGGCGCACCCGCAGGTTCCCGGGCGCTACTTCAACGGGCCCTATCACCTCCCGCATACCCCCCTCGCCGCGTTCTTGCTCGTCGTCGCGGCCGGAGCAGTGCTCGCGTGGCGGCACGACCGTCCCCGCGTCGTCCTGTGCGCCTCGACCGCGGCCGTCGTCGCCTACAGCGTGGCCGGCTGGGTTAACGGCGCGGCGCTGCTGCTGCCCGCCGTGGCGCTGGGGACGCTGGCGGCGATGGTCCCGGCCCGCCAGGCGATCGGCTGGGCGGTCGCGACGCTCGCCGCCCTCGGAGTCGCGAGCATGGTGAACAACCCGCTCGGGTGGCATGGCGGCGGCGTCACCATATTGCCGTTTACCATCGCGGTCGCCGCGCTGGCCGGGATCGCGATCGCCAACCGGCGTGCCTACGGGCACTCCATGCGCCAGCAGGCCGCCGCCGAGGCGGAGCAGGAGGCTCAGCGCCGGATCGATGAGGAGCGGCTGCGGATCGCCCGGGAACTGCACGACGTCGTGGCGCACACCATGGCCACCATCACCGTCCAGGCCGCCGCCGCGTCGCAGCTGCTCACCACCAGCCCGGAGCGGGCCGCCGAGCCGCTGGCCGCGATCCGCGCGGCCAGCAAGGAGGGCCTGCGGGAACTGCGCTCCATCCTCGACGTGCTGCGCAACGCCGATGAACCATCGGATCCCACGGCGCCGGTGCCCGGCCTGTCCCGGCTCGACGCCCTCGCGGCCCGGGTCCGCCAGGCGGGCCTGCCGGTCACCGTCACGGTCGACGGCGAGCCGCGCCCGCTGCCGGCCGTCACCGACCTCAGCGCTTTTCGCATCATCCAGGAGGCGCTGACCAATAGCGTCCGGCACGCCGGGCCCGCCACGGCCACGGTGGTGGTCCGCTATGGCCCCGATGACCTTCGCATCGAGGTCAGGGACGACGGGGCGGGCGCCCAGGGCCGTCCGGGCGAGGACATCGTGAACGGGTCAGTGCCCGGCTCCGCGCCGGGCACGGGGCATGGGTTGCGCGGGATGCGCGAGCGGGCGGCGGCGGCCGGCGCGGCGATAGAGATCGGCCCGCTGGAATCGGGCGGGTTCCGCGTCGCCGCGCGGTTCCCGTGCGCCGCCCCGGACGGGGAGTTACCCGCTCGCGCGCGCCGGTCGTCGCCTACGCTGCCTGCATGACATCCAGCCGCCCCGCGCTGATCCGGGTGCTGCTCGCCGATGACCAGAAGCTGATCCGGGCGGCCTTCCGGGTCCTGCTGGAGGTGGCCGAGGACGTCACCGTCGTCGGCGAGGCGGTGAACGGCGCGCAGGCGGTCAGCCTGGCCCGCGAACTGCGGGCCGACGTCGTGCTGATGGACATCCGGATGCCCGAGGTCGACGGGCTGGAGGCCACCCGGCGCGTCGCCGCCGACGATGACCTCGCCGGGGTCAAGGTGATCATCTTGACCACCTTCGAGTCCGACGAGTACGTCTACCAGGCACTGCGCGCGGGCGCGAGCGGGTTCCTGGTCAAGGACTGCGAGCCCGACGACCTCATCCGCGCCATCCGGGTGGTAGCCCACGGCGACGCGCTGCTTTCGCCGAGCGTCACCCGCCGCCTCATCGACAACCTCGCCCGCCAGGGCCGCGCCGCCGGGCGGACGACCCGCCCGGTGCCCGGTCATGACCTGTCCCGGCTGACCGAGCGCGAGCGCGAGATCTTGTCCCTGGTCGCCGAGGGGCTATCCAACGACGAGATCGCCGGCCGCCTGTACCTCAGCCCGCTCACCACCAAGACCCACGTAAGCCGGATCCTCACCAAGCTGGATGCCCGCGACCGCGCCCAGCTCGTCGTCATCGCCTACGAGACGGGCCTGGTGATCCCCGGGACGACCCCGCCCGGGGCCGGCTAGCGGGCCTGCGGTGAGGATGTGAATATACGTGGAAAAAGGGATCGTTGCGTGCTGAATTTTCTTTTCAGGGTTTTTGTGCTCTGAAGTGAACCTAGAGGCTTTTGGTGGCGTCAAAGGTTGGGTGAAATTTAGACGCCGCCGCCTTGGGCGGCGTCGCCGGCACGCACAGGGGTGGGCGTCCATGATTGAGCGATTCGCGCCGTTGGGCGCCACTGATCCGCAGCAGGTCGCCGGGTACGTGCTGCACGCGCGGCTTGGCTCGGGTGGCATGGCGAACGTGTACTTGTCCGCCATGCCCAGCGGCCGGCCGGTCGCGATCAAGGTGATGCGGCAGGAATTCGCCGATGACCCGGAGTTCCGCCGCCGCTTCAAGCGTGAGGTGAGCGTGGCCCAGCGGGTCCAAGGCCGCTACACCGCACCGGTGGTGGACGCCGACCCCGACGGGCGCCCGCCGTGGCTGGCCGCCTCCTACGTGGCGGGGCCGTCGCTGCACCAGGCGGTCGGCGAGTTCGGGCCGTTCCCCGTGCCCTCGGTGATGCGCTTGCTAGCCGGCGTCGCCGAGGGGCTGGCCGCCATCCACGCCGCCGGGCTGATCCACCGCGACCTCAAGCCTTCCAACGTGC
This sequence comes from Streptosporangiaceae bacterium, assembly GCA_025934375.1. Taxonomy (GTDB): domain Bacteria; phylum Actinomycetota; class Actinomycetes; order Streptosporangiales; family Streptosporangiaceae; genus Trebonia. Next base: position 22,342 of record JAICYD010000053.1, on the reverse strand, counting down.
TGCTTGCCGCGGACGGGCCGCGCGTCATCGACTTCGGCATCGCCCACGCCGCCGAGTCCGGCACGCTGACCAGCACTGGCGCGGTGATGGGAACCCCCGCCTTCATGGCGCCGGAGCAGGTCGCGGGCCGCGCGGTCACCCCCGGCACCGACGTGTTCGCCCTGGGGCACATGGTGCTGTTCGCCGCGACCGGCCACACGGCGTTCGGCGAGGGCCATCACGCGGCGATCTTCCACCGCATCGCCAACGAGCAGCCCAACCTGACCGACTGCCCCGAGGAGCTGCGCCTGGTCGTTGAGACCTGCCTGGCCAAGAACCCCGACGACCGCCCCACGGTCGACCAGGTCATCGCGTATGTGCAGGCCAGGCTGGACGGGCAGGCGATCGGCGAGCAGTGGCTGCCGCAGCCGCTATCCAGCACCCTCGCCGCCTACGACCTGAGCGCCGCCGCGCACTACACCGCCACCGTGGCCCGGGCCGACCTGGCCAGGACACCCGGGGCCGGGGGCCAGGCGAGCGGGGGCGGGGCCATCCCGGCCGCCGTCTCGCCGGCGGTGCCCGTGGCGGCCATGGCCGCGTCGACCGGGCCGCAGGGCCCGCCGAGCGGGGCGTACGGGTCTGCGGCCGCCTCCCAACAGGAGCCGCCGCCCGCATGGGGGACGCTCCCGCCGGGGTCAGGGATGCCCTCGGGCCCCGGCGGCCCCGGGACGTGGGGGGCGGGCTACCCGCCAGTCCCGGCCGGGGCTGCGACACACTCCGCCGGCCTGCCGCCCCGGCGCCGCCGGAAGCGGTGGCCGTGGGTGGCGGGCGCGGCGGCGGTCGTCGTGGTGGCGGCCGGGGGAGGCGTGGGCGCGCTGAGCCTCACCTCCGGCGGCGGCTCGCCGGCATCGTCGGCTTCGGCGCCCGCGACGACCGCGGTCGCGGCGGTGACCCCGACCACGGCCGGCTCGCCGACCGACTCCGGCTCCCCGGGTACTGCGCCCGCCAACTCGGCGGCGACTGACGGCGGCTCGCCGAATACTCCGTCCGACAGCGCGGCGGCGACCAGCGGAGCAGGCAACCCCACCCTGGCCGGCGGGTTCGTGCAGCTGTACAGCGACGCCACCACCCAGTTCACGATGCCGGGCGGCAGTTGCAACGGCGACCACACCCCCTCCGCGGTCAGCTTCACCGCCCAGGGGCCGGTGGTCACCGCGAATGGCACCGACCAATCCGGTAGCGGCGATTTCTGGCTGCACTGCAACAACAGCGGCGACAACGGAAACACCGACATCGAGTTCAACCAGTCCGACCAGGCCGCCGCGGTGGCCGGCAACCCGGACGCGGAGGCCTGCAACCTGGCGATCACCCGGCATCCGCTGGCGGGCAGCGTGCTACTCACGCAGCTCAAGCCCGGGGTGCAGCTGTGCCTTACCGGCCACACCAACAACAACGGCACGACGCAGGGCCTGCTCGTGCGGGTGACGTTCGTCGCCAAGGACGCCGCGACCGACAACGTGACCTGGACCGCGACCGCCTGGGCACTTCCGTCAAGCGGTAACTGACCGGCGAGCCGGCGCTGGCCCACCCCCGCCGCGCCGCCGGTTACCCAGGCGGCAAGCCGCGCTCGAGGTGGGCCTGCCAGGCCCGCTCAAGCAGCTCAAGCTGCGCGGCGCGCCGGGCCGCGCGCTCGGCGTGCTCGAGGGCGCGGGACGCCATCACGCCCACGGCCGCCAGCGGCGCGAGCGCGCAAGGGAATAGCCACGGCCGGCCGCCCTGGAGCGCGTAGGCCAGGAAGATCAGTCCCGTGGCGAATAGCAGCCCTGCGGCTATTCGCCACAAAGCGGACCCCTCGTTCTCCCGGGCATCTCGCTCCATGTCAATCAGCGCGTGGAATTCGCCCCAGGAATCCGCCGACTCTGGCAGGCGTTGATCACGTCCCATGGCTGTCGCCTCGGTCTCATTGGGACATTAATGAGTCAGCGTAGGACCGAATCCCGCGTGGCGCTAGCCCGCGAGCGGGCGAGTCGATCCGTCCCGTCGGGAGCGAGCCGCGGCCGGGCTTGTATCGCGGCTTACCGGGATACCGGGTTACCGGAACGCGAGCACGAAGACCAGGCTGAACAAGCCCGCCGCCAGGCAGTAGATGCCGAATGGCCGCAGCGACTTGGATTCGCCGAAGTACTTTGTCAGGAACCGCACCGACAGGAACGCCCCGACGAAGGACAGCACGCTGCCGGCCACGACCTGGCCGCCGATGCCGGCGCCGAGCGGCCCGAACAGGTCCGGGATCTTCAGCACCCCCGCCGCCAGGATGACCGGGGTGGACAGCAGGAACGAGTAGCGCACCGCGTCCTGGCGGCTCAGCCCGGTCCGCATCGAGGCCACCGTGACGATGCCGTCCCGGCTGATGCCCGGCAGCAGCGCCGCGATCTGCGTGGCGCCGATCAAGATGGCCCGCTTATACCCCATCGCCGACAGCCGCCGGTCCGCCGCGACCGCGTGCTCCGTGCGCTCGGCCTGCTCCTGCGGGTGCTCCTGGCCCTGCGGGTGCGGCTTGTCCTGCGGGTGCTCCTGGCCCTGCGGGTGCCGCTGGTCGCGCTGGTACTGCTCATGCTGGTACTGCGGTGTCTGCTGGTATTGCGGTGTCTGCTGGTATTGCGGTACTTGCTGATACTGCGGTACCTGCTGGGCCTGGGCCTGGGCTCGCGGCGGCTCGAGCCCGGCGGCCGCCCGGGCCCGCTGGCGGCGCTCGCTGGCCAGCAGGATCAGCCCGTTGACGCACAAGAACAGGGCCGTCGGGACCGGCTTGCTGAAGAAGACCCGGAACGCGTGCTCAAGTGCCAGCCCCGCGATCCCGACGGGGATCGTCGCCAAGATGATCAGCCAGGCGAGGCGCTCGTTGGCGGTGGCGACCCGGCGGTACCTGATCGAGGACGCCAGGCCGCCGATGATCCGTACCCAGTCCCGCCAGAAGTAGCAGATCAGCGCGGCGGCGGTCGCCACGTGCAGGCCGACGATGAAGGCCAGGTAGGGCGATTCCGGCTTGGACACGCTCAGGTCCTGCCCCCACGACCCGCCGATGATCGCGGGGATCAGGACGCTGTGCCCCAGGCTGGAGACGGGGAAAAGCTCGGTCACGCCCTGCAGCAGGCCCACGAACATGGCCTCTGGGTAGGTCAGGATCGGCATCGGGTCCTAGCCCTTTCTTCCGGTGCGGGGTGCTCCCTGCTGCGGTGAGTCCGGCTGGGACGGTGCTTGCTGAGATGGTCCTTCCTGGTCAGACGGTGAGTCCGGGTACTCACGGTATTCCCAGAACCAGCGGATTGGCTGACCCGACGGCGGCTGCCAGGCGCTACTGGCCTCGGGGCCGGCCGGCTCCCCGCGTTCCGCTCGCTCGGCGGCCTCTGTCCGCTCCCGGCGCACCCTGCGGGCCTCCAGGGCAAGTGGCAGCAGCGACACGATGACGATGACGGCGATCGCGGGCAGCAGGTACTGGTCGATGCCGGGGATCGCCGAGCCCAGGCCGTATCCGGCGGCGATGATGCCCAGCGACCACAGCAGCCCGCCGACCACCTGCCAGAGCGTGAACACCACCTGCGGCACGCCCAGGGCGCCGGCCACCGGATTGGCCACGGTGCGCACCACCGGGATGAAGCGGGCGAGCGTCACCGCCTTGCCCGGGCCGTAGCGAGTGAGCATCGCGGCCGCGCGCTCGGCGCCATGGTGCAGCTTGCGGCTGCGGGACCGGCGCAGCAGGGCCGGCCCGGCCGAGCGGCCGATCAGGTACCCGGTCTGCGCGCCGATCAGCGCTCCGCCGGCCGCGGCGGCCATGACGGCGGGCAGGCTCATGTGCAGCGTCGCGCCCGGGGTGGTGGCGCAGGCCAGCCCGGCCGCGAACAGCAGCGAGTCACCGGGCAGGAAGAAGCCGATCAGCAGCCCGGTCTCGGCGAACAAGACCACGAAGAGGCCGATGGCGCCGTAACTGGACAGTAGCGCGGTCGGATTGAGCAGCTGGTGGAGCATTTGTCTCCTCGATGTGAGCCCCGGTCATCGCCGATTCCATGGCAAACTGAATATCTACAGCGAGATAGAACTTCTACAATCGAGTAGAAGATTACCCGACCTGGGGGGTAGACGCACGCACATGCACGATCCTGTGGAGCCCCGTCTTGAGGAGCACAGCCTTGTGGAGGAGCACGGCCTTGAGGAGCGCGGCCTTGAGGAGCACAGCCTTGAGGAGCACAGTGCCCGCCGCGGCGCCGGAGAGCTTGAGGCCGCGGTACTGTCCGCGCTGCAGGCGGCCGGGGTGGCGCTGTCCCCCGGGGAGGTCCGCGGCCGGCTGGGCGCCGACCTCGCCTACACCACCGTCGTGACGATCTTGTCCCGGCTGCACGACAAGGGCGTCCTGGACCGCCGCAAGGTCGGCCGGGCCTACGCCTATGCTCCTGTCGCCGACGAGCCCGGCCTGGCGGCCCGCCGGATGGCACGGGTGCTGGACGGGGAGACCGACCGCGAGGCGGTGCTCGCCCGGTTCGTCTCCGGCCTGTCCGAAGGCGACGAGGACCTGCTGCGCAGGATGCTCGGCGACGGGACAGCGGGGGAGCGGGGGACCTGAGGTGTACTGGGCGGTCTACCTGATACCCCTGCTCATCCCGGCGGTCGCGGCATTCGCCGCCCGGCCGCTCAGTGACCGCCTCCCGCCTTGCGCGGCCACCTGGCTGCTCGCGGGCAGCGCCCTGGCCCTGGCGGCGTCCAGCAGCATGGTGCTGGGCCTGCTCGCGCTGAATGCGCTGTTCCGCGTGCCGTTCGTGGCCAGCGTCGCCCACATGTCAGCCCGGGTGATCAGCCGGGCCAGCCCGGCGTCCATGCCAGTCGCGATAATCGCGGGCACGCTCTTGGCCATCGCCGTCTTCGCCGTCTGCCGGGCGCTGCTGCACCGGGTCGCGGCGATCGCCGCCGCGGGCAGGCAGGCCCGCGACCTCCCCGGCGCGGGACAGGTCGTGGTGACCGAGGACGAGGCCGCCGACGCCTACACCCTGCCCGGCTGGCCGTGCCGCATCGTGGTCACCTCCGGCATGCTCCGCGTGCTGACCGAGTCAGAGCGACAGGTCCTGCTGGCCCATGAGCGCACCCACGCGGCGGGGGCGCACTACCTCTTCACGGCGGCCGCGCGGCTGGCCGCCGCAGCCAACCCGCTGCTGCGTCCGGTCGCCGCTGCCGCGGGCTACACCGTGGAACGCTGGGCCGATGAGCGGGCGGCGACCGCGACCGGCGACCGCGACCTGGCCGCCAAGGCCATCGCCCGCGCGGCGCTGGCCGCGAAGGCGGCCCCGCCCGGGTCCCGGGAGACGGGACGGCGCGGTCCCGGGCAGGGCGGCCTGGGCACCGCGCTGGGCCTGGTCACCCTCCCGTGGAACGCCGCTCGGGGCGCGGGCCCGGTCCCGCGCCGGGTCGCCGCGCTGCTGCTGCCGCCCCCGCGGCTGAGCCCGCTGCTGCTCGCGGGGGCGGTGCTGCTGGTGGCCGTGTCCGGAGTATCCGCGCTAGAGGCGGCCCGTTCGATGCACCAGTTTGTCGAGTACGCCCAGGGATCCGGCTTATAGCGGGCCAGGGCCGTTGCCCACGAGGACGATTTCCAAAATCGCCTTCGCGGTATGTGCATGTAGCGCTACGAAGAGCAATCGGTTGCCGTAGAGTTCATTGCGTCAACGGCCCCCTCATCCCGGCGGGTGTACATGCGGTATGCGATCACGTGGCTGACCAGCCCGGCGAGCATCGCGCCGCGCCGTGCCCGCCGTGCCCGCCGTGCCCGCCCGCCAGGGGAGTGCTCGCCGACGAGCCTGGCCACCGCCAACGGCGACATCGTCTGCTCAGTGGACTCCGCCTCCGCCATCCGGCTCCTCGTCGGCGACGTGATGGGCCATGGCCAGCGGGCGGCGTGCACCTCAGCCGAGGTGATGCGGGCCTTTCGGGACCTCGCCAGCCGGGCCGGCCCGGTGCAGGACATCGCCGCGGGGCTCGATGAGTTCCTCACCGCCCGGCCACGCTCTTCGGAAATTAACGAAGAGTACGTGACCGCGCTGATCATCTCCGTGCCGTGGGATGCCGATGGCGAGGCGCAGATCGTCAACTGCGGGCACCCGGCGCCGCTGCTGCTCCAGGACCCGCACGGGTCCGCCACCGTGCTGGACGCCATCGCGCTGGCCCCGCCGCTGGGCCTGCTTGACCTGGCCGACGGCCCGGCGCGCCCGGCGCCGTTGCGGCTTGGCCCCGGTGACAGCCTGCTGCTGTACACCGACGGCGTGACCGAGGCGCGCGACGGCCGGGGGAGGCCGTACCCGCTCGCCGAGCGCGCGGCGGTCCTGGCCAGCCAGCAGCCGGCCCGCAGGCGGGCCTTCCGGCGCGCCGGGCACAGGTCGCTGCTGAGGGCGATCCAGGCCGACCTGCTGCGCCACGCCGGCGGCACGCTGGCCGACGATGCCACCATGCTGCTGGTCACCCTCGACGACGGGGCCTCCCGGCCGCTGATCCCACCCGTCCCTCGGGTCAGCGCCGCCCAGGCGCGGCTGTCGGAAGCCGCAGATTGCCAAGGATCCTTTTTGGGCTAGCCGCCATGGACGTCTCCTAGGGCGCGCGCGACACAATCGTCTCAAAACGACCGTTATCCCAGGTCGTTTGGAGACGAGGAGACCTACATGTCGATGCCCAGCGCCCTGGAGATCGCGCGCCAGGCCACGCTCAAGCCGATCACTGAGATCGCCGACGACATCGGCATTCCGCCGTGGCTGATCGAGCCGCATGGCCAGCACGTGGCGAAGATCGACCTCAAGGCCATCGAGGAGCTCAAGGACCGCCCGAAGGCCAAGTACATCGTGGTCACCGCGATCACGCCCACCCCCCTCGGCGAGGGCAAGACCACCACCACCATCGGCCTGGGCCAGGCGTTCGCCCACATCGGCAAGAAGGCGACGATCGCCATCCGGCAGGCCTCGATGGGCCCGACCTTCGGTATCAAGGGCGGCGCCGCCGGCGGCGGCTACAGCCAGGCGGTGCCGTTCGAGATCCTCAACCTGCACCTGACCGGCGACATGCACGCGGTCACCGCCGCCCACAACCAGTTGTCCGCCATGGTGGACAACCACCTGTACATGGGCAACGAGCTCGGCCTGGACCTGAACCAGATCACCTGGAAGCACGTCATCGACGTCAACGACCGCTCGCTGCGTAACATCGTCACGGGCCTCGGCGCGGCCGGCGACGGCGTGCCGCGGCAGACCGGCTTCGACATCACCGCGGCGTCGGAGGCGATGGCGGTCCTCGCCCTGTCCAAGGACCTCAAGGACATGCGGGCGCGGCTGGGCCGGATCGTCGTCGGCTACACCAAGTCGGGCGAGCCGGTCACCGCCGAGCAGCTCAAGGCGGCCGGCGCGATGGCCGTGATCATGAAGGACGCGCTCAAGCCGAACCTGCTGCAGACCCTGGAGAACACGCCGGTCTTCGTGCACGCCGGCCCGTTCGGCAACATCGCGCACGGCAACTCCTCGGTCGTCGCCGACCTGATCGCCATCCACACCGGGGAGTACCTGGTCACCGAGGCCGGGTTCGGCGCGGACATGGGCGCGGAGCGTTTCTTCAACATCAAGTGCCGCACTTCCGGCCTCACGCCGGACGCCGCCGTGGTCGTCGCCTCCGTCCGGGCGCTGAAGTCGCACTCCGGCAAGTACAAGGTCGTCGCCGGCCGCCCGCTGCCGGAGGACATGCTCAAGGAGAACCCCGACGACGTCATCGCGGGCGCCGCCAACCTGCGCAAGCAACTGGAGAACATGCGCTCGTTCGGCGTCGAGCCGGTCGTCGCGATCAACTCCATGCCTGGCGACTTCGAGTCGGAGTACAAGGCGATCCACGAGCTCGCCGCGTCCATGGGGATCAAGAGCGCCGTCGGCACGCACTTCGCCAACGGCGGTCGCGGCGCCACCGAGATCGCCGAGGCGGTCGCCGAGGTCGCGAGCTCCGGCAAGACCGATTTCCGCATGCTGTACCCGTCGCAGGCGTCGCTGAAGGAGAAGATCGAGGCCGTCGCGACGAAGGTCTACGGCGCCGACGGCGTGGACTACGCCCCGCTGGCGGACAAGCAGCTCGCTGGCTATGAGAGGAACGGCTTCGGGAACCTGCCGGTCTGCATCGCCAAGACCCAGTACTCGCTGTCTCACGACGCGGCGCTGAAGGGCGCCCCGACCGGCTTCCGGCTCCCGGTCCGCGAGGCCCGCGCCTCAGTGGGCGCGGGCTTCATCTACCTGATCTGCGGTGACATGCGCACGATGCCCGGCCTGGCCCGCAACCCGGCCGCCATTAGCATCGACCTCGACGACGACGGCAACATCGTCGGCCTGTACTGAGCCGCCCCGACGCGCGCCCCTTCCCCGGGGCGCTCGCCCAAACTCTTCCCAAGATCTTCATCCCGAACGGACTGCGGCGACTGGCCTCGCTATCGTAAATAGCCGATATCGCTGTTTACCAATAGCGTGGTAATATTGGTCTATGGCGATACGGCGTGACGAGTACCTGGTGACCACGGCGCGGGACCTGGGCGCGGCTGCGAAGCACTTCCGGGTGGCCGCCGGGGTGACCCAGGTGGATGCCGCCGAGGCGATGGGGATCGGACAGCCTTACTTGTCGTCGCTGGAAGCGGGCAAGTTCGGCGGTTCGCTGACCCACGCGCTGCGGCTGCTGCGCTTCGTTGACTGCGAGGTCATCGTCAGGCCAAGGAAGGCCCGTGGCTGACCGGCTCGTCGCCTGGCGCGGGGACGTGGCGGTCACCATCGTGGCCGACGCTGCCGGCTGGCGTGAACGCCGATAGCAGGTGGTCATCGATTCCGGCTATGTCGCCGGCGGTGAAGCCGCAGAGGCACTGATAGGCGGTCGCGGGTGCCGAGCGGGAACTGGGGTGGTCGCGGGAGGCCTCGGCGTGGACCTGGCCGCTGGCGTCCTTGTCGTCTTCGGGGGTGAACATCTCGCGGAGGTGATCGCTCAGCTCATCGGAGTCGGCGGCGTGGTAGCCACATGCGCAGCGGCCAGAGTGCATTCCTGATTCCCTTCTATCCGTAGGTGATTCAGCGGGCGACAAGCGCCCAGACGCGCTTGGCGCCGTGGCTGGGGATGTGGTCCCAGCCCCAGTCCTTGCTGAGGGCAGCGATGATTTCCAGGCCCCGCCCGGACTCGTCCGTGGTGCCGGCCTGGCGCTGAGCCGGCTTGCCGAGTTCGGGCGCGAGGTTGTCCCAGACCTCTAGGCGCAGCTCCCCGGAGTCGCCCAGCAAGCGGAGCCACAGCACCGGAAGCCTGCCTTCCGCGTCGTAACGGGGGTGCCCGTCCGGGCCGGTGGCGGCGCGGATCACGTTCGCAGTGAGCTCGCTGACGATGAGCTCGCAGTCCTCCCTTAGGTCGCTCATTCCCCAGTCAGCTAGCACGAGGGCCGTGAACGCGCGGGCCAGGCGGGGCGCCGAGGGCAGCGCGCCCAGCGGTCCAAGCCCGGCGAACAACGGCCACCCGGGGTCGGTTCGTGTGCTCACGGGTTCTCCAGCTCGCTAGCGGCGGCCCGTTCACCCCTCGACATAGCCGACGATGGACGTGCCTGTCCCTGTATAGTCATGCGTTGCATTTAGTATGGGCTCATCAGAACTATCTGTCATGCCGATTCATTATGGGATTGCATTTTTTTACGCTCGAACGTCGGTGTGGCGGCATACCCTGTCCTTATGAGAGCTACGAGTCCTGTTGTCCGCAGGCGCCGACTCGGCCTTGAGCTGCGCGCCCTTCGCGAGGCCACCGGCATGTCCGGCGAGGAGGCGGCCAAGCAGCTGGGCTGGTCCACCAGCAAGCTCAGCCGGATCGAAATCGGCCGAAACCCGCCGAAGCCCGTCGACTTGGGCAAGCTGCTCGACCTGTGCGGCGTGACCGATGAGGGGCAGCGAGACGAGCTAGGGGTCCTGCTGCGCGAGGCGAAGCGCAAGGGCTGGTGGCAGCTCTACAGCGACATCCCTTACTCGACGTTCATCGGCCTGGAGGCCGAGGCCGCGTCGATGCTGACCTACGAGCAGGTCATCCCGGGCCTGTTCCAGACAGAGGACTACGCGCGGGCGATCATCGCGGGCACCATCCCGGCGGTAGATCCCGAGGTACTTGAGGAGCGGGTAGAGGTCCGGTTGACCAGGCAGGGGGTGCTAACCAAGGAGCGACCGATCGAGGTGCGAGCCGTCCTGGATGAGGTGTGCATCCGGCGCATCGTCGGCGGACCCGACGTGATGCGCGGCCAGATCAGCCGCCTGCTGGCGCTGGCCAAACTTCCTAACGTGATCGTCCAGGTCCTGCCCTTCAGCGTCGGGGCGCACCCCGGCACGATGATGGGACCCTTCACAGTCTTGCGATTCGAGAACCCGGGCGACCCTGGAGTCGTGTATGTCGAAAGTGACAGTGATCCGTATCCTGATCGTGAGGGTGACCTCGAGCGCTACACGCTTGCCTTCGACCACCTGCGGTCGATGGCGCTGAGTGCTCCGCAAACCAGCATTCTGCTCAAGGAATCGCTGGAGGCACTGTGAGCAGATGAGAGGACGGTGCGGGCGATGGATGCCGAGCTGACCCGTGCCACCTGGCGGAAGTCCACGCGCAGCCAGGGCAGCGGCGCTTGCGTGGAGGTGGCGGCCCTGGGCGGCCGCCGCATCGCGATTCGTGACAGCGAGAATCCGGTCGGCCCTGCGCTCGTCATGACCGCAGGACAGTGGCGGGCGTTCCTGTCCAGGGCGGACTGTCTCCCGCCGTGCAGCAGCATTTAGCCGACACGTTTCTGCGGAATCGAGGCGCCTGCGGCCGTAGGGCTACCCTTACCCGATAGGAACGGCGAGAGCGGGCAGGAACGGGAGGGCCAGTGGACATCTTTGATGTGCATGGCCGCCTCGTCGCCGACTACGACGCCTTCACCTCCTCGCTCGTCCAGGTCCGCGACGACCGGATCGCCGCGCACCTAGCCGATCAGCGGGCGGCTGGAGTCCGCTGGCCCGATCCGTGGCTGTCGCTGAACCCGAGCTTCGAGTCCGGCGGCACGATCACCGACCTGGTGCGCGACGGGCTGCTGCACCCGGGGTGCGAACGGCTGTTCAGGGCTAAGCAAACCCCCGAGGATTCCGGTTCGTGGCCGCTTACCCTGCACCGGCACCAGCGCGAGGCGATCGCGGTATCCCAAAGACCCGGAAACTACGTCGTGACGACCGGGACCGGGTCCGGTAAGAGCCTCACCTACATCATCCCCATCGTTGACGCCGTGCTCCGCGCCCCTGAGCCGGGCACGATCAAGGCGATCGTCGTCTATCCGATGAACGCCTTGGCCAATAGCCAGCAGCGCGAGCTGGAGAAGTACCTCACCTGGGGGATCCCCAGCGACGAGCGAAAGGTCAGCTTCGCCCAGTACACCGGGCAGGAGGACGCCGAGGCCAGGGACCGGATCCTCAAGCGCAGGCCGGACATCCTGCTGACCAACTACGTCATGCTGGAGTACCTGCTCACCCGGCCGGTGGAGCGGGACCGGCTGATCGGCGCCGCGCAGGGGCTGAAGTTCCTCGTTCTCGATGAGCTGCATACCTACCGGGGACGCCAGGGCGCGGACGTCGCCCTCCTGGTCCGCCGGCTCCGGGACGCGTGCCGGGCCCCGGATGTCAAGTGCGTGGGCACGTCGGCGACGATGGCGACCGGGGAGAGCTTCGCTAGTATCCAGGAGACCGTCGCGCAGGTCGCTGGCCGGATCTTCGGGTCACCGGTCGAGCCGGGTCACGTGATCGGTGAGTCGCTGCGCCGCGCCACGCGGGTGGCCATGCCAGGAGGGGCACAGCTGCGCGCCAGCGCGGAGGCGGTGCTGGCCGGGCAGGTGCTGGCCGAGCCGGGGCGGACCGGGGTCGGCCGGGGACCGGACTATGACCGGCTCGCCGGGGAGCCGCTGGCCGGGTGGATCGAGACGACGTTCGGGCTGGCCCTGGAGGAGGGAACCGGGCGACTAGTCCGGCAGCGGCCCACCAAGGTGCCGCAGGCCGCCTGCCTGCTGGCCGAGGCGACCGGCCTCCCGCAGGACTCGGCCGAGGCGGCGATCAAAGAGGCGCTGCAGCGCGGAGCGCAGGCCAGGGAGCCGGAGACCGGACGGCCGCTGTTCGCCTTCCGGCTGCACCAGTTCCTGTCCAAGGGCGACACGGTCTATGTCAGCCTCGAGCCCGCCAGGATCCGGCACATCACCAGCCAGTACCAGGTGAGCGTTCCCGGTGATCGGGACAAGATCCTGCTGCCGCTGGCCTTCTGCCGCGAGTGCGGCCAGGAGTACCTGGTGGTCAGGCGCGATATCCGTGGCGGCCGGGCGGCCTACAGGGCCCGCCAGGACCGGGACGCGTCCGGTGGTGACCGGGCCAACGGGTACCTCTATATCAGCGACGAGCACCCGTGGCCCGACGACCCGCTGCGCGATGGCCGCCTGCCGGACTCCTGGTACGACGTCGGTCCCGATGGCGACGCGTACGTGCCACGATCTCTGGCGGATTACCTGCCGCGCGAGGTGTGGCTCGCCGCGGACGGTACGGAACAGCCTGCCGGGCAGGGTTTGCCAGTTGCTTACGTGCCCGCGCCGTTCCGGTTTTGCCTGCGCTGCCGGGTCGCCTATAGCCAGACCCGGGGCCGGGACTTCGCCAAGCTGGCCACGTACGCCGCCGAGGGCCGCAGCTCCGCCCTGTCCCTGGTCTCGACCAGCGTGATCCGCAGCCTGCGCGGCCAGCCGGACCTGCCCGACGAGGCGAAGAAGATGCTGGCCTTCGTCGATAACCGGCAAGACGCCAGCCTGCAAGCCGGCCACCTGAATGACTTCGTCCAGGTGACCCAGGTCCGGGGCGCGCAGTACCACGCGGTGGCCGCGGCTGGTGACCGCGGCCTGCGTCATGACGATCTCGCTCAGCGCGTCGCGGGCGTGCTGGACCTGCCGCTAACCGATTACGCGCAGAACCCGGCCGTCCGCTTCAGCCAGCGGGAATACCTCGAAGGCGCGCTGCGGCAGGCGCTCGCCTATCGGCTCTACGCCGACCTGGAGCGCGGCTGGCGCATCACGATGCCGAACCTGGAGCAGACCGGGCTGCTCCGCTTCGACTATGTCGACCTCGATGAGATCGCCGCCGAGCCGGACTGCTGGCGCGATGCGCACCCCATCCTGCGCGACGACATCCCGGCGCACCGGGCGGAGATCGCCCGCATCGTGCTCGATGAGATGCGCCGGTCACTGGCCGTTCAGGTGGACGTGCTGACCCGGGAAGGCTGGGAGCGGCTGCAGCAGGTGTCGGACCAGCACCTGACCGGAGCCTGGGCGATCCCGTTCGAGGACTCCGGGACCCGCGCCCGCACGGTGTACCCGCGCCCGGCCGGGCCGGGCGGCAGCCGGGGCAGCGTGCACTTCACTGGGCGCAGCGCGGTTGGCCGGTACCTGCGCCGCCCCCGGGAGTTCCCGGCGGCGCAAGGCAAGCTGGGTATCGAGGACGCACAGGCGATCATCGTCAGCCTGCTGCATGTCTTGGCCGGCAACGGGATCTTGACCGACGAAGCTGGCGATGACGGCCCCTACGGCCGCCGCCGGGCCATCGGCGATGAGGCGAAGCGGGGTTACCGGATCAAGGCGGCGGCGATCACCTGGCGGGCTGGCGACGGGCGGGCAGGCGCGCCCGACCCGCTCCGCAAGACTGTTGACCCCGAGGTCGGGTCGCGGGTCAACGAGTTCTTCCGCGACCTGTACGCGCGCACCGCCAGTGAGCTGCGCGCGATCACCGCCCGCGAGCACACCGCCCAGGTACGCGCCGAGATCCGTCGCGACCGGGAGCGGGACTTCCGAGACGCGACGCTGCCGTTGCTGTACTGCTCGCCCACGATGGAGCTGGGCGTCGACATCGCCGAGCTGAACGCGGTCGCCATGCGCAACGTGCCGCCGACGCCCGCCAACTACGCCCAACGCTCGGGCCGGGCCGGTCGCGGCGGGCAGCCCGCGCTGGTCACCACGTATTGCTCGACCGGGAGCGCCCACGATCAGTACTACTTCCGGCGATCTCGGCTGATGGTCGCCGGGAGCGTCGCGCCGCCGCGCCTCGACCTCGCCAACGAGGACCTGGTGCGCTCGCATGTCCACGCCATCTGGCTGGCCGAGACCGGGGTGAGCCTCGGTAGCCGGATGCCGGATGTGCTCGATGTCTCGGCACCCGATGACCTGGGCGATGCTCCGACGCTGGAGATCCACCCGCATATCGCCGCGCAGCTGGCCGACCCGGCGGCCCGTGACCGGGCGGCGACGCGAGCGCACGCCGTCCTCGGCAACCTGCCGGGCCTCGCCAAGCCGGACTCGTGGTGGACCGATCACTGGGTAGCCGACACGCTGCGCGCGGCACCCGCGCAGATCGACGCCGCCTGTGACCGCTGGCGTGACCTCTACCGGGCGGCGCTGGCCGAGCAGCGGGAGCAGAACCGCCGGGTGCTCGACTACTCCACCGACCCCGACTCGCGCAAGCTAGCGCAGCGCCGCCGGATGGACGCGGAGAACCAGCTCCGGCTGCTCAAGAACGAGGACGACGAAGAGCAGTTCAGCGACTTCTACAGCTACCGTTACTTCGCCAGCGAGGGCTTCCTGCCCGGCTACTCTTTTCCCCGGCTGCCGCTGACCGCCTACGTGCCGGGGGAGCGGCGGCGCGGCAGCTACCTGCAGCGTCCCCGGTTCGTGGCGATCGGCGAGTTCGGCCCGGGCGCGCTCATCTACCATGAGGGCCAGCGCTACCAGGTCACCCGCATCCAGGTGCCAGCCGGCCCGGACACCGGGGACGTCGCCACCGCTGAGGCGCGGATCTGCACCAACTGCGGGTACTGGCACGACCGGCAGGCCCACGTCAACCGCTGCGAGGAATGCGACACCGAGCTCGGCGGCGCGCTGTCCGGCATGATGCAGCTGCAGACGGTGCACACCACGCGGCGGCACCGCATCTCCTCCGACGAAGAAGAGCGCCGCCGGGGCGGATTCGAGCTGCAGACCGCCTACCGGTTCAGCGCGCACGGCGCGCGCTCCGGACGGCTGCCCGCGGCGGTTGATGAAGTGACCGGGAATCAGCTGGCCGACAGCCAGGTCGCCGAGCTGGTATACGGTGATGCCGCCACGGTCCGGGTGATCAACCGGGGCCGGCGGCGGCGCAAGAACCCCAGCGACGTCGGGTACTGGCTCAACCCGGCGAACGGCCGCTGGCTGAGCGAGACCCAGGCCGCCGACCAGTCCCCCGAAGATGAGGGCCTGCAACCGTTCGGCGATGCCATCCGGGCGGTCAAGGTCGTCCCGTTCGTGGAGGACCGCAAGAACGTCTGCGTCCTGCGGCTGGCTGACCCGGTTCCCGAGACGACCGCGGTGACCCTGCGCTACGCGCTCGAGCGGGCCATCGAGGCGGAATTCCAGCTGGAGGACGCCGAACTGGCCAGCGAGGACCTGCCGGATGCCGCCGGGCGGGCGCGGATGCTGTTCATCGAGAGCGCCGAGGGAGGCGCGGGCGTGCTGCGCCAGTTGCACGACCGGCCCGGGGCACTGGCCCAGGTCGCGCGGACGGCCCTGGAGATCATCCACTACGATCCGGCCACGGGCGCTGACCGTGGACAGGCGGACGGCGCGACCGAGCGCTGTGAGCTGGGCTGCTACGACTGCCTGCTGTCCTACACCAACCAGCTCTTCCACTCCGCCATCGACCGGCACACCGTCGTGCCGTTGCTGATGCGGCTGGCGGGCTCGCGCACCACGACGACGGCCGGGCACGGGTCGCCCGATGACCACGTGGCCGCGCTTCTCGCGGCGTGCACCACCGGCCTTGAACGCCGACTGGTGACCATCCTGCGCGATGGCGGGTATCGTCTTCCTGACGAAGGTCAGAGCCTGATCGCGCAGGCCCGCTCCCGGCCCGATTTCGTCTACCGCCTAGCCGCTGGCCCCGTGGCCGTGTTCGTCGATGGCCCGGTACACGACGAGAAGCCGGTCGCCGAGCGAGACGCCGCGGCGGAGGACCGTCTCCTCGATCTCGGCTGGCTGGTGGTCAGGTTCCGGCATGATGACGACCCGGAGGGATGGGAGCAGACCGTGCGCAAGCATCCTGGCGTCTTCGGCACCGGACGGGCGGGCCGCTAATGGCCGCTGCGACTGCTGCCTTTCCCCCCGGATCCCTGGTGAATGCACGTGGCCGGGACTGGGTGGTACTGCCGGACAGCGCGCCGGGCCTGGTGGTGGCCCGGCCCTTGAACGGTGACCCCGAGCTTGTCGCTGGGTTGTTCCCGTCTGAGGTCCAGGAAGCGTCTTTTCCCAAGCCGGCCGCCGGGTCCGGTGAGATCGGGGACAACCTCGCCGCCGGGCTGCTGCGAACCGCGCTGCGCGTCGGCTTCACCTCCAGCGCTGGCCCGTTCCGCTCGCTCGGCTCGATCGCGGTCGAGCCACGCCAGTACCAGCTCGTCCCGTTGCTGCTCGCACTGCGCATGCCAGTGGTCCGGCTGCTGATCGCCGACGACGTCGGCATCGGCAAGACCATCGAGGCGGGGCTGATCGCCAAGGAGATGATCGAGCAGGGCGAGACCAAGCGGCTGAGCGTGCTGTGCTCTCCCGCCCTAGCTGAGCAGTGGCGCGATGAGCTCGCGGAGAAGTTCCAGATCAACGCCGAGGTCGTGCTGCCCTCAACCATCAAGGCGCTGCAGCGCCCGTTGCGCGCCGATGAGTCCGTGTTCCAGCGATATCCGTTCACCGTGGTGTCAACGGATTTCATCAAGTCGGAGACGCGCCGCGCGCAGTTCCTGCGAGACGTCCCGGAACTCGTGATCGTCGACGAAGCGCACACTTGCGTATCCGCCAGCGAACGCGGCCGGGACCGCCAGCAGCGATACGAGATGCTGTCCGCCATTGCCGAAGACCGTGACCAGCACCTGATCCTAGTTACCGCCACCCCGCACAGCGGCAGCGAGTCCGCGTTCCGCGACCTCATCGGCCTGCTTAATCCGTCCCTGGCGGCCCTGGACCTCGATCAGCCGCAGGACCGGGAACGGCTCGCCCGGCACTACGTGCAACGCCGCCGCCGCGACATCCGCAGCTACCTGGACGAGGACACCCCGTTTCCGCGCGACCGGCAGATCCGCGAGGTCCCGTACCTTCTCACCAGCGAGTACGCCACCTTCAGCCGGAAGGTGCTCGGGTACGCCCGCGAAACCGTCGCCGAGGCGGAGAGCCTGCCCGGGGAACGCGCCTGGGGCGGCCAGGCCGTACTGCGCCAGCGGATTCGCTGGTGGTCGGCGCTCGCCTTGCTACGCTCGGTCGCGTCCTCGCCCAGGGCCGCTGCGGCGACGCTCCGGACCAGGTCATCCACCGTGGCGGCCAGTACGCCAGAGGAAGCGGACGAGCTTGGCCGCACCAGCGTCTTCGACCTCAGGGAGGACGAGGAGACCGAGGGAACGGACCCCGCGCCGGGCGCCGAGGAGGACTACCTGCCCGACAGCGCGAAGGTCCGCCTGCTGGCCCTGGCCAAGGAAGCCGAGCGGCTGGCCGGCCCCGAAGCCGACCTGAAGCTCGCTACTTTGATACGGGAAGTCAAGGGGCTGCTCGCCGACGGGTACGACCCGATCGTCTTCTGCCGCTTCATCCCGACCGCCGACTATGTCGCTGAACACCTGGCCAAGGCGCTCGGCAGCAAGGCTCGCGTCGTCGCGGTGACCGGTACCCTCCCGCCGAAGGAGCGGCAAGACCGCATCAGCGAGCTCACCGGCCAGCCTGGCCGGCACGTCCTGGTCGCCACCGACTGCCTGTCCGAGGGCGTCAACCTGCAGGAGGACTTCCAGGCCGTCGTCCACTACGACCTGGCCTGGAACCCGACCAGGCAAGAGCAGCGCGAGGGCCGGGTCGACCGGTTCGGCCAGCGGCGCACTTACGTACGCGCCGTCACCCTCTATGGTGAGGACAACGGCATCGATGGCATCGTCTTGGACGTGCTGCTCCGCAAGCACGCTGCCATCGCCCGGCGCACCGGGGTGGCGGTCCCGGTCCCGGACCGCAGCGACAGCGTGATCCAGGCGCTGGTTGAGGGGGTGCTGCTGCGCGAGGATGACGATCCCGGTCAGCTCATGCTGGACCTGGACTTCAGCCGTGCCCGCGACCAGATGCACCGCGCCTGGGAGAGCGCCGCTGATCGCGAGTCCAAGATGCTCACCAAGTACGCCCAGTCCGGCGTCAAGCTGGAGGAAGTGCAAACCGAGGCCCGCGCGGCCCGCAGCGCGGTCGGCACCCATGCCGATGTCGCGCACTTCGTCCGTACCTCGCTGTCCGCGCTCGGCGCGGCCGTCCGCCCCGACAAGAACGGGTTCACCGTGCCGGTCCTGGGGGTGCGCCCGGCCGCGCGCAATGCCCTTGGCCTTTCCGTGACCGGCAAGGACCTCATCTTCCGGGCCGACCTGCCGGTCGGGGCCGGCGAGCACGCCCTGGTGCGCACCGACCCCTTCGTGCGCGACCTCGCCCGCTACGTCCTCGACGCTGCCCTGGACCCGGAACTGACCGGGCCGGACAACCCGGCCCGGCGCTGTGGCGTAGTCCGCACCTCGGCGGTGGCCGCGCGGACCACGCTGCTGCTGGCCCGCTACCGGTTCCACGTCACGCTCCCCGGCCGGGCCGAGATCCGGCGGATCGTGGCCGACGACGCTCAGTTGCTCGCCTACCGGGCAACGCTGGACGGGCGAGAATGGCTGCCAGATGATGAGATCGCCACCTTGCTGGACGCTACCCCGGAGAACGTGCTCCCCGAGTTGGTGCAGCGGACCGCCCAGCGCGCCATCAGCGAACTCGACGACGCCCAGGACCACCTGGATGAACGCGGCGACGAGCTCGCCACCCGCCTGCTGGAGGCGCATCGCCGGGTCCGCGCCTCCGTGGGCGCGCACCTGCGCGGCCTCGCCGTCACGCCCAGCGGCCACGCGGACGTGCTCGGCGTCTACGTATACCTGCCGGCGGCTCCCTCCCCCGGGGCAGGGGACACGCGATGACCGGCCCGAGCGAGCAGTACATTGGCATCCGGCTGGAAGGCGGGCTGCTTCCCAGCAGTTTGCTAGAACGCGTCGCGGCAGGCAGCCGTGACCTCAAGGGCGCCGCCCCCGCGGACTACCACCTGGCCGCCAACGAGCGGCTGGGCGACGCCGCCAGCCGCAAGTGGCTGTACCTGCGCGGCGTGTACCAGTCGTTCCGTGACCGGCTCAACCAGCTGCCGGACACTACCGAGGCCACGTCGCAGACGCGCGAGCACTGGCTGCTGGTGCTGCTAGGTGAGTTCGGCTTTGGCCGGGTGCCGTTCGTTCGTTCCATCGAGGTGGCGGAGAAGGCTTACCCGGTCAGCCACCTGTGGGAGCAACGCGTCCCCATGCACCTGGTCGGCTGGAACACCCACCTGGACAAGCGGGGTACCCAGCACGGGCGTGCGCCGCAGTCGATGATGCAGGAATTTCTCAACGTCAGCGACGCTCATCTGTGGGGCATCGTGTCCAACGGTCGGCAGCTCCGGCTGCTGCGCGACTCCAAGGCGCTCTCCGGGGCCGCATACATTGAGTTCGACCTAGAGGCGATCTTCGACGGCGAACTGTACAGCGAGTTCCTGCTGTTGTTCGCACTGCTCCACGAGTCCCGCTTCGAGCCGCTGCCCCGCGACGACGATACTGCGCCTACCCCGGGCGACTGCTGGATAGAGAAATGGCGCGTTGACGCCAACGAGACCGGCCTCCGTGCCCGCGACCGGCTCCGCGATGGCGTCGAGAAGGCCCTCGCCGAGCTCGGCACCGGCTTCCTGGAGGCGAATCCCCGGCTGTGCGCGGACCTGGACTCCGGTCGGCTCACGCAGTCGGACCTGCGCCACGAGTTGCTGCGGCTCGCCTACCAGCTCATCTTCTTGTTCGTCACCGAAGACCGCGGCCTGCTGCACGACCCCGACGCGACAACCGATGCCATCGGCAGCTACCAGCGCTACTTCTCCACCGCCCGGCTGCGCCGGATCTCCCGCGTTCGGCGTGGCGACCGGAACCGGGACCTGTGGCGCACCCAGGTCGTCGTCCTCGACGCGCTCGGCACCGACGACGGCCAGCCCGCGCTCGGGTTGCTCGGGCTGGGTGGTTTGTTCTTCCGGCCCGCGGATCCCGGTGAGCCGAGCCGGCTCGTGCCCGACCTGCTCCGCGATGCCGAGTTGCGCAACGAGCGCCTGCTCGCCGCGGTTCGCTACCTGGATCAGATCACCGATGACCGGGGACGCCCGCAACGGGTTGACTACCAGCACCTGGGGACCGAGGAACTGGGCAGCGTCTATGAGTCCCTGCTGGAGTTGGAGCCGGTGCCGGACACGGTGGCGCCGAGCTTCTCCCTCGCCGAACGGCCGGGCAACCCGCGCAAGACCACCGGGTCGTACTACACGCCGCGCGTCCTGGTCGACACCCTGCTTGACGACACCCTCGACCCGCTGCTGGCCGAGGCGGCCAAGCAGGGTGCCCCGGCCGACCTGCTGGCGCTGACGGTTTGCGACCCAGCCTGTGGCTCGGGAGCGTTCCTGGTCGGCGCCGCCCGCCGGATCGCGACCAAGATCGCCGCCCTGAAGGCGCTCGACGATGAGCCGTCCCCCCGCGCTGTCGCCGCCGCCCTGCACGACGTCGTCGCGCGCTGCCTGTACGGCGTGGACGTCAACCCGCTGGCCGCCGAGCTAGCCAAGGTGTCGTTGTGGCTGGAGTCGCAGATCCCCGGCCTGCCGCTGGCCTTCCTCGACAACCGGATTAAGGTCGGCAACTCCCTGCTCGGCGTCACCCCAAAGCTGCTCGAACAAGGCATCACTGATGGTGCCTTCAAGCCGATCGAGGGCGATGACCCCAAGGTCGCTCTCTCGTTGCGCCGCCAGAACGAGGCGGAGAGCGGTGCCTGGATCCAGGACACGCTGGACTTCGCCCCTGGGATTCGCGTCAGCAACTTCACGCTGGCCGAGCGGGTTCGCAAGCTCTCCGCCCGGCCCCGGCTGTCGCTGGCGGGCGTCCGTGAACAGATCAGGGAGTTCCAGGAGTTCGAGGCCGACCCGGAATTGCGGCAGCGTAAGACGGTGGCCAGCGCCTGGTGCGCGGCCTTCGTCTGGCGCAAGCACGGCGACGCGCCCGAGGCGATCACCACCGAGCACCTGCGCCGCCTGGATGCCGGCAAGTCACTGCCGCGGGCGGTTAGCGACGAGCTCGGCAGCCTTACGCGCGAGTACCAGTTCTTCCACTGGCACCTGGAGTTTCCCGACGTGTTTCGCGTGGTGAGCTCGGAGGCGCCAGATCACAATGCGGCGACCGGCTGGCAGGGGGGCTTCAGCTGCGTCGTCGGCAACCCGCCGTGGGAACGAGTCAAGCTCCAGGAGCAGGAGTTCTTCGCGACCAGCCACCGGCCCGACATCGCCAAGGCGAAGAACGCCGCCGCCCGGCAACGGCTTATCGAACGGCTACCTGACAGCGACGATCTCCGGAACCGGGAGCTTTACGTCGACTTCAAGTCCGCGCTGCGCAAGTCAGACGGCTGGAGCCAGTTGCTGCGCGAGACGGACCGGTACCCGCTGACCGGCCACGGTGATATCAACACCTATTCGGTGTTCGCCGAGACCGCGCGAACGATTGTCTCCCCGACGGGCCGCGCCGGGATGGTGCTCCCGACCGGCATCGGCACGGACGCCACGACCGCGCCGTTCTTTGGCGACCTGGTGCGGAAGTCCGCCCTCGTGGCCTTTTTGGAGTTCGAGAACGAGGCCTGGCTGCTCAGCCGGGCCGTGCACCACAGCTTCCGGTTCTGCCTGCTGTCCATGGGCGGGCCAAGTGTACGGACAGAGCGCACAAGCGTCGCGTTCGGCGTCCGGTACATCGCCGACCTAGCCGAACGTCGGCTGGCGGTCCGGCCCCGAGATCTGCTGCTAGTGAACCCCAACACCGGGACCATGCCGTTGTTCCGCTTCCCCCGCGACGCGGAGATCACCCTCGGCATCTACGGACGAGTCCCGGTGCTCTGGCGCGACGAGACGAACGCGAACCCGTGGGGAATCTCGTTCATGGCGATGTTTCACATGGCCAACGACTCGCGACTGTTCCGGACCGATGAGGAACTGCTCCGCGACGGCTGGAAGCTGGACGGCAACGTCTTCGTCAAAGGTGACAAACGGATGCTGCCGCTGTACGAGGCGAAGATGATCCACCACTTCGACCACCGCTACGGCACCTATGACGGCCAGACCGAGGCCCAGGCCAACGTCGGCACGCTGCCCCGGCC
>JAICYD010000101.1 GCA_025934375.1 Streptosporangiaceae bacterium | reverse complement strand
CGCCGGGTCAGCGGGGTCGTATCCGACGGCGCACTCACGCCCGATGGCCCACTTCCTGGCGGGACCCGCGTCGACGAACGTCACCGCCTCCCCGCTAGCGGCGACAAACTCGATGACGGGGAAGAGGCGGTTCCCGTATCGTGTCGGACGCTCTTGGTGGGATACCATCGTTCCCCGCGTGCGATGGCCGAAGGCCATGCGCCAAACACGGACGCCAATCATGATTCCTTGCCCGCCGAGCACACAGCCGCCAACCAACCCCATGGCAGCCTGAAAGTACGTCACGTGCTAATACTTCCGTACCGCCCGTCGTCCCGCTACTGGCGACGGGTGAGCCGCGCGGCGACCGGCGGTGATTGCCTCGCCTCGCCCTCGCGCGCGTCTGCACGATAGGCGTGAGGGACAGCGCTGAAATGAGACAGTTGGACTGCCGACCACCCATGCCTTGTGGAGCTTTCAGGCGCGCTCTGAGCGGTTCCGCTCCCCGCAATCGCTTCAGGCACTCCCGGCAGGCCAGCGATCGTGCAAACAACCCGACTTGACACGGGCAGGTGCTGCACAGCCACGGGCCACCTGGAAGCACGGGTCCACCGGGCAGCCAGGCTGCCTAGCCCGCGCCCGGCAACCAGCGAAGACCCGCCCGTGACCGGGCGTCAGCATGCCCGGTCACGGGACCTCGAAGCCAGCGTCCGCGAGGCACGACAGCATCGACCGTGCTTCCCGCCGACTGGGTGTCCACAAGCGGTAGCGCCGGCCACCGGGAAGCCGGAAGTAGATGTACTGTCCCAAGCTCAGCTCGCCCTGCTTCGTGGTTACGGTAAGACCGCTGCGCGGCTCCGCGATCAGGGGAGCGACGCCGGTGAGCCGCGCGAAGAACTCCGGCGTCAAACGTACCGTGAGCCTCGACTCGACTACCTCCATGATCAGCAGCGGCAGCCCGACGTTCAAGATCCCGAAGTACCCGGGCACGTTCCCAGCGCAGCGCCACTGCCACGCCTTTGCATCCGCCACGCCGCCCGCCTATTCATCGGTCCCTAGCCTGCCAGCCAGCGTCACGATCCGCTCGTTGAGTACGCCGATCGCTAGCGGCGGACCAGGGCCAGTTGCCGCGACTGGGCGACCAGGGTGCCGGCTGAGTCCCAGACTTCGACGTCTTCCTCGTGGTAGCCGCCGCTGACGTAGCGGGTGATGACGCGGCAGGCAAGCCAGCCGGGGGCGGGGCGGGCGCGCACGTGGACGGTCAGCTCGATCGTGGTGGAGCCGCCGCCGAGCTCGAGCACGACCGGGGGAGCGGCGTCCACGATGAAGGGCAGGGTGAGAGTGTCGGCGTCGCGGCCGTCGGCGAAGCGGATCCAGAACTCCGATGTCGGGTCGCCCGACGGGCTGCCCCGCAGCCAGCCGGGGATCACGGGTGCCCGGTACTCGAAGCGGCGGCCGATCTCGATGCCGGAGATGCCCTGCAGCCGGTGGCAGTCGGCGGGGTCGGGCAGCTTGGGCGGGACCCGGCCCAGGAACTCGACCGGGACCGAGGCGAGGTCGGAGAACGCGGCGGTCGCCCGCAGCACCTCCTTGCCACCTTGCTCCAGGGACGCCTGGCCGAACGCCGTCGTCCGCCCGGACCGGATGACCTCGGCGTGCACCTGCGCGGGACCGGGATTGGCGGGGCGCAGGTACAAGCCCGACATCACGATGGGGTCCGGGAACGGCAGCAGCGAGTGCAGGGCCTTAGCGCAGGTCGCCAGCAGGAAGCCGCCGTTGACGCTGGCCAGGCCGGACCACTGGTCACTGATGTCGACCGAGAAGCCGCCCGCGGGCTGTGCCTGCGAAGACAGCTGTGCCTGCGAAGACAGGGGAACCAGGCGCGTCGCCGCGTCGAATTCGGACTCTCCCATTTACGGGAGGGTCAGGATCTCGTGGCCGTTCTCGGTCACGAGGATCGTGTGCTCGAACTGCGCCGTCCGCTTGCGGTCCTTCGTCACCGCGGTCCAGCCGTCCTTCCAGACGTCATAGGCGATCGTGCCGAGCGTCAGCATCGGCTCGATCGTGAACGTCATGCCCGGCTCCATGGTCACGGTGTTGCGCGGGTCATCGTAGTGCGGCACGACCAGCCCGGAGTGGAACGTCGTCCCGATGCCGTGCCCGGTGAAGTCGCGGACGACCCCGTAGCTGAAGCGCCCCGCGTACTTCTCGATCACCAGGCCCACCGTGTTCAGCGGCCGGCCGGGGGCGACGGCCTTGATGCCCCGCATCATCGCCTCGTGGGTGCGCTCGACCAGCAGCCGCGACTCCTCGTCGACGTTCCCGGCCAGGAACGTGGCGTTGGTGTCGCCGTGGACGCCGCCGATGTACGCGGTGATGTCGATGTTCACGATGTCGCCGTCGGCGATGACGGTGTCATCGGGGATGCCGTGGCAGATGACCTCGTTCAAGGAGGTGCACAGCGACTTGGGGTAGCCCCGGTAGCCGAGCGTCGAGGGGTACGCGCCGTGCGAGACCAGGAAATCGTGGCCGACCTTGTCCAGGAAGTCCGTGGTCACGCCGGGCGCGATGTTCCGGCCAACCTCCGCGAGCGCCTGCGCGGCGAGCTTACTGGCCACGCGCATGCGGGCGATGGTCTCACTGTCCTTGACGTCACCCTCGCCGAGCGTCGGCCTATCTTTGCCGACGTACTCAGGGCGGACGATCGAA
The DNA here is from genome assembly GCA_025934375.1 of Streptosporangiaceae bacterium. Lineage (GTDB taxonomy): Bacteria > Actinomycetota > Actinomycetes > Streptosporangiales > Streptosporangiaceae > Trebonia. The sequence continues at coordinate 23,954 of JAICYD010000101.1, read as the reverse complement.
GCGGGAACCTGCCGAGGCGGGGAAAGCCGGCCCGGGTTGAGCAAGGTGGCCATATCTTGCGATTCTAGTAGGCATGGCAAACTCCGGCGAACAACAGCAATGGTGGTTCAACACCAAGACGATGCAGGTCGAGCCAGGCGACACGCCCACCCCCGGCAAGCACCTGCTGGGCCCGTACCCCACGCGGGCGGAGGCTGAGCGCGCCCTGGAGAAGGTCCGCGAGCGCAACCGGGAATACGACAAGTAGGCGGCACGCCCAAGAAAGCAGTTACGCCCCAATAGGCCCGGGGCCGACACCTAAGCAGGACCATAACAAGCGCGGTGCCTTTAGCGCGGGCCCGGGAGTCGCGCCCAGGACTACACTGGCGTTCGTGAGCAACGTCTCGCCGTCCAACGACCTGCCGCCGCATGCGCGGCAACGGCTGGCTGACATCCGCAAGAGTGGCACCTGGGGCTCGGCGCTGACCAGCGACGAGTTCGCCGCGATCAGGTCAGTCGGCTTCGAGGCGACCGGGCAGGTTCTCGGCGCGGCCGTCTACAACGTCGGCTACACCGGCGGCTACAGCTGCCCCGGCGGGTGGACCGGGTACGGCATCGGCGGCTACAACCGCGCCCGGACCACCGTGTCCAGCAACCGCGGGTATTACGCGTCGTTCGCGCCGTTCGTCAAGACGATGTACGAGGCCCGGCGCAAGGCCATCGGCCGGATGGTCGCCGAGTGCGCCGCGCTCGGCGGGCACGGCGTAGTGGGCGTGCGGCTGACGATCGGCGCCTTCCCGACCGGCGGGCTTGAGTTCAAGGCGATCGGCACCGCGGTCCGCGCCCCCGGCGCGCCCGCGCTGAAGCATCCCTTCACCTCCGACCTGAGCGGGCAGGACTTCGCGAAGCTGATCGCGAAGGGCTGGGCGCCGGCCGGGCTGGTGCTGGGCATCTCCATCGCGGCCCGCCACGATGACTGGCAGACCCGCGCGCAGACCCGCTGGGGCGCGGGCAACACCGAGGTCACCGGTTATACCGAGCTGGTCAACGACGCGCGGCACGACGCGCGCCAGGAACTGGACAAGGACGTCACCCGGGTCGGCGCGGAAGGCGTCGTCATCGCCGGCATGGACTTGCGGGTCTCCGAGCGGGAGTGCCCGGCGCAAGAAGGCGGTCGCGACCACATCGTCGAGGCAACCAACATCGGTACCGCGATCGTGCGGTTCTCCCGGTCGGCGGAGACGCGCGGGGCCCCGGCCCTGGCCATCATGTCGCTCGACCCCCAGCGCCGCCAGGCGGCACGCACCAACATCGGCGCGAACAGGCTCTAGGAGGGCCGCTCCATGACGAACACCACCGACCTGACCGGGGCCGGGGTCCCCAAGGACGCTATCAAGCGCCTGGCGGAGTTGCAGCCGGGCAGGCCTGGGTCGATCTTCACCTCCGACCTTTCGGTCAACGAGTTCCTGCTCGTCCGCGAGGCGGGGTTCCGCCCGCTGGGCCTGGTGCTCGGCTCCTCGATCTACCACGTCGGCATCCAGATCGGCCGCTGGGGCAAGAACCAGGAGCTCGACGTGCTGTCCCAGGCGATGTACCACGCGCGCGAGCTGGCCATGACCCGCATGGAGGCCGAGGCGGACGCGCTGGGCGCCGACGGCATCGTGGGCGTGCGGCTGGACGTGGAGATGAAGGAGTTCGGCGCCGACGTCGCGGAGTTCATCGCGGTGGGCACCGCGGTCAAGGCCGAGCCGGGGGCCGGCGGGGGCGGGGTGACCAACTGGCGCAACAACAAGAGCCAGCCATTCACCTCCGACCTGTCCGGCCAGGACTTCTGGACGCTGATCCGGGCTGGCTACGCCCCGCTCGGCATGGTCATGGGCACCTGCGTGTACCACGTCGCGCACCAGCGGCTCGGGTCCATGATCGGCAACATCGGCCGCAACGTCGAGATCGAGCAGTTCACCCAGGCGCTGTACGACGCCCGCGAGCTGGCGATGTCGCGGATGCAGGCCGAGGCGGAGGCGCTGCACGCCGAGGGCATCGTCGGGGTCCAGCTCCGCCAGCACAGCCACACCTGGGGCTCGCACACCACCGAGTTCTTCGCGATCGGCACCGCCGTCCGCCCGCTGCGCGATGACCACATCATCGAGCGCCCGACAATGGTGCTGTCCCTGGATTCCTAGGAGCTCGGGCCGCTGACGGCGTCTAGCAGCCGCGCGACCCGCTCGCGCAGGCCCCGCAGGCCGCCCGCGGCCCGCGGGCCCTGGGCAGCCCGGGCTGGCCGCGTGCCGCGATAGCCACCCGGGGCGTCCCGCTCCCCGGCCGCCGCGCTCACCAGGTGCTGGGCCGCGTCGAACGTCAGCAACCCCATCCGGCCGACCAGCCCCGCCTCGTCGAACGAGGCGGCCAAGGCGGGGGTGGCCATCGGAACCGACAGCGATTCATGGGCCAGTGACTCCAGTTCCCGGTCCCCGCCGCTGGCGCCGCCCAGCGCCAGGATCGTCGCCCCGGTCCGCCGGGCGTCCTCAACCCGCTCCAGCAACGGCACCGGCGCCGTCTCGGAGGAGACCACGAACAGCGTCTCCCCGCGCCGAGCGGCCTCCAGCCGCGACAGCCCCACCCGCAGGTGCGCGGGCGCGTCCGGCGGCGGCGACCACCGCACCAGCGTCGGCGTCAGCTCGGGAATGCCAGCCAGCCGCGATTCCTCGTCCAGGTGGGCCGTCAGGTGCCACGGCTCGTACGACGGCGTGCCCACCAGCAGCAGCCCCCCGGGCGACCGCGTCGAGGTCCGCAAGGCTCGCCCGAACGCCCCTGCCCGCTCCAGCCACCCAGACCGGGCCAGCAGCGCACGCAGCGTAGTGACTTGATCGGCGTCCACGTACCCATGGTGCCCTGAGCCGGTCCGGTTGGCACGCTCTAAAGCCAAGCCGATAATGGAATTCGTGATCCAGGACCGCCGCCGGCGACCAGGGCCGCCCGAACCGGCCTGGTGCAGTCCCCGGGTACCGACGCCGCCGCCCCGACGCTGGTGATCATGCCGCTCGGCGACCGCCCCGGCGGGAGCGTCACCTTCGCTTCTGATAACAGCAAGAGGCGACGTAGTCGCGAGCGCCCCGTCTCGCTAGGCGGCCTCCGCCTCGTGCCAGCACGTCTTGATCATGGGACACTTGTGCGGTGAGCGGTGACTTCGCGGCGGCGGACGCCATTGTCGGTAACTTCGCGGCCCGCGGCGGGCAGCCGGGGATCGCCTACGGGATCGTGGCGGGCGGGGAACTGGTGCACTGCGGGGGCGTCGGCCAGGCCCGCCTGGGGCAGGCGGGCCCGGACGGGAACGCGGTCCCCGACGCCGACACCGTCTTCCGGATCGCGTCGATGTCCAAGAGCTTCACCGCCTCCTCGATCCTGGCGCTGCGCGACGACGGCGTGCTCGCGCTCGATGACCCGGCCGCCAGGTACGTGCCGCAGCTGGCCAGCTGGCGGGGGCCGACCGCGGACGCCGCCACGGTAACGATCAGGCACCTGCTGACGATGACCGCCGGCTTCCCGACCGACGACCCGTGGGGCGACCGGCAACAGGGCCTGCCGATCGGCGACTTCGCCGCCATGCTCGCGGACGGCATCGGGTTCAACTGGGCGCCCGGCACCCGCTTCGAGTACTCCAACCTCGGCTACGCGGTCCTCGGCATGGTCATCACGGCGGCCAGCGGCATCCCGTACGCGGACTTCGTCCGCACCCGGCTGCTGGCGCCGCTGGGCATGTCCCGGACTGGCTACGAGGCCGCCGAGTTCGCCGGCGACGCGGGGCTGGCGTACGGTTACCGGCGCGCCCTCACCGGCTGGGAACAGGTGCCGTTCGACCCGCACGGGGCGTTCGCGCCGATGGGCGGGGTGTTCAGCACCGTCCGCGACCTGGCCACCTGGGTGGCCGGCTTCGCGAGCGCATTTCCGCCAGGTACCGCGCTCCCGCCAGGGAACGCCGCTGAGGGCAGCCATCCGCTGCGAGCCGCCTCGCGCCGGGAGATGCAGCTCCCGCAGGTGATCACCGGGTGGAGCAAGGACTACCCGCTGCCCGGCGGCGGCGCGTCCGGCGGCCCCGGCGCATACGGGTTCGGCCTGTTCGTCGATGAGGAGCCCGACCTCGGCCGGGTCGTCAGCCACAGCGGCGGCTACCCCGGGTTCGGCAGCAACATGCGCTGGCACCCGGCCAGCGGCACCGGCGTGATCGCGCTCGGCAACGGCACCTACGCTCCCATGTCCTCGCTGGCCGCCATGATCCTGGACGCCATCGTCGCCAAGAGCCCGGCGGCCTACCAGATCGCCCTCGCCCCGGGGGGCAGCACGTGGCCGCAGACGCTCACCGCCCGGGACAAGGTCGCCGCCCTGGTGGCGGCCGTCGCCGAGGCCGTCGATCCCAGCACGGGCGATACCAGCACGGGCGACATCAGCACGGGCGACATCAGTGCGGGTGAGTCGCTGCTGTCGTCGGCGGGCCTGTTCACCGAGAACGTGGCGCTGGACCGGCCCTACGCCGAGCGGGCCCGTGACATCGCGCTGCTGCGCGAGCGGCTTGGCGGGATCAGCGACAGCCAGGCACGGCCGGCCGAGCACGACACCCCCGCGCACTGCCGCTGGTTCCTGGCCGGCTCCCGCGCCGTCGCGCAGGCGCAGATCCAGCTCAGCCCCGAGCTTCCGCCGCGCGTCCAGTCGCTGACCCTGGCCATTCCGCCGGCCGAGGGCTCCCCGCTGGCCCGCACGCTCAACGCGGTCATCGCGTGGCTGAACAGCGGCGCCGCCTCATGGCCGGAGTCGGTCCCGGTGACCGGCGGCGCGGACGCGGGCTTGCTGGCCCGCCGCCTGCGGATGGCCGCCGCCTGGACCGGGACGGTCGCGCCGGGCGCCTACCGGGCCGGCGATGGCGCCGCCTCGCTGACCGTCGAGCTAGCCGGCGAGCACGCGCCCGCCATCCTGGCGATCTCCGTTGACTGCGCCACCGGCGCGCTGCGCGCGGCTGACGTAAGCGTGTTATCGGGGCGTCCGGCGTGCGGGCGACGGGCTAGGGCGGGGACACGGGACTGGCGCCACGGCTCGTTATGGCGGGATCCAAAAGACTTTGACCTTCCGGGGATCGCCGTGGAATAAGTATCGATACGGTACCGTTCCGTATCGATAGTCAGGGCCTTGCCCCGGACGCCAGCTTCTTCTTCGACTTCCTCCTGGGAAGGACGCACCACTGTGGATGCACAGACGATCCAACGCCGCCGGTGGGTAATCCTCGGCGTGCTCGTCGTCGGGCTGCTCGCCATCGTCATCGACAACACCGTCTTGAACGTCGCGCTCAAGACGATCGCCGAGCCGGGCGGCAACGGCGGCCTCGGGGCCAGCCAGAGCCAGCTGGAGTGGGCGATCAACTCCTACACGCTGGTCTTCGCGGGCCTGCTGTTCACCTTCGGCGTCATCGGCGACCGGATCGGCCGCAAGCGGATGATGATCGTCGGACTGGGGATGTTCGGCGTCGCGTCGCTGCTTTCGGCCTACTCGCAAACGCCTGACCAGCTGATCCTCGCCCGGGCGGCGATGGGGCTGGGCGGCGCCGCGGTCATGCCGCAGACCCTGTCGATCATCTCCAACGTCTTCGAGCCGCGCGAGCGGGCGAAGGCCATCGGCATCTGGACCTCGGCCGTCGGGATCGGGGTGGCCATCGGGCCGGTGCTGGGCGGGGTGTTGCTCGCCCACTACTGGTGGGGTTCGGTCTTCTTGATCAACGTGCCGGTCACCATCGCGGGCGCGGTCGCGGCGATGGTCCTCATCCCCGAGTCGCGCAACCCCAGCCCGGGCAAGATCGACTACGTCGGCGTGCTCGCCTCCGTCATCGGCTTGATCCTGCTGGTCTACGGGATAGTGCAAGGCGGCGACAACGGCAACTGGCTCAGCGCCGGCGTGCTCGGCCCGATCTTCGGCGGCCTCGCGGTCCTGGCCCTGTTCGCGTGGCATGAGTCGCGCACCTCGCACCCGGCGCTGGACGTCCGGCTGTTCCGCGACCGGCGCCTGTCGGCCAGCGTGGGCGCCATCGCGCTGCTGTTCTTCGGCATGGGCGGGGTGTTCTTCTTCACCAGCTTCTACCTGCAAAACGTCCGCGGTTACTCACCGCTGGACGCGGGCCTGCTGGCCATCCCGTTCGCGGTCGGGCAGATGCTGTCCTCGCCGCGCAGCTCCTCGCTGGTCTCCAGGTACGGGGCCAAGGCGATCACCGCCGGCGGAATGGTCGTCAACGGCGTGGCGATCGCCGGGTACTCGGTGCTCGGCACCACGACGCCGATCGTGATCCTGGCGGTGCTGTACTTCATCCAGGGCGTGGCGATGGGCGCGGCGATGCCGGCGGCGACCGCCGCGATCATGGACGTGCTGCCGCGCGAGCGGGCCGGCGCCGGGTCGGCGCTGACCAACACCTCGCGGCAGGTCGCCGTGGCGCTGGGCACCGCGGTGCTCGGCTCGGTCCTCGCCCAGGCCTACCGGTCGCACATGAGCCCGACGCTGGCGCACCTGCCCGCGGCGGCGCGCGATGCGGCCGCGCAGTCCATCTCCGCGACCCAGGGCGTGGCGGCTCACCTCGGCGCGGCGGGCCAGTTCCTGCTGGCCCCGGCGGGCGTGTCCTACGTCGACGCGATGCGCGTCACCACGGTGATCGCGGCGGCCATCATCGTGGCGGGCGCGGCCGTGGTTGTCCGGTGGATGCCTGGGAAGCCGAAGGCTAGCATGGACGAGATCATCGAGGCTGAGGTCGCCGCCGAGGTCGCCAAGGCGGAGCAGGAGCTGGCCGCGCTCCGGGCCATGGACGCCCAGCCGGCCCTGGAAACCCAGTCCGAGAGGTAACGAAGATGCGTACCGAGGCCGAGGACGCCGCGCGGGAGGACACCGCGCGCCGTCCCGGCCGGCCGCGCAGTGAGCGTGCCGAGCAGGCCATCCTCGACGCCACGCTGGAGGCGTTCGCCGAGCGTGGCGTCGAGGGCGTCCGGCTCGAGGACGTCGCGGCCCGCGCCGGAGTTGGCAAGGCCACCTTGTACCGGCGCTGGCCGGGCAAGGAAGAGCTGCTCATCGCCGCCTTGGCGGCGCTCAAGAGCCCGCTGCCGACGCCGCGCGGGGAGTCCGCGCGCGAGGACCTGACCGCCATGCTCGACGTGATCGCCCGCGACTTCGACGACCCGCGCTACGCGCGGCAGTTCGCGATGCTGCACGGCGAGGGGGAGTGCTACCCCAAGCTGATGGCGCGGTACAAGGAGACGGTCGTGGAGCCCCGGCGGGAGGCGATCCGCGAGGTGCTCCGGCGCGGGGTGGCCACCGGCGAGCTTCGCCCGGACACCGACGTCGAGATCGCGATGCTGACGCTCACCGGCGCGGTCATGGCCCGCGGCAAGCACAACTGGTGCACGGCCCCCGCCCCCGGCTTCGCCAAGAGCGTCGTCGACCAGATCCTGAGCGGGATCTCCGCCCGCTAGGGCTATCCGGCTCACGCACACCGCACCCCCGTCAATGCCCCGGCGAAGCGACCAGGCTAGCGGCCGGGGCGCTCTCGCCAGCGATTGGTGATCGGCAGGCGCCGGTCGCGGCCGAAGTTCTTCTGGCTGATCTTCGGGCCGGGCGGGTACTGGCGCCGCTTGTACTCGGCGGTGTCGATCAGCCGGATCACCCGCTCCACGAGACCGGGGTCGTGCCCGGCGGCGATCAAGTCGGCCGAGCCCATGTCCTTTTCCACGTAGTCGTCGATGATCGCGTCGAGGACCGCGTAGTCCGGCAGTGAGTCGGTGTCGAGCTGGCCGGGCGCCAGTTCCGCCGACGGCGGCTTGCTGATCGAGTTGGCCGGGATCGGGGCGATGGCGCCCGCGCGCTCGGCCTGCTCGTTGCGCCACCTGGCCAGCGCCCAGACCAGGGTCTTGGGGACGTCCTTGATCACCCCGAACCCGCCGGCCGAGTCGCCGTACAAGGTGGAGTACCCCGTCGCGATCTCGCTCTTGTTGCCAGTCGTCAAGACCAGGTGGCCCTCGGCGTTGGACAGCGCCATCAGCGTCACGCCGCGCACCCGCGACTGCAGGTTCTCCGCCGGCAGGCCCGAGGGCGGGAAGTCGCCGAGCTCGGTGGTGAACGCGTCGACCATGGCCTTGATCGGCACGATCCGCGATTGCAGGCCCTGCCGGTGCACGAGGTCCTCGGCGTCGCTCATCGAGTGATCGGTGGACCAGCGGCTCGGCATCAGCACGACGTGCACGTTGCCGGGGCCGATCGCGTCGGCGGCGATCGTCGCGACCAGTGCCGAGTCGATCCCGCCGGACAGGCCCAGGATGACCGTCCGGAACCCGTTCTTGCGCGCGTAGTCACGGGTCCCGGTCACCAGCGCCGCATACACCTCGGCGAGGTCATCGAGCCTTGGCCAGAACGGGCCTTCGGCTGCCCGGGCGGGCGCCGCGGCGGCGTCGGCGGCGGTGCCGGTGTCGGCGGTGCTGCCGGTCGTGCTGCCGGCGGTGCTGCCGGTCGTCCTGCCGGCGGCGCTGTCGGCGTCCGTGTCCGCGGGTAGCGCGACCCGCTCGATTGTGATGACGGTGCCGTCGCCCGCGTCGACGGGCTCGCCCGGCCGGGAGGGTGTCCCCGCGGGGGTGTGGTCGGTGCCCGCCGCGCGGGCGGGGACACTGACGGCGGCCGGGAGGTCGAGGTCGGCGACGATGAGCGCCTCCTCGAACTGCGGCCCGCGGGCCAGCACGTCCCCCGAGGCCGACACCAGGATCGAGTCACCGTCGAAGACCAGCTCGTCCTGCCCGCCGACGAGGTTGCAGTAGGCCAGCGCGGCGCCGGCCTCGCGGGCGCGGCGGCGCACCAGGTCCAGGCGCACGTCGTCCTTGCCGCGCTCGTAGGGAGAGGCGTTCGGGACCACGAGCAGGCCGGCGCCCGCGTGCCGGGTGACGGCCACCGGGCCGCCGTCTTGCCACAGGTCCTCGCAGATCGCGACCGCGATGTCGACGTACTCCGTCGCCTCGACGTCGCCGGCGGCGTCGGGGGCTCCGGCCCCGGCCGGGACCCGGAAGACCGGCAGCGTGTTGCCGGGGATGAAGTAGCGGTACTCGTCGAATACGCCGTAGTTCGGCAGGTGGTGCTTCGCGCTGGTGATGACCACCCGGCCGCCGTGCAGCACGGCGGCGGCGTCCAGCGGCGCGCCGGCCGGCAGGCCTGTGCGCGGCGCGAGGTCGGCCCGCCGGTCCAGGTACCCGGTGACCACGGCGATCCCGCCGAGCCCTTCCGCCCGCAGCCGCTCGGCCAGCTCCCGCAGCGCGCCGATCGACGCGTCCACGAACGACGCCCGCAGCGCCAGGTCCTCGACCGGGTACCCGGTCAGCGCCATCTCCGGGAACAGCACGACCCGCGCCCCCCGGGCGGCGGCCCGCCGCGTCCACTGGGCGATCAGCTCAGCGTTCCCGGTGAGGTCCCCGACAGTAGCGTTAACCTGAGCGAGCGCGATCCGCAAGTGAGCCACGTGATCAAGCTTAGGCAGTGCTTCCCGCGCCGCCGCACACCAGGCGGCGCTCGGCATCCGGGCTTCCCGCGCCGCCGCACACCAGGCGGCGCTCGGCCTCCGGCCGCTGCTGCCGCGGCCGGGGCGACCGGGCGGCGGCTCGCCGGATGGGATGACAACGTAGGGCGTATGCTCTCACGCGTGGATGAAATCCCGCATATCGACACGAGGATCCCTCATTCGGCGCGTGTCTATGACTACCTCCTCGGCGGTAAAGATCATTTCGAAGCCGATCGAATAGTCGCCAAGGCCGCTATCGAGGCGTTTCCCGCGACCGCTGAGTCGGCGCGGGCCAACCGCACCTTTCTGTACCGCGTGGTGAGCTACCTGGTCACTGAGGTGGGCATTAGGCAGTTCCTCGACCTGGGCAGCGGCCTGCCGGCGGCCAGCAACGTGCACGAGGTCGCCCAGGCGACCGCGCCCGAGTCCCGGGTCGTCTACGTGGACAACGACCCGATCGTCCATGCGCACGCGCGTGCCCTCCTGGTCAGCGCACGTGAGGGGGCCACGGCCTATCTCCACGCGGACCTGCGCGATCCCGAGCCTATCCTTGAGCAGGCGGCCAAGACGCTGGACTTCACCCAGCCAGTCGCGATCCTGCTGGTCGGCATCTTGCACTTCATCCCGGATTCCGATGACCCGGCTGGAATCGTCAAGCGACTGGTGGACGCGCTTGCCCCGGGCAGTTACCTGGCCATCTCCCAGCTCGCCCCCGACATTGACCCGGTGATGACGGCCGGCATCCGCGCGATGAAGGAGCAAGGGCGCGACCTTGGCTTTATCCTCCGCGACCGTGCCCAGGTCGCCACGTTCTTCGACGGCCTGGACCTCGTCGAGCCGGGCGTGGTCCATATCTCCGCGTGGCGCCCCCGCACCGAGGAGGAAGCCCAGGCCCCCGGCACCCTCTGGGGCGGCGTGGCCCGCAGGTAACGGGTTATCGACCGGAAGCGATCGCAGATCTCGTGGACGTCCGAGACGATGAGTTCCACGTGGGGATCCCCAAGGGGCTGCTGCGCTATGCGGCGGGCGACGTGTGAACGAATTCCTTACTGGCCAGGCACTTGCGCAATTCGTGCCCGGCTTCGAGCACACCGCGTTCCCTCGCTGCGGTCAATGTGCCGGCGGGCGAGGATATCCGCCACCTGCCGCGAGACCGGGCGCACGGACTTGACTTGCCAGGGCATGACTTCTGGCTCATCGACTCCAGCCAGGTAGCGTGCGCGCGAGGCGCTCGGTACCCAGCTTCGTGAGCTGCGGCGTGATGTGCAGCTCACTGGCAGGCAGCTGGCTCAGTCGCCGGGCTGGCATCCCAGCAAGGTGTCCAAGGTCGAGGCGGGAAAGGGTTGATCGCTACCTCGTTGATCATGACGGTCTGCCCCTATCCGTCCGCTGTCAGCAGTGTCATCAAAGCTTAGAGCGGCAAGCGCCTAGCTCCCCCGGGTTCCGCGTGGTGGGCCGGTCCCGGGTTCCGCGTGGTGGGCGTGGGCGTCGGGCGCGAGGGGCGGCCGGTGCTGCGGGGGTGTTGGGGCGTTCGGGACGAGGGTTGGCGGGTGCTTTGGGATGGCGGGACGCGCGCTCACGATCTGGCAACGGCGCCTGGCGGCTCCCTGGGGCGCTGTATGGTTTTCGCGACCTTCCCTGCGATATGAGAATGGAGTATGCGGATTCCGCTGAAGGCAGACCAGCGTCGCGCGCGCTGGCAGGACTGGTGGCTTGAGGGGACCCTGGCCGCCGTCATCGTCGTGGTCGTGGTCATCTGCGTCGCTCGCGCCTGGACGGCGCCGCTGCTGCTGGAACCTCTGCTCGCCGTCCCGCCCGCGCTGGCCGGGATCGGGGTCGCCACCGCGAGGAGGCCGCTGGCCTACGGGGTGGCCGCGCTCGCGGCCGCCGTCGTCATCGCGATAACGGCAACCGGCGCGACGCGCGGGGTGCCGGCCGCCACGATCGTGGCCATCGTCGTCGTCACCGTCGTGAGCGCCACCGCCAGCGCCCTGAGCCGGGCCGGCCAGCAGACCACCACGCAGCAGCAGCACCTCGCCAATGTCGTCTCGGTGGCCGAGGCCGCCCAGCGGGCGGTCCTGCGGCCGCTGCCGGAGCACGTTGGCCCGCTAGAGCTCGGCGTGGTGTACCTCGCGGCGGCGGCCGACGCGCAGGTCGGCGGCGACCTGTACGACGTGGCCAAGACCCCGCACGGCATCCGGGTCATCATCGGCGACGTGCGCGGCAAGGGCCTGGGCGCGGTCGAGGTCGCCGCCGACGTCTTGGGCATGTACCGCGAGGTCGCGCACGAGGTGCACACCTTGCCGGAGCTCGCGCGGCGCCTGGACGCGGGGCTGTCTCGCCGCTGGGGCGAGCACGAGGAGTTCGTCACGGCGCTGTTCGCGGAGATCCATCCCGAAGCAGGCCGGCTGACCCTGTTCAACTGCGGTCACCCGCCGCCCATGCTGATCCCGGCCGGCGACGGCGGCGTCACCGTGCTGGAGGTGCCGGCGCCGGCGCCCCCGCTGGGCATGCTCACCCTGGGCGACCCCTCCGGAGCCAGCCTCTCGGTGAACCTGCGGCCGCGAGACCAGCTGCTCCTGTACACCGACGGCGTCACCGAGGCGCGCGACGCGGCGCGCCGGTTCTACCCGCTCGATGACCGGCTCGCGGTGCTCGCCGCCGCGGCGGCGCACGCCGCGGGGGCCCGGGCAGCCGACGAGGACGGCAACGCCGCCGCGGACCTGCTCGGGTTGCTGCGGGCGGACCTGGTCAAGCACGTCGGCGCGCCGCTTGACGACGACGCCGCCCTGCTGCTGATCCGTGCCCCCGCCGCCTGGTCAAGCCCCCGCCGCGGCAACCCGCGGGCGGTCACCGCCTGAGGTGCCGGTGAAGGCAGTGCTGGGAAAGACAGTGCTGGGAAAGACAGTGCTGGGAAAGACAGTGCGGGCGAAGACGGTGCGGGTAAAGAACGGTGCGGGTGAAGACAGGCAATAGAACGTAACGGCCAGGAAACCGGGGCGTCCGCCAGCGCTGGTACGTTGGCGTGTCAGTGCCCCCGCCACACGCCCGGCGTCGTTGCCGGCTGTAGGAACGTCTAAGGTGATAGTCGTGGACAGGCAGGAAGAATTCGTACTGCGCACGCTGGAAGAGCGGGACATCAGGTTCGTCCGGCTCTGGTTCACTGACGTGCTCGGTGCCCTTAAGTCCGTCGCCGTCGCGCCCGCCGAGCTTGAGGGCGCGTTCGCGGACGGCATCGGCTTCGACGGCTCAGCCATCGAGGGCTTCGCCCGCGTGCACGAGGCGGACATGATCGCCCGGCCCGACCCCTCGACGTTCCAGCTGCTGCCATGGCGCGGCGAATACCCCGGCGTCGCCAGGATGTTCTGCGACATCTTGCTGCCGGACGGCTCCCCGAGCTACGCCGATCCCCGCTGGGTCCTGAAGCGGAACCTGTCGCGGGCCTCGGAGATGGGCTTCACCTGCTACACCCATCCGGAGATCGAGTTCTTCTTGCTGCGCGACCGCCCCGAGGTCGGCAGCGTCCCGGCCCCGATCGACGTGGGCGGCTACTACGACCACACGCCGCACAGCCTGGCGCATGACTTCCGCCGGATGTCGATCACCATGCTCGAGGCCATGGGCATCTCGGTGGAGTACAGCCACCATGAGGGCGCGCCCGGCCAGCAGGAGATCGACCTGCGCTACGCCGACGCGCTGACGACAGCGGACAACGTCATGGCGTTTCGCCTGGTGATGAAGGAAGTGGCGATGGAGCAGGGCGTGTGGGCCACGTTCATGCCCAAGCCCTTCACCGAGTGGCCCGGCTCCGGCATGCACACCCACGTGAGCCTGTTCGAAGGCGATCAGAACGCCTTCTACGAGGCGGGCGCGGAGTACCAGCTGTCGAAGACCGCGCGGGCGTTCATCGCGGGCCTGCTCAAGCACGCCCCGGAGATCACCGCGGTCTGCAACCAGTGGGTGAACTCCTATAAGCGGCTGTGGGGCGGCGCCGAGCGCACCGCCGGCGCCGGCGGTGAGGCCCCGGCCTACGTCTGCTGGGGGCACAACAACCGCTCGGCCCTGGTCCGCATCCCCATGTACAAGCCGCACAAGGGCAACTCAACGAGGCTGGAGTTCCGCTCGGTGGACGCCGCCTGCAACCCGTACCTGGCGTTCGCCTGCATCCTGGGCGCCGGCCTGCGGGGCATCGAGCAGGACTACGAGCTGCCGCCGGGCGCCGAGGACGACGTGTGGGCGCTCACCTCCGCCGAGCGCCGCGCCCTGGGAATTAAGCCCCTTCCGGCCGACCTCAACGAGGCCATCAAGGTCATGGAAAGCAGCGACCTGGTCGCCGAAATCCTCGGCGAGCACGTCTTCGACTTCTTCCTGCGCAACAAGCGTGAGGAATGGTCGGAGTACCGGCGCCAGGTCACGCGGTATGAGCTTGACCGCTATCTTCCAATGCTCTAAAGGGCCTCGTGCCAGCCGAGACTCTGCTAGGGAAGATCCGGCCAGCGCCCGTTAAGCGCGGGCATGACAGCGCATGCCGTTAGCATGACGCCGCATGCCCGCGCAAAACGTGAACCTCTGGACGTGAATGACATTAGTTCATGAGGGGCATCGGGGGCGGGTGCATTCAAGGTCTTGAATCGCTTCTCCGCTTTTCGCAATGCGTGATCTGCGTCACGCTACTGCGCCATTCGCTATTCCTCGTAGCGTCCGCCCAGGTAACGGGCCAGGAACTGCTCGGCGGCGGTGTAGAACTTGATCCGGTTCGCGGGCTTGGCGAATCCGTGGCCCTCATCGGGGAACAGCATGTACTCGTGCTCGATGCCGGCCTCGCTCAGCGCGGCGACGATCTGCTCGGACTCCGACTGCTTCACCCGCGGATCGTTCGCGCCCTGCGCGATCAGCAGCGGGATGCGGATGTCGCGCGCCCGCGACAGCGGCGAGCGCGACCACAAGAACGCCTCGTCGTCGACCGGGTGCCCCACCCGCCGGTACAGGGCGGCCACCGCCGGCGCCCAGTACGGCGGGATGGTCTCCAGGAGCGTCTTGAGGTTGGACGGCCCGACGATGTCCACCGCGCAGCGGAACACGTCCGGCGTGAACGTCGCGCCGACCAGCGCCGCGTAGCCGCCGTAGGAGCCGCCGTAGATGGCGACCCGGGACCGGTCGGCCCAGCCCTGGCCGACGATATAGCCGACCGCGTCGATCAGGTCGTCGTGCATCTTGCCGCCCCACTCCCGGTCGCCGGCGGTGACGAACGCCTTGCCGTACCCGACCGAGCCGCGGTAGTTGACCTGGACGCACAGGTATCCCCGGTTGGCGAGCCACTGGGCCTCGGGGTTGAACCCCCACACGTCGCGGGCCTGCGGCCCGCCGTGCACGTTGAGGACCGCGGGCAGGCCCTGGCGCCCTTGCCCGGGCGGGAACGTCACGTAGCCGTGGACGACCAGGCCGTCGCGGGCGGTGAAGGTGAACGGCTCCATGGGGGCCAGCTCATACCCCGCCAGCGCCGGCTGGTGCTCGAACGGGAAGCTGGCCGTCTTCGTCGCCCGGTCGTAGAGGTAGTACGGGACGGGGCCGGCGTCGTTGGTGAAGCCGACGAGCCAGGTCGTGTCCGCGTCGTCGCGCCCGGCGAGCCGGGGATCGCCAGGGTGCAGGGCCCGGATCGCCTTGAAGTCATCGGCGACCGACGGGTCGAGCACCACGTACTCGGTCCGCTCCTTGAGGATCGTGACGATCTGCGGTTCCAGCGTGTCCGGGTGCACCAAGGCCCCCGAGACGTCGGCGTCCGGGTCCTCGGTGATCACCGTCTGCGCGCCGGTGGCCAGGTCGACCCGGGCCAGCCGCCCGGTGTTGGACCCGGCCGCGCTGATCATCAGCAGCGACTGCCCGTCCTCGCTGAAGGTCACGACGTCGGTGGAGGTGGCGTCCTCGGCCGGGATGGTCAGCAACGTGCGCCAGTCAGCCGTCTCGTAGTCGCGGACGAGCAGGTCAAAGCTGCCGTCCGGCAGCGGCGCGATCGCGCCGAGCACCCGCAGGTCCTCATCGGCCAGCCAGCCGGCGTAGCCCGGGTTGGCGATCTCCTTGACCAGCTCACCGCTGCCCAGGTCCAGCCGGTACACGTCGTGCAACTGCGGGTTGTCCTTGTTCATCCCAACGAGCACCTCGCCGGGCTTGCGCTTGCTGGCCCCCAGGAGCATCGCGTGGATGCCCTCGAACGGGGTCAGGTCGCGCCGGTCAAGGCCGGGTGAGGCCAGGTCGACGTCATACAGCCGCCAGTTCTCGTCGCCGCCGGCGTCCTGGATGTAGAACACGTGCCGGTTGTCATGCGCCCAGCCGAAGAACCGGATGCCCCGGTCGGCGTCTTGGGTGAGCGCCCGCGCGGCATCCCAGTCCACGCCGCCGGCGACGTGCTCACTCCCGGCGGCGACCGGCGCGACCCACACGTTGAGGACGCCGTCCAACGGCGCTATCCAGGCCAGCTGCGTCCCGTCGGGGGACAGCTGGGGGCTGGTCCGCTCGGGGTTGCCGAAGAGCACGCTACGCGGGATGAGTTCGACCATGCGGATAGGTTACTCGGGCGCCCGCGCCCGTCGGCTGCCCGAGCATCTCGCGTGCGGCACCGGAGGGTTTCGCTGGATGTCGGGTCGCCGGTATACGGTCTTACCTGTGAGCGGCATTCGTACCTCCCTGGCGGGCCGGCTGGCGCGGATGGGGCTGGCAGACGTGCCCCGGGCCGAGCGGATGCTCGCCGACCTCGGCGTGTGCGAGGGCAGCATCACCCCGCAGGACGAGGCCCTGCTGGCCGCGCTGGCGACCGCCGCCGATCCCGACCTGGCGCTGAGCAGCCTGGGCCGGATCGCCGAGCGCGATCGCGCCATCCTGGCTGAGCTGCGCGGCGAGGCCAGCTTCCGCGAGCGGCTGATCGCGGCCCTCGGCGCGAGCGCGGCGCTCGCCGACCACCTGGCCCGCCATCCCGCCGACCGGTCAGTACTGGCATCTCCCGGGGCGGCGACCCCGCGGAGCACCATCCGTACCCCCGGGGACAGCGGACCGCAAGGCGGCGAGCCTCCCGGCCCGGCGGCGATCCGCGCGGAGTTGCTGCGCGCCGTCGGCGCCGACCCGGCCGCCAACGCGCCGCGCGCGAGCGAGACCGGCAGCGCCGCCGCGAGCGCGCTGGCCGCCGCCTACCGTCGCCGGCTCCTGCACCTGGCGGCCCGGGACCTGACCGGGGCCGCGACCGTCGACGAGGTGGCCGGGGAGCTGGCCGACATCGCCGGGGCGGTCCTGGAGGCGGCGCTCGCCGTCGCCTACGCCGAGTTGCCGCCGCAGGCGCCGGTGCCGCCGTTCGCGGTGATCGCGATGGGCAAGTGCGGCGCCCGCGAGCTCAACTACGCCAGCGACGTCGACGTGATCTTCGTCGCCGGCGACGACGCCGACGCGGCCGGCATGAAGGCCGCGACCCAGCTGGCCACGGGCATGATCGGCGTCTGCGAGCGCTTCACCCCCGAGGGCGCCATCTTCCCGGTCGACCCGAACCTGCGCCCGGAGGGCCGCAACGGGCCGCTGGTGCGCACGCTGGCCAGCCACATCGCCTACTACGACCGGTGGGCGAAGACATGGGAGTTCCAGGCCCTGCTCAAGGCCCGGCCGGCGGCCGGGGACATGGCGCTGGCGAAGGCGTACACCAGCGCGGTGACCCCGCTGGTCTGGCAGGCTTCCCAGCGCGAGAACTTCGTCGAGGACGTGCAGGCGATGCGCCGCCGGGTCGAGTCCGCGCTGCCCAAGAACCTGGCCGGCCGTGAGCTCAAGCTGGGCCCCGGTGGCCTGCGCGACATCGAGTTCGCCGTCCAGCTGCTGCAGCTCGTGCACGGCCGGGCCGACGAGCGAGTGCGCGCCCCGGGCACCTTGCCCGCGCTGGCGGCGCTGGCGGAGAGCGGCTACGTCGCCCGCGAGGACGCCGACGACCTGGCCGCCGCCTACCGCTTCCTGCGGCAGACCGAGCACCTGCTGCAGCTGTACCACCTGCGCCGTACCCACACGCTGCCGGAGGATCCCGCCGTGCTGCGCCGGCTCGGGCGGGCGATCCACGGCATGCGGGGCGACCCGGCGGCGGCGTTCGACGAGGCGTGGCGGCGGCACGCGATGCGGGTGCGCCGCCTGCACGAGAAGCTGTTCTACCGTCCGCTGCTGGACGCCGTCGCGCGGCTGCCCACCGAGGCGGCCCGGCTCACCCCGGCGGCGGCCCGCGCGCGCCTGGAGGCGCTTGGCTACGCCGATCCCGCGGGTGCCTTGCGCCACATCGAGGCGCTGACGACCGGGGTGCGGCGGCGGGCCGCGATCCAGCGGACCCTGCTGCCGGTGCTGCTCGGCTGGTTCGCCGACGCCGCCGAGCCAGACGCCGGACTCCTGGCGTTCCGCCAGGTCAGCGAGGCGCTGGGGGAGTCGCCGTGGTACCTGCGGCTGCTGCGGGACGAGACCAAGGCGGCCCGGCGGATGGCCAGCGTCCTCGCCTCCAGCCGGTATGCGACGGGATTGCTGCTGCGCGCGCCGGAGGCGGTCGCCATCTTCGCCGACGACGAGGAACTGGTGCCCCGTGGACGGTCGGCCATCCGCGGGGAGATGACGGCGGCGGCGCTGCGGCACGAGCATGACGCCGACGCGGCGGCCGTCGCGGTCCGGTCGATCCGGCGGCGGGAGCTGCTGCGCATCTCCTCGGCCGACGTCCTCGGCGTGCTGCGGGGGGTACCGGGGGATTCTCCGTTCGCCCCCCCGGGAGACAGCGGCGACCTGGCGCGGACCGGGGAGGCGCTGACCGCCGTGACCAGTGCCTCGCTGGAGGCGGCGCTGACGGTCGCGGTGGCGCAGGTGGAACAGGCGCGGGGCAAGCCGCTGCCGACCAGGTTCGCGGTGATCGCGATGGGCCGCTACGGTGGCCACGAGACCGGCTATGGCAGCGACGCCGACGTGGTGTTCGTGCACGACCCGCGCCCGGGCCTGGATTCCGCGGGTGACCGGGAAGCTTCGCAGGCGGCACAGGCCGTTGCGGCGGAGATGACGCGGCTGCTTGAGCTGCCGGCACCGGACCCGCCACTGGTGCTGGACGCCAGCCTGCGGCCGGAGGGCCGCCAGGGGCCGCTGGTGCGCAGCCTGGCCGCCTGCCGGAAGTACTACGCGTCCCGCTCGGCGCCATGGGAGTACCAGGCGCTGCTGCGCGCCGAGTTCGCGGTGGGGGACGCCTCGCTGGGCGCGGACTTCATCGCGATGGCCGATGAGTGCCGCTACCCGGCGGGCGGGCTCCCCGAGCGCGCCGTCCGGGAGATCCGCCGGATCAAGGCCCGGGTCGAGGCGGAGCGCATCCCGCGCGGCGCCGACCGTGCCCTGCACCTCAAGCTGGGGCCGGGCGGCCTGTCAGACGTCGAATGGACCGTGCAGCTGCTCCAGCTGGAGCACGGCGCGACGGTCCCGGGCCTGCGCACGACCAAGACCCTGGACGCGCTGGAGGCCGCCGTCGGCGCGGGCCTGGCCGACGCCGGCGACGCGGCCGCGCTGACTGAGGCATGGCAGCTGGCGGCGCGGATACGGAACGCGATCATGCTGGTGCGCGGGCGCGCCGACGACTCGCTGCCATCCCGGCACACCGAGCTGACCGCCGTGGCCCGCCTGCTCGGCTACCGCCCGTCGGGGACCTTCGGCCCGTCCGGCCGGGCGGTCACCCACCCCGCCCAGGCGCTGGAAGACGACTACCGCCGCACCGCCAGGCGCGCCCGGGCGGTCATGGAGCGCCTGTTCTTCGACTGGCAGGGGAGCTAGAGGCGGCCGTTGGCGCGCAGTACCCGCAGGGCCTCGACGGTGATGAAGCCCCGCCAGTCGGCCTCGGCGGCCGGGGACCACGACAGCCAGTTGAACATCCAGCCGCCGTCGTCGCGCTGGCTGGCCGCCAGGTGATCGAGGTGCGCGGTGATCGTCGCCTCATCGAACAGCTGACGCGCGATCGATCCCGGCAGCGGCGCGAAGTCCAGCGGGCCGTGCACCTCCCCGGCCGCCGCCGGGTCCAGCGTGACAATGCCGCGCTCCAGCAGCTGCGGCCCGACCTTGTCGAACGCGGCCTGGGCGCGGGCGCGGTCGGGCACGCTGCCCAGGAACGCGAGCACGCCGAACATCTCATAGGGCCCCGGCTCGGCCAGGTTCTCGATGAGGTCCCACATGACGGCGCTCGCCCGGTCCAGCCAGGGGTGGGCGAAGCCGCGGTCATGCAGCGTCGCGGCGATCCCGCCGGTCTGGATCGGCGACGGGGGGTTTCCCTCCGCCGCCGCCCACCAGGGCGCGTGCGGGGCGTCGGCGACGCTCGGCAAGACGAAGGTAGCCCCGCCCGCCGCCGGGGCGACGCGCTCGAGCCAGTCACAGGCGGCCAGCACCAGGCCGTCATCCCACGCGTCGGCGAGGTGCAGCAGCCGCAGGGCCAGCTCGGTGGTGGCCGGCTGGCTCGCGCTGGCCCGGCAGTCCGGCTCCAGCGCGTGCCCGAACCCGCCGTCGTCATTGCGGTAGGCCGCCACGGCATCGCGCACGGGGACGGCGGAACCGCCCCGGAACAGCCGCTGGAACACGCGCCGGTCCACGACGCGCGCGTGCCCGTCCAAGAACCGCTCCGCCGCCTTGATGTCTGGTGTCCGCTGATTGCTCATGGATGCCAGTCAAGCACCGCGAGCGCGGCTCGCTCTTGAACAAATCGGCCGTGCTTACCTGGGGGATGCCCGCCAATCCCCCAGACCCCGGGCAAATGGGAGGGAACCCCCCCTTTCACCCCCTCGCCGGGGGAACCCGCACAAAACGCGGGCCCCTGGGCTTCCGTCGGCGTCCCTTGCCGCGACCCTGGCGGTCCCTGACACGTGCAATGCTGGGGGTATGGCTACTCCGGCGGTGGAGTGGGTGCCGCGCGGCGCGTGGCTGGCCCCTGGCTACGCCGAATGGGCACCGCCGCCGGCGCTGCGCGACGTGGTCGCCTGCCTGTGGGCGGCCGTGGTGCCCGAGGACGCCGATCGCAAGGCACTGGTCCTGCCGGACGCCTGCAGCGACCTCATCTGGCAGCAGGGCGCCGGCGCGCACGTGGCCGGGCCGGACACCGGCCCGGCGACGGTGATCAGCCCCGCGGGCACGGTGATGGTCGGCGTGCGGTTCCGTCCGGCGGCCGGCGGTCCCGCGCTCGGCGTGCCGCTCAGCGAGCTCCGTGACCTGCGGGTGGACTTGGCCGAGCTGCTGCCCGGGGCCGCGCGGGAGCTCCCGGCGGCCCTCGATCCCGGCGTCGCGGCGGAGCGCGTTCTCAGCGTGGCGGGCCTGCTCGCCGTGGAGGGGGACCTCGACCCGGCGGTGACCCGGGCGGCGGCGCTGCTGCGGGACCCGGCCATCCGGGTTGAGCGGGTCGCCGGCGAGGTGGGCCTCAGCATGCGCCAGCTCCGCAGGCGCTTCCACGCGGCCGTCGGCTACGGGCCCAAGACCCTGCAGCGCGTGGGCCGCTTCCAGCGCTTCGTTCGCGAGCTCGACGCCAGTGGCGGTTCCTGCGACCTGGCGCTGGCCGCGGCCGACGCTGGCTACGCCGACCAGTCGCACCTGACCAGGGACTGCGTCGAGCTGTCGGGCCTGACCCCGGCTGCCCTGGCTGGCCTGCGCAGCGCGTCGTGAGGCTCGCGGGGGGCTTCAGGCGTGCGGCGGGTCGGCGATCATCGCGGTGCCGATGCGGCGAAAGCCCAGGCGGGCGTAGATGCGGGCGACCTGGTCATCGGTCGCCGACAAGAACACGACGTCCGCGCCGCGGGCGATCGCGTCGGCGGCCAGCGCCGCCGTGACCCCGGCGCCGAGGCCCCGCTGCCGGCTGGATGGCAAGACCCCCACCCCGGTGATCTCGGCGACCCCGTCCGCGAGCTGGTAGCTGCCGGCCGCGAGCGGGCCCGCCGGGCCGAACGCGGCGACGAGCACCGACTCACGGGATTCCAGCCGGTCCCGCAGCAGCCCGATGGTGCTGCCGTCATGCCCGGCGGCGACCTTGTCGCGCTCGATCACCCCCGCCTCGCCGATCTCCGTCCCCGGCCAGCCGAACGCCACCCCCGGCACCGCCCACGCCGTGACCAGGTCCGGGTCATCGGGCCGGACAACGCGGATGGTGGCCCGCGGCGGATCCGGCGGGGGCGCCAGGGTGCCAAGCGTCAGCAGCGGGTGCGAGTGCACGGTGAGGCCGGCGCTGGCGGCGACGGTCGCCAGTCCGGGAGTGACCTCCTGGATCCACTCGAACGACTCGGGGATCAGCAGCTCCCGCTGCCGGGCGCGGACCCGGCGCACGTCAGCGACGGTGACCACGGTCCGCAGGTCGCGGCGAGGACGGGCATAGTATGGCCAGCCCGGCCCGGCCGGGACGAACAAGATGAGCGGGCCAAGCTGCTCGGCGTTCGCGCGCCGCCGGGGGGCGGTGTCGCAGAAGGCGTCAATGCGCTCAATGATCTCGTAGTCACTCACAACACTGCTCACCTTATGGCGGCGAGCACGGCCCGCCAACGGGTTATCGCCGTGAAACTGCCAGCCGGCAGCCTAAGTGACGCCTCCGCTAGTGGTGGACGGCCATCGGCCCCGGCGAGCGCGTGCGCATCGGCAGGCCGCTAGGCCCGACCGGCCGCTCGGGGGACGGCGTGCCGCGCGGGACACCCGAGCCGGTGGCGCCGCGCCCGCCCGCGGACGGGGCAGGCCCGGCGGCGCCGCGCGCGCCGGGGGCCGGGGCAGGCCCGGGGGCACCGCCCGGGTCACCCGCACTGTACGGGCCCGCACCGTGCTGGCTGGGACCCTGCTGGCTGGGACTGTGCTGGCTGGGGCCGTGCTGGCTGGGACTGTGCTGGCTGGCACCGTGCTGGCTGGGACCGCGCAGCGCGGCGGCCAGCTGGGCGATCTCCTCGGGGGAAAGGCCCAGCAGCACGGTGGCCTCCTGGAACGAGGTCCCGTCGGCGAGCAGTTCCTCGATGGCCTCCAGCGTCGCGCGGACGGCGGCCTCGGCCGCGAGCGCTGCCGCCTGCCTGGCCTGCAGGGCGGCCGTGACGGCGGGAAGGTTGGAGGAGTCGGTGCGCACCTCGACCCGGATGGACTCCGGCGGCAGGTGCAGCGCCTCAGCGATCCGCTGGCGGGCCATGATCTCGGCCTGGTCGAGGCTGCGGACCTGGACCGCCAGCCCGTCGATCTGCGGCACCCGCACGGTCCACCATCGTCCGGCACGCTCGGCTAGCGCGGTGAAGGTCGTCGATTCCATGCCTCTAATGCCCCTTAAATCACCGGTGAACGTAGATAGTGCCAACGTGGAGCCCCCGCACGCGGTGATAAGTACCCAATATACTCGCCAGTAGCTAGGTTGCGTGCACGAAATTCGACGATAGTGACGAAATCGTTCCATGCGGTCGCGGGGAGTAGGCGGATCAGACGCCCAGGTGCCGGTTCGGCGCCTTCGCGAGCCCGGCGAGCTCCCCCAGCTCAGTCACCTCGACGCCCGCCCGCTCCAGCAATTCGATCCCCTGGCAGTCGGCGACGAACAGGCTCGGCTCCCGCCACGCCACCACGACCCGCCGGATCCCGGCATCGTCCCCGGCTCGCCCGGCGTCCACCGCGGACCTGGTCGCGAGGATCAGTTGCGTGCAGCTGCACGGCCGGGACTTGCGCCGCGAGCACGGCTCCAGGGTGCTGTAGAGCGTCGCCCTGGACAGCAGCGCCGCCCCGGACAGCAGCGTTGCCCTGGAAGGCAGTGCCGCCCCGGACAGCAGCGCCGCCCTGGAAGGCAGTGCGGCCGGCTGGCCGTCATCGCAGGCTAGCTTCCCGAGCGCCGACTCCTCGGCGTGCGCCTGCGGGTCGCCGCCCTCACGGGAAAAGCCCCGCGACAGCTCCTGGCCATCGGCCCCCACGATGACCGCCCCGACGCTGTAGGCCTGCGATGACGGCGGGGCCTTCCAGGCGAGACAGATCGCCAGCTCCATCCACCGCGCGTCGTCGGGGGTCATGACGGCCAGCGTACCGGCGCACGGAAAGCCGGGGTCCCGGTGCCGCAGGCACCGGGTCCCCGGCTCGGCGGGGCCGCTTCTAGCCGTCGAAGTACAGCTCGAACTCGAACAGGGGTTCCTGGCGCTGCACGTCAAGACGCTGTAAGCCGCTCTGACCTGCAAATAAAGACCGTTGGCTGGCGTTGGCTGGCGTTGGCTGGAATCGGCCTTTTGCGGTCCTCTTGCGGACTCGCTGCGGACTGGGAACCCTCGCGGACTCGCCCTAGGCACCAGGGGCGCGGACTCCGGCCATCCACACGGAGTCATGATGCGGTCCTCGGAACGCGGCAGGCGACCCCGGTGAACCAGGGCGGCCCGCGGTCGGTGGCGTGCCTAGCTGCCGGCGCTGGGTGCGAGGGGCAGGT
>JAICYD010000038.1 GCA_025934375.1 Streptosporangiaceae bacterium | reverse complement strand
TCGAACTCCAGGGCGGGGGCGTAGAACGAGGGCCAGGCCTCGCGGGAGATGAGCTCTTGGAGCTCGGCGAGTGTGCCGGGGGTGTCGAAGGCGTCGTCGCAGCGCGCGGCGAAGTCGGCCGTCGGCGTCTTGTGGCCGTTCTCGATGCCGCTGATCAGGGCGTCGGAGTAGCCGATCTTGGCGCCGAGCTCGACCTGCGACCAGCCCTTCTTGGTGCGCCAGGCGCGGAGCTGCCTCGCGAACGCCGCCTTCGCGGACGCCTTTAGCTGGGACATTCTACCGCCGCCTCCCGCGATTCTTCGCCGCCAGCGCTGGTTCTACTAAGGGAGTGTACGACTGTTCTTATCTGACGTTGCCGTGGAAACGCGGGGAAGCCGCTGGCATTGTGGCGGGACCGAATCCGATCACCTGCCGCGATAAGGGGAACCCCGTGAACCTCGTCCCGATGCGCCCGCCTGCCGCGTGGGCGCGGATACCACCCGATCCGGCACTGCCCCCGGAAAGGCGGGAATGGCACGCGAACTGGCCGCACAAGGATTACGTGGAGCTGGCCGCCGAGGAGGCCGCTGCCTCCAGCGCCCATCTGCGGGTCCGGGAGAGCCTGCACCAGTGGCGGCTGGACTACCTCGCCGAGGACACCGAACTGGTGACCGCCGAGCTCGTCACCAACGCCGTGACCGCCACCCGGAAGATCGCCTGGGAACTGGGACGGCCACCAGTCAGGCTGTGGACGGTAGGCAGCCGGCAGGCGGTCGTCATCCTCGTCTGGGACGCGTGCGCGGAACGGCCCCGGCTCGGCGCGCCGGGCCTGGAGGAGGAGTCCGGCCGGGGCCTCGTCCTCGTGGACGCACTCGCCGAATGGGGACATTACCAGGCCGCGAGCGCCTTCGGCGGGAAGGTCACCTGGGCGCAGGTCCCGAAACCGCGAACGACGATCGAAGCAAATTCATGAATGGCCATCAATGCTCATGCGGCCTCGCGTTCAGCGCCACCGGGGAGCTTACGGACCACCTGCTTGAGGTATTCACCCCACAGGACGACATAGGTCACGATGGGAAGACACATGTCGAGTGGTCACCTAACCTGGCATGCAGTTGCGGCTTCAGCGCCGCGAATCCCGCCGAATTGGACGAGCATTTCCTGGCCGCCTTCAGCCCGTCCGACGCCATCGGCCGCGATGGCGCCCGACACGCGCGCGGCTTACCGGGGCACACCGCTTACCGGGGCACACCGCTTACCGGGGCGAGCCGGCCTGCGGGGCGCGGGGCGCCCGGCGGACGACCGAGGCGATGCGGCGCGCGGCGTCGCGGAGCTGGTCGGGGGTATGCGCCGCGTACCCGAGGACCAGGCCGGGCGGGCCGGGATCGTGGCGGTGCCACGACAGCGGGTGCACGAGCACGCCCGCCCGGTGGATCTCGCTCGCCAGGTCCGTGTCCTCGGCCAGGCCGGCCAGGCCGGGGAACGTGATGAGCAGGTGCAGCCCCGCGGCGACGCCCTGGACGCGGGCCTGCGGCAAGTGCTCGCGCAGCGCCGCCAGCAGCGCGTCGCGCCGGTCGCGCTGGCGGCCGCGGACCAGGCGGACGTGCCGCTCAAGATCGCCGTTCGCGATCATCTGGGCGAGCACCATCTGCGGCAGCGCCGGGCTGCCGAGGTCGCTGGCGTGCTTGGCCGCGATCAGGTCCGGGCGCAACCCGGGGGGCGGGATCAGCCAGCCCAGGCGCATCCCGGGCGCCAGCGCCTTGGACGTGCTGCCCGCGTACGCGATCCGGTCCGGGGCCGAGGCGTGCAGCGCGGGAACGGGCGCCCGGTCATAGCGGTACTCGGCGTCATAGTCGTCCTCGATGACCAGCCCGCCCGCGGCGGCCCAGGCCAGCAGTTCACCACGGCGATGCGGGGCGAGCACCACGCCGGTGGGGAACTGGTGGGCGGGGGTGACCAGCGCGACGCCGGCCCCGCTGGCCGCCAGCCGGTCCACCCTCAGCCCGTGCTCGTCGACCGCGACCGGCGCCGGTTTCAGGCCCCAGTAGGCCAGCTCTCCGGTGGCCCCGCTGGAGCCGGGGTCCTCGACGGCGACCCGGTCGGTGCCCCGGCTCACCAGCACCCGGGCGAGCAGCGCGAGCGCCTGGGCGACGCCGTTGACCACGATGATGTCGTCCGGGGCGGCGCGCAGGCCGCGAGTGCGCGCCAGCCAGCCCGCCAGCTCGGTCCGCAGCCGGTCGCTACCGCGCGGGTCGCCGTAGCCGAGGTCGGCGGCGCTCGCCCGCGCCAGCACGGCCCGCTCGGCGCGCAGCCACGCGGCGCGCGGAAACGCCGACAGGTCGGGCACGCCCGGGGACATGTCGATCCCCGAGCGCGACCGCCAGCGCAGCGGCAACTGCCCGAAGTCGGGCCGCCCGTCCACCGGGGGCCACCCGGACGCCGGCACCCCTGGCGGCGGCACCCCCGGCGGCGGCACCCCGGACGGCACTGCCGTGGCGGAGGGCCGCCCGGCCGGCGTCACGCCGGCCCCGGCCGGACGGCCCGGGGCGGGCGGTGTCCCGGCCAGCGGCGCCACCCTCGTCCCGGCGCCCGGCCGGCCGCTGATCAGCGCCTCGTCCCGCAACCGCTGGTATGCCTCGACCACGACCCCGCGTGAGATGCCCAGGTCCGCCGCCAGGACCCGGGTGGCAGGCAGCGCCGTCCCCGGCGGCAGCCGGCCGTCGGCGATGGCCGCCCGCAGCTCGCCCGCGAGCCAGGTGGCCATCGCGCGCGGCGGCGCGAGCGCCGCCCGCAGCTGCAGGAAGTCGGAATCCATTGGTCCACTATAGAACCGCAGTATTGGTCCTGTTCATAGGACCAATGCCACCCTAGCGTGTCGGTGTGACCGCAACCCGCGCCCCTGCCACCCGCGCCCCCGCCGCGCCCGTCGCCCGCACCGAGACCGCCGCGCGGGGCCAGCCCGGGCCCGCGCGGGCGACAGCGCGCGGGGCGACGCTCGCGGGGGCGCTCGCCATGGTCTGCGTGGGCGGGAGCGTCGCGGTCACCGGGACGCTCGCCCGGGCGCCGGTGTACACCGCCGAGGCGCTGCGCTACGCGGCGGCGTGCCTGCTGCTGCTCGCGTTCGCGCGGGCGAGCGGACGATCGGTGCGCCTGCCGCGCGCGGCGGAATGGCTCTGGCTGGCAGGCATCGCCGCGACCGGGCTAGTCGTCTTCAACGTCGCGCTGGCCGACGGGGCACGCGACGCCGAGCCCGCCGTCTTCGGCGTGGCGGTCGCCTGCGTCCCGACGCTGCTCGCCGTGGCCGGGCCGTTGCTTGAGCGATCACGGCCGGCCCCCAAGGCAATCGTCGCCGCGGTCGTCCTCACCGGCGGCGCCGCCCTGGTGCAGGGCCTGGGCCGCTGCGACGCGGCCGGCTTCGCCTGGGCGGCGGTCGTCTTCGGCTGCGAGGCCGCCTTCACGCTGCTGGCCGTGCCCGTGCTCGGGCGGCACGGCCCGCTCGGCGTGTCCGTGCACGCGACCTGGATCGCGACGGTCATCTTCGCCGTGCTCGGTGGCGTTCGGGAGGGACCGGCCGCCGTGACGCGGCTGTCGGCGGCGGACTGGCTGGCGACCGGCTACCTCGCCGTCGGCGTCACCGCCGTGGCCTTCGTGCTCTGGTACACCAGCGTCGGCCGCCTCGGCGCCGGCCGGGCCGGGCTGCTCACCGGGATCGCGCCGAGCGCGGCGACCCTGACCGGGATACTGCTCGGTGGGCCCGCGCCCCGGCCGATGGTCTGGGCGGGCATCGCCGTCGTCATCGCCGGCCTGACCGTCGGCCTCAGGAACGGTGAAAGGGGAAGTGATGCGCTTTCGCCATCATGACGAGATCTGGCGTGACTTCCCCGGCCTGGTGCCGGGGGTGATCCACGTCGAGGGCGTCACCGCGGCCGCCGACGTGAGCACGGCCGCGGCCCGCTTCACCGACCTGGCCCGGTCGCGGCTCACCCAGGCGCCGGAAAGCGAGCTCGCGGAGATTCAGGCGTGGCGGCGCGCCTTCACCCGGATGGGCCTGCGGCCGACGCAGTACCGGTGCGCCGCCGAGTCCCTGCTGCGCCGGCTGCGGACGCACGGCAGCCTGCCGGGCCTGCACCCGCTCGTGGACCTGTGCAACGCGGTCTCGGTCGCCTTCGCCATCCCAGTGGCGGCCCTGGACGTGTCCGCGATCGCCGGCGACCTCCAGGTACGGTACGCGGCCGGCGATGAGGAGTACCTGACGTTCTCCGGCGAGACCGAGCATCCCGCGGCCGGTGAGGTGATCTTCCGCGACGACGCCGGAAAGGCGCACGCCCGCCGCTGGACCAACCGGCAAAGCGGCCTGTCCGCGGTCCGCGACTCCACCACGACCGCGCTGATCGTCGCCGAGGCGCTGCACGCGTCGGCGGCGGCGGACATCGCGCGGCTCACCGCGGCGATCGCAGGCGATCTCGACGCCATCTGGTCGGTCAAGGCGGCCCCCGCCATATTGACCGCGACCGCGCCGCACGTCGACTTCTAGGCGCTCCGTGATCCGTCGTCAGCCGCAGAAGGTCGCTACGATCCTCCCGGTCTGTCAACGGCCAAGTTGGCGGCCTGGCCGGCCGAGTTGGCGCCCCGCCACCTGCGGCAACTCAGCCGTCACCGCCCCAGAAGCCTTGTCGCACGTCGACCTAATAGGGGATCGCCTCCTGCCACTGGAATGTCTGGTACCGGGGCGCGTAAGCCGCCGGATCCAGGATGCTGAGAAGGGTGCCCGCAGCGCCGCCTGGGGGCCTGCCAGGGCCGTGCCGGCAAGATCGCCCATCACGGGTGCTACGTGGTGGCGGGCGCCGTCTATCGACCGGAGGCCGCAAGGCGAGGACCCCTGGCTGGAGGAACGAATTCAGATCGGTCACGTTGGTGACCCGGAAATAGACGGTTGCCGTGTTTCCGTTACGCGGGACTTCCCACCATTCTTCCTTATGAGTGCCCAGGAAGGCGTCCGCGTGCTTTGGGTTAGTCGGGCCGCAGTCCAGGGCGAACCGCGTGGTCATAGCTGTTGTACGGGAGCTTGAGCA
Organism: Streptosporangiaceae bacterium; assembly: GCA_025934375.1. Lineage (GTDB taxonomy): Bacteria > Actinomycetota > Actinomycetes > Streptosporangiales > Streptosporangiaceae > Trebonia. The sequence goes on along the minus strand of JAICYD010000038.1, from coordinate 46,670 downwards.
TCGCGGGCTTGGGCGGCAGCCGGAATGGCACGGCCGGAGCCGGGTTGTAGCAGTAGCAGGCCCCCGGCGCACTGGACTGGCCGCGCGCCGGGGGCTGGTATTCGTCTATTCGTCGTGGGGACAGGCCAGCTACGCCGCGACCGCCGGGAAGGCGACCGGGCTGCGGTGCCCGTTGCTGTCGACGGCGCGGATGCCGAACTGGACGTTGTCCTTGGAGATGTCCAGGTCAACGGTGGTGACGTCGCCGACGTTGATGGCGCTGGTCCAGTCGGCGGAGGTGGTCTCCCGCATGACGACCTCATAGCCGGTCACGTTGGACTCGGGATTGGCATTCCAGGTGAGCGTGGTGATGTTGGTGCCGGAGAAGGTGCCCGGCGGCGTCGTGTGGATCTGGACGTTCTTCGGGGTGCCGGGCGCGGTGGCCAGCGCCCACAGGGCGGCGCCGTTGACCTTCGCGACCCGCGCGATGTAGTCGAAGTCGACGAACTCGATCAGGTCGCCGAACTGGACGCCATTCGTCACCTGGACGTTCTGGTGCTCGTGGTTGAAGTTCTCCCGGGGCTCGGTGAACCGCGCGGCCGGGTAGCCCTGCTGCTGGAACGACAGGTGGTCACTGCCGCGCAGGTAGCGGTCGCGCCGCCAGATGACCCGCAGGTTCATGCCGGTGAGCTCGAACGGCGCCACGTGGGTAACGAAGCGGGCGAGCTGGTGCGTCGCCCCGTCGTTCTCGCCGCCAACCGACTGCATGAGCGCGATCTGGTTGGCGGTGGCGGCGGTCGGGATGCCCTCGACGAACATCCGCAGCGTGTGCGGGTCGGGCTTGGTGCCATCCCAGCCCTGCGAGGCGCCGACGATGTCGTTAGCAAACATGCCCTGGACGTCGTTGCCGGCCGCCTTCATCTGGGCGGCCATGAACGCCGAGCCGTACAGGCCCTGCTCCTCCCCCGCCACGACGGCGAGCACGATGGTCCCGGGGAACGGCCCCCGGGTGGCGAACAGCCGGACCAGCTCCAGCACCGCGGCGACGCCCGAGCCGTCGTCGTCGGCACCGGGCGCGTCGCTGGTGAAGTCCATGACGTCGGTCACCCGGGAGTCCAGGTGGCCGGTCATCACGTAGTAGCGTGCCGGCGACGCGGTGCCCTGCAAGGTCGCGATCACGTTCGTGATCTTCGTCGGCACCGGGACCCGGCTGGAGACCGGCTGGATGAACGACTGCTGCTGCACCGTCATCGCGCCGCCCGACGCGGCCGCGAACCCTTGCATCTGCTCGAACACCCAGGCGGTGGCCGCCCCGATGCCGCGCGCCGGGTCAGTCTGGCTGGACAGGGTGTGCCGGGTGCCAAAGCTGACCAGCTTTTCGATGGTGGCCCGCACGCGGCGGGGATCGGCGTGGCGAAGCATCTCGCGCAGCCCCGCGTCCGCCTCCGAGCGCGGCAAGGTAGTGGCGGCCGACGCCGACCCGGCGCCGCCGATGAGCGGAATGCCCGCCGCGGCGATGGCCGAGGCGGACAAGAACGCGCGCCGGGATCGTCCGGCTCGCGTAACAGAAGCACCATTTTCCGAAGCATCGCTTCGCCGAGCATCGTGTCCCATGCCCCAGAATCAACGCCGTCAGGGCACAGAAGTCAACAACCTAATCTTCTGTGTTCGCCAAGCGTCGCGACAATCCCGACAAGACCCGCGCGGGGTTGCCCACGAGCATCGCGTCGATGTCGGCGTCGCTCACCCCGTGCTCGCGCAGGTACGGCAGCACGTCCTGGCTCACGTGCAGGTAGTGCCAGTTCTTGAGCGGGGCCAGCGTGCCGGGGGCGAACCAGTCGATGTAGCAGCAGGTGTCGTGGGCCAAGACCATGCTGCCGGCCAGGCCGCGGCGGCACAGCTCGACGACGAGGTCCGAGCGGTCCTGGAAGGACGCGAAATGGTCGATGCCGAAGCGGTCCATCCCCAGGGTGAGCCCGGAGGCCGCCATCTGCTCCAGGTAGTCCGGGTCGCGGACGGCGTCGCCGCTGTGCCCGAGGACGACGCGGGACAAGTCCACGTCCTCAGCGCGCAGCACGTCCAGGATCGCCGGGCCGTGCCTGGCGGCGGCGTGCGTGTGGATGGTGATGGGCGTGCCGCCGGTCGCCACGTGCGCCCGCGCGACGTTGCGGAGCACCCGCTCCACGCCCTCGGTGAGCCCCTTGGCGTCCACCGCGCACTTCAGCATGCCGGCCTTGACGCCGGTCCCGGCGATGCCCTCGGTGATGTCGCCGATGAAGTAGTCGGCCATCGGGTCCTTCGCCGGCCGGCCCGCCATCGCCTCGTCCGACGCCGTGCGCCGCCAGAAGAACATCGGCACCTCATCGAAGGTGTAGCAGCCGGTGGCGACCACGATGTTCAGCTCCGGCACCTGGCCGGCGATCTTCTTGATCCGCGCGATGTCGCGTCCCTGCCCGATCACGGTGACGTCCACGATCGTCTTGATCCCGGCGCGGCGCAGCTCCGTCAGCCTCCTGGCCGCGTCCGCGATCCGCTCCTCCTCCGACCCCCACTCCCCGGGGTAGTTCGCCTGGACGTCAGCGGTCAGCACGAAGATGTGCTCGTGCATCAGCGTTGGCCCCAGCGCGGGCACCTCGACGGGGCCTCGCGCCGTCTCCACCAGTGCGGTCTGCGCCTGCGGCATCTCAGGGGACTCCTTTTTGTACCCGGAACGGATCGCTGCCAGGTTCCCACTCGCGGCGCCCCGCGGAAAGGACTCACCACGCGGTCTGGGCCCGGCCACAAGTTCGGCCGAGCCGGCGTGTACCCGCAACCCCTGCACCGATCCTGACCGGGTGCTGAGGTTTTTGTTAAAACTTTCCACTAACCATCTCGACCTTTCGGGCTTGGCGCGAGAACATTTGGAAGGGTTCCGCCCCTCATTGGTCATGGGGCGTCAGGGAGTGGCGGCAGGCAGGCGGATCCCAGGCGGAACTTACGCATCAACAGGCATCGAATGGAGTCGGGATGCACTTCCCCAGACGCCGGTTGCGCACAGCCCTGATCGGGTCACTCGCGGCCGGCATTACCCTTTCGCTCACCACCTGGGGGCTGGCGGTGACGCCTAGCGACGCCAGCACCCTCGGCAATAACCCCCTGAAGGGGGCCGCTGCCAGGCAGGCTGCCCGTAATGCCTACCTGGGCAACGCCTTCCACGGCACTGCTAAGGACGTCAGGGCGGCGCGGGCCAACGCCTCAATTTCCGGCGATGGCTCTTCACCCGTGAATGACCACTCGGCCGATGACGGTGACCTTGCCGACCAGTTTGACCAGTACAACGCGGCGCGCTCCGCGCCGGCCGGGTACATAACCGGCGACGCCCTCGGCAGCGCGATCGCCCAGGCGGCGGCGCTTCCGTCCACCCCCGGCCGGTGGCAGGAGTTCACCAGCAACCCGTACCAGGCCGAGCCGGCCGGGTTCACCGACCCGTTCTGGTCCAACATCGGCGCGGGCTTCGATCTCGTCGGCGGCCGGGTCACCGCGCTGGCCGCGACCCGCGACGCCTGGTTCGCCGGCGGCGCCGACGGCGGCGTCTGGCGCTCCTTCGACCGCGGCGGCCACTGGACCCCGGTCTTCGACAACCAGTCGACGATGTCGATCGGCTCGATGGCCGTCAACCCGGTCGACGGGTCGCTGTGGGTGGGCACCGGCGAGGCGAACTCCTCGCAGGACTCCTACCAGGGCACCGGCGTGTACGCGACGTACAACGACGGCCGGTCCTGGCAGCTCGTCGGCGGCAAGAACAGCCCGATCGCGCCGCGCACCATCTTCCGGGTGGCGTTCGACCAGTTCGGGGACGCCTTCGCGGCCACCAACAACGGCCTGTTCCGGTACAGCCCGTTCACGCGCGCGTGGACGGAGGTACTGGACCCGGCCGGGGTGACCGACTTCCCGCCGATGGACCAGCAGATTTCCGACGTCGCCATCGTGCCGGGCAGCCACGGCCGCAACGTCGTCGCGGCGATCGGCTGGCGTGGCCCGACGAACACCCAGAACAACGGCTTCTACTCCTCCACTGACGGCGGGCGCACGTTCACCAGGGTCACCGTCACCGGCGCCCTCGACCCTGCGCGCATCGGCCGCACCACGTGGGCCTACTCCGCTGACGGCAGCAAGCTGTACGCGATCGTCGAGGACGCGACCAGCGCCGGCTCCACCCTGCTCGGCGTCTTCTCAGCGACCGGGACCGGCGGCCACGCCGCCAGCATCGCCGGCCCGTGGACGCTGATCGGCAACTCGGCCAGCCTGGGGGCGTCGGGCTCGGCGCTGCCCGGCTCGAACTCCGCGGTCGGCGTGCAGGCGTGGTACAACCAGGCGCTGATCGTCGACCCGGCCAACGCCAGCCACGTGTACCTCTCGCTTGAAGAGGTCTTCGAGTCCACGAATGCAGGCGCCAGCTGGGTCACCGCCAGCCCGTACTGGAACTACCCGCTGGCCTGCGAGGCCACCGGCACCTGCCCGAAGACCACGCACCCCGACCAGCACGCGCTGATGATCACCGCGGGCAAGGTCGTCATCGGCAACGACGGCGGCGTCTACTACCGCCCGCTGAGCGACACCCAGCAGTACGGCGACTGGACCGACACCAACGCCACGCTGCACAACCTGCAGTTCTACGACGCCCGTGGCGGGAAGCTGCCCGACGGCTCCACCGCGGCCATCGGCGGCCTGCAAGACAACGGCACCCTGGTCAACTCCTCCACGGCCAGCCAGTCGGTCGAGCCGGCCGGCGGTGACGGCTTCTACGTGATCGTCGACCCGAAGAACGCCAACAACTGGGTCGGCGAGTACGTCGACGGCGCCGCCTACGCCACCCAAGACGGCGGGCACACCTTCAACTCCTTCGTCAGCCCGACCTGCGCCGGCCAGGCGACGGTCAGCGGGAAGCCATTGCGCGCGGACTGCGACCCGAACGCCCGGTTCGTCACCCCGATGATCCAGGACCCGCAGGTCGCGACGACCTGGCTGATGGGCGGGGAGTTCGTCTGGGTGTCCAAGGCCGGCTGGAACACCTCGTGCACCGCCACGGCCTGCGACTGGACTCCGGTCTTCGACACCGGCCCCGGCACCGACCATGCCGTGACCGCGCTGGCGTCGGCCAACAACGCCTCGGTCATCTACGCGGCGTGGACGGGCGGCGGCGGCAACCCCGGCCCGGCATTCAGCCGCGGCATCGCCACCAACTTCGGCGGCACCTGGCACCAGCTCGACATGAGCAGCCTGCCGAACCGGTTCATCTCCGGCCTCACCGTTGACCCGCGGAACGCGGCGCACGCCTACGCGATATTCAACGGCTACTCCCGCCGGTGGATCCCCGGCGGCGGCATCGGCCACGTCTTCGAGACGTGGAACGGCGGCGCCTCGTGGACCGACATCTCCGGGAACCTGCCCGACATCGCCTCCGACGCGCTGGTGCTCAGCCACGGCCAGCTGGCGCTGGCCACCGACGCGGGCATCTTCACGGCGTTCGAGTTCGGCGGCAGCCACACCCGCTGGGCCAAGCTCGGTCACGGGCTGCCCAACGTGGTCGTCGATGACCTGACGTCCGGGCCGGACGGCTTCGTCTACGCCGCGACCCACGGCCGGGGCATCTGGAGGTTCCGGCTCGGGTAACCCCCGCTTATCCCCAACGAGACCGTGGTCCCCGTCCCGTGCCATCCGTGCCCGGGACGGGGACCACGGCGTTTGCGAGGGGGCGGGGCGCGATTGTCCTCCGGGGACGATCCCGCGTCCTCGCGGCTGTTGCCAGCCGCGAGGACGGCCCCTGGCACCCCCCGATAGGCTCAGCCGCATGAGCGATGCTGACGCGACCATCGCCGCCGTGCGGAGCGGCTTCGATGAGCTGGCCACCCTGGTTTCCGGGTTTGGCGACGATGACCTGGCCCGCCCGAGCGGTGCCGCCGACTGGGATGTCTCGCAGGTGCTCAGCCACCTGGGCAGCGGCGCGGAGATCGCGCAGAACACCCTCCAGGTGTCGCTGGAGGGCAAGCCGAACCCGGGCATGGACTTCAACCGTCCCGTCTGGGCCCGCTACGACGGGGCCACCCCCCGGGAGCGCGCCGACTGGTTCCTGCGCGCCAACGAGGCGCTGACGCAGTCGTATGAGTCGCTGAGCGAGGAGACCCGCCAGAGCCTGCGCGTCGACCTGGGCTTCTTGCCGGCGCCGGTGGACGTGGCGACGGCGGCCGGCTTCCGGCTCAACGAGCTCGCCTTGCACTCCTGGGACGCCCGCGTCGCCTTCGATCCCGCCGCGACCGTCGCGCCGCAGGCGTCGGCCATCCTCGCGGGCCGGGTCGGCGGGCTGGCCGGCTTCCTCGGCAAGCCCGCCCCGCTGGGCGGCAAGACGGCGGTCATCGCGGTCACCACGACCGACCCCGCGCTGGACTTCCAGCTGCACCTGGCCGAGCCGATCGCGATCAGCCCTGTTGTCGACGGGCACAGTACCGCCGAGCAGGCCGACGGCACGCTCACCCTGCCCGCCGAGGCGTGGGTCCGGCTGGTCTACGGCCGCCTCAAGCCGCCGTACATCCCCGCTGGCATCACCGCCAGCGGCGCCGCCGACCTGGACCTCCTGCGCCAGGTCTTCCCCGGCTTCTAGGCGGGTTACCTGTCCTTTCGCAGCAGCGTCGTGATCTCGTCGCCGGCCGCCGGGCTGAACCGCCCTTCGCCGCCCAGGCCGAGCTGGGTCGCCAGGTCCCGGATGTGCAGGTCGACGGCGGTCTCGGCGAGCGTGGCGAGCGTCTCGGTCGCCGACCGGGCGTTCATCCACGACGTGCCGATGGTCGCGGCGCAGATCAGCGCGGCGGGCCACCACCAGGCGGCCTCGCCGCGAGCGCCTGCTCGTGGCGGCCCTGAGCCTCGTGGACGCGGCCGCACCCGGCCCAGGCCCACGCGTCGGACGGGTCGAGGCCGAGGACAGCGCTGAAGCCCTCCAGCGCCTCGTCCAGCCGTCCCAGGCCGATCAGGACGTCCGCCCGGCTGGCGATCGCCCAGCGGTTGGCACCCGCGTCATCTCCGCCGATGGCGGCGAGGTGCCGGTGCGGATGCCAGCGGGCCAGGTCCGCTGGCTCGACGCGCAGCAGCACGCGGGCCGCAACGTCGGGACGACGCCGACCCACTCGATCTTCATCGAGCTGAAGGAGCCGTCCCCGGTGATCCCGCGACCATCCCGCCTGGGGCCCTCGCCGTCCTAGCGGCCAAGGGGCCGGGCCACGGAGCGCCAGGATTCGTTACGCCTGGCAAAATCTTTCGCTTTGCTAAATATCCGGTAGAATTGACCAGGTGATTTCTGGCGTGGCTCGCTGATGGGCCTCCCCCGTCGGCCCCCCAGCCGGATCCTGATGGACCTCACGCCGTTGCGGGTGTCACGTGACTTCCGGGCGCTCATGGCGGGGCAACTGGTCTCCACGCTGGGCACCCAGCTGACCGCGGTGGCCGTCCCGTACCAGGTGTACTCGATCACGCACTCGTCGCTGGATGTCGGGCTAGTCTCGCTGGCGCAGCTGTTCCCGCTGATCTTCGGGTCGCTGTGGGGCGGGTCGCTGGTGGACTCGGTGGACCGGCGCAAGCTGCTGATGGTCGTTGAGGCACTGGGCGCCTTGATGGCCGCCGCGCTGGCGGTCAACGCCGACCTGGGGTCGGCGCTGTGGCCGCTGTTCGTGTTCCCGTCCGTGCTGGCCGCGCTGAGCGGGGTCGACAGCTCCGCGCGCAACGCGATGGTGCCCAAGATGATCGGCCTGCGGCTTATCCCGGCGTCGAACGCCTTGTTCCAGTCGCTGTTCCAGACGGGGGCGATCGTCGGGCCCGCCCTGGCCGGCCTGCTGCTGGCCGGGGCGGGGCTGCGGTTCGTCTACTGGCTGAACGTGGCGTCGTTCCTCGGGTCGGTGGCGGCGGTGTTCCTACTGTCCGCGTACCCGCCGGAAGGCACGGCGGCGCGGCCCGGGTGGCGGTCGGTCGGCGAGGGGCTGAAGTTCGCCTGGCGGACCCCGCCGGTGCTGGGGGCCTACCTGATCGACGTCAACGCGATGGTGTTCGGCCTGCCCCGGGCGCTGTTCCCGGCGCTGGCGGCGACCCATTTCGGCGGCGGCGCGACGACCGTCGGCCTGCTGTACGCGGCACCCGGCGCCGGGGCGCTCATCGGGGCCGTCACCACCGGCTGGGTCGGGCGGGTGCGGCGGCAGGGCATGGCGGTGATCGCGTCGGTCATCGTGTGGGGGGCGGCGATCACCGGCTTCGGGCTGGTGCGGTGGTTGCCGCTGGGGTTGCTGTTCCTGGCGATCGCGGGATGGGCGGACGTGATATCGGCGGTGTTCCGCAACACGATCATCCAGTTCGCCGGGCCCGACGCGATGCGCGGACGGCTGATGGGCGTGCAGATGGCCGTGGTCACCGGCGGGCCGCGCATCGGCGACCTGGAGGCCGGGGCCGTCGCCACCGCGTTCGGCAACGTGACATCGGTCGTGTCCGGGGGCCTGGCCTGCATCGCGGGCGCGTTCCTGGTCGCCCGGCTGATCCCCGGGTTCGCCCGCCAGAGCGTTCCCGCCAGCGTCGTCGGCGAGGTGGCCCCCTGCGAGGTGGCCGCCGGCGCCGGGGGCGAGGATGAGGGCGAGCCGGAGCTCGACACCGCCGCCGAGGCCTAGGTCAGACGCCGTCGGCGGTGGCGGCCAGGCGCTGGTGCTCTTCGGCGCTGAACGCCAGGCCGAAGTCGTCGGCCACGACCGTGGCCCACTCCCGGTCGGTGAGGTCGCGGCGCTCCTTGACGTGGCCGGGGCGGGTGATCGTATAGGTACGGCCGAGCAGGGAGCGGATCGCGTCCGGGTCGCGGCGCGCCACGATCCGGACGTGGGTGAACCACGAGTCCGGGTACGTGGAGGTGAAGTGGTTCGACATCGCGATGTCGATCGGGTGCACCCTGGCCTCCTCGACCGTGTACAGCGTCACCCAGGTGCCTGCCTGCAGTTCGCGGAGCCGCCAGGTGCCCGGGTCGTCCCCGGCGGCGATGTCGTAGCTCCAGTCGCCGATCTCGCGCGGGCCGCTGGCGTCCAGCGGCACCGGCCCGGCCGGGGACGCGCCGAAGCCGGCGTCGACCAGCCAGCGCTGCCCCCCGGCGGTAACCCGCAGCGTCAGGTGGGTGCGGGCGCCGACCATGTCGGGCCGCCAGACGCGGGCGAGCATCCGCTCGACTCCGAAGCCGAGGCGCTCCAGCGCCGCGCCGAGCAGTTGCCCGTGCTCGAAGCAGTACCCGCCGCGCCCGCCGCCGACCAGCTTGGCCTGGATCGAGCCGAGGTCAGCGCGGACACCCCGGCCGAGCATGATGTCCAGGTTCTCGAACGGGAACGCGGCCAGGTGCGCCGCGTGCAGCGCGGCGAGCGAGTCCCCGTCCGGCCGTAGGGCGCCGTGGCCAGCGAGGCCGGCCCGGGACAGGTAGGCGTCCAGGTCGAGGGTGGCGATCGACCACGGGTCCAGCGGCGGGTCCGAGTGCCGCGGCAGGTCGTCCGCGTGCGGCGATCGCGTCGCTGAGGGCTGTGCCGGTGAGGGCTGTGCCGGTGACGTCTGTGCCGGTGAAGGCAAGGTGGTGCCGTCAGGCATCCGCCGGCTCCGGGGCCGGGGCCGGCTTGGCGGACGTGACCATCTTCGCGATGAGCGCGCCCGCCGCGATCGCGCCGCCGAGGGCGCCCAGGGCCGCTAGCCTGCCTGGCAGCGAAGGGCCGATCTTGTACTTGCCGGGCCCGGTCGCGGCCAGCGTCAACGCTAGCGTCGCGTAGGCGACCGGGAGCTCGACGCCGCCGCGGACGGCCATCAGGCCGCCCTCGCGGTTGTGCGCCGCCGCGACGGTCATCGCCCCGGCGACCGCGAGCGGCCCGGCCGGGTCCGCTATGCCGGTGATGGTCAGCACGCCGCCGGCGATCTCGGTGGCCGCGGCGGCCATCGCCATCTGGCGCCCCGGCGCGAGGCCGTTCTTCTCGAAGACCGCGCCGATGCCGTCCAGGCCCGGCCCGTGGAACTTGCCGAACAGCTTCTGGGACGCGTGGATTCCCATGTAGCCGCCGAGCAGCAACCTGGCACCGAGCAGCGCCGCGTTCCGCATGGTCTTGCCTCTCCGCTGGGGAACTGGTACTCCGACCTTTTATACCTACACGTCAGTCCCGGGCTAGGCCGAGGGGTGCTCATGCCGGCCCACCATCTCGGTCAGGCTCGCCCGGAATACCTAATCGACGCGCAGATCGGCGCTGATTGCCGGCAACTGGGCACGCGGTGTGGTATGCCTTGTCACGCGGGGTGCCGCAAGCCAGCGCCCGCAGCGGTGAGAAAGATGACATACATCCGCGCGTACGGTGCAGCGGGACGACGGGGATGTCCATGATTACCGATTTCGTCGGCCGGGAAACGGAGCTCATCCAACTGGCCAAGCTCTTCACCAGTGCCCGGCTCGTGACAGTCCACGGTCCAGGCGGGGTGGGCAAGACGCGCGTATCTCTGCGGGCGGCGGCCGACGCGGTCGGCAGCTACCCGGACGGGGTGTGGATCGTCGAGCTGTCGGGGCTGCGCGATCCCGAGTTGCTCCCCAACACGGTCGCCGCGCGCCTCGGGCTGCCCGAGCAGGACGCCCGGCCGCAGGTGGAGGCGGTCCTTGATCACCTGCGCGAGCGCCGCATGCTGCTCATCCTCGACACCTGCGAGCACCTCATCGACGCCTGCGCGAACCTCGCCGAGGCGATCCTGCGCGAGGCGCCGGCGGTGACCCTGCTCGCCACCAGCCGGCAGCCGCTGGACGTCCACGGCGAGCACACGTTCCCCGTCCCGCCGCTACCCGAGGCCGACGCCGTGGAGCTGTTCGCCCGGCGCGCCGCGACGGCCGTGCCCGGCTTCGCGGTCGGCGAGGACAACCGGCCGGAGGTGGCCCGGCTCTGCCAGCGGCTGGACGGCATCCCGCTGGCGATCGAGCTAGCCGCGGTGCAGCTGCGCACGCTGCCATTGCCGGATCTGGTCCGCCGGCTCGACACCCAGTTCGCGATGCTCGCCGCCGGCGCCCCCGAGGCACTGCCCCGGCACCAGACGCTGCGCACCGCGATCGAATGGAGCCACGACCTGTGCTCGCCCCTGGAGCGGGCGCTGTGGCAGCGGCTGTCGGTGTTCGCCGGCGGGTTCGACCTGGCCGCCGTGGAGGAGGTCTGCGCCGAGAGCGACCCCGAGCGCGAGGAGATCGTGGCCGCCCTGTTCGAGCTGATCGACAAGTCTGTCGTGCTGCGCGAGTCGCCGGCCAGCGCCCGCTACCAGCTGCTGGACACCATCCGGGAGTTCGGCGCCGAGCAGCTGGCCGCCGCCGGCGCGCGAGGCCGCTGGCGTGGCCGCCACATCGCCCGTTACCTGCGCATGGCCAGCGAGTTCGCCGAGCACTTCGCCGACGACGAGCAGATGCCCCGGTTCCACGAGCTGCGCGGTGAGCACGCCAACCTGCGCGCGGCGCTGGAGTACGCGCTGGACGCCCCGGCTGGCCCGGACGCGGGCCCCGGCTGGCAGCGTGACATGGTCCGCCAGCTGGAGCTGGCCACCGAGCGCGAGCTAGAGGGATCACGGCTGGCCACCGCGCTGGCCGGGTACTGGATGATCTCCGGGATGGTTCGCGAGGGCGGCTACTGGCTCGGCAAGCTGCTGGCCCGGTTCAGCCAGCCGACCCGGGAGCGGGCCAGCGTCCTGGCCTCGGCCGGGTTCCTCGCGTCGTGGGCCGGAGACGTCGACGGGTCGATCGCCGAGTGCCTGGAGGCGATCGCGATCGCCACCAAGCTGGGCGAGCCGGACATCATCGCCCGCGGCTACCTGCACATGAACCTGGCGCTGACGTTCCGCGGCGAGCATGGCGAGTCGGCCGCCGCCGGCCTGGAGGCGCGGCGGCGGCTGACCGAGGCCGGGGACCGCGTCGGGCTGCTGATGCTGGCCTGCCAGATGGGGCACCTGCACCAGCTCACGGGCCACCCCGATGAGGCCGTGGCCACCTGCGCCGCCGGGCTGGAGCTGCTCGGGGAGAACTCCCAGGAACGCTGGCTGCAGAGCTACCTGTACCTGGTGTCGTCCTTCGCGCTGTTCCAGCAGCCCGGCAAGGACGCCGAGTGCGCCTCCTACGCCTCGCGGGCGCTGTTCCTCAAGAGCGAGCTCGGCGACATGGCGGGCATCGCCTACGCGCTGGACACCCTCGGCTGGCTGGCCATCCGGCTCGGGCGCGCCGAGCGGGTGGCGTGGCTGTTCGGCGCGGCGGACACGCTGTGGGACCGGGTCGGCTCGCGCTTTGGCGGCACCGCGCTGATGGAGCAGGTCCGCCAGGGCGTCGAGGGCGCCGCGCGCGCCGCCATAGGCGTGGGCCGCTACGAGCAGCTGTGGCGCGACGGCGCGGCCCGGCCGCTGGAGGAGATCGTCCGGCTGGCGCTGGCCGACGCCGACGCGCTGCCTGCTTGACCTCGCCGTCACCCCGGGTACGTTGCTGGCGGGAAAGGCCTTGCTGGCAGAAAGGCCTTGCTGGCGGAAAGGCCTTGCTGGCGGAAAGGCCTTTGACCTTGATCGTGGCCTGATGTCGAAGTTCGGCGACTGGCTCCGTACTGGTCAGTGAGAGCCGCCCGCCTGGGCGGGCAAGCGCGAGCGGAAGGACGCACCATGAAGTACATGCTCATCATCTACGGGAACCAGGAGCTGTGGGAGTCGCTCGGCCCGGATGTCATGGCGCGGGAGTTCGAGGCGTTCGGGAAGTTCAACAAGAAGTTCTACGACACCGGGGAACTGCTGGGCGCGTACGGGAACGCCGACGCGGCGGCGACCCGGCTGGTGTCGGTGACCGACGGGCAGCCGGTCGTGTCGGACGGGCCGTTCCTGGAGACGAAGGAATACCTGGCGTCGTGGTACCTGCTGGACGTCGACAGCGAGGCGCGGGCGCTGGAGATCGCGGCGGAACTGCCGTCGGCCAAGTACCGGCCGGTCGAGGTGTGGCCAATCCTGCACGAGGCGTCGCGGGAGACCGGCGACGACATGGGCATCGCGTAGGCCCTCGTGGACGACGCCGACGTGGAGGGCCTGCTGCGCGAGCTCGCGCCCCAGGTCCTCGGCGCGCTGTTGCGGCGTTATGACGGGCTCGACGCGTGCGAGGACGCGGTGCAGGAGGCGCTGCTGGATGCCTCGGCGCAGTGGCGGGCGGGGACGGGGGTGCCGGAGAACCCGCGCGGGTGGCTGATCACCGTGGCGGCCCGGCGGCTGACCGACATCCTGCGCAGTGATGTCGCCCGCCGCAAGCGGGAATCGGCGGTGTTCGTGGCGACGCCGCCCTCGCTGCTCGTCGACCCGCCGGCGGTTCCGGCCGCCGACGACAGCCTGGCGCTGCTGTTCATGTGCTGCCACCCCGCGCTGTCGCCGTCGTCGGCGGTGGCGCTGACCTTGCGCGCGGTGGGCGGGCTGGGGACCGGGGAGATCGCGAAGGCGTTCGGGGTGAGCGAGGCGACGATCGGGCAGCGGATCTCGCGCGCCAAGGCATCGGTGCGGGCCGCCGGCGCGCGGTTCACGCTGCCGTCGGAGGCCGATCTGGCCGAGCGGCTGCGGATCGTGATGCAGGTGCTGTACCTGGTCTTCAACGAGGGGTACGTGGCGTCCGCGGGGGCGTCACTGGTGCGGGTGGACCTGGCGGCCGAGGGGATCCGGCTGGCCCGGCTGCTGCGGCGGCTGACGCCGGCCGACGCCGAGGCCGCCGGGCTGCTCGCGCTGATGCTGCTGACCGAGGCGCGACGCCCGGCGCGGGTGTCGGCGGCGGGTGAGCTGATCCCGCTGCTGGACCAGGACCGGTCGCTTTGGGACCGCACCCTGATCGCCGAGGGGTCGGCCCTGATCGCCGCGGCCCTGGCGTCCAGCCGGGCGCTCGGGCCGTACCAGGTCCAGGCGGCCATCGCCGCCGTCCACGACGAGGCCACCTCGGTCGACTCGACCGACTGGGAAGAGGTGCTGGCGCTGTACTCGCTGCTGGATAAGGTGGCCCCGTCTCCGTTTGGCACCCTGGGCCGGGCGGTCGCGGTGGCGCGGGTGCACGGCGTTACGGCGGGGCTGTCGGTCGTGGCCTCGGTGGCCGCGGATCCGTCGATGGCGCGCAGCCACCGGCTGTACGCGGTGCGGGCGCAATTGCGCGAGATGGCCGGGGACGCGGCGCAGGCGGCCGCGGACTACCGGGTCGCCGCGACGTACGCGACGAACCTCGCGGAAAAGCGCTACCTGGAGCGCCGCCTGTCCGCCCTGGCCGGGGGCGAGCCATGACCGGCGCCCCTGGCCACGGTCAGGCGTCACATATGTTTGGGTTTCGCGGTGTGATCACACCGCAAAACCCAAACATATGAGCGAAACGTGGGCAGCGGGATGGGCGGCCCCGCGCTGCTGCCGGGTACGGCGACGTCAGGGGCGTCGCGGCAGCTCGCGGGCGCCGCTGGCCCGCCAGTCGGCCATTCGCACCAGCATCTCCAGGTAGGCCAGCCGGAACGGGCCGTACCGCTCCAGCAGCCGCGCGACCGCTTCCGACCACGCGCCGCCGTCCTCCTCGCCGAACTGCGCGAGGTCAACGGTCAGCGTGGTGGCAGGCTGGCCCAGTATCGCGGGCACGTCGCTGACGGCTCCCTGCTCCAGGCCGAGGATCACCCGGGCGCAGGCCTCCCCCGGCGCCGCGAGCTCCCAGTCGCTGACGCGCGTCCGCAGCAGGCCATGGTGCGCGAGGATGAGGTAACGGCACAGGTCAGGGTCGGGCGCGGCCGCCAGCAGGGATCCCAGCGGGCCATCGACCAGCAAGAGCGAGGCCAGCTCATGCCGGAACGGGCCGCCGTGCGCGAACTCCAGGCGGCCCTCCGCCCCGGTTCCGGACTTGGCCCACGGGCGGCCGGACTGCACGGCGCCCTGGTCCGCGTCCGGGGCCAGCGCGCACAGGGCGTCCTGCCAGGCCGGGTGGGCCTTCCCCACGTCATGCAGGTAGCCGGCGACGATGGCGGATTCCCGGGCGGCGTCCGGCACCAGCGGGTCGAGCACCGAGGCCAGCGCCGCCGCCTGATCCCGTACCTGCCGGCTGTGCTCATCCAGCGTCTGCCACGGCCGCACGGGCGCTTGCGCGGGAACGGCGCTCTCGGCCGCTAGCGCCGCCTCCTCAGCGGGCGTGCGCAGCGCCGGGGCGCCTTCGTCGTCTCCCGCGCGGACCAGCAAGACCTCGAACGGCCGCACGTCCGCGGCCGCGGAAACGCGGACCCAGGCGCCGTCCTGCGCGCGGCGCCAGGCCGCCTGCCCGGCCACCAGCTCCGCGACGGCGGTCAGCGGCACCGCGATCCGGTACTCGGCGCCCGGAGCGCGCACTTCCGGGTCCGGCGCACCGTCCTCGCCGGGCGTCCACGTCGCCCGGGCGACCCCGGCGTGCAGTTCCCGGTCGCCCTCCGCCGCCAGCGGCACGATATCGAGCCAGGCGGCCGCCGCCTCCGGCGCGGTGCCGAACAGGCCGGGCAGGTCAACGGCGTCAGCCACGCCGGTGGGCCCAACGAGGCCGCCGGTGCTGTTCATTTCCAGGCTGAGGTCGGCCGATGATATCAGCGTGAGCCGCCACGGCTCGGCCGTGCCGTGCTCCCGCGTCAGCGCGCCGATGCGCAGCAGCGTCGCGACCGCCCGCGGGCAGGCTCCGGGGTCGGGGAAGACCCAGTGCGCGCCGTTGGTCACCAGCGCGAAGTCAACCGGCCACATCGCCGGCCCCACCCCGAACGCCCGGTTCAGCGCCTTGCTGACCAGCACCTCGGACGTGCCGATGACGATCGCGGGCCGGTGCGGGTCCTCCCGCCAGTCCGGGCCAGCCGACAGCGCCCAGGAGCCCATCGCCACGTGCAGGGCCACCTCGCCGGCGACCCCGAGCCCGTCGAGCCAGCCGCGAACCTCCGCGACGAGCGGGGCAACGTCACTTCCTTGCGGCAGCGCGTAGATGAACCGCCGGGGCATCGCGTCGTCCGCCGCCGGCGCGCTGCGCCCCGTCGCCATCTTGAAGGCCTCCGCGAAACTCATCACCCCCCGACTGTCCTATGGAATCTCCGATCCAGCGAACCAGGCGGCTAGCGCTCCCGCGCCTCTTGCTGTTATCAGGGGCGGACGCGGCGCGCGCTAGCGGAGAGTCCCGGTCAGGGCCTGCAGGGCAAGGCTGGCCGCCGCGACGGTGAGCCACAGCATCCCGCCCAGCAGCAGCGGCTTGGCGCCCGCGCGGCGCAGCGCGGCGACGTCGGTGGACAGGCCTATCCCGGACAGGGCCACCGCGACCAGGAACGCGGCGACCTGGGTTACCCCGCCGTGCGCGCCCGCGGGGATCAGGCCCGCCGAGTTGGCGGCCGCCATCACGAGGAAGCCGATCAGGAACCACGGGATGAGCCGCAGCGCGCGGCGGGCGGCCCGGCCCCTCCCCCTGCCACCGCGGCCGGCGATCGCGGCGGGCGCGGTCGCCGCCTCGCCCGCCTCTCGCTTGTCGCGCGCGGTGAGCCAGGCGAGGCCCGCGCACACGGGGATGATCATCAGCGTCCGGACGAGCTTGACGACGACCGCCTGGTTCGCCGCCTGCGAGCCGTAGGTGGTCGCGGTCGCGACGACCGAGGACGTGTCGTTGACCGCCGTCCCGGCGAACAGGCCGAACGAGTGCTGGCTCATCCCCAGCGCGTGCCCCACGACCGGGAAGGCCAGCACGGCCGCGATGTTGAAGACGAAGATCGTCGAGACCGCGTAGGCGATGTCGGCGGAGGCGGCCTCGATCACCGGGGAGGCGGCCGCGATCGCGGACGCGCCGCAGATCCCGGTGCCGACGCCGATCAGCGTGCGCAGGCCGCCGGTCACGCCCAGCAGGCGCCCGTACAGCCACGCCGCGCCCAGGCAGGCCGCCAGCGTGCCGAGCATCACCGGCAGGGAGCTCACGCCCACCCGGGCCGCCTGCGCGATCGACAGCTGAGCCCCCAGGAGCACCACCGCGGCCTGCAGCAGCCGGGAGCTGGCGAACTTCAGCCCCGGCGCGAGGCGGGTGCCCGGCTCCTGCTGGCCCGGGGAGGCGAACGGAGTATCCCCCCGTGCCCACCGGGACCGAACGATCGCGATGAGCGCGCCGAGGACGGCGCCCGGCAAGGCGCTGCCGGCCAGCGGCACGCTCTTGCCGATGACGGTCGCCACGACGCCGAGGCCGACGGCGGCGGCCAGGCCGGGGCCCAGGTCACCGGCAACGGCGCGCGCCCGGGTCCCCGCCCCGCGCCACTGGCCGCAGGCGCGGGTGCGCGCGCCGGTTGCCCCGGCTCGTTGGGCGTGGAAATGGGTGATGCTCATCGCCCTGCCAGCCTCGGCGGAAAACCGGGATGGCAGAAGGCGGATGGCCTTGTGGGGGTACAACTCAAGATTGTGACCCACTTCAGCAGCGGCACCGTCAACGGCGGCACCCTTGACGGCGGCACCCTTGACGGCGGCACCGTCAACGGCGGCACCGTCAAGGACATCGGCGCGCTGCGGGCGCTGCGGGAGGTCGGCCGGCATGCGTCGATCGCCAGCGCGGCCGCCGCGCTGGGGATCTCCCAGCAGGCGCTGTCGGCCCGGATGCGCACGCTCGAGCGGGCCCTGGGCGTGCAGTTGCTCGTTCGCACGCCGGGCGGGTCGCACCTCACCGAGCAGGGACGGCTGGTCCTCGGCTGGGCCGACGACGTCATCGAGGCGGCGGACCGGCTGGAGGCCGGGGTGCGCTCGGTGCGGGCCGGGGTCTCCCACCGGCTGTCGGTCGCGGCCAGCCAGACCACCGCCGAGCACCTGGTGCCGCACTGGCTGATCGAGTTGCGCGCCGCCGAGGAGAGCGCGGGGATCGCGCCCACCGTCGTCGAGCTGACCGTCGCGAACAGCACCGCCGTCATCGAGCGGGTCCGGCAGGACCAGGCCGGGATCGGCGTCATCGAGACGCCGCACCTGCCGGTTGACCTGGTGCGGGCGCACCTGCGGCAAGACGAGCTGCTGGTTGTCGCCGCCCCGGCCCACCCGTGGGCGCGGCTGGACCGGGCGGTCACGCTGCGCGAGCTCGCCGCGATGCCGCTGGTCACGCGGGAGGCCGGCAGCGGCACCCGCGACACGCTGACCGATTACCTCGCCGCCGCCGCGCCGCCGCTCGCGTGCGCCCCGGCGGCGGTTGAGCTGGGGACAAGCGCGGCGGTGCGCTCGGCGATCGCGGCCGGGGTCGGACCCGGCGTGCTCAGCCGGCTGGCCGTTCGTGACGACCTGGTCCTGGGCCGGCTGGTCGCGGTCGAGCTGGCCGGACCGCCGCTGACCCGCGTATTCACCGCCATCTGGCGTTATGACCGGCCGCTATCCCCTGAAGGGCAGCGCTTCCTCGCGGTCGCTCAGGGAGGCTGATCCCACCCGTCACCACCACGGCCCCGCCAGCTCGGCGACCCGCCCTCGCCAGCCCCCGTCATCAGCGGTGCGCCCCGCGCCCTCAGTCCGGGCGATGCAACTTTTCCAGTTGCTTCCAGCATTCACCTTCTAGTACCATCCAACCACAGGAACTCCCGGTAAACACCGGAGGACGGGGGCAGGCCGGATCGTCCGGCTTGTCGCAACTTTTCGCAATACGTACCGAAGGAGTACTGAAATGCGCCTAACGTTCATCGGCAAGGACCCACTGTCCAACCCGACCGGATCGCCTACGGTATACGTCACCGACGAGGCGACCCTGATCATGCAAGGGTGGGCCATCGCCGAGGGGGAGGCACGCGAGGGCATGAAGATTCCGGCCGGCGAGGACGCCGTGGAGATCCCGATCCGGATGCTCCCCGACATCCTGCGGGGGTTCCTGCAGATCGCGGGGCCAGCGATTGGCGGCGACACGATCAGCCGCGGCAAGGAGAAGCGTGAGCAGGAGTTCCGCGACGCCGCGTGACTCGGGGGGCGGCGGGCATGAGTGCCAGCCCGTCTAGCTCAGCCAAGGAAGCGAAGAAGGCGCTCGGCGCCCGCATGCGTGAGGTCCGCAAGGACGCGGGCCTCACCGCGCGGGCGCTCGCGCTGCGCACTAAGCAGCACTACACGCGGGTGAGCAAGATCGAGAACGGCACGCAGGTACCGACGGACATCGACATCCGCCTCTGGTGCGCCGCCTGCAAGGCCGATGACCAGGTGCCCGACCTGATCGCCACGGCGCGCGCCGTGGAGTCGGCCTACGTGGAGTTCCGCCGGCAGGCCCGGGCGGGCATGAAGCGCGTCCTGGGGCCGCACACGCAGGAACGGTACGCGACGACCGCAACATTTCGCATCTACGAGCACAACGCCATCCCCGGGCTGTTCCAGACGGGCGCGTACTGCGCAGCGATGCTGTCGTTCTGGATGGACTTCCTTGACACCTCCGACCGGCTGGAGACCGCTGTCAGCGAGCGGATGAGGAAGCAGGAGATCCTGCACTGGCCGGGCAAGAAGTTCACCGTGGTCTTGGAGGAGCAGGCGCTGCGGACGTGGTTCGGCACCGCGGAGGTGCACGCCGGGCAACTCGGCCGGCTGCTTGAGGTAATGGCCCTGCCGTCGGTGTCGCTCGGGGTCATCCCCATGATGACCGAGCGGGCCGGCGTGGCCTCGGCCCCGTTCTGGATCTTCGATGACACGCTGGTCGCGCTGGAGACCCCGTCGGCCTCGATCGAGGTGACCCGGCCGGATGAGATCACGATCTACACGCGGATGTTCGGCCACCTGGAGGCGGCCGCCCTGCACGGCCCGGACGCGCGCGCCCTCATCGTCAAGGCGCTGGATGAAATGAGCTGACCCCGTACACGGTCGCCGGGTTCGGCGTGCTTGGGTTGTCGCAGAACCTATACTTTGAAGCGGCGGCGCTGACTGGCGGGCGCGTTGGGGTCTCGGTGCTAGTCCCCGGGATGACGCGAACGCGGATTTTCGACAGCGACCGCAACCGCCCCGCTGATTTCCCCAGGCGGAACGGTCAAGTTTCGCGCGCACGTCGCAAGCCGTGACCGACGGCGTCCTCGACAGCGCGATGGATCCGGCTAGGAGCTGACATCGTGCTGGACGTCATCCGCGACCGGCGTTTCTACACCCTGCCGCACCCGGAGGAGGCCCTGGACATGGCCGAGCAGCAACTGCGCTGGATGCGCGGCAACGTCCCACTGGCGCCCGGGCCTGGGGTAGCACGCACCGCTGACTGAAGGGAGCACCCCTCATGGACCTCGACGCCGCGATCGCGTACTACGCCCCGCCTGTCCCGGTGGGCGCTGACGAGCGGCCCGACTTCACGTCCCTTCCCCTGCGCGAGGAGGGGGTGCACGTGATGGACATGAGGGGCCGTTTCAGTGAGATATCCCTTGACGTTCAGGGTTTCGCCCTGGTCCCGGCGCCCACGCGGGTGCGGAACTTCCACGACCGGGCCGAGGTCATGCGGGTCTACACCGGCGAGGCGGACGCGATCCTGCGGGGCCTGACCGGGTGCTCGGCGACCGCGCCGCTGAATTCGCCGCTGGTCCGGGTCAGCGCGCTGTCCGGGGCCCGGCCCGCCGGTGCGGCCCCGACCGGGGACTTCGTGCACGCGGACCTGGCCGACTGGTCGGCGGAGTACCTGATGCGGCGGAACCTGCCGGAGGCCGAGGCTTCGGCGCGGCTAGCGGGGCGGTTCGCGATCTATAACATCTGGCGGACGTTCTCCGGGCCGCCGCAGGACATGCCGCTCGGGCTGTGCGACGCGCGGACGGTTGCCCCGGCCGACAAGCAGGCGTGCTCCATCACGTTGCGGACCTCGACGGGTCAGTGGCAGTCGTGGGAGAACCTCGCGTACCGCTACTCGCCGGAGCACCGCTGGTGGTGGTGCTCGGACATGACGCGCGAGGAGGCGTTCGTGTTCCGCTCCTATGACTCCGGCGGCGCCGAGCAGGTGCCGCACAGCGCGTTCGCGAACCCGCTCACCGCGCCGGATACCACCGTGAAGCCGCGGGCGAGTATCGAGCTGCGCCTGTTCGCCTTCTGGGACTTACCGCCCGGGACTTACCGTCCGGGACTTGCCGGCCGGACGCCTGAAGGGCGGCCTCCCCCCTCGAGAGGCCGCCCTTCACGCCCTGGCCAGGACGCCGGGATCAGGGGGTGTGGTGGATGACGAACGCGCCCCCGCCAGTGGTGGCGGAGCCAGCGGTGCCGGCCGCCCAGGCCTCGCCCGACGGCAGCGCCGACACCCCGCCCAGGAGGGTGTCACCAGCCGATCCGTTGGGGCTGGCCACCACGGACCAGGCGGTGCCGTTCCAGTGCTCGGTCCGCGTGACGTCCACCGGGATGGACCCGCTGGTGTCGATGGCGGCCCCGGTGGCCCAGATGTCGGTCGCGCTGGCGGCGCTGACGCTGGCGAGCTGGGGCACCGTCGCCGGGCTGGCGACGATCGACCAGGCGGTGCCGTTCCAGTGCTCGATGACGGCCTGGTTGGCGTTGGTCGCGCTGGTGTCGTGCACGTTGCTGAAGCCGTTCCCGACCGCCCAGGCGTTAGTGGCCGAGATGGCCGTCACGCCGTTGAGGGCGGTGGGCTCGGCGGTGTTCGCGGTCTTCACGATCGACCAGGCGGTGCCGTTCCAGTGCTCGGCGAGCGTGAAGCGAACCACGGCGAGGGTCTGGGCCTGGATCGCGGTGGTGGTGCCCACCGCCCAGATGTCGGTCGGGGAGACCGCCGAGACGCTGGACAGCACGGCGTTGGCGAAGCTGGTCCCGGCCGGCGCGGCCGGTCCCGGTACCGGGACGACCGACCAGGCCGAGCCGTCCCAGTGCTCGGCCAGCGGCCGGGCGTCCTTGCCCTCCCCCACGGCCCAGGCGCTGGTCGGGCTCAGGTCGGCCACCCCGTCGAGGGTCACGCCCCTCCCGCCGCTGACCGTGGCCGGGGTGGGCACGATGGTCCACGCCGCCCCGTCCCAGTGCACGGCGAGAGTGCTGCGAGACGCGGCGTTGATCGACTTCTGGATGCCGACCGCCCACGCGTCGTTCGCGCCGCTGGCGCTGACGGCCAGCAGGCGCTCATCCTCGAAGTTGAGGTTCGTCGTGGGGACCTGCTGCCAGGACGTGCCGTTCCAGCGCTCAGTGAGCATCTGCGAGCCGGCGTCGTCACCCGGGGCCTGGAACTGGCCGACCGCCCAGGCGTCACTGGCGGTGCGCGCGGAGACGGCGTTGAGGCCTGCCCCGGCCGGGTTGGCGGCGTGCACGACCGTCCAGGCCGGCGTCGCCGCCGTGGCCGTGCTGGCCAGCAGGAGGACGGACCCCGAGGCCGCCAGGGCCGCGGGAATGAGGTGATGTCGCACGATGGTCCTTCCGTGGTATTCCGACACCCCCATCTCCTGACGGTAGGGACGGCCGCTGAAGCGGCGCTGGCATGGCGTTGAAACGCGGCCAGGCCCGGCTTATCGGCTCGCTTTCCAGCCGTAACGGCCCCTACGCTTTTGCGGCATGGGCAAGCCGCTTGTCGCGTTCCTCACCGGCGCCGGGATCTCCACCGACTCAGGGATCCCGGACTACCGGGGGCCGTCGGGTCTGTGGACGCGGAACCCCGAGCACGAGAAGCTCGTCACGTACTCGTACTACATGGCCGACACGGGGATCCGCCGGCAGTCGTGGCAGATGCGCCGCGAGCTGTGGGCCGCGGGCTTCGCGCCGAACGCCGCGCATCGCGCCATCGCCGAGCTTGACTCATCGGGCGCTGCCGCGGTGCGGGTGCTGACCCAGAACATCGACGGGCTGCACCAGGACGCGGGGCTGGCCTCGCGGAAGGTGCTGGAACTGCACGGGACGTCACGGTTCGTTATGTGCGCGTCGTGCGGGGCCCGGGGGCCGGTCGCGGACGTGTTCGCGCGCCTGGACGCCGGCGAGGGCGACCCCGCCTGCCTGGCGTGCGGGGGGATCTTGAAGACGGCGACGGTCATGTTCGGCGAGGCGCTGGACGGCGACGTCCTCGCCGAGGCCGCCGCGATCGCCCGGGCGTGCACCGTGATGTTCGCGGTGGGCACGTCGCTGCAGGTCTACCCGGCGGCGGGCCTGGCGGGCCTGGCGGTGGACGCCGGAGCGCGCCTCGTGATCGTGAACGCCTCCCCCACCCCCTACGACGAGATGGCCGCCGACGTGGTCCGCGAGCCCATCGGGTCAGCCCTGCCACGGCTGCTCCGGGACCTGGCAGCATCCGCTTAGCGACGCTCAACCGCGCTTACGGTAACGGGCGCGCCTAGCTGAAGAGCGCAGCCCGTCCCGCAGGCGTGGAAATCTCTGCGATACCCCTGCTTGACCAGCAGCGACCAGACCTCATGTGCCACCTCGCACGGGTGGTACGCCACTTTGAGCCAGCCGTAGCGCAATGTCCGGAAGCCATCCAATGCGCTGCGGTTATCGCGGGCGTCATCGAGGTATCGGGTCTCGCCAGAATGCCACCGCACCCCGTCTAGTTCAATGGCGACCCCGTAATCGACGTACCGCACGTCGTGGAACTGGACCCGTGACCCATGCTTGGTCTTGACCTGCCGCTTGCCCTCCGGCAGATCGTGAGCCTGTTCAACATCATGGAGGTACCGCGATTCCAGTGGCGACTGGACTCCGGCTTGGATATCCGCCAGTGCGCTGAGCAGGTCATCGCGCCATTGAAGCCGACTACGGCCTGGCTTCAGAAGGCGCATGCGTGCTCTTGCTGACGATAGGACCGCGATTCGCGGCCCGATCGTCAGCAAGAGGTCCAGGCGCGCGGTGGACGGCGGGCTGCGCGAAGCGGCAGTGGCCACGGCGGGCGATAATGGGCGCATGGGTGATTTCGGTTGTGGCGCGTGTTTCGAGGGCGAGCCGAAGGCCGCGTGGGACCACGTCTCCCACGGGCAGGGCGCCTGGCCGAAGATCGCCGGCGACTATGCGTTCGAGGTGCGGGTCACCCGCTGCCCGACGTGCGGGCAGGCGTTCCTGTTCATCCAGAACGAGGAAATCAGCTGGAGCGACAGCCCCAGTACCTGGCGCGAGACGGTCCTGCCGTTGACCGCCGCCGAGGTCGCCGGCTTTACGGAGGGCGGCGTTAGCGTGCTGGAGGCGGGCGCACTCGGCGCCGGCCGGCGACGCCTCGAATCGGTTGAGAACACTGGCACCCACTGGGAGCCCGCCCTGGTCACCCCCTACTACCGGGAGGTTGCCTGGGCCACCGGCGAGTTCACTGTGCAACGGGACATCTGGGGACACGGGTGACGCGGACAGGAACGCCGCCTCATCTGGGCAAGCGGTGATTTCCTGGTCTCAGAAGGCGGCTGATCCCGCGGTTCACGGGGCCGCGACGCGGTGCCTTTCCAGGTGGGCCATGATCGCCTGCTGAGCCTCCCAGCCGTCGGGGAACTTCACCGGGACGTTCAGGTGGACCGGCGCGACCGACGGGTGGGCGTCCAGGAGGTCAGGGATGCCCTTGCGGGCCACAACGACGCACGCGTGGCGGTGACGCGAGGTCAGCACGCACAGGCGGCCGGCCTCCAGGTGGAACGCGGTCGCGTCCCGGCGGCCGGACAGCGGGTGCAGCACGATCGTGACGTCGAACTCCCGGCCCTGGAGCCGGTTGGCGGTGTCGACGGTCACGCTCTCGGCCCCCCGCTCGGCCAGCGCCGCGCGGACCGCGGTCGCCTGGTCCCGGTGCGCCGTCCCCACCGCGATCCGGTCCGGCGTGACCGGCAGGGGGTCGGGGGATCGTTCGGATATGGTCCTGGCGGCGCGCTCGAGCAGGCGGGCGGCCAGCTCCGCGCACGCCCGCACCGCTTCCCGGTCCGTGCGCGGCTTGTGCGCCCGAGGCAGCTCATACAGCGCCCACCCCGACCTCGCGGCCAGCTCCAGCGCACGGTCGACGCTGTTGTCCCCGAGAGCACTGGCGCCGAATTCCAGCCTCCGCTCCTGCGGCGACGTGGCCGCCGTGAACGGGTTGAACGGGTAGAACGCCTCCGACACGACCGGGGCGGCCGAGGCGGGCAGCCGCCAGGAGACCGGGAGCCGCTTCACGGGCACGTGGTCGTTGTGGTTGAGGAGGACCTCGACGGCGCTGGTGGTCGGGTCCCACGACAGCCCCGACCAGCGGTCGACCTCGACCACTGAGAACGGGTCGAGCTGGCCCGGGTCACCGACGAACAGCGCCTTGGCGAATAGCCCCGCCACCCGCAGCAGCAGGTCCGAGCGCATCTGGTAGGCCTCATCGACGATCGCCCACGCCCACTGCTCGTCCGACGTCACGGTCGCCCACTTATGCGCGGTCGACAGCACGACCTGGCATTCAAGCAGCTCGCCCGCGGACTTGGCCGAGACCACGCTCTGATGACGCTCCACGCGCCGCCCGATGCGGTGGCTCTCGGAGTACAGCCGCCCGATCCGCAGGTCGCCGTCGTGGCCGGCCAGGTAGCCGGCGAGCACGTCGGTCAGGTCATCGACCTGCTCGTTGGTCTGCGCGATGACCATGACGCGGTGACCGCGCCGCACGAGCTCGGTGGCCGCGCGCACGACCAGCGTGGACTTGCCCGCGCCGGGCGGGGAGTCCACGACCACGCCGCGCGGGACGGACTCCATGGACGCGAGGATCTCCTCGGTCGCGAGCCGGGCGCGGGCGGTGGCTTCAGCGACGCTCACCCGGTCACTCCCACTCCTCGGTCGCCTCCTCGTCCCTCGGGACGTACTCCGGCGGCGGGCCGCCGTGCGTCCAGGGGGTGTCCTCCCGGTCGGGGAACTTGGGCGGCGGCTGGAACTCGGCCTTGAACGTCGTGTAGCAGACGACGTCGCCGGGCGCGGGGACGCTGCCCGGCTCGGGGACGAGCTTGCGGCCCATGCCGCTTTGGAGCTCGATCGTCACCCGCGTGCGCTCACCGGCGCGCTCGACCTCGATAACCCGGGCCTGCTGCGCCGGGCGAGCCGGGGATCGCAGGTCGGCACCGCGCTCGGCGAGCACGTCATCGGTGGTCTCCACCGTGATCCAGGGCCGGAGCCGGGCCCGCTTGCCCGTCTCGTCGAGGCGATCCGGCTCGGCCCGGACGACCGGGCCCGCGAATGCCTCCCCGGTCATCCGGTACTCGGCCATGACCAGCGGGTCGTCATATGCCATGTGCGCGGCCAGTTGCTGCGCCTCATTCTCCAGCCGGGCCAGGCGCCGGGCCGCGTCCACCGCGGCGTCCCGCCGGGCCTGCGGGAACCCGTCCTCCCGAAGGTAACGGACGTAGCCGGTGAACGAGAACCGGTCGGTCCTCCACCGCTCGGCGACGTGATCCCCGGGCGGCAGCGACCGCAGCAGGTCGACTGCCTGCCACATCAGGTCCCAGGTTGGCTTGAGGACCGAGTGGAGTTGCCGGGCCATCAGCGCCTGGGCCCGGTCGCAGGTGGTCACGTTCCCGGTCTGGCGCGCCTCCTCGATCGCCTTGATCAGGCCCTCCAGGACATCCCTGTCAAAGTCGGGATCGGTCACCGGGCCCGCGGGCGGGCTGCTCGCGGGATTCTCCGCGAGCAGCGCCGCCTGCGCCCCGGTCAGGCCGGGAGGCGGGGCGATCCACGCCAGGAGGGTCGCGAGGTTCTGGTCCTCGGTGGCGGACTGGCCAGTTGCCCAGTGGGCGGTCAGCGCCTGCGTCGCGGACAGGAAAAGGCTCGACAGCGGATGCTGGGAACGTTCGGCCAGGTAGGTGACCCAGCGGCCCAGCAGCGGCACCGAGGCGGGGACCGGGTAGGGCCCGTCTGTGCGCCGGAAGCGCGTGGAGCGGCCCAGCAGCTCGGTGAACTTCAGGCCGCCCGCGTTGGGTACCCAGACCTGCGGCGCGTCTGGATAGGGGACTCCTTCGCCGGGATCGCCGGCGGCGTACCCGTTGACGTAGCCCAGGATGACCTCGCCGAGCCCGGCGGCGAACCGGAAGCGCTCGGTCCGGTCACGCGGCTCAAAGGCGATGAGCAGCCGCTCGTTGCCGCGCTCGTCGCCCACCATCACGGCCAGCGGCGCGCACGCCTCCCCCGCCAGTTGCAGCGGAACGAAGATCAGCGGCCGGGAGCTGACGTGGACGTGCCGCACGGTGCGGATGAGCTGGGCGCGGTCGAGGGCGATCGCCTCGACCTTGGCCAGCGAGGTGAGCGTGGTCACCGGGTCTGCGCCCAGGCAGTCCCGAGGGCGTCGCGGCGCAGGCCCGCGGCCCGCCGCAAGATGGCGGCGGCCTCCTGGAGGTCTTCGGGCACTGGCAGCGGGTCATCGCCGCGGGCCAGCTTGAGCGCGCGCGGTACCGATTCGATCCCGCCCAGCTCCTCGCGAACGGACTTGCCCAGCACGCTGGTCGAGCCGCCCGCCTCGTCCCGGCACAGGTAGCACAGCTCACAGGAGGCCAGGCACTCCGGCGAGTAGTTCGCGTCCACGCGCTTGAGGTCGCGCAGGAGGTCGCCCGGGTCGCGCTGGGGTACCCCCTTCTCGTCGGCATCCAGGCTGAACGATACGTCCGCAGGAACGTGGGCGAGCACGGAGTCGATGGCGGCGATCCGCGACAGCTGCCGCTCGAGCACGCCAAGCTGCTTGCGGACGTCCAGGGTGGTCGCCAGGGGCGTGTTGGCGAAGTCCCTCGGGCAGATGAGGACGCTCTCATGGTGGACGGTCGCGGTGTCGCCGACGAGGTCTCGCATCGCCAGGACGTAGACGGCTGACTGGATCGCCGCGGCGGCGACCTTGGCGGGATCGGCCTGCCCGTCGATGACCGCGAAGCTCTTGATCTCCACGACGTGGAACGTGTCATCGTGGCGGAACGCGATGAGGTCCGGCTCCAGGTACGCGTGCCGGCCCCCCACCCGGAAGCGCAGCAGCGGGTGATCGAACAAGGTGCCGCGCTGGTCAGGCCGGCCGGTGAGCACTGCCTTGGTACGCGCGTGCCGCACGGCCAGGTCCGGGCTCCCGCCGACGTCATTGAGGTCGGTGAAGCCCACCTCGGCAATGTCGAGGTTCAGGGTCTCGCGCAGCAACGCCAGGAGGAGCCCGCCGGGATCGTCCTTGAGCTGCCGCTCGAACACGACACCGCGGCTGAGGGCGAACGGCGACATCCCGAAGGGAACCGGGAACCCGGCATGCTCGGCGATGTCCTGCTTCCTGGTGGCCGCGGCGTCCAGCAGGGCCCGCCGGGCGCACCCCGGGTTGCTGGCCAGCGCGGCGATGGTCCGGGCGTTGTGCGTCTGGGGCAACTCGCCGCCCCGCAGCCATGCCAGCCGCCGCTCGGTGTCGGCGCCGCCCGGTGCGCTCATCTACCGCTCCCCAGCCATCTTGTCGGCGGCCGTGGCCCGGCGAAAGCTGGCCGCGCCGAACAACTGCTCAGACTCATCGAGCTGCTCGCGCGCCCGGCGGGCCGCCTCGGCGCGGGCGGCGTGGTCCTGGTCTTCGTGCACGGCGAGCTCGGCCTGGGCCGCGCGGATGACGGCCTGCGGGTCGATCCGTCCCGATGGCCGCCCGGCGCTGCTGGCACTGCTCGACCCGCGGACGTTCGCCGCGAACCGGGCCAGCAGCGCCCGGGCGGCCGGGACGGGCTGGGGGATCTGCTCGATCGCCTGGGCCACGTTGATCGCGGCGACCAGGAAGTCCACCCGCGGGCTGAGCGAGCCGATGATCCGGCGCTCCATCGGCCAGGTGGAGATCGCCAGCAGGCCACGCGACGGGGACAGGAAGTCGGCGGCCAGCGCCGCGCAGATGTAATAGGGCCGCGCGAACGGCGCCGTCTTGAAGGAGCGCTCCTCATCGCGGCGCAGGCTGGTCAGCCTCGCGGTCGGGAAGGAGGTGGCGTAGAACGCCTCGTGCACCGTCGCGATGAGGCGCGGCGCGGCCGGAACCTGCAGCAGGCTGAGCGCCTCGTGCACCTGCTCGCGCAACGGCAGCAGCGTCCCCCCGCGTCGCTCATCCCCCTGCTGCCGCTCCGCCGACGGCTGGTCATCGTCGCGGTCCGGCGCCGGCTCCCGCGATCCCGGCTGAGCCCCGGCGGCCTGCGCGTCAAGCGCGTTGTCCCAGTCCTGCTCGGCAAGGCTGAGGTCGCGGCGCAGCAAGCGGGCACGGCCCGCGTCCCCGTCCAGGACGGCCCGGCGCACGGCGGCGCGCAGCGCGAAGATGCGCTCCTCCAGCGCCTCAACGGAATCCACGGGCTCCCCCACGCGACAAGACTCTAGCCCACCCCAACTATTCCAGCAAGTTCCAGTAAGAATTCGATTAGGTGTCTGGCTTGGCGCGGGCCCGAGGCCGCCGACGCCGCGCCCCGGGCCAGCGCGTCCCGGGCGGGAGGCGCGCGCAGGGCGTCCCGCCGGCACGGTACACTTTACGAAGATCATGTCGCTCGTCGGTAAGTGAGCCGGTTTCCACGGACGTGGCGCCCTCGACGCCGAAAGCCCCCCGGAGTACGACCTCGTACCTTCCAGCATGCGCCCACGGACGGGCGCGTGCCCAGGGCACGCGCGGCCACCGAGTCCCTGGAGACGAACTTTCTTGACTGCACTACGCGCGGATATTTCCGCCGTTCTTCGTAATGCCCGACCCGTGCTGGAAAGCGACGCGCCCTTGGCCGTCGCGCCGGCTGCCACCGTCGCCCACAGCGCCGACGGTACCGCCGCGAACCCGTTCGGCCCGGGACAGCGCCGCCGGAAGAAAAACCAGCGCAACCACCCGGGGTCCGCTCCGGCGCCGGCCGACGGCCCGGCTGCGCGCGAGGACCACACGCCCCGCAAGCCCCGCCACAAGAACACCCGGCCGGGCAGCCTTCGCCTAGTGCCCAGTCCGGGCGAGCCCGGCCAGGCCACGGCGGCGCTGGGCGCCCCGGCCGCCGGGGCCTCCGGCACCGTCTGGACCACCGCTACCGAAACCCCTGACGCCGACGCCACCTTCGCTTCCCTGGGCGTGCCCGCGCTGCTGGTCGCGGTGCTGGCCGCCGACAAGATCACGACCCCGTTCCCGATCCAGGCGGCGACGCTGCCGGACGCGATGGCCGGCCTGGACATCTTGGGCCGCGCGAAGACCGGGTCGGGCAAGACGCTCGGGTTCTCGCTGCCGATGGTGGCCCGCCTGGCCACCGGGGTGACCGCCGCCGGCCGTCCGCGCGGCCTGGTCCTGGTGCCCACCCGCGAGCTCGCGGCGCAGGTGCAAGACGTGCTCGCCCCGCTGGCGCAGGCGCTGAGCCTGAGCGTCGCGACGATCTACGGCGGCGTCTCCTACCGGCCGCAGATCTCCGCGCTGAGCCGGCGGACCGACATCGTCGTGGCCTGCCCCGGGCGGCTCGCGGACCTGAT
This sequence comes from Streptosporangiaceae bacterium, assembly GCA_025934375.1. Taxonomy (GTDB): domain Bacteria; phylum Actinomycetota; class Actinomycetes; order Streptosporangiales; family Streptosporangiaceae; genus Trebonia. The sequence goes on along the minus strand of JAICYD010000038.1, from coordinate 16,382 downwards.
CGAGCAGGGCCACTGCGACCTCGGCGACGTCGAGATCACCGTGATCGACGAGGCCGACCACATGGCCGACCTCGGGTTCCTCCCGACGGTGACCCGGCTGCTCGCGGACACCCCGGCGGGCGGCCAGCGGCTGTTGTTCTCCGCGACCCTGGACGGCGCGGTGGACGTGCTCGCCAAGCGCTTCATGTCCGGGCCAGTGCTGCACTCAGTCGATGACGTGTCCTCCCCTGCGGTGATCGACCATCGCGTGTTCACCATCGCGCACGAGCACCGCGTCGGCGTCCTCAGCGACCTGACCAGCGGGGACAACCGGTCGCTGGTGTTCACCCGGACCAAGCACGGCGCCGAGCGCCTGGCCCGGCAGCTCACCGACGCGGGCATCCCCGCGGTCGACCTGCACGGCAACCTGTCGCAGGCGGCCCGGGCCAGGAACCTCGGGAAGTTCAGCGCGGGCCACGTGCGGGTGCTCGTCGCCACCGACGTCGCCGCCCGGGGCATCCACGTGGACGGCATTGACCTGGTGATCCACGCCGACCCCCCGGCCGAGCACAAGGCCTACGTGCACCGCTCGGGCCGGACCGCGCGCGGCGGCGCCGACGGCACCGTGGTGACGATCCAGACCAGGTCGCAGTCCCGGGACGTGAGCCGCATGATGCGTGCCGCCGGCGTCATGGCCCAGTCCGCCCCGGCCGAGCCGGGCGCGGACGCGCTGCGCGCGATCGCCGGCCCCCCGGCTCCGCCGCCGGTCGTCCCCGAGGAGCCCGCCCGCGCGGCCGGCAAGCCGCGCGGGCCGCGCACGGCCGGGCGCCGGCCCCGGCCAGGCGCAGGACGGCGCGGTCCATCCGCAACCACGGGTACCGCGTCGGGCCGTTCGCGACAATTCGGCACGGACACCGGGCGGCCAGCAGGAAAGTGGCGGGCTCGCGGGCAGTGAACGGAGCGGAGCCTTAAGGTCTCCTGGCTGGTGGCAGGGGGATTCCGCTGTGAGCTAACCAACCTGGACGACTTTTCGTAAGAGCAGTGCAGATCGTCTCCGCAAGTGCGGTAGATTGGCCTTAGCCGTTCCCGGGCATATGGATCGCGATTCCACTCGCGGTTATGCCGGCCGGTACATAAAGCCGCCCGGCAACTTGGCCAGGCACGGCAGCAGAATCCCGCAGTTGATCCGCGCGCAGTGCACGGGTCTCCGGCTCGTCTCGAAGGATATATAGCAAATGGCTCAGGGAACCGTAAAGTGGTTCAACCCGGACAAGGGCTTTGGTTTCATCGCCCCCGATGACGGGAGCGCGGACGTCTTCGTTCACTTCTCTGCAATCGAGTCGGCCGGGTACCGCACGCTCGAGGAAAACCAGAAGGTGGAGTACAACGTGACCCAGGGCCCGAAGGGGCCGCAGGCGGCGCAGGTTCGCACCGTCTGACGTCGCTGGTCTCCGGCCGGGGCCGCCTTGCCCCATGAGGCGGGCAGGACAACGCTCCACCTGGCACAACTGGCATGAGGCGGGTCCGCGCCCACGGCGCGGGCCCGCCTCAGCCGTTTCCGGCCGGGACTCGCCGCCAGGCAGGCCCCTGGAGTCTCCACTCGCTATCAGTCGCCCTTCGCCGTGTTCCGCGTCACGCTAGGGCACGGGGAACGGCACACGTAACTTTTCCGTCATCAGGACGTTATGGCATGTGCTGCCCATCCAGTGGGCATAGGTCCACTTTCCCGGTTTAGCACAGCAATGGCTCCCGGGAGAACACCGTTCTGCGATGCCGTTGGCAAACGATTGTCATGTCCAGCCAGCAAGCTACCCAAATTTTCTGCATAAGTTTGGAAATAGCGGGATGCTTCGCCGGCGGCCCCCTTTGCGCGCGTGGCCGCCGCGCGGGCGGCCCGGCAACGGCGGCGGGACAGGGGCGGGCGCGCGCCCCTGAGGGAGCCATCACTCGCGACGGGAAGGTGGCGCCCGCGCGACAAGTCGGCGGCCCCGCGATGGCGATCAGGAGCGGTGAGCGTCGCGCGCCATCCCCTTGTCGAATGGGTGTTTGACAGGTGCGGGTAGGCTTAGGTCATGGTGGTAAGGGCCGGGCGCATTGACGTTCAGGGGTCATTGCTAGAGATGCTCGAGCACGACGAGCCGGGCATCGCGCCGCTGGCTCCGGAGCGGTTCCGGCTGACCCGGGGCGCGTGGATCGACGTGCAGAGAGGCTGGCTGTCGGGCTCGCAGCCGCTATTCGAGCGGCTGGCGGAGCGGGTGCCCTGGCGCGCGGAACGGCGGCGGATGTATGACCGGACCGTGGACGTGCCCCGCCTGCAATGCTTTTACGGGGAGGACGCGCCGCTGCCCGACCCGGTGCTGGCGCTCGCCCGCGACGCGCTGAGCGCGCACTACGCGGGTGAGCTGGGCGAGCCGTTCCGCACGGCCGGCCTGTGCCTGTACCGGGATGGCCGCGACAGCGTCGCCTGGCATGGCGACACGATCGGCCGCGGGAGCAGCGAGGACACCATGGTGGCGATCGTGTCGCTCGGCACCGCGCGACCGCTGATGCTGCGCCCCCGGGCTGGTTTGCCCAGCGCCCCCGGCGCCCCCGGCGAGTCCAGCGTCCCCGGCGGCGCGAGCGCCTCCGGCGGGAGCCTGCGCTATCACCTCGGCCACGGGGACCTGCTGGTGATGGGCGGCAGTTGCCAGCGCACCTGGGAGCACGCGATCCCCAAGTCCGCGCACTGCGCCGGCCCCCGCATCAGCGTCCAGTTCCGTCCCCACGACGTCCGCTAACCCCACGGGGTGAGGGGAACGGGACTCCCCCGAGCCGGCCGCAGGCCGGCTCGCTCGCTGAGGGAGCGGTCCGTGCGACGCCGGGGCCAGGGGTGAAACGGGGGACGGAGTCCCCTTCTTTGCCCGGGGGCCTGGGGACTTGGTTTCTAGCCCCCAGGCAAACACAGTACATTCAGCATGCGATGGCTCAGCAGATTTCTCCCCGGCTGGTGGCGACGGACCTGGACGGGACGATCATCCGCGGCGATGGCACGATCTCGTCGCGGACTATCGCCGCGTTCGCCCGCGTCGAGCAGGCCGGCGCGCGGTTCGTCCTCGTCACCGGGCGGCCGCCGCGGACCATGACGGAGATGGCCAGGGCCTTCGGCCACCGGGGGACCGCGATCGTCTCCAACGGCGCGCTCAGCTACGACTTGCGCACCGGCCAGGTCACCGCGGTCCAGCTCATCCAGCCCGAGCAGCTGGCGGCCGCGGTCAAGGCGCTGCGCGATGCGATCCCCGGCATCGGGATCGCGGTGGAGTACCCCGACGGGCGGGCCGTTGACCAGGTTTTCCAGCCAATCATGTTCGACGTGGATAATCCCGGTCCCCGGTATGACGACGCCGTGCTGACGTCGCGGCCGGCCGCCAAGCTGCTCGGCCGGCACGTGGGCTACAGCTGCGATGACCTGCTGGCCATCGCCAGCCCGGCGCTGGAGGGCCTCGTGGTGGTCACCCACTCCAGCGCCAAGGGGCTGGTCGAGGCGGCCGCCATCGGCGTCAGCAAGGCATCCACGGTGGCCTCGCTGGCGAAGGCGGACGGCATCGACGCCAGCGAGGTCATCGCGTTCGGTGACCAGCCGAACGACCTGCCCCTGCTCACCTGGGCCGGCACCTCCTACGCGGTGGCCAACGCCCACCCGGCCGTCCTGGCCGCCGCCACCCACGTCATCCCCAGCAACGACGACGACGGCGTCGCCCAGGTCCTGGAGGACCTGTTCCCCTAGCGCGGTCAGGGGATCAGCGCCGCCCGGCCAGGTTACGTCGGCCCGAAGCGCTCGGTCTTGATCGCCGCCGGGTCGTGGCCAGCCGCGATGAGCAGGTCGGCCGCGGCCTCGACGAAGCCGGACGGGCCGCAGATGAAGATGGCCGGCGTCACTCGCGGCTCCCAGGCCGCCGCGGCGATCACGTCGGTGCTGATGCGCCCGTACGAAACGGAGGGACCCGGTGCCAGCTCGGATTGCCCGTTGCCAGCCACCCGCGCGGACGGGCCGGCCGGCGGCGCGGACGGCGCGGACGGGGGCTGGGCCCGGGTGAGCGCGTAGCTGAGCGAGAAACGCGGGGCACGGGCTCGTTGGGCCAGGTCGCCTGAGTAGATGACGTCAGCGGGGGTGCGGGCCGAGTACAGCAGCCGCAACGGGACCGCGGGCGCGTGCCCGGCGTCCGGCTGAGCCGCGCGGATCATCGCCATCAGCGGGACGATGCCGCTGCCGCCCGCGATCAGCTGCAGCGGGGGCTGCGGGGCAGGGCGCCAGACGAACCAGCCGCCGATCGGGCCGCGCAATTCCACCTGGTCGCCGGGCTCCAGGACGTCGGTGAGGTACGGCGAGACCTCGCCGTCGTCGAGGCGCTGGACGGTCAGCTCCAGCGTGGCCCCGCCGCCGGGGGCCGCGTTGTCGGGGGCCGCATGGCCAGGGGCCGCGTTGTCGGGGGCCGAGGCGATGGAGTAGCTGCGCTGCGCGCTGTAGCCGTCCTCGGCGGTCAGCTTCACGTCGACGTGCTGGCCGGCCAGGTGACCGGGCCAGCCGGGCACGTCGAAGGCGAGCGTGCGGGCGGTGGCGCTCTCCCAGCGGGCGCTCGCGAGCGTCGCCACGTGCCAGGACAGGCGCCCCGGGGCGGCTGCCTCCCGGGGGGTCGTCCCCCCGGGAGGTGGCGGAGCGGTCAACGGGGCCCTGCTAGTCGCCCTGGTAGCGCTGCTCGCGCCACGGGTCCCCGTAGTCGTGGTAGCCGAGCTCTTCCCAGAAGCCGTGCTTGTCGCCGGTCATCAGGTCAAAGCCGGTGACCCACTTGGCGGACTTCCAGAAGTACAGGTGCGGCACCAGCAGCCGGGCCGGGCCGCCGTGGTCGGGCAGCAGCGGCGCGCCGTCGTACTCGTAGGCGACCCAGGCGCGGCCGCCGCGCAGGTCGGCCAGCGGGAGGTTGGTCGTGTAGCCGCCGTAGGACCTGGCCATGACGTACCCGGCGCTGGTGTCCACCCCGTCGAGCAGGACGTCGCAGGAAACGCCGCGCCAGTCGGTGTCCAGTTTGGTCCACTTGGTGACGCAGTGGATGTCCTTGGTGAGCCGCTCGGAGGGCAGGGCCTTGAACTCGTTCCAGTCCCAGCGGCGCGCGGTCGCGCCGTCCTCGGTCGTGATGGTGAACTGCCACGTGCGCGTGTCCACGGCCGGGGTCGGTGTGGCCTGCAGGATGGGGAAGCCGCGCTCCAGGTACTGGCCCGGGGGCAGCCGCCCGTCATCGGAACGCCTGCGGCCGGAGAAGCCACGCGAGATAACGCTCACGGGTGAATCTTAGAACGCCAGTCCGCGGGGACCCGGCCAGCCGGCCCCGGGACGGGCTGGCCCTCAGGGTGGCACTGCGGGTCGGAGAGCTGCGGGCCGCTCTCGTAGAAGCCCTCGTCCGGGAAGGACCAGAACCACGACTCGCCCGGCTCGAAGCTGCGGATCACCGGGTGGCCGGTGGCCTTGTAGTGCGCGGTGGCGTGCTGGGAGGGAGAGGTGTCGCAGCAGCCGATGTGCCCGCACTGGGTGCAGCGGCGCAGGTGCACCCACCAGCCGCCGGCGGCGTCGCACTCGGCGCAGCCGTCCCCGCTGGGGGTGGCCGACAGGTCGATGCCGGGTATCTCGGTCATGCGTCTCATCCTTCTTCGGGTTGGCTAGTCCCCCGCCGTCACGGACGGGTCGGCCTCAGCGGCGGGCTGGGCGATGGGCAACAGCACGCGGAAGCGCGTGTCTCCGGGCCTGGACTCCACCCGCAGGTCGCCGTGGTGCTTGTTCACGACGATCCGGTACGAGATGTCCAGTCCCAGGCCGGTGCCCTGGCCGACCGGCTTGGTGGTGAAGAACGGCTCGAAGATCCGGTTCTTGATCTCATCAGGTACCCCGGACCCGGTGTCGCCGAACTCCACCAGCACGCAGTCGCCGTCTCGCCGGGTCGTGATCGTGAGCGTGCCCGTCCCGCCCATGGCGTCCACGGCGTTGTCGATGAGGTTCGTCCACACCTGGTTGAGCTCGCCGGCGAAGGCGGGGATCTTGGGCAGCGTCCGGTCGTAGTCCTTGACGATCGTGATGTCCGGGCCGATCTTGGCGCCCAGCATCAGCAGCGTGGAGCTGACCAGGTCATGGACGTCCACGACCTGGAACGGCGCCCGGTCGAGCTGGGAGTACTGGCGGGCCGCGCCGACGAGCGTGGAGATCCGCGTCGTCGCGTCCTCGATCTCGTTCATCAGCAGCTCGGTCTCGACCGTGTAGTTGAGCCAGCGCAGCGCGTGCTCGAGGATCTCGGTTCCCACGCTGTCCTTGACATTCTCCAGCCACGCCACATCCAGGCCCGCCTGCACGAACGTGGGCGCGATCCGCCAGCCGTCGTGGCAGCCGTTGTCCTCCAGCCAGTCCGACAGCTCGTCCTCGGCGTCGGAGGCGGCCAGCGGGTCCAGCCTGGGCGCCTTGGCGACCTTCTCGACCGCGCCCTCCTGCAGCTTGATCAGCGTCTCCAGGGTGTCGCGCCGGTAGGGGGCCCGGGCGACCATCCCGAGCTTGCTGCGCATCCCGGCGACCCGCTCGCGCAGCGAGGCGGTGGCGCGGACGGCGGCGGCGGCCGGGTTGTTCAGCTCGTGCGTCAGTCCCGCCGACAGCGAGCCGAGGGCCAGCAGCCGCTCGCGGCGGTCGATCGCCTCCCGCTGCACCGCGACCCCGGTGATCAGCCCCTCCAGCAGGTGCACCGCCATCGGGAACCACTCGTGCATGATGGCGGAGAAGTCGTCGGCCGACAGCACGTAGAAGCGGGACGGCTCGGTCACCCGCATGGAGTTCGTGTAGACCTGCGGCATCCGCTCGCCGACATAGGAGCGGAACGCGCCCGTGTACACGCCCTTCTGGCTGGTCCGGGTGATCTCGACGTCGTCGGCGCCGACCTTGCGCGAGGTGACCAGCGTGCCCGACAGCAGCACGTAGAAGCAGGTCGCGGGGTCGCCCTCGGCGAAGACGGGGCCCGCCGGGATCAGCTGGACGTGGCCCATGGCGCATAGCGTGGCCAGCTGCTCATCGGTGAGCTTCTCGAACAGGAACAGGCCGCGCAGTTCGGCCGGGTCACAGGCCAGCTGCGCGCTCGCCTCATTGTGGCTGTTATCTGTCACAGCTGCTCCAGGTAGCGGTGCACCAGCATCACGGACATCGCGCCCTCGCCGACGGCCGACGCGACCCGCTTGGCGGACTCCGCCCGGACGTCGCCGGCCACGAACACGCCGGGGACGCTGGTCTCCAGGTGATACGGCGGCCGCTCCAGCGGCCAGCCGGCGAGCTCATCGCTGGTCAGGTCGGGCCCGGTCAGCACGAACCCCCGCTTGTCCCGGGCCACCACGCCATCGAGCCACTCGGTGCGCGGCTCGGCGCCGATGAAGACGAACAGGCTCCCGCAGTCCACGGTCTCCGTCGTGCCCGTCTTGAGGTCGCGCAGCGTGACTTGCTCCAGGTGGCCGGCCCCTTCCGCCTGGATGACCTCGGTGCAGGGACGGACGGCGATCTGCGGGATGCCGGCGATCTGCTCGATCAGGTAGTGCGACATCGACGCGGTCAGGTCCGGCGCCCGCACGAGCATCGTCACCGAGCGCGCGTTGCCCCGCACGGCCAGGTTGACCGCCGCCTGCCCGGCCGAGTTGGCCCCGCCGACGACGTACACGTCCTGGCCGGCGCACTGGTCGGCCACGGTGAGGGTGGCGCCGTAGTAGACGCCGCGGTCGGTCAGCATGTCGCAGCCCGGGGCGGGCAGGTGCCGGTAGATTACCCCGGTGGCCAGGATGACGGCATGCCCGCTGACCGAGGTCCCGTCGTCGAAGTGGACAGTGCGCGTCGAGCCGGTCACGTCCAGGCCGGTCACGTGCCGGGTGTGCACCATCTCGGCCTGGAACTTCTCGGCTTGCAGCCGGGCGCGGAACGTCAGGTCGCCGCCGCTGAGGCCGTCGGGGAACCCGAGGTAGTTCTCGATCCGCGAGCTCTGCCCGGCCTGGCCGCCGAAGACGTTCTTCTCCACGATGACGGTCTTGAGGCCCTCCGACGCGCCGTACACGGCCGCGCCGAGGCCGGCCGGGCCGCCGCCGATCACGATGAGATCGTAAAACTCCAGCTCCGGCGCCGTGGCCAGGCCGATCTTGGCGGCCAGCTCGCCCGGGGTGGGGTCGACGAGAACCTCCGCCTTGTCGGTAACCACCACCGGGAGCACCCGGCCGTCTTGCCCGGCCGCGGCCAGCAGCCGCTCGCCCTCGGGGCTGTCGGAGGTGTACCAGCGGTAGGGGACCCGGCTGCGGGCCAGGAACTCCCGCATCTGGGTCGACCGCGCCGACCATCGGTGCCCGATCAGCTTGGTCTCCGGGACGACCTTGCGCTCTTCCCGGCACCAGGCGGAGAGCAGGTCGTCCATGACCGGGTAGAGCTTCTCTTCCGGCGGGTCCCACGGCTTGAGCAGGTAGTGGTCCAGGTCGACGACGTTGATCGCCTCGATGGCGGCGTTGGTGTCAGCGTAGGCGGTGAGCAGCACCCGCTTGGCGAACGGGAAGATGTCCATCGCCTGCTCGAGGAACTCGTTGCCGCTCATCGCCGGCATGCGGTAGTCCGCCAGCAGGATCGCGGCCTGGTCGCCGCGCAGCTTGACCTGGCGCAGCGCCTCCAGCGCGTCCGGCCCGGACTCGGCGCGGACGATCCGCCACTTGTCGCCGTAGCGCCGCCGCAGGTCCCGCGCCACCGCGCGGGAGACACCTGGATCGTCATCGACAGTCAGTATCACCGGCCGCGCGGCGGGCCCGCCGTTGGCGTCCGGCGTGGCCAGGGTCTCCGTCACGATGCCTCGATGAGGGGCGACGCTGACGAGCGCCGCCATGTAATCCGGTAATCGCGCGCCATGAGGCCATCGTAACCAGGAACGCAAATCCGCCTGAAGCGCGAACGCCGAACCTCGCTGAAAGCGAACGAGATAACGCGATCAGGGCTTCCTGGCGACGCCGCCCCACATCGTGGACTTGCCGGCCGCGTCGGCGGGGCTGAGCGGGCGCCACTCGGGGCAGCGGATCACGCCGGGCTCGACCAGTTCCAGGCCGTCGAAGAACGCGGTGACCTCATCCTTGGACCGGGGCTTCACCTTCTGCGCCATGATCTTGTTGAGCCGCTTGGCCATGCCCGCCATCGCCTCCGCCTGGATGTCGGAGGCCGGGTGGGAGATCACCAGGTAGCTGCCCGACGGCACGGCGGCCATCAGCCGGGAGACCAGCCCCCACGGGTCGTCCTCATCGGGGACGAACTGCAGCACCGCCATCAGCACCACGGCGATCGGGCGGCGGAAGTCCAGTAGCCCGGCGGCCTCCTCCAAGATGTGGTGGACGTCGCGCAGGTCGGCGTCGACGTAGGAGGTCATCCCGCTGGGGTGGCTGGTCAGCAGCGCACGGGCGTGGGTCAACACCATCGGGTCGTTGTCGACGTAGACGACCCGGGCCTCCGGCGCGCCCTCCTGGGCGACCTCGTGGGTGTTGGACGCGGTGGGGATGCCCGTGCCGATGTCCAGGAACTGCCGGATGCTCGCCTCGCGGGACAGATAGCGCACGGTGCGGCCGAGGAACGCCCGCGTGTTGCGCACGGAGGCCACCATGTCGGGCAGGGCCTGGATCGCCTCGTCCCCGGCGATCCGGTCGGCGGCGAAGTGGTCCTTCCCGCCGAGCCAGTAGTCCTGGATGCGGGCGATATGCGCGACCGACGTGTCGATCTGCGGCCTTGCAGGCGCCATGGACGAGTCTCCTTATCCCGTTAGGTCAGGGTGGTCAGTAGCCGGACCCCGCCAAACGCCTCGGGCGGGTCCGGCAGCCATACGCGGGTCACGGTTTGCCTCCGGGCAGGAGTGGGGGGACGTTGGGGATCATAGTGATCGTAAGGGGGGTGGGGTGGCCGTGGCCGGGCGGCGCGGGCACTACAGGCCGAATTTCTCGCGCCTGTCCTCCGGGACGAGGTCACGGTAGTCCGGGTGCTTGCGGATCCAGCCGGCGATGTACGGGCAGTAGGGCAGCACCGCCAGGCCGCGCTCGCGGGCTGAGTCGAGGACGGCGCGGGCGAGCTTGCTGGCCAGGCCGTGGCCCTGGAAATCGTCGCTGACCTCGGTGTGGATCAAGGTCAGCGCGCCTTCGTGCAGGTGGTACTGCACGAGGCCGGCGCGCTCGCCGCCGACGCGGATCTCGAACTGGGACTGCGCCGCGTTGTCGGTGACGGCGTAAGCGTCCGCCTCGTGCGCCGGCTCCGCGGCGCTGCCCGGTGCGGGGGAAGTGGCCATGATCGCTACACTACGACTGCGCGCTCAGCAGCGCTGCACGGCGTCCGGCCAGTTCAGTCGCTTCCCCGTCGATATCGACCACCTTGTCACGGCTTGTCGCGCCGGCCACCAGGGTCACCGCGGCCCGCCGGACGCCGAACGCGGCGGCTATCGCGCGCAGCGCGGCCTCGGTGGCCTTCCCGTCCACGGCCCGGGCGGTCACCGCGACGATGATGGCACTGGTGTCCCCGTGGCGCCCGCCCACGGCGGTTCGCGACGATCCCGGCTTAACCCGGATGGCGACCCGCACGGCGGTTCTCCCTGGGGCTGGCGGCCGTCAGCGGCCCGGTGACCACGCGGCGGGCAAGGCGGCGGTCAGGCGCCGGCCGGGACGGGGACCACGGCGCGGGCGCGCGGCGCCGACGGCGCAGACGGCGCCGGCGCGGTCTCCGCGGGCGCGGGCGTGACTGCGAGCTCCTCGCGGCCCCCCGCGCTTTCCAGCGCGGCGCTGATGACGACCACCGGGCAGGCGGCCCGCAGCAGGCAGGCGCGGATCACCGGCCCGGCCGAGCCGACCCCGGTCGGGGTCTCGCCCGAGGTGCCGAGCACCAGCATGTCGGCGCCCTTGCCGCGCTCCAGGAGCACGCGCGCCACCAGGCCGACGGCGGTCTCGGTACGGACCCGCACGTCGTCAGCCAGGTCGGGTAGCACGGCCTTCCACATCCGGGTGTCGTCGTCGGCGTAGTCGTCGTCCGGGGCCGGCACCGCGTAGCTCGCGGGGCTGTGCATCGGCGCCTCGCGAACGTGCACGGCGTGCACCTCCGCGCCGCGAATGCTCGCCTCACGGCAGGCCCACCGCAGCGCGATCACGGAATCGGCGGAGCCATTGACTCCCACGACGATCCGCCGCACAGCAGGAACCGACATAGCGGAACCCCCCTCATTGCCCATGATGTAGCCGCCTGGCAACGGCGCCAGCGCGCTCCCGGCCTGGTCCGCCATCCCCCGGGCGGGCGGTCGGGAGTATCAACTAATCCCAATGCCCGATCGTAATCCGCGGGTCCCGTCAGTACGAGACCCAGAGCGAAACTTTCCCTGGTGACAGCTGCCTCAAGCGCGTGGCGGGTAAACTGCGCGCTTCATAGGCCGACAGTTACGGTAACCTCCGGCAAACCGGGACAATTCCCGCACCGCACGGCATTCTATATGATCGCTGCGACGCAATGCGTGAACATCATCCCAAGCGCAACGGAACGCTCGTCCCCGTCCGTGCCTGTCCGCGCGCGCCGGGCGGCGGGGCGGCGGGCCGGGCTAGCGGTAGTTGACGAACTGGACGGCGAAGTCGTAGTCCGCCTCGCGGACGAGCCGCTGGACCTCCTGCAGGTCGTCGCGGCTCTTGCTGGAGACGCGCAGCTCATCGCCTTGAATTTGCGCCTTGACGGTCTTGGGTCCCTTATCCCGGATGAGCTTGGAGACCTTCTTGGCGTTCTCCTGGCTGATCCCGTTGGTGACGGTCACCGTGATCTTGGCGAGCTTGCCCGACATCGCCGGCTCGCTCGCGTCGATCGTCTTCAGCGACAGCTGGCGCTTGACCAGCTTCTCCTTGAAGACCTCGAGGACGGCTGTCACCCGCTGCTCGCTGTTGGCCTGGAGCTCGATCGCCTCCCCGGACCACTTGATGCCGGCGTCTACGCCCTTGAAGTCAAAGCGGTTGGCGAGTTCCTTCGCCGTCTGGTTGAGGGCGTTGTCGATCTCTTGGTGGTCCGGCTTGTTCACGATGTCAAAAGAGGATTCAGCGGCCATGATGGCACCCTACCGCTACGCCCGGCCGCTCGCGGGCTAGCCGGCGGTGACGTGGACGTGGCTGCCGTGGTGGCCCTTGCTCACGTGCACCTGGGCGGGGATCCGCTGCCGGAGCTCGCTGACGTGGCTCACGATGCCGACCATCCGGCCGCCCTCGCGCAGCCCGTCGAGCACCGTCATCACCTCCTCGAGGGCGTCCTCGTCCAGCGTGCCGAATCCCTCGTCGACGAACAGCGCCTCCATCGGGGTGCCCGCCGCCTCCGCGGTGACGACGTCAGCCAGGCCGAGGGCAAGGGCCAGGCTGGCCAGGAACGTCTCGCCGCCCGACAGCGTGCTGGTGTCCCGGTCCAGGCCGGTCCAGGAGTCGCAGGCCAGCAGCCCGAGACCGGACTTGCCGCCGCCCTTGCGCGCGTCGGTGTGCACGAGGGAGTACCGGCCCGCGGTCATCGTGAGCAGCCGCTGGCTGGCGGCCGCGGCGACCTCCTCCAGCCGGGCGGCCAGCACGAACGCCGACAGCGTCATCCGGTACCGGTTCGCGCCCAGGCCGCCGGCCAGGTCGGCCAGCTGGCGGGCCTCGGCGGCCCGGGCGGTGAGCGGGGCGAGCGCGGCCAGGGCATCGGCCAGCTGCGGTCGCAACGCGGCCAGCTGCGCCGCCACGTGCGCGGCGCGGCTGTGGGCGGCGACCGCCGCCTCGTGGTCTCGCTGCGCGGTCCGGGCCACCTCCTGGGCGGCCGCGACCGGCGCGGGCGGGTCCAGCTCGACGCCGAGGTCCGGGTCGGCGAGCGCGGCGGCGACCGCCTTGACCGCCGCCTCGTGCTCGGCGATCGCCGCCGCCGTGGTGGCCCGCCAGCGCGCGTCCCGCAGCGCGGCGCGCGCCCCGCGGACGCCCCCGTACGCCGGCCCGTCCGGATCGGCGGCTCCGGCTGGCCCGGCGGACTCGGCGGGCCCGGACTCGGCGGGCTTTCCGGGCTCGGCGGGCTTTCCAGGCCCGGCGGGCTTTCCAGGCCCGGCGGGCTTTCCAGGCCCGGCGGGCTTTCCAGGCCCGGCGGGCTTTCCAGGCTCGGATGGAGCGCCGAAGCCGGCGGCCGCGGCGGCCTGGATGGCCCGCTCCCCCGCGGCATGTGCCTCCGCCTCGGTGCGCGCGGCTTCATCGGCGGCGTTGGCCGCCTCGGCCAGCACGTCCGCGAGGCCGCGGGCCGCGGCGAGCGCCTCGGGGACGTCGGCCGCCTCGCCGAGCCCCGCGCGAAGCTCCTGGCGGCGCTCGGCAGCCCGCTGGTCCGCGCTCGCCGCCTCGGCGAGCGCCGCGTAGCGCTGTTCGGCCAGCTCAGCGTGCCCGCGCTCGGCCGCCGCGATCGCGGCGTCCAGTTCCTCCAGCTCCCGCTGCCGGGCGCCCAGCCCGGCGGCCACCTCCGCGAGCCGCCGGGCCTGCTCGGCCATCTGGTTGGCGTCGGCCCGCGCGTGGCGGGCGGCGGCCCGCAGCGCCGTCATGTCCTCCTGCGCGGCAACGCCGGCCGCCGCCAGTTGTCCCGCGAGGGTGGCGATGACCGCGTCGGCGGCGGCGACGCGCTGCGCCGCCTCATCTCGCCCGGCCGCCGCCGCGTCCGCCAGGGAGGCGGCCGCCTCCTCCTGCTCGCGGCTGACTCGCTCGCCGGCCAGCTCGCACGGGTTGGGGTGATCCAGCGATCCGCACACCGGGCACTCATCGTCATCGACCAGCAGGGCGGCCAGCTCGAAGCGCATGTTGTCGAAGCGCTGGTCGCGCAGCCGCTGCGCCTCCTCCTTTAGGGTGGCGGCCCGCTCCCGCGCGGTCAGGTGCGCTTCGTGCAGGTCCTGCCGGTCGGCGCGCGCGCTCACCAGCGCGTCGAAGTCGGCGGCCACGCGGCCGCTGGCCTCGGCGGCCGATGACATGCCGCCCAGCTGGGCGGCGGCCTTGCTGGCGGCATCGCGCGCGGCCAGCGCCCCCGGCCGGGCCGCGCGCTGCCGGGTGATTTCCTTCCCGGCGGTCACCAGCCGCGCGTCCAGCGCCATGGCCTTGCGCCGGGCCGTCTCGGCCACCTCCTCGTCGAACTCCGCCTGCTCGACGACCGAGCGCAGCGCCTCCAGCCGTCCTAGCCGCTGGCGCTCCTCCAGGGCGGCCGCCCGTAGCGCTTCCGCGCTGGCCTCGTGCAGCGGGCCCCCGTCCGGCGTGGCCACGGCCGGCGTGGCCCCGTCCGCTGTGGCCCCCGCCGCCGGCACCGCCCTGGCCAGGCAGCTGGCCACGGCCGAGCGCGCGAGCTGCTGGGCGGCGCGCGCCCGCGCGGCCGCCTCCCACGCCCGCCGCGACTCGTCCAGGACGGGGGCGACCTCCGCCGCCCGGCCCGCGGCCGCCAGCTCATCGCGCTGCGCGTCGGTTGACGGCCGCGCGGCGTCCAGCGCGGCCTGGCGGCGCAGTGCCTCGGCACGGCGGCGCTGGCGGTCCGCGAGCCTTTCGGCCGCGGTGAGCGCGGCGCGGGCGGTGGCGAGCTCCTGCCCGCGCGCCGCCGCCAGTCCCGATGTCGCCTCCTGGCGGGCACCGGCTTCCACGAGCAGCCCGTCAGCCCAGGTGAGCTGCCACGCCAGGTGCGGGGCAAGCGGCCCGGCCGCCGCAGTGTCGCCGGCCGCCGCAGTGTCGCCGACCGCCGCAGTGTCGCCGGCCTCCCCAGTGTTGCCGGCCTCCCCGGTGTCGCCGGCCTGGTCGGGCACGGCGACCTCGGGCACCTGGGCGATCCGGGCCATCAGCTGGCGCACCGCCTCGCCGCCCGCCTCCACCTCGGCGGCGGTGGACCGGCGCTGGTCGGCCAGCCAGTCCTCGACGCCCCGGAACCGGTCGGTGCCGAACAGTTTTTGCAGCAGCGCCGCCCGCGCCTGCGCGTCGGCGTGCAGGAACTGCGCGAACTGACCCTGCGGCAGCAGCACGACCTGGAAGAACTGCTCGGCGGACATGCCCATGAGCTGCTGGATCTCCGCGTCCGCCTCGCCGACCCGAGAGGACTTGCGCTCCCAGCCGCCGGCCGTCGCCTCATCGAGGACTGCCGACGCCGGCTCCTTGGTGCGCCCGGCCCCGGACCGCTTGGGCCGCTCCTGCTCCGGGCGCCGGGTGATCCGCAGCCGCCGCCCGCCGACGGTCACCTCAAGCTCGACCTCGGTGCGCACGTCGGGCGCGGCGTGGTCCGAGCGCAGCCGCTTGGCGGTCCCCCGCATCCCCGGCACCCGCCCGTACAGGGCGAACGCGATGGCGTCGAGCAGCGTCGTCTTGCCCGCGCCGGTCTCCCCGTGCAGCAGGAAAAGCCCGTCGAGGTCGCTGAACCTGACTTCCTCGGCCCCGGCGAACGCGCCGAACGCCGTCACCCGTAGCCGGTGCGGTCGCATCAGGCGTCGCCCGCCCGGCCCGCCACCGCCGTGAATGCCGCGGTCAGCAGGTCTCTTTCGCCGGTCGTCGGGTCGGTGTCGCGCACGTGCCTCACGAACTCGGCAGCCACGGTCAGGTCGTCGCGCCCGGCGACCCGGGCCCGGTAGGAGCGCTCGTCGCGGACGGCGCCCTCGGGCTCGAACGCCAGCGTCAGCACGTGCGGGAACCGCCGCCGCAACCGGTCCATCGCCGCCTCTGGCCGCGCGAGGTCGGTGAGCGTCACCGCGAGGAAGTCTCCTTCCTGGCCAGCGAACTGGGCGGAGGCCAGCAGGTCATCCAGGTGCCCGCGCAGCAGGCTCAGCCGCCGGTAAACCGGAGCGGCGACCCGCTCGACCGCGATCTTGCCGCCGTCGCCCACCTCCACCAGCCAGGTTCCCTTCTTGTGGTGCGCCTCGGAGAACGAGTAGGGAAGCGGTGATCCGCTGTAGCGCAGGTGGTCGGCGATCTTCTGCTGCCCGTGCAGGTGCCCGAGCGCCGCGTAGCTGAACCCGTCGAACAGCGACGCCGGGACGTTCCCCACCCCGCCGACCCGGATGTCCCGCTCGGATTCACTGGCCTGCCCCCCGGTCACCCAGCCGTGGGCAAGCACCACCGTCCGGCTCATTCCCCTGGACGCGGCGTCGGACCGGGCCTGGGCGAGCGCCCCGCCCAGCACCGCCTGATGGCTGCGGGGCGCCGCCGCCCCGGGCGCCACGGGGCGCTCCCCGGCGGGCGCCGCGGGGGACGCCTGCGGGTGGGTCACTTCCGGATGGGCCGGCTCCCCAGCGACTACTGCCCCCGCGACTACTGCCCCCGGGCCGGAAGCCCCCGGGCCGGCGGACTCCGGATTGGCGGGCTCCGGGTTGCCGGGCTCCGGG
>JAICYD010000043.1 GCA_025934375.1 Streptosporangiaceae bacterium | reverse complement strand
CCGCAGCCGCTCATCGTCAGGAATCTCCAGCGCCACCAGGTCGGCGCCCGACAGCTGCAGCGCCTGCGCGGTGAGCGCGGCCAGCACCACATCAGGGCTGTCGCCCGATAGCAGCCGCGTGGTCACCTCGGAACTGGCCCGCAGCCACCCCTGCTGCCGGCGCGCCTCCTCATACAGCCGCGCGTTCTCGATCGCGATGCCGGCCGCCGACCCCAGGGCGGTCAGCACCGCCTCGTCATCCTCGGAGAACTCCCCGCCGGACCGCTTCTCGCTCAGGTACAAGTTGCCGAACACCTGGTCGCGGACGCGCACCGGAACGCCGAGGAACGTCCGCATGACCGGGTGACCCTCCGGGAACCCCGATGATTCCGGGTGATCGGCGATGTCGGCCAGGCGCAGCGGGTGCGGGTCCTTGACCAGCAGGCCGAGCAGGCCGCGACCCTCGGGCCAGTGGTGGATCGCGGCGATCTCCTCCTCGCTGATCCCCACCGGGATGAACTGCACCAGCTGCTGCCCCTCGCCGATCACGCCAAGCGCGCCGTACTTCGCGTCGACCAGCTCGATAGCCGCCTCCACGATCCGGCGCAGCATCGTCTCCAGCTCCAGGCCAGAGCTGATCGCGATGACGGCCTCCAGCAGGCCCCGCATCCGGTCCCGCGTATCCAGCACCGCCTGCAGCCGCATCTGAAGCTCGCCCAGCAGTTCATCCAGCTGCAGGTGGGGCAGGACTCCCCCAGGCCCGGAAGCATCCACACGGCTCATGGTAGGTCCCAAGGAACAAAAGTCCCATAGCCAGCCGGGACCTCCGACTCTGAAAAGCATTCCCAGGACGGCGGTGGCCGGCCGCGGGATGAGGCCAAGGGATTGCCGGTACGCGGCTTACCGGGCCGCCAGCCAGGGGCTGGCCCAGCTGATAAGCACAGCCCCCAGCATCGCCCCGGCGACCATGCCCGCCGTGACCAGCCACAGCCGGGCGCTAGCGCCAGTGACGTCGCGACGACCGCGACGCAGCCAGTCGCGCGGCGCGAGCCTGGCGACCTCGGCGAGATGGCCGAGCACATGGACGGCCATCGCGCCGAGCCACAGGATAAAGCTGGCTTTGTGCACGAGGAGCAGCATCCGGGCCTGGGGCGGACCGACCAGGACAAGTGCCACGCCGCTGGCGAGCAGGACCAGGGTGAGGATCACCACGACCGGCCCGAGCAGGCGCAGCAGGATGGGTGGCGGGCCCTTGCGCTGGTAAGCAGGCGCGCCTGCGTAATACCGGATGAAGCGCCAGCCGGTGCTGCCCACCTTGAGCATCACTGGGGGGATCAAGACCATGCCGATGAACACGTGCAGGGTCAGCATCCGGCGCACGCCGAGGATCGTGACACCTTCAGCGGCAAGCAGGACCAGCAGCAAGGCGGCGTTGACCGCGGTGAGGCGTGCGTTCCCCTCGACGCCGGCGTCGGCCCTGCGTGCAGCCCGGCTCGCCCGGGTCCGCGTTCCCTCGTCCACTCCGGGCATGGTAGTGGCCGGACATGACGTGATCATGAAGGGCTAACCCGTTGCGGTCCGGGGGGCGATCCACTGGTAGGCGGGACTCCCATCCAGGCTGGCATCGGCGTCGCCGTCCTGGCGCGAGCGGAAATCGCGGATCGCGAAGATCACGCGGACCCGGGCAGGGCGGTGGCGAGGTCGCGGCGGCTGGTGACGCCGAGTTTGCGGAACGCGTTCGCCAGGTGCCATTCGACCGTCTTCGTGGTGACGAACAGGGCATGCGCGATCTCGGTATTCGTGCGGCCTTGGCTTGCGAGCTCGGCGACGCGCAGCTCGGCCGGGGTTAGCGATTCGATCCCGCTGAGCCGGGTACGCCGGGGGCGGCTGCCGGTGGCCACGAGCTCGGTCCGCGCGCGTTCGGCCAGCACCTGCGCGCCGCAGCTGGTGGCGATGTCAAGGGCGCGGTGCAGTACCGGGCGGGCCGGGGAGCGTTGCCCGCCGCGGCGCAGGGCGGAGCCGAGCTCGGCCAGGGAGCGGGCGAGCTCTAGCCGCCCGGATGTGGCTTCCAGCGTCTTTACCGATTCCGACAGCAACGCGATCGCCTGGTCGCCCCCGGCGATCAGGCCGCTCGCGCGCAGCGCGATCCCGGCCGACCGGGAGTTGCCCGCCCTGCGGGCGAGGGCGAGCTCGTCAGCGATCAGTCCCGCCGCCTGCTCGCCGTGTCCAGCCCGGATCGCCGCCTGCGCCGCCCACGAACGCCAGGGCAGGAAGCCCGGGCTCACGAGCCCGAGGGCGCTAGCCGTCGCGCCGGCGGCGGTGAAGTGCGCGAGTGCCTGCCCGGGCTGGCCGAGCGCGAACGCGAGGCGGCCGCGGGCTTCCAGCCGGAGGCTTGCGCCGACTGGGTCGACGGCGTCGTCGCGGTCAGCGTCGAGGACCGCGCCCGCGGCATCGGTCTCTCCCCATTCCAGGTAAACCTGCGCGAGGTTGGCCGCGATCCACGGGCCGTACAGGTTCCAGTCGCTGGTGCGGCATGCGGTCAGCGCGTGCTGGGCGTGGGCGTGCGCCTGAACGAGATCGCCGCGCCGGTAGGCCACGACGGAGGACCAGTGGTAGGCGACCGTCTGGGTGATCAGTGAGGTGCGGGCGCGCTCGGCGTCCAGGGCGGACTTGAGCACATCCGCCGCGCGCTCGAGCTCGTCGATGATCACCAGGGCAACGACCGGGAAGCCCAGCACTATCCCGTGTGCCCGGTCATCCACCAGCGGATGCCGGGCGAATGCGCCTTCCGCGATGGGCAGCACGAGCGCGGCGGGATCGCCGGCGATGGCCATGCGGGCACTCACGTGCGCGCACATCATCGGATCACGGGGCGGCCGCCCGCTGCGCGCGTCCGGCAGGTGCGCCTCGAGCTGCCTGGTGAGCCCTGCCCGCAGCGCGGGGACGAACGTGGCCGCTGTGAGCTGGGCGGACAGCAGGTGGGCGGCCAGGTCGTCGCCCGGGTCGATCTCGGCCAGGCCGCGCTCGGCAGCGGCGGCTGACTCAGCGATCTCGCCCTTGAAGAACAGCAGCCGTGCCAGCTGGTTGCAGGCCTCGGCCCGGGTGCGCGGGTCGCGGACGTGCTCGAGCACCTGGGCGAGCCGGTTGACCGCGTCCGGCGAGCCGTCGGCTGCCTCGGCGTGGGCCAGCTCGATCAAGATCGCGTCGCGGTCCTGCGGCGGGGGCCGCTCTTGCAGCGCGCGCCGTAGCAGCCGCACCGCGACCCGTGATTCACCATGCACCAGGGCGTCGTGCCCGGCAGCGCGAAGCGCCGCCGCGGCCCACGCCTCGCCTTCGGGCCGGGTCTCGATCAGGTGGCCGGCGACGCTGGCCGCATCGGCGCCGTCGCGGTCGAGCAGCGCGGCCGCGCGGCGGTGCGCACGTGCCCGTCTAAAGGACCCGAGGTCAGCCAGGACCGCCGACCCGAGCAGCGGGTGCACGAAAGCCAGCGGCTCGCCGGCCACGATTAGGCCGGCCGCGGCGAGCAGGTCGGCGGCTTGCTCGGCCTCGGCTATGCCGAGGCCGGCCAGCTCACCCGCGAGCAGGACGGGCGCCTGCCCGAGTACCGCGACCGCGGCGGCCAGCCGCCCTGCCGTTTCGGGCAAGCGGGCCACGTTGACCACGACGGCGTCCATGACCGACTCGGGTAGCAGCCCGCTGACCCGGCGCGCGGCGTCGTCCGTGGGCACCACCACGTCGGCCCGCAGCACCGCGAGCAGCTCCTGGAGCAGGAAAGGGTTGCCACCGCTGACGTGCGCGCATGACCGGCAGAACTCATCCGTTGCGTCGGGAAAATGGTGAGCGCGGATCAGGCCGCTGACTGCCTCCTCGGTGAGCACGGCCGGACGCAGCCGCACGCAGCCCCGCACGGCGCGCAGCCGCCCCAGCAGGTCGCGCGCCTCGCCGGGCTCGCCCGTGCGCACTGCCGCGATGACGCAGAGCCCGGCGTCCTGCGACTGCCCGGCGATATGGGCAAGGAAGCGCAAGGACGGCCGGTCGGCCCACTGCGCGTCGTCAACGACGATGGCCAGGCGGGCGGGCGATGAGCCGTCCGCATGCGCCTGGGCGAGGTTGGCCGCCAGCCAGCGCAGGCCTTCGACCAGCGCCCCGGCCCGGCCTTCGCCGACTTGCGCGTCGGCGTGGAGCCCGTGCAGCAGGGGCTCGGCCAGCGCCGCCGGCCCGGCCAGCAGGGTGGCTCGCTCCGGGCCGGAGGCGCGCAGCAGCGGCGACACGAACAACTGCCTTGCCAGGCCGAACGGCACCTCCCGCTCAAGTTCCAGTCCACGGGCCGCGAAGACGGGCAGGTGCCGCTCGGCCGCGAGCGAGCGGGCCACTGCGAGCAGGCGTGACTTGCCGATACCGGGGGGTCCTTCGACGAGTACGAGCTTGCCGGTCCCGCTCGCGGCGGCGTCGAAAGCGGCACCCAGCGCGGCGACCTCGCCCTCGCGCTCCCACAGGTCGCCCCCCGCCAACTGGCACCCCTTCCGCTCGGCGGCCCGGGCCGAGATCACCTGCGCCGACGCCACCCGCGTCCGGGACCGTCAATTCCCGGGGACCAAGACGCTAAATACCAGGGTCTCACCCCAGTGCGGGGCGAGCGTCCCGTCGGCGACGATACCCGGTGAGCGGTCACGCGGCCGCCGCCCAGATCCCCGGAAACCGGCATCAATAGCCTGGAGGCTCCCATGCCGACTCAGTACCTGCTCGACCCCACCTGGCACGCCGAGCGCGATCGGCTCAACAGCTTGACCCAGCTCTACGATCCCGGCACGATGGCGCTGATCGAGCGCCTGGACCTGCCTCCGGGCGCCCGCTGCGCCGAGATCGGAGCCGGCACGGGCAGCGTCGCCGAGCTCCTCGCGCGCCACGTCGGACCGGGTGGCCAGGTCCTGGCCGTCGACACCGACACCCGGTTCCTCGCCCCGCTCGCCGACGCCACCATCACCGTCGCCCGCCAGGACGTGACCGCCACGCCGCTCCCGCCCGGCCAGTTCGACCTCATCCACGCGAGGCTGCTGCTCGAGCACCTCCCGCAACGTGACAACGTCCTCGCCTCGCTGGCACAGGGCCTCGCGCCTGGGGGCTGGCTGCTCGTGGAGGACCTCGACTGGGCCACGGCGGAGGTCATCGACCCGCCGTCGCCCACCTACACCCGTGTCACCAGCGCGTGCCGCGAGTTCATGCGCAGCCGCGGCTACGACCCCGAATACGCCCGGCGGCTCCCCCGGTGCCTCACTGCGGCCGGCCTCACGGATGTCGGTGCGCAAGCGGTCGCGGTACAGGTGCGAGCCGATGCCACCCACGGCATCCCGCAGTGGGAACTGCTGGTGGAGCAGCTCGCCCCGGGCCTGCTCGCCGGCGGCTGGATCGACCAGGCCGACCTGGGGTCATTCACCGCACTGTGCCGCGACAGCGACAGCGTCATCTTCGCACCCCTCATGATCAGCAGCTGGGCACGACGAGCGTGAGATGAATGCCACGATCCCGGGCCGGCTCCTGAACTTCGCTTCCTTGACCGCGATCCCAGGCCTGCCTGCAGGAGTGGTGGATGCCGCGGTCAGCCCGTCAGGTTATCGTCGGCACCGAAGCTTCCGTTCACGCGCTCGCGGGCGGGAATGCGCCTCGTCACAGTGGGCCCGGCCGGGGTCGAGCGCGCGGCCGCCAGCGACCGTCCGGGTGCACGACGCGGTCCAGGCGGATCGCGGCGTAGCCGAGGGACGACAGCGCGAAGACGACCAGCAGGTCAAGGCCGGTCAGCGGCTCGGTCTTCAGCAGGTCGTTGAGGAACGGCAGGTAAAGCCCGGCGAACTGGAGGCCGAGCGCTCCTGCCACGGCCCACAGCAAGGCCGGGTTGGCCAGCGTGCCGGGGCGGGCGCGGGAGCCGAGGGCGACGGCGAGCTGGGTGGTGCCCAGCGCGAAGAACGCCATGCTCTGCCACGGCCTGCCGGTGGCATGACCCCACACCGCCACCCCGAGGGTGACCGCGGCGATGACCACCCCGACCCGGACGATGCGCTGCCACAGGCCCGCCCCGAGAACGCTCTGCGCCGGCGGCCGCGGCGGCCGGCGCATCGCGGCCGGGTCGGCCGGCTCGCTGCCCAGCGCGACGCCGGGCAGCCCGTGGGTGAGCAGGTTCACCCACAGGATCTGGGCTGGCAGCAGCGGCAATGCCAGGCCGGCCAGCGGCCCGGCGAGCATGACCGCGATCTCGGCGCTGCCGCCGGAAAGCCCGTACAGCAAGAACCGGCGGATGTTGGCATACACCCGCCGTCCCTCCTCGGCCGCCGCGACCACGGTGCCGAGCTCGTCGTCGGCGAGGACCAGGTCGGCGGCCTGGCGGGCGACCTCGGTGCCCCGCCCGCCCATCGCGACCCCGATGTCCGCGCGGCGCAGCGCCGGCCCGTCGTTCACCCCGTCGCCGGTCATGGCGACCACGTCCCCGGCCGCCTGGCGGGCGGCGATGATGGCGAGCTTCTGCTCGGGGGCGGCGCGGGCGAACACCCGAGCGGTGCCGAAGCTCGCGGCGCTGGCTTCGTCGCGGCAGTCGACGACCTCCGCGCCGTCGTCAATGATGCCCAGCTCCCGGGCGATAGCCCCGGCGGTCGCGGGATGATCCCCGGTGATCAGAACGGGGGTGATGCCCGCCGCCTGGCAGGACGCGATGGTCGCCGCCGCGGCCGGCCGGGGCGGGTCGAAGATCGCGGTCAGCCCCAGCAGCCGCAGCCCGTGCTCCAGGCCCGCACCGCGCGGCAGGCCCGGCTGACCGGGCTCACCCGGCTCACCCGGCCGACCGGCCGCAGCGACCGCAAGCACGCGGAAGCCGTCCCGGGCAAGCTCCCCGGCGCGCTCGGCGGCCCGGCTGAGCGTGCCGACGTCGTCGGCGATGAACTCCGGGGTCAGCATGACCTCGGGCGCCCCCTTGCAGATGACGCGGACGCCACCGCCCGGCAGCCGGTGCGCGGTGGTCATCCGCTTCCTGTCGCTGTCGAAGGGCAGCTCGGCGACGCGCGGGAACCGGTCATGCAGCTCGCCGGGATCCAGGCCAGCCTTGACGGCGGCGGCCAGCAGGGCCGCCTCGGTCGGGTCGCCGACGGCCGTCCACGCCCTCTGGCCGCCGTCTGACTGGAAATCGTCCGGGGGCCGCAGCGCCGCGTCGTTGCACAGCGCGCCCGCGGTCAGCAGCCCGGCGAGGTCCGGCGCCTGGCCGGGATCCAGCGGGTGCCCGCAGCGGGTCAGCTCGCCGTCCGGCGCGTATCCGGTGCCGCTGACCTCCGCGTCGCCGCCGCCCGGGGTCCACAGGCGGCGCACCACCATGTCGCCCTGAGTCAGGGTGCCGGTCTTGTCGGTTCCCAGGATGGTCACCGACCCCAGCGTCTCCACCGCCGGCAGTCGCCTGATGAGCGCGTTGCGGGCCGACATCCGGCGCGCGCCGAGCGCGAGCGCCAGGGTGACCACCGCGGGCAGGGACTCCGGCACGGCGGCGACGACCAGGCTGATCGCGGTGACCACCATCAGCTCCGCGCCTTGGCCCCGCGCCAGGCCGATGATCAGCACGATGACCGAAAGCACCACCGCCACCACGGCCAGCACCCGGCCGACGCCAGCCAGGCGCCGTTGCAGCGGGGTCAGCCCCTGCCGGTCCCCCATCAGCGCGGCGATCCGCCCCATCGCGCTGGCTGAACCTGTGGCCGTCACCACCGCCCGGCCGCGGCCGCGGACGACGGTCGTCCCCGCCGACACCGCGTCTCGCCCGGCCCCCTTGTCCGCCGGGACGGACTCGCCGGTCAGCGCCGACTCATCGATCAGGAGCGCCGCCGCGTCCACCACGTCGGCGTCGGCGGGCACGATGTCGCCCTCGGCGAGCACCAGCACGTCCCCGGCCACCACCTCGGGGGCCGGTACCGTCCGCTGCGCGCCGTCTCGCAGCACCCGCGCCTCCGGCGCGGTGAGCTCCGACAGCGCCGCGATGGCCTGGCCGGCCTTCACTTCCTGGGTAACGCCCGCCGCGGTGTTCACCACGATCACCACAAGGATGACCCCGGCGTCCGTCCAGTCCCCCGTTGCCAGCGTCAGCGCCACCGCGACCAGCAGCACGATCACCAAGGGGTCGCGCGCCTGGTCCGCGATCATCCGCCACAGGGGAGTTCTCCGAGCCCGGGGCAGCTCGTTCGGCCCGTAGCGGGCCAGCCGCGCCGCGGCCTCGGCCGAGGACAGCCCGCCCTCCCGAGCCTGCGCGCGGGGAACCGCGCCCCTGCCCTGACCGGGTGCGGCCGACATGCCGGATCGCTGGCTCATGGCCTGATAATCCCCGAGTGCGTGCCGCGTATGCAGAGGCTAAGGGCCCGGACCGGGCCCCGGGGACCGGGACAAGGCCCGTCATGATTCCGGTGACGCGCGCTGCTCCTGTTCCATATGGCCGGCGGGCGGATCCGGTCCGCTGGCCTGCGGCGCTTGCTGGTGCCCGAGCGCGACGGCGCTCGCCACCAGGCACGCGAACGACGCCACCTGCAGCACGGCTCGCCAGCCGCGCGGCAGCACCTCGCCGAACAGCACGAACCCCGCCGTGATCGGGATCGCGTTCGTCGCCAGCGTCGCCATGCCCGCAGCCGTCAGCGCATCGCCTCGCTGGTAGGCCCACTGCAGCACGCTGGTCCCGACGGCGTAGGCGACGATGAGCGTGGCAATCGCGATCAGCCACAGCCCGCCGTAGCCGACCAGCTTGGCGGAGATATCACCGTCAGCGAACAGCAGGCCAGCCGCAAGGCCGAGCGCCGCCGCGCGGGCAATGCGCACCCGCGCGGCCATGAGCAGCGCCGCGCCGCCGCCGCACGCGGCCAGCCAGATGATGACGCCGATCACTGGCGGGTGCTCATCGGACGGCGCCGTCCCGATCAGCGAGACCGCGAGCAGCGCCAGCCCGGCCACCGCCAGCACCACGGCGAGTTGCTCGCGCCGCGCCAGGCGTGACGGGTGCCCGTGCGCGGTCGCGAACGCCAGCACCGCGACCCCGGACGCCACCACCGACTGCACCAGCGCCAGCGGCGCCAGCGCCAGCGCCGCCACGTACATGCCCCAGCCCGCGGTCTCCGCGCCGAACGCCGCCAGCCACCGCCGGTCGCCGAGCAGCATCTTCACCGACCGGAACGGGCGCCGCGGCGACAACGGCGGCAGCGCCGCCGCCGCGTCATGCTCAAGCGAGTAGGCCGTGTTGGTGACCAGCGCCGAAGCGAACGCCAGCACCAGGCCAATCCATATCAGCGGCACGCTGCGCACAGTACCAGCGGACCAGGCACGGGCACAGGCGCCCGCCCCGGCGCCCCGATAGCGCGGCGGGCTTTGGCGAAAGCGACCCCTGGCATGACATATCAAAATGATTTGATGTATTTTGCTGGTGTGGAATCGTCGGTCACGTCCGCCCCGCCGCCGTTCGTGCGGCTGGCTGGACACCCGCTGCGCTGGCGGCTGATGGGCGAGCTGGCGCGCAGTGACCGGCGGGTGCGCGAGCTGGTGTCGTTGCTGGACCAACCGCAGAACCTCCTCTCCTACCACCTGCGCAGGCTGCGGACGGCCGGCCTGGTGGGCGCTCGGCGCAGCACGTTCGATGCCCGGGACGCCTACTACCACTTGGACCTGGGCAACTGCGCCGGGGCGCTGGCGGGAGCGGGGCTGGCGTTGCACCCAGGCTTGCGGCTGCTCCTGGCCCCGCCCGCGCCGCCGGGGCCTCCGTGCCGCCTGCTGTTCCTGTGCACCGGCAACAGCGCGCGCTCGCCGGTCGCCGAGGCACTGGCGCGGCAGCAGGCACCCCAGGCCGTGGTGGCCAGCGCGGGCACCCGCCCCAAGCCGCTGCACGCGAACGCGGTGCGGGTGCTGCGCGCCTACGGGATCGACCTGGCTGGCCGGCCGCCGCGGCACCTGAGCGCCTTCGAGGGCCAGCCCTTCGATTACGTCATCACGTTGTGCGACCGCGTGCGTGAGGCATGCCCGGAGCTCGCTGGGCCGGCCAGGCAGGTGCACTGGAGCATTCCCGACCCGGCCGCCGCCGGCGGCACCGGGCAAGACAGCTATCCGGCCTTCCAGCGGATGGCCGCCGAGCTGCACGCCCGCATCGGGTTCCTGCTTGCGGCGATCACGTCGGCATCCGCGCACGCGAGTATCCAGGAGGAGTGATGAGCAGTCCGGAGCAGATGGTCAGCGTCCGGTACATGGTCGATGACGTCCAGGCGGCCATCGACTTCTACACCGGCCACCTCGGGTTCACGGTCCGCATGAGTGCCGCGCCCGCGTTCGCCGACGTCACCCGGGGCAACCTGCGGCTGCTGCTGGCTGGCCCGGCCAGCTCGGCCGGGCGCCCGATGCCCGATGGCCGCCAGCCCCAGCCCGGCGGGTGGAACCGCATCCACCTGATCGTGGCCGACCTTCGCGCCGAGGTGGCCCGGCTGCGCGGTGAGGGAGTGAGCTTCCGCAACGACATCGTCACCGGACCGGGCGGCAGCCAGATCCTCATCGAGGACCCGGCCGGGAACGTGGTCGAGTTGTTCCAGCCCGCCCCCAGGTCCCCGGCCCGCCCATGACCCGCACAGCGGGGTCGCCGGCGCAGGCGGGACGGGTGCCGCTGGCCACGATCTTGCGTGAGTGGGGCCGCATCGGCTGCATCGGCTTTGGCGGGCCGCCCACCCACATCAAGCTGCTGCGGGAACTGTGCGTCGAGCGCCGCGGCTGGCTTGCCGCGGCGGACTTCGAGGACGCGGTCGCGGCCTGCAACCTGCTGCCCGGCCCCGCCTCCACCCAGCTGTCGATCTACTGTGCGTGGCGGCTGCGCGGCCGCCTCGGTGCCCTGGTCGGCGGCTGCGCGTTCATCATCCCCGGGCTGATCGTCATCCTGGCGCTGGCCGCCCTGTTCCTGGGCACGTCCCCGCCCTTGTGGGTTCTCGGCGCTGGCGCGGGGGCGGGCGCGGCGGTTCCCGCGGTCGCCATCCAGGCCGCCGCCAGCTTGACCGGCGCCACCTGGCAGCGCCGTAAGAACGCCACCCGCTGGGCGTGTTACCTGATCGCCGGGGCCGCCGCTGCCGCCACGCTCGGCCCCTGGCTGGTCCTGGTCCTGCTGGGCTGCGGCCTGATCGAGCTCGCCACCCAGCTCGGCCCCCGGCGCCACGCCGACGGCCATGCGCAAAGCCTCGCGGCAGTACCGGCCCTGGCGGTCGGGGCGATCACCGGCGGAGCGCTGCTGTCGGTGGCATGGGTGTCGTTCAAGGTCGGCGCACTGTCCTACGGAGGCGGGTTCGTCATCATCCCGCTGATGCAATCCGACGCGGTCGGCCACTACCACTGGATGACCAGCGCTCAGTTCCTCAACGCCGTCGCCCTCGGCCAGGTCACCCCCGGCCCGGTCGTGCAGACCGTCGCCGTGGTCGGCTACGCCGCCGCAGGCGTGGCCGGCGGCCTCCTCGCCTCCGTAGTCGCATTCAGTCCCTCATTCGCGTTCATCCTGCTCGGCGGCCACCGCTTCGACCAGATCCGCGGCGACCGCCGCGCCCGCGCCTTCCTCGACGGGGCCGGGCCCGCCGCCATCGGCGCCATCTACGGCTCCGCCATCCCGCTCACCCGCGCGCTCAGCCACCCCTGGCAATACATCGTCCTCGCCGCAGCCCTCACCCTGCTCCTGCTACTACGCCGCGGCGTCGTCCTCACCCTGCTCGCCGCAGGCGCAACCGGAGTCATCATCGCCCTTACCATCAGTTCAGCCCTGACCTAGCAGCGGCCCTCAGGCGCGGCGCGAGCAGGCCGACCCGGCGCGCTAGCTCGTTCAGGGCGGCATCAAAGCTGGCGTCATCCCCGGCCGGGACAGGGTCCGGTACCGACCAGTGCGCAGCGGCCAGCTCGCCGATCTCCTCATGGGCCAGGTCGCAGACGGTGATGACGAAGTCGCCGTCTTGCTGGACCTCGCTCACGGGCCGGGGCCGCAGGCGGCGCAGCGGCAGCCCGCGCCGGCGCGCGGCGGCGATGGCACCAGGGTCGATCGCGTCGGCCGGGTGCGTGCCGGCCGAGGCGGCGGGAACCTGACTGGCCTGCCGCCACAGGGCGGCGGCGAGGGGGGAGCGGGCCGAGTTGGCCGTGCACACGAACAGCACCCGGCGGGCCGCCCGCGCCGGGGAGCCGCCCAGCGTGTCGAGCGCGCCCGCGACCAGGCGCAGGTAGGTGCGGCGCCGGTCACCCTCCGAGCGGCGGCGCAGGACCAGGCCAGCATCCTCCAGCACCCGCAGGTGGTGGGCGAGCAGGTTCGACGGCATCGCCAGGACAGCGGCCAACTCGGAGGGGGAGGCATCCCCGTCGGCCAGGATGTCGGTGATCCGCAGCCGCGCCAGGTCGGCCAGCGCGGCGTGCATCGCCACCCGCCTGGCCAGCTCAGCGTTTACATCAGTATCCATTGACTCAAGTTTGACTGAGTTATCTTCGTCGTGTCAAGATGACGCGGTGACCTCCGCGCCCGTCCCGCTGCCACGCCGCCTGGTCGCTGAGCTGCTCGGCAGCGCGTTCCTGGCCGCGATCGTGATCGGCTCCGGGATCGCCGCGCAGCGCCTGTCCCCGTCCGATACCGGCCTGCAGCTGCTGGAGAACTCGGCGGCGACGGCGGCCGGGCTGTTCGCGATCATCTTGATGTTCGGCCCGGTGTCCGGAGCGCACTTCAACCCGGTGGTGTCGTTCGCCGACGCGGCGTTCGGCGGGCTGTCGTGGCGGGACGCCGCCGCCTACCTGCCGGCCCAGGTCGCCGGGTGCGTGCTGGGGGCGATCGGCGCGAATGTGATGTTCGGCGAGGCGGCCGTCTCCATCTCAGCGAAGCACCGGGCCAGCGGGCCGCATGCGCTGTCGGAGGTGATCGCGACCGCCGGGCTGGTGCTCATCATCTTCGCCCTGGCCCGCAGCGGCCGGCTGGGCAGCGCCCCGGCGGCGGTCGGCGCCTACATCGGGGCCGCCTACTGGTTCACCGCCTCCACCAGCTTCGCCAACCCCGCGATCACCATCGGCCGCATGTTCTCGGATACCTTCGCGGGGATCACGCCGTCCTCGGCCCCGGTGTTCATCGCCGCCCAGGCGGGCGGCGCGATCGCCGGGGTCCTCATCATCAGGTTCCTGTACCCGGCGCTGACGCCCGCCCAGGCGGCCGGCATCGTGGTCCCGCATGGGGCAGCAACGGAAGGTAACTGATCGTGCATATTGTCGCCGTCGGCGGAAGCGACGCGGGCATCAGCGCCGCGCTGCGAGCCCGCGAGGTGGATCCCGGCGTGGAGTTCACCGTGGTATGTGCCGACGCTTATCCCAACTTCTCCATCTGCGGCATCCCGTACTACGTCTCCGGCGAGGTGCCCCACTGGCGCAACCTCGCGCACCGCACCTACGCCGACCTGGAGGCGGCCGGGATGCGGCTGCGGCTGGACACCACCGCCCGCAAGGTCGACGTGGCCGCCCGCCGGCTGCACGTCACCGGCCCAGACGGGGCCGAGGACGTGATCCCCTACGACGAGCTCATCATCGGGACCGGCGCCGTGCCTGTTCGCCCGCCCATCGCCGGCCTGGACGCTATCGGCCCCGCCGACGGCGTCCACCTGCTCCACGCGATGGACGACACGTTCGCGATCATGCGCACGCTGGAGGAGGCCGCCCCCGATAGCGCCGTCATCGTCGGCGCGGGCTACATCGGGCTGGAGATGGCCGAGGCGCTGGCCGCCCGCGGCCTGGCCGTCACCCAGGTCGAGCAGCTTGGCCAGGTACTGCCCACCGTCGACCCTGAACTCGGGACCCTGGTCCGGGCCGAGCTAGAAGGCCACGGCGTGACCGTCCGGCCCGGCACCACCGTCCGCGAGATCACCCGCGCGGAAGCCGGGGCACCCGGCCCGCTGCGGGTCACGGCCGGCACCGCCGACGGGGAGCCAGTCACCTTGCACGCTGGCCTGGTGCTCGTCGTCACGGGAGTCCGCCCGGAAACGGCCCTGGCCGTCAGCGCGGGGGCGAGCGTCGGCGTGCGCGGCGCGATCGCGGTCGACAAGGCGATGCGGACGGGCGTCCCCGGCGTCTTCGCGGCCGGGGACTGCGTGATCACCCACCACCGGCTGCTCGGCGAGACCTACCTGCCACTGGGCACCACCGCGCACAAGCAGGGCCGCGTAGCCGGGGAGAACGCCACCGGCCGCCGGATCAGGGAGTTCGCCGGCAGCCTGGGCACCCAGGTCGTCAAGGTCTTCGACCACGCCGCCGCGCGCACCGGCCTGAAGGACGCCGAGGCCCGCACGGCCGGCTTCGACCCGGTCACGGTCGCCTGCCAGGCCGACGACCACAAGGCGTACTACCCCGGCAGCCACCGCATCGCGATGCGGTTCACCGGCGACCGGGCCACCGGCCGGCTCCTCGGCGCCCAGCTCTTCGGCCACAAGCACGCCGAGGTCGCCAAGCGCGTCGACATCGCCGCCACCGCCATCTTCCACGGCATGACCATCGACGACCTCAGCGACCTGGACCTGTCCTACACACCCCCGCTTGGCAGCCCCTGGGACGCCGTCCAGATGGGCGCCCAGGCCTGGGCCCGGCAGGTTTCACCGCTCACTGCCGACTTGGATCGCGTATTACGGTAAGGAAGTGCGGCCGGGATTCCCGGCCTGGTTGGAGGCGGGTGCATGGCGCAGGACCATCCCTGGGACCGGCAGGCGGTCCACGATGAGCTCGACCGGGTCCAGGCCGACTTCCGGCGCCTGCTCGCCCAGGCGACTCCCGCCACTTTGGCCCTGCGCACTAACGGGACGAAGTGGACCAACGAGCAGCTGCTCTTCCACATGCTGTTCGGCTACATGATCGTCCGGGCCCTGCTGCCCCTGGTGGCCGCCTTCGGTCGGCTGCCCGGCGGGGCCAGTCGCGCCTATGCCGGCTTGCTCGACGCGGCGACCAGGCCGTTCGACCTCATCAACTACCTGGGACCCTGCGGCGCCGTCCACGTCTACGGCGCCCGGCGGATGGAGGCCAAGCTGAACCGCGTCCTAGCCGCCCTGCACCGCAGCCTCGATGCCGCAGCCCCGGAGGACCTGGCCCGGGGCATGCACTATCCAGTCCGCTGGGACCCCTTCTTCACCGGCTACATGACGCTAGCCGACCTGTACCACTATCCCACGTTGCATTACGACTTCCACCGCCGCCAGCTGACCCTCACCACCCGGGCCTGACGCTGACGGGCCCGGCGGGCGGCGTCTCCACCTCCTTGGCGAGGGCGCCGCCCAGCCAGTCAGCAGCAAGCCGAGGCAGCGGGCTGCGCAGCGCTGGCTTCGGCCGCCGAGGTGCAGCACGCAGAGCCGACCGCCTTGTCCAGGGTGTCGGCGTCGCCCTTGACGACGTAGACCTCCCACGGCTCGGCACCGGGGCCGGTGACCCAGACCTTGTCCTGCACCGCGTAACAGCAGGCGGTGTCCTGCTCGGTCACGGTCGCCAGGCCCTGCCCGGCCAGCCGGGCAGTGGCGGCCGTAACCTCCTCGGTCGTCTCCACCTCGACCCCGAGGTGGTCCATCCGGGTCGGCTCACCGGGGTCACCCTCGATGAGGACGAGCTTCAGCGGCGGCTCGGCGATCGCGAAGTTGGCGTAACCGGGGCGGCGCTTGGCGGGCTCAGCGCCGAACAGCCTGGCGTAGAAGGCTACCGAGGCCTCCAGGTCGGCGACGCGCAGCGCGAGCTGAACACGGGACATGGGCGTTCCCTTCATGAGACGGGCTTCCAGGGCACTGATTAAAGAGATCTCTAACCAACGCCCGACGCCAGTTTGCGCCCTTGCTTAAGGATGTGTCAAATTAGAGAGGTGGTGAACCAGAAGCTGCTACCAGTGATCGACGCCCGCGAGGGCGCGTGCTGCGAGCCGCTGGCCCGCGAGCCACTGCCGCAGGCCGGGGCCGACGAGCTGGCCCCCCTGTTCAAGGCGGTCGCGGACCCGGTGCGGCTGCGGCTGCTGTCGCTGATCGCCTGCCACGACGGCGGTGAGTCCTGCGTGTGCGACCTGCTGGACGCGTTCGACGTAACGGCGCCGTCGGTCAGCTACCACCTGAAGATCTTGCGCGAGGCCGGGCTCATCAGCTCTGAGCGGCGCGGCACCTGGGTCTACTACCGGGTCAACCCCGACGTGATGGCCCGGATGTCCGCCGTGCTCGCGCCGCCCGCCGCACGTTAAGGATGAAACAGGCAACGTTGTCGCGCGGGCGGCAGCCGCGCTTAGCGTGGGTTGATGGACGACCCCGCATCGGCGTCTTGATGATCCGGATCAGCGGGCCCCAGTGGAGGCCCGTAGCCGGAGCGTGGCCGGCACGTACAGCGGCCCGGCCGGCGGGTCGCCTTTCAGCCGGGCCAGCAGCATCTCGACCGCGGCTTCGGCCTGCCGCTCGGGGTGCAGGTCGATCGCGGTGACCGGCGGGTCGCCCTCGCGGGCGTGCACGCTGTCCACGCCCGCGGCGATCAGCAGCTCACCGGGCACCCGCCGGGCGGCGGCCTTGGCCGCTCGCTGTACCCCGTGGATGAACCGGGATGCCACCACGAAGATCGCGTCGGGCGGGTCAGGCGCGGCCAGCAGCTGCCTGGTGGCTGCGAACGCGCTCTCCTCGCCGTCCTGCATGGCCACCGGTACCACCAGGCGCGGCGCGCCGTGCCCGGCGATCCACTGGTCGTAGGCGCGCAGGGTCTCGGTGATCCAGCCCCAGTCAGCCTGCGGAGCGAGCAGGCAGATGCGCCGCGCCCCCTGGGCACGTAGGTGGTCGAGGAGTTGCCGGGTGCTGACGTCGGTCTGCCCGGTCACGTACCAAGGGTCGTCGAGCCGGCCCAGGTCCCGCTCGATCGTCACCACCGGCAGCCCGTGCCTGGCCAGCAGCTCGACCCGGGAGTCGAGCGGCGACGGGTCGACCACGATGCCGCCGTCGACCCCAAGACCGTCCAGGCCGGTGCTGACCACGGCCGGCGGCAACAGCATCAGCGCCTGCTCCCCCGCGAACGCGGCCGCGGCGGCCGCGCTGGCCAGCCGCATATAGAAGTCCAGGCTCAGCGCCTCGTTCGAGCCGACGTCGGCCTGGACGGGCAGCAGCAGCGCCAGGGCGCCGGTGCGGCCGGACCGCAGCACCTGGGCGTGCCGGTTGGCCCGGTAGCCGAGCTGGCGGACCACTTGCCCGACTAGCGCGCGCGTCTCCGGGTCGACCCGGCCCTTGCCGTTCAGCGCGTGCGACACCGTGGTCACGGAGACCCCGGCGGCCTTCGCTACGTCGCGGATGGTTGGTCGGTTGTTCATGAGTCCTGGGGCGCGCGGGTTGACGGGACAGGAGCGAGTCTAGGCCGGGAGTTGGCCAGGCAGGCCGGTGCACCGCCCTGCGGACGGTTATCCGATACGCGCATTTAACACCTTGTCCTTGACACGAGTCCTCGGGCCTCCTTATGGTCCTGCCAAAAGGATTTGGCACCTCGCCGGATCCAGCCTTCCCGGGAGGCCGATCGATGAAACCGCAGCTATCTCGCGTTACCCGTAGAGCGTTGGCCGGCCTGGCGATGGGGACAGCCGGACTGCTCGCCGTCGGCTGCGGCTCCAGTGGCGGCCCCGGCGCCAGCGCTGGCTCCGGGTCCTCCCCGGCCAAGGGCGCCCCGGCCGCCGCCACCCTCCCGGCCGGGGCGCTCGGCCAGCCGGGCACGATCCGGTTCTGCTCTGACATCTCATCGCCGCCGCTGGAGTTCTACGCCAACGGCCAGGAGCCGACCGGATCGGACATCGACCTCGGCAACGCGATCGCGGCCCGGCTCGGCGTCAAGGCGCAGTGGGTGAACACCGCGTTCGCCGGCATCATCCCGGCGCTGCAGGCCAGGCACTGCGACGCCATCTTGTCCCAGCTGCTCGACAAGCCGGCCAGGCGCGCGATCGTTGACTTCGTCGACTACATGAACTCCAGCGAGGCCATCATGGTCCGCAAGGGCAACCCTGACCACGTCACCGGGCTCAGTGGGCTGTGCGGGCTGAGCGTGGCCGCGGAGACCGGGACCACCGTGGCTGACTTCCTGACCACGCAGAGCAAGGCGTGCACGGCCAGCGGCAAGAAGCCGATCACGGTGCAGACCTTCCTGCGCGACAGCGACGCGCTGAGCCAGCTCAGCCTCGGCCACGTGGCCGCCTACGGCACCACCGTCGAGTCCGGCGGCTACGACATCACCAAGAGCGGCGGGATGTTCGAGCTGGCCGGCCCGGCGTTCGGGCAGATCGCGACCGGGATCGCCACGGCCAAGAAGGACAGCGCGCTGCACGACGCCATCGCCACGGCCTTCGCCGCGCTGCGGGCAGATGGCACCTACAAGCAGGTCATGACCAAGTGGGGCCTCGGCCCCGACGAGCTCAAGCAGGGCTAGCGGCGATGACCTTCGACTGGTCGTTCCTCGCTCACCTGTTGTTCCACCCGCCGGGCAGCTTCGTCCAGGGGGCCATCAGGACCATCTACCTGGCGGTCATCGCCCAGGCCCTCGGCGTGGCCCTCGGCCTGCTACTCGCGCTGTGGCGCCGCTCGCGTCGCCTGCCGCTGCGCGTGCTGGCCGGAGGCTACATCTGGCTCGTCCGCGGCACGCCGCTGCTGGTCCAGGCGGTGATCATCTATGACGGCAGCTCGGCGCTCGGCCTTTACTCGTTCGGCACGCTGAGCGTCGGGCCGGTCTCGGTGCCCGGCGTAGTGCAGGCCGGCATTGTCACCCTCGCGCTCAACGAGGGCGCCTACATGGCGGAGATCATGCGCGCGGCCATCGACTCGGTGGACAAGGGGCAGGCTGAGGCGGCGGCGTCGCTCGGCCTGCGCCGCCGCCAGGCCATGCGGCACGTCATCCTTCCTCAGGCCATGCGGGTGGTCATCCCGCCGCTCGGCAACGAGTTCAACAACATGCTCAAGGTCACCTCGCTGCTGAGCGTCATCGGGCTGCAGGAGCTGTTCCTGGCCGCGCAGGACTACAACTCCGCCACCTTCAGGACCTTCGAGATCTTCCTGGTCACCGCGGTCTACTACATCGTCATGACCACCGCCTGGTCGCTGGTCCAGGCCGCCATCGAACGTCGGCTGCAGGCCAGGGGCGGCGACGTGGTCGTCAGCGTGCCGCTGCGGCAGCGCTTGTTCAGCGGCGGGCCGGGCGGCGGCCCGCCGATCGGCGCGGAGCAGCTAAGGGGAGCGCGGTGACGCCGGCCGGGAAGACGCCAGACGCCGACGTCGAGGGCACCCAGTCCCGGGCGGGCACGCTAGCCGTCGAGGGCACCGGCATCCACAAGTGGTTCGGCCCCCACCACGTGCTCGACGACGTCTCGCTCCAGGTCGCCAGCGGCGAGGTGGTGGTGATCATCGGCCCGTCCGGCTCGGGCAAGACCACGCTGCTGCGCTGCCTGAACCACCTGGAGCGCATCGACCGGGGCCGGCTCCTGGTTAACGGGCACCTCATCGGCTACCGCGAGAACGCCCGGGGCGAGCTGCGGGAGGACAGCGAGGCGGAGATCGCCCGCCAGCGGCGTGAGATCGGCTTCGTGTTCCAGCACTTCAACCTGTTCCCGCACCTCACTGCAGAGCAGAACATAGCGCTCGCGCCAGTGCGGGTCCGCAAGGCGCCCCGGGCGCAGGCCCTCGACGAGGCCCGCCGCCTGCTGGCCCGCGTTGGCCTGGACGACAAGCGCGGATCCTTCCCCGGCCAGCTGTCCGGCGGGCAGCGGCAGCGGGTCGCCATCGCCCGCGCGCTGGCCATGCGGCCGCGGCTGATGCTGTTCGACGAGGCGACCAGCGCCCTGGACCCGGAGATGGTGGGCGAAGTGCTCGCGGTGATGCGGGAACTCGCCAGCGATGGCATGACCATGATCGTCGTCTCCCACGAGATGGGCTTCGCCCGGGGCGTGGCCGACCGCGTGGTCATGATGGACGCCGGGCGCATCATCGAGGCCGGCCCGCCCGCTCAGGTGCTTGACTCCCCAGCCCACGAGCGCACCCAGGCGTTCCTCTCGAAGGTGCTGCACTGACGTGACGATCACGCGCTACGCGCCAACCGGGGCGGTCGCGGCGGCCAACCACCTCGCGGCGTCGGCCGGGCTGCACATGCTGCGCCAGGGCGGCAACGCGGCCGACGCGGCCATAGCGGCAGCCGCCGCCATGGCCGTCACCGGGTCGCACATGTGCGGACTCGGCGGCGACATGCTCGCCGTGGTGGCCGGCGACGGCAAGCAGCCGCCAGCCGCGCTGAACGCCTCCGGCCGGGCTGGCTCGGGCGCGGACCCCGGGCGGCTGGCCGCGGGGGCGCAGACGGTGCCCTTCCAGCACGACATCCGCGCCGTCACCGTCCCCGGCTGCGTGGACGGCCTGGTCGCACTGCACGAGCGGTACGGGACGCTGCCGCTGCCCGACCTGCTTGCCCCGGCCAGGCGGCTAGCAGCCGAAGGCTTCCCCGTCTCCCCGACGCTGGCGGCGGCCTCGGCCGAGCTGACCCCGGCCGAGCGCGAGGCAGCGTTCGGCGTCGCCGGCCCGCTGGTCCAGGGGCACCGCCTGACCCTGCCCGGGCACGCGAGGGCACTGGCCGCGGTGGCCGACCGGGGCCGGGAAGGCTTCTACCTCGGCCCGGCGGGCGAGGACCTGCTCACCGTTGGCGGCGGCGAGTTCACCGAGGACGACCTGCGCGCCAGGCAGGCCGACTGGGTGACGCCGCTGCGGCTGGCCGTCTTCGGCCGCGACCTGTGGACGGTCCCGCCGAACTCCCAGGGCTACCTGGCGCTGTCCGGGGCGCGGATCGCCGAGCGGGTCGGGCTGCCCGCCGACGCCGCCACCGAGCTGTGGGCGTTTCTACTGGTCGAGGCAGCCAGGCAGGCGGCATTCGACCGGCCACGGGTGCTGCACGAGCACGCCGACGGCGCGGCGCTGCTGGCCGAGTCGCGGCTGGCGCCGCGGGCCGACGCCGTGACGGAAACCGCCGCCCGTGGCCTGGCCGACGTCTACGGCGAGGGCGGCACCACCTACCTGTGCGCGGTCGACGCCCAGCGGATGGGCGTCTCACTGATCATGTCCA
Source organism: Streptosporangiaceae bacterium (assembly GCA_025934375.1). Classification (GTDB taxonomy): domain Bacteria; phylum Actinomycetota; class Actinomycetes; order Streptosporangiales; family Streptosporangiaceae; genus Trebonia. The sequence continues at coordinate 28,394 of JAICYD010000043.1, read as the reverse complement.
ACTCCTCCGACTTCGGCTCCCGGCTGCTGCTGCCGCGCCACGGCATCTTCCTGCACAACCGGGGCACCGGGTTCTCGCCGCAACCCGATGACCCGGCCGGGTACGGTCCCGGCCGCCGTCCGCCGCACACGCTCAGCCCTCTGGCGGTCACCCGGCCGGGCGGGGAGCTCGCCGCGGTGCTCGGCACCATGGGCGGTGACGCGCAGCCGCAGGTGCTGCTGCAGCTGCTAGTGCGGATGCTCGCCCTCGGCCAGGCACCCGGCCCGGCCATCTGCGCGCCCCGCTGGATCCTCAGCCGCGAGCCCACCAATGCCTTCGACACCTGGATCGGCGACGACCCGCCACTGGTGCGGGTGGAGCACGGCGCCCCGGCGGCGTGGGCACCCGGACTGCGGGCCCGCGGCTACCAGGCCATCGACAGCCCTCCCGGCGACCAGTCGTTCGGCCACGCGCAGGCGATCAGCGTCACCGCCGACGGCCTGCTCGCCGCAGCCGCCGACCCGCGCGCCGGCGACGGAGGAGTTGCCGGCTATTAAGCCGCCTCGTGGTCATGATCCACAGGGGCAGTCACCCTGCGCCGACGGCCCGTTGCCGGTAGGGTGATCCTGGCCCAGAACGGGACAGCGCAGGGCAGATGGCGGTAAGGAGTCCGCATGGGTGGAGAGGAGCCGGTTCCACCCGGCATCGACATCACGAAGCCGAACATCGCCCGGGTCTATGACGCCTTCCTCGATGGCAAGGACAACTTCGCCGCCGACCGGGCTGTCGTGGAGCTCACGCTACAAATAGTGCCCGACGCGGCGGCCGGCGCCAAGGCCAACAGGGCGTTCCTGCGCCGGGTGGTCCGGTACCTGGCAGGCCAGGCCGGGATCGGCCAGTTCCTGGACATCGGCTCCGGCCTGCCCAGCAAGGGCAACGTCCATGAGATCGCGCACGAGCTCAGCCCCGCAGCCCGGGTGACCTACATCGACAGCGACCCGGTGGTCCTGCGGCACGCCCAGGCGCTGCTGGCCGACGCGCCGACGGTGCGAGTGGTCACGGCCGACGTCCGCCGCCCCGCTGAGATCCTCGGCAGCGCCGAGGTCCGCGAGCTCATCGACTTCGGCCGCCCCGTTGGCATGCTGATGCTCGCCATCTTGCACCACATCCGCGAAGAAGATGACCCGGCGGGCATCGTGGCCCGGTTCCGCGAGGCGGCCGCGCCGGGAAGCTACCTGGCCATCTCCAGCTTCCGCATGCCCGGGCCCGAGCACCCGCAGGATGCGGCAAGGACACTTGAGGTGCAGGAGTTGTTCAACGCCAAGCTCGGCACGGGGCTATGGCGAGAGCACGAGGAGATCCTGCAGTGGTTCGGCGACTGGGAACTGCTCGGCCCCGGCTTGGTCCCGCTGCCGGAGTGGCGCCCCGACAGCACCGGCCGGGCCACACGCGACTCCACCTACTACGGATTCGTCGGCGGCGTAGCCAGGAAACCCTGATGCGCCTCAGCGATCCCGATTTCCATGTCACGCGCCAGAACTCATCCACCTTCGGCAACTACCTCGACGACCTGAACGACGAGGACTACCCCGCCGCTCTCATCCACGGCTACTGCCCGGTACCGCACACGAAAGCCGCCGGGCTTACCGCCGTCCCCGGGGGACAGCCCGCCGGGGCGCTAGCCGACCTGGTGATGTGGACGGCGCGCCTACCTAGCGAAGATGACATCCGTGGTGGCTAATGGAAGCGTCCGGGGCAGCCCGAACCGCGGCAGCACGCTCGCGTTGAAGCCGGTGACGGCGGTGATGCGGTCGCCGGCGATCGTGACGACAAGCAGTCCGTAGGCCCGGTGGGCACCTGTGTGCGGGTCGGCTACATACGTGCCGAGCGCTGGCTGGCCGTTGGCTCGGGTCGCCACCACCCGGTAGGACCGGCCGGGCCGGAGGGTGACCGCCGCGAAGAACCGGCGGGCCACGTCGATTCCCCGGTACTCCAGCATTGCGGGCGGCATGGAGAGCCGGACGTCGTCTGAGAGCAGTCCGACCAGGGCCTGGAGGTCAGCCCGTTCGAGGGCGTCGGCCAGCTGGCCTGCGAGTTGGTGTTCGGCGCCGGTGTCCGGTCGACGCGCGGGCCTGCTGTTCCGGGAGTCTGCCAGGTGGCTGTCGACCGTGGCTCGTGCTCGTTTGAGGGCGCTTTGAACCGATTCCCGGGTGACATCGAGCATCCTGGCCACCTCTGCGGCGCGGTAGCCCAGAACGTCGCGCAGCACGAGTACGGCACGCTGGCGCGGCGGGAGTAGCTGCAAGGCGGTGATGAACGCGAGCGAGATCGCCTCGGTGGTCTCGTAGCGGGCCTCCGGACCGGGCGCATGGTCGACGAGGGTGTCCAGCAGCACGTCCGGATATGGTTCCAGCCATGGCGGAACGTCGCTGACACCGGCCGGCTCGGGCAGGGTCACGTCAGGGAGCGGGGTCGCGGTGCGTGGCCGCCTGCTGTCCGCGCGCAGCATGCTCAGGCACCGGTTGGTCGCGATCTGATACAGCCAGGTTCGCAGGGAGGACTGCTGGCGGAAGTCACCCAGGTTACGCCAGGCGGACACAAGGGTCTCCTGGAGCGCGTCCTCGGCGTCCTGCACAGACCCCAGGATGCGGTAGCAGTGCACCTGCAGTTCGCGGGAGTGCACTTCGGCCAGTTCGCGGAACGCGTTGTCGTCGCCGGCGCTGGCCCTGGCGATCAGGTCCGATGTCTGCATGCATCCTCGCTCTTCTTCTTTCCGCCGGGCGCGTCCGGCTCGCCTGAAAGTACCGACGCCGCCGGCCCCGCGAATTGGGCGGTGCCGGCGCGCCCAATTCCGCGGACCTGCTGGCGTCTGCCCTAATGGAGGCGGTCCCAGTCCGGGGCGCGCCCGGGATACAGAACAGGACCCAGATCATGGCCAAGTACGTTTTCTCCTTCCGCGTGCCCTCCGACTACAAGCCCGGCGCCGGGACGCCGGCCGAGTGGCACGCCTGGTTCGGCGGGCTGGGCACGGCCCTGGTGGACGTCGGCCACGCGGTGACCGACTACGCCTCGCTCGGCGAGGTCGGCGGCAGCGGCTCCCGGATGATCGCCTACTCGGTGGTGTCAGCTGAGGACATGGACTCCGCACTGGCGCTGGCCAAGGACTGCCCGGTAATGCGGGCCGGCGGCGGGGTCGAGGTCGGCCCCGTGATGGAAGCCGCCGGGTCGTGAGCGACGCCATGACCACATCGACGGCGCCGCCGCAGGTGTCGTTCCTGGCGACCGGGCGCGCGGCAAGGTGCTTGCACCACTGGCATGCCGCCACGAGCACGCTGCGCGGGCTCGATTGAAGGATCGGCGAGGATCCCGGGCCTCTCCCCTGCGTGTCAGCGGCTTACCGCCAGATCAAGCAGGCCATTTCGATTACGCTGCGTGTCATGTCATCACTTCACGTGATCAAGGTGCCTGGCTCGCGCCGCCGCGATCTCCTGTCGCGCTGGCCGGCGGCGGGAGCCGTAGCGGCCGTGATGGCGGTGACCGCCATCACGGCAGCACCCGCGCCCGGGGCTGGCGGGGCGGCCCTGGCCCGGGCGGCGGCCCCGGGCGGGACGCCGCTGGTGCTGGAGACGTTCAAGGGCGCGACGGCGCCCGCCTTCACCGGCTACAACGGGGCCTGCCTGACGGGCGCGGCGGCGCGGCCGGGCGCACCGCCGACGGGCGGCCACGCGCTCGGCGGCTGCGGGGAGGCCGAGGTCGGCCCGGTGCCGCCGCTGGACGCGGCGCCGCACGGGTACCTGAAGCTGACCGACGCGGGCCATGACAGGTCGGGCGCGGTCTTGTACGACCATGCCCTGCCCGCCAGCGCGGGCCTGGACGTAACGTTCGACGTCTGGCAGTACGGCAACGACCCGAACACCGGGCCACCGGCCGACGGCGCCTCGTTCTTCCTGACCGACGGCGAGGTGAACCTCACCGCCCCCGGCGCGTTCGGCGGCAGCCTGGGATACGCCAAGAAGCAGCAGGCCCCGCCGACGGGACCGTTCATCGACGGCGTCGAGGGCGGCTACCTCGGCGTGGGCCTGGACGTGCTCGGCAACTACTTCGCCGACACCGAGCAGCGCGGGCTCGGCTGCGAGCATCAGCGGTCCCCGGCCGGGCAGCCGTCGATGGACGGCGACTTCTTCGAGCGCGGGCCCAACATGGTCACCGTGCGCGGGCCGGGCAACGGCCTCGACGGCTACTGCTACATCACCGCGACCACGGACTTCCCGCATAGCCAGCCGCCGTCCAAGCCGTGGCCGTCGAACCTGCCCGGCGACCTGCAGGGGCCGACGACCTCGCTCCCGGCGGGAGTCTCCCCGCAGGAGGCGGAGACCCTGCTGGAGGTATCCCGGCGCCGGGTGGGCGTCCGGCTGACGCCCGGGCCCCACCCCACGCTGACCGTCACCGTTGACTTCGGCTCCGGCCCGCGCGAGGTGCTGGACGTCGCCGCGCCGGCGCCGGCCCCGCCCACGTACAAGTTCGGGTTCGCCGCCTCCACCGGGCACTTCACCGACGTCCACCTCATCCGCAACGTCGTCATCGAGACGGACGAGCCGCTGCCGGCGCTGAACCTGGTCAAGCAGGTGACCGAGCCGCGCCCGGGTCACCTAGCGGCCGGTGATCACGTGACCTACGAGTTCGTGGTGACCAACGGCGGGCAGGTACCGGTCACCGGCCTTCACGTCGCCGATCCGGTGGTCGGCCCGGTGACGTGCCCCGTCGCGACCCTCGCCCCTCATGAGACGGTCACCTGCACGGCGACCTACACCGTCACCGCGGCCGACGTCACGGCCGGCCACATCTCCAATACCGCCGTGGCCGCCGGCGAGGCGACCACGGGGCCAGTTACCTCGCCGCCGTCCTCGGAGAACCTGGACATAACGCAGCCGCCCAGCCTCGTTATGGAAAAGCTGGCCGAGACACCCGGCCCGTACCACGCCGGGCAGACCGTGCACTACTCCTACCTGGTCACTAACACCGGCGGGGTCACCCTGGACGACGTCCACGTCACCGATGACCACGTCACCGGCACCACCTGCGCGGCGACGGTGCTCACCCCGGCGGGCAGCCCCGGCGACCACGCCACCTGCCACGGCAGCTACGTCATCACCGCCGCCGACGCCGCCGACGGCCTGGTCACCAATACCGCCGTGGCCTTCGGCCACGAGGACGACCGCGTGATCAGCTCCCCGCCGTCGCAGCAGACCCTGCTCATCGGCCCGCCCCGGCTGACGGTGACCAAACGGGTGACGTCCCCGGCCCCGTTCCTGGCCGGCAGCACCGTGCAATACCAGTACACCGTCACCAACACCGGCCCCCGGGTGCTGCACGACGTGGCGGTCGCCGACGATCGCGTCACCGACGTCGCCTGCGCCCTGGCCACCCTGGCCCCCGGGCAAAGCACCGCGTGCACCGGCATGTACCAGGTCACCGCCCTCGACGTGAGCCTGGGCCGGGTGACCAACATCGCCCAGGCGGCCGGGCTCGACAGCGACGGCAACGCCTTCGTGAGCCTGCTGACGACGGCGACCATCCCGGTGGGGAGCATCCCCGTCACCGGATGACCACGTTGACTTGCACGCCCGACTCAGCTCCCGGCGTCAAGCCACGCACGGCCGGCAATTCGCCCCTCCCCGTCCTTGCTGTCTTCCGGGCGCGGATGCCGGCGGCGCGGGTCTCCCCGGGGGCCGGGCGCTGCCTTCACCGGATCTCCATGACGGCTGCACGGCGGTTCCATGAGGTGCGGGCAGGCTGGAGGGACCTGACTGCCCGCCGCGTTGCGGGCGGCCGGTGATCACCCGAGAGATCAATCCAGTAGGAGCAGCCGATGACAACTACGACCGCCACTGACGCGGGCCTCACCCGCGCCTTCATCGTCGATTCGCTGCCCGGCGCGGGCCGCGTGCTCGCGGTGACGGCACGTCCCGGGCAGGAGTCGGCCGACCTGGGCGGGCTGCTGTACGCCTTCCGCCGCTCCGGGGCCAGCATGAGCCTGCTGTGCCTGACCCGGGGCGAGGCCGCCGCGCGGGACTCCGGCACCGCGCGGCTGGAGGCGGCGCGGCCGCGGGAGGTTCAGGTCGCCGCGGCGGTCCTCGGCATCGACCGGGTGACCGTCGACGGTTACCGCGACGGGCGGCTGCACCGGTACGGCATCGCCGAGCTGGACGAGCGGATCCGGCGGGCGATCGGCGATAGCTCCGCCGACCTGGTGCTCGTCGTCGCGCCCGCGGCCGGCGACATCGGCGACGCGACCGTCGCGCGCGCGGCGGCCGCCGCCGCGCTGGGGGCAGGGGTGCCAGCGGTGGCGCGCAGCAGGCCGGGCATGCCCGGAACCTGGGTGCTCGACCTCGGGGCCGGCACCGAGGCGGCCCGCGCCATCCAGAAGTCGGCCGCCGCCGCCCACGCCAGCCAGTCGGAGCTGCTCCCAGAAGTGATCCGCCGCCTGGACCGGCTCGGCAGGGTAGAAGCGCTGCGCTGGCTGGTCAGCCCGGCCCGGGTGCCCGGCCAGCGCGTCATGTGGTGAGCAGGCAGGCGGTACCGGTGAGCGGCAGCGACCTGATCATCGCGGCGCCATGGATCGTGTTCGCCATCGCGCTGCTGGCGCTTTGCCTCCGGCTGCGGGGGCGGCGGCGACAGGCGCCCCTGGCCGTTCTGCATGCCGCTTCAGTCCGGGGGCTGGCCTTGCTCGTGGCTGGCGCGCCCAGGGGTGCCCAGGACGGCGCCGGGGTGGGCACGGGCGGCCGGGTCCCGGCGGGACTTGATGAGGCTCGCGGCGGTGGTGATGGCGAGCACGCCCGCGATGACCACAAGGGAGAGCGCCGTGCTGATCTCAGGCATGGCGTCGCTGAGCCCGTGCGCCCAGTGCAGGATGAGCTTGGCGCCGATGAAGGCAAGGATCACCGCCAGCCCGGCCGACAGGTAGACGAGCCGGTCGAGCAGGCCGGTGACCAGGAAGAACAGGGCGCGCAGGCCGAGCAGGGCGAACGCGTTGGCCGCGAAGACGATGTACGCCTGGTCAGTGACGCCGAACACGGCGGGGATGGAGTCCAGGGCGAACAGCATGTCTGTGCCGCCGATGGCGATGAACACCATGAACAGCGGCGTTGCCACGCGGCGGCCGTCGGCGCGGGTGATCAGCCGACCGCCGTCATAGGCATCGCTGACTGGCATTACCCGCCGGGTGACGCGGACCAGCGGGCTGCCCGCCACGTCGGGGTCGGCGTCGCGGTGGGTGAACAGCCGCACCGCGGTCCAGATCAGCACCAGGCCGAAGACCAGGAACATGAACGACAGCGCCGACAGCAGCGCCGCGCCAATCGCGATGAACGCCGCGCGCAGGCACAGCGCGGCGGCGATCCCGAAGATGAGCACCCGCTGCTGATGCTCACGGGGGACAGCGAAGGACGACATGATCAGCACGAAGACGAACAGGTTGTCAACCGACAGGCTCTTCTCCACGATGTAGCCCGCGAAGAACTCACCCGCCCACCCCCACCCCTCCAGCCCTCCGAGCACCGCGCCGAATGCGACCGCGACGGCGATGAAGAACGCTGACCACAGCGCGGCCTCGGCGAAGCCGACGGCGTGCGGGCGCAGCGTCGCCGCCAGCAGGTCCAGCGCGAGCAGCGCCACCACGATGCTGAGCAGGACCGCCCAGTCCGCTCCCGTCACGTTCATCCCGGCCCCCAGTCGTGCCAGCTGTCACGACACCATGCCCGCCCGGCCCTAGCCGTTAACGCAAGGACCCGCCAGCAGCCTGGCCGCGCTCCACCCACGACTCGAACCCGACCAGCCTTCCCATGGTCGCCCACCAGTACCAGCCCGGGAAGTTCCGCAGCGCAGACGCCCAGTACTGGAGCGTGCGCCTGACTCTTCACCGCGCATGCGGCCGACGAACTCATTGCCAGAGGCTGTCCGTTCGCACTCTAGCGATCAACCGGGGCTCGCAGGTCTGCCACGGCTGGCGGTGCCATGACTGCCCGGAACCGGCTTGTTGCGGGCATAGCTGTGGTATGTAACTGTCGTGACCGCGGCCGAGCGTGTAGTTGACCTCTACCGGCGTCATGCCGGGGCGTGGGCAGCCGCGCGGGGCGCGGGGCTCGCAGAGCGTGCGTGGATCGAGCGGTTCGCGGCCATGCTCGACCCTGGTGCGACGGTGCTCGATGTCGGCTGCGGATCGGGGCAGCCCATCGCTGCCTGCCTCGCCGGGCACGGCCACCGGGTCGTCGGCGTCGACAGCTCGCCCGAGATGATCGCCCTGTTCCGGGCTAACCTGCCCGGCGAGGCGGCCGAGGTGGCCGACATGCGGTCGCTGAGCCTGGGCAGCAGGTTCAGCGGGCTGATCGCCTGGGACAGCCTCTTCCACCTGGCTCCTGATGAGCAGCGGCTGATGTTTCCCGTCTTCCGCAGCCATGCCCTGCCGGGCGCACCGCTGCTGTTCACGAGCGGCCCTGCCTGCGGGGAAGCGATCGGCACGCTTCAAGGGGAGCCTCTTTACCATGCGAGCCTCGGTCCCGGCGAGTATCGCTTGCTGCTAGGCCGAAATGGCTTCGACGTCGTGGCCCACGTCGCGGAAGACCCTGATTGCGGCGGCCATACGGTCTGGCTGGCGCGTCGCCGTTAGGGACTCGGCCGGGTACGGCGGGCACCCGCGGCCCGTGAGTGCCGCGACTGCCCCGCCGTTGCGCAGCGAGTAAGCGTAGGCACGCCCGTCTACTCACTCAGCCTCATTACCCCAAAAGTAAACTGCTGATGCGCGAGTGACTAGACAGCCCAGATAGCTGCTTCGCATCACAGCAGCTTGGCAGCCTCTGCCTATAGGTATTAATTCCTAGCGAGATGGCCCGGCGTTTGCTGATAAGCTCCGCTTTGTCAGGGGTGACATCGGCGGGTATCGGGCGATCTGGGCGGGACGTGATGACAAAGCTCGGCTTCCGAGCCGTCTACGGATCGCTTACCGTTCTGGTAGGCGTCCCCTTCTTCCTCGGCGTGGTCGTGAACGACTTGCCGCCGTCAATGCGGAAGCTGTGGCCCTTTTTCCTCGTTTCACTAGTCCTGCTGGTATTCTCCCAGCTCTACATCGAATGGCGCGAGCGTTCGGTGAGCAAGGCCGATGGCCATCTGGGTAGAATTGCGGATGAACTGGCGAGGTCGGTGTACAAGCAGTGGAGCGGCCAGGCCAACGCGCGCCGGATAGACACTCCGGCCAGGCTGCTAGTCGCATGGCGGATCAGCGAAGAGCGCCCCTTCGACACATGGCAGGAAGTTTGCCAGCTTGCCCTACAGTGGCGGAAGGACAGTCGCTGGGCCGATGTCAGCGCAGGTACCCCCGGCGACCACCAGGGGACATCAGAACTAGACGAGCTCTTTGCCAAGATACCCACCGGGCGGCTTGTCGTACTAGGAAAACCCGGTGCCGGTAAGACTGTGCTGCTCGTCAAGCTGCTGCTCAGGCTGCTGGAGCGGCAGGATCGAAAGATCGACTGGGCCGATAGGGTCCGCAAAGATCAGATAATCCCGTTCCTTACCTCCCTGTCCGGCTGGACCCCCAAGGACGATTTGGGTGAGTGGCTCGCGGACCGGCTCGTCGCCGAGCATCCATCGCTGCGGGCACCGGAGCGCCTCGGGCAGGGCAGGCCGACCCTGGCTGAGGCGCTGCTTCGGGAGAACCTCATCCTGCCGATTCTCGATGGCTTCGACGAGATTCCAGGAGCGATGCGAGTAATCGCCCTCGAGAAGATAAACAAGGCTTTGAGGCCGGCCATGGACACGCCGCTGGCGATGGTGATATCCGGCCGCTCTGACGAGTTCCGCCGGGCGGCGAAAGACGCGAGTCTGAAGACCAGCGTGGTACCTGGTGCCGCTGTCGTTCTCCTTGAGGACGTCTCACCAGAGGCCGCCATAGACTTCCTGGGCAAGGCCGGGCGCAGGCGCTGGGCTAATGTGTTCGAGGAACTGGGAACTGAGACGCCGGTTGGCAAGGTGTTGCGGACCCCACTGATGCTGAGCCTTGCGCACGCTGTGTATAACTGGCATCCGCGTGGGCACCAGGGCACGCTTCCCTCGCCGGACGACCTCCTTGGTTACCCGTCGCCGCTGGCCGTCAGGCGTCACCTTCTGGATGAATTCGTGCCCGCCGCGTATCGTGACCAGCCAGAGATGGCCGGCCCGGCCGTTCGCGCCTTGGGCTACATCGCCGCGTACCTTGAACGGGGAGAAGGCGACCCGGTGAGGCTCCTGACGGCAGGGGCTGCTGAGCTCGTTGGTTCAGCCGGGCCAGAGTCGAAGAAGATAAGCTTCGCGTGGTGGAGACTGCGCAGGGTAGCTGCGCCGGTCATTGGCCTAACAATCGGGATTCCGGGAGCGGCCGCGGTGGGGATTGTAGCCGCGGTGATCCCGCACCTTGGGGTGGGCCTAGGACTCGGGATGATCACCGGCCTCGTCGCGTGCACGATCACTGGGATGATCAGCAGCCGAAGCTGGCGGTTGCCGACGTCACCCAACGGGGTTGGCGTCGGCGTAGTCTGCGGTTTCGTCGGTGCCCTACTCGGCGCAGCGCCGACGGGGATCATCCTGCACCTGACTGGGTACTCATCGTCTCCCGTGCCTGGCCTGATGGGTTCGCTAGGAGCCGGGATCGGTCCCGGGGTGAACGGCGGATTCCGGCGCGGAATCTGGGCCGCTGCGACGGGCGGGGTCGTGTGTGCACTGACCGCAGGACTGGCCCCCGGGCTCGCTGCGGGGGTGGTTGACGGCGTCGGCGCATGGCTGGCAATAGCCCTTACGATCTCCGGTAGCGAACCGCGGGAACCATCTCAGGGCATCCGGCGCATGGGCTGGTCTAAGGCTGGCTACTTGGTCGGCGCGGTCGTCGGACTCGCCATTGGGACAGCGGTAGCCGTAGCCAAAGGGCCTGTCCCTGGGCTGATCGCCGGGACGGTCACCGCGCTCGTCGGTGGTTTCGGCGCTGGACTGGAAGGGATACCCGCGGACTTTACTCTGGCGGAGGCGGCTGCGAGTCCAGACGAACTCCTCGAACGAGACCGAGGAGTGTTCTGGCTCGTCGCCGTGATCGGCGGCGGCGCGTTTGGGCTGGGTGCCGGACTGGGAGTCCGCCTTGAGGTCGGCCTAGCCGGGGCGCTGGCCGTAGGCCTCACCGCAGCCTCACTCCAGGCGTCTTGGCTGCCGTTCGTGATTACCCGCTGGTGGTGTGCGGCGACCGGGCGGCTGCCGCGCCGCCTAATGCTATTTCTCGACGAGGCTTACAAGCGCGACATTCTCCGGCAGGTCGGCGGCATGTACCTTTTCCGCCACATCGAACTACAACGACGGCTGGCTGAGCAATACCTGGCGAACTCGCAACCCAAAAAGAAAATCAATCACTCCACTTGACGTAAGCCTCTCGATGCTCGTTAGGAGACAATGCACCGACATCAAGGATCGCGGCCGAGTGCCAGCCGACGTGGTGGCCAACTGGCGCCATTCCTGTCCACGACCGCAGAGCCAGGCGGCCATGAGGCGAAGTGGCAGATGGGCACCCTTGGGGTGCAGGGCTTCGCGGCGCAGCAGCCGCCGATGCTGGTGCGGATCGGGCAGTTACGGACGGCGGCCGGGCACTGACCATCAGCTTTGGGTAGTGCGGGCATATCCCCGGACGGGGATCTCAGCCGATCGGCTCGCGATGCACCCACTCGATGAGGTCGCCGGACGCGAGCGCCCGCACGCGCGCGGCGTACCGGGCGAGGTCGGCGTCGTCGAGGAGGTCGCGCCACTGACCGCTCGCGCCGCGGCTGAAGAACGCGGCGGGATCGATCCAGTGCTCCGGACCGCCGCCGGGGACGATCGTGCCGACCCTGCTGCGCATCGACTCGAACGTCGCCGCCTGGACCAGGCGGGGCCATCGGTGCTCGTCGACGTCGATGCTCAGGCGCGCGGCCATCTTCCGCATTTGCCCCTCCAGGTCGGCCTTCAGGTCGTCGTAGTGCAAGTGCACGATGTCGAGATCGCCGGCGGCGTCCCGGAACGTCTGCAGGTGCTCTACAGTGCGCCGCAGCGACGACCCGGCCTGCGTCGACGGCGTCTCGCCATCGGCCCACTGCCAGAAGCGGTCCCGCTCGCCGACGGGGCGCGGCCGCGGTGGCCGCAATGGCCCGAGCTCGGTACCGTCGATCGCGGCCGCCCGTTCGCGCTGGCTGAGGAACGCGCCGATATCGGTGTTGTCGATATGGCGGCCTATCGACAGCCCCACGTCGCGCGGGTCCCGCCCGACGCAGATGTAGGTGACCGCCGGATCGCTGGGTATCCCGTCGAGCGGCGTGTGGGTCTTGATGAACCGGCGGTGCGCCTGGGCTTCCAGGTCCGCGAACACGTCTGCGCGGGCGCGAGTCACCATGTCGATCCACGGCGAGAGCGTGTCCAACGGGAGCGGGAGCTCCGGTTCCTGCAGTATGAGCAGGGCGCAGATCATCTGCGTCCACGTCGTCCCGCACTTTGGCGGGGCGCTGATGATGATGTCGCCGGGGCGCAGCTCGAAGCCGTCCCAGCGGTTGCTGTCGTACATGCTCGTCTCGTACCGGCGCACAGCCGTCATCCTTGCACCGGATCCGATCCCGTGAGGCCCAGATGATTCACCGCACGACATCCTGCCGAGGGCTCAAGACTGAGGTTCCGAAGGGCGTCGGCAACATTACATAGCGCAGCACCCACCCATAATGCCCGATCCCGAACACTCCGCGAGGCCATCATGAAGGCCAGAGGATGGGCGCCGAACTGCGGACAGCGCGCGGGTGGATGTCGCGAGCTAGTCCAGGGCCTTGCCGTCCTGGTGGGCGAAGTCGATGAGCTCCACCGTCACCGTTGCCGTGTCGCCGACGTCGAGAGCCTCCGCCACGCGGACCGGGCCGCTTGACCGGCAGCACGTAGCCAGCCTTACCCGGGAAGATCGACGTCGTCCACGTGCTGCTCCCGATCGTGGCCCGCACCCGCAAGGAGCCGAACCCGCGGCGCACCCCGCCCGCCAGGTCACCGATCTCCGCTGACTCCTCAGCCGGCAAGGCGACGAAGGTCCAGGCATCAGCGCGCCGCGCGTCCCACAGCCACAGTTCCGCATCGAAGACGACTCGCACAGGCTCAGTTTGCCACGCCGACGCGAGGTGCGGCAGAAGCGGCGCCAGGGAAGGACCCGTTCAGGCGGCTATGCGCGCATCGGCTGCGATGACCACTGATGACAGAACGTGATTGATGCCGCGCGCCGATTATCTGTTCGGCTCGGCTCCGTCGCTGGGGCGCTGCCGGCGATTGCCCGTCGGGTGGATGCGGACGAGATGGCCTCGCGGCATTCCTCCTTCCGGTTGTCGTGGTGGTCAACTCCGCCTGGTAAGCAGGCTTTTACCGACATAACGGACTGTCCCGTGACCGCGTATAATTGCTGAGGCGATAGTGGTTTAAATTGCAAATGATCATTTGAGTTAGAGATGATCAACATGTGGATCGTCGAAGGAGATGATCACCGTGATGATCACGGTCACGTGGGCCGACGCGACCGCCGCCGCTCCGGTCATGATCGAGCCAGGTGCCCCTGCCTGCGCGCCGGGCGCGAACGTCGTGAAGACCGCAACTCCGGCTGCCGGCCCGGACGCGGGCGGTGGCAGCAGGGCGCCAGCGAACGGTGGCGCGGCGTGAGGACCACAGTCGAGACAATCACCGCAGCAGTAGTCGCCGCCGCGCTCGGCGGCGGGCTCGCCGCCTGCTCGACCGGCAGCGTGTCAAAGGTGTCACCGCCAAGGCCCAGCGTCCCGGCTCCGGCCACGTCAGCGCCGATGACCGCGCCGCCGTCCAACCCCAACTCGGGTCCGCTGGGCACCACCTACCAGGTCGGCGGCACCGACAGCGGCGGCAACGACACCACCTATAAGGTGCGCGCCGTGATGGTGGACCAGCAGTCACCGCTGGCCCCCTACGGCTCGCTGACCAACCCAGCTGACCACCTGGCGGCGGTCAAGTTCCGCATCACGGGCGTGACCGGCCAGTCCAGCGACGACGCGAATACCAACGCCTCCGTGATCACCGGCGACACTACGCAGTACCAGGCCGCGCTCGACGACACCGCGGACGGCCCGAACTTCAGCAGCGGCTCGTTCACCGTGGCTCCGGGGCAGACGGTGAGCGGCTGGGTGACCTTCGAGCTGCCCCCGGGGCAGGGCATCGCGTCGGTGCAGTGGGTGCCGTCCTCAGGCCTGAGTGACCAGGCGGGCACGTGGATAGTAGCCGGGGCGCCGCCGGCTGGCGCTCCCGCCACACCGTCCCCGCCTCCGACGCAGCCACCCGCGCCCAGCCAGCAAGCACCCCAGGGGAGCACCGCACCCGCGCAGAACGTGAGCGCTGAGGCGGTCGTCACCCAGTTCTACCAGGACATCAACGACCACAACTACCAGGCCGCGTGGGCGCTCGGCGGCGACAACCTGAACGGCGGCGCCGGCTACAGCAAGTGGGTCGCCGGTTACGCGACCACCGTCTCGATCAGCCTCGGGACGTTCTCGTCCTTCGGCTCGGATCAGGTGGCGGTCTCGCTGTCAGCCGTCCAGACGGACGGGAGCACGACAACATATCAGGGCACCTACACCGTGCAAAACGGCGTGATCGTGTCCGCGAACATCACCCAGACAAGCTAAGACATCCCACCAGGAACCCGGGGTCCACGGACGCATGGCGAACGGGCGTAGGGCCGCGCGCGCGGTCGGTGGCACCGTCGGCTTTCCACGGACGGCGCGGACGGGGGCCGCGCCCACGGACGGACCTCGATATCGGGGTTCTCCATCATCTGGGAGTAGGCCGCGAGCAGGCCCTCGAGTCGCCGCGGACAGGCCATGGCATGCGAACCCGCGTTACCCCCGCGGCGCTGGCCGCTGTTGCATGGGTACGATCGGGCTGGTGGTGACCTTCCGGGACGCGCGGCGCGAGGACGTTCCGGCCATCGTGGCCCTGCTGGCCGATGACGTGCTCGGCGCGGGACGCGAGGCGGCCGTGGACGAGGCCTACCTGGTGGCGTTCGAGCAGGTGCAGGCCGACCCGCGCAGCAGGCTCATCGTCGCCGAGGCCAGTGGACAGGTGGCCGGGACGCTGCAGCTGAGCATGCTGCCGGGGCTGAGCCGGCACGGCATGCTGCGGGCGCAGGTCGAGGGGGTCCGGGTCGCGGCCCCGCATCGCGGCCAGGGCCTGGGCCGGGCGATGATCGAGTGGGCGACCGAGCAGGCGCGCGAGCACGGCTGCGGGCTGGTCCAGCTGACCTCCGACAAGCGACGCCCTGACGCTGTCCGCTTCTATGAGTCCCTCGGCTTCACCGCCTCCCATGAGGGCCTCAAGCTCCCGCTCTAGCCGGGCCGCCGCCGGCATCACGGACAGGCGCTGCCGGGACCCGCCACCCAGCGGGGCACGGGCAACCCCGGCCAGACGCGCTAATCGCCAAATACACGCTGACGAGAGCGGCCTTAGCCGTGAGCGCGACGACTAGCAGATCAGCCGGTCCTGGACTCTCCTCCCAGCAGGCGGGAACATTGGGGGCCGTCCGCGCGCTAACTCAGTAGGCGCAGGACTTCGACCTCTAACGGCTGGCGGTGTGTCTGCTGCGGTTCAGGGACGTGGCGGTGGCTCAGCACGGCCGCGAGAAGTTGTTCGGCCGAGATGCCGAGACGTGTCGCAAGTGCCGCTGGTTTCGGGACAATGGCTTGCCCGCTGTATTCCAGATCTTGCGCCTGTCCTGCACCGACTGCAAGGGGCTTGACGGGCACGCTCGCGCTGCACGATGTGCGGCGCCGCAGCCAGAACAATGAGGAGGATCGCTGAATGCCGAAGAGTGACATGAACGGGACCGAGGGCGAGATCACCGCCATTTACCGGGGCGGGGTGCGCCATGCCGAGGTCTGACTTCATCGAGACCGAGGGCACTGTCGTTCGGATGCGCGGGCACGGCTTCTACACCGTGGTACTCGCCAACGGCCACGAGGTCCTCGCGAGGATGTCGGGGCGGATGTCCAAAAATCACATCCGCGTGATCCAGGACGATCGCGTGCTGCTGGCGATTAGCCCGGCGGACTGGACGCAGGGGCGCATCGTTTACCGCTTTAAGTGATTCGCGTTACCACTTGTGATGAGCGGGCCGGCCCGCCAGCGCCGGCCCGCTGGACCTTGACCACGATCACGTCGGGGGAACGCCACCTTGCAGACATCGGCGGGATGTCACCTGGCCGGCCCCGGCGGGTTCCGCCCGCAGGGGCCGGCCAGGCGGATCGCCTCGGATGTAGCGTCGGTGGCCCGCTCGAGGGTGCAGGCCGGGATGCCGGCGCGCGAGCTCAGCGTGCTGCCGGTACCGGGGCCGGTCTCCGCTGCCAGGCATGTCGTGAGGTACTGCCCCGGTCCCGCGCTTGCGCGCGCCGGGCCTACCCGGCCAGGGTCGCGACCGGGGACGACCCCCCGCCGGCGAACCCACTGCACCGCGGGATGCTCACGCCCAGCGTCATGTGGCCAGGGGCCAGCTGGCCAGGTGATGGCCGCCAGGTCACCACGTAGCCGTGCGTGCCGGACGTGACTGGCCGGGCGGTGCTGAACAGGACGGTCGCGGGGCCGGGCTGGTCACCGGCGATGAACAGCGACAGGCCCGTCAGCACCACTCCCGGCGGGACGGTGATGCCGAGGCGGATCGTCACGGGCTGGCCCGGCCTGGCCGTCAGGGCGGGCGGCGGCCCCGCGCCAGGGTTAATGGTCACGCACCGCTGCGTGCTGCCGGCCAGGACGAGCAGGACACCCGGGATGGCGCCCGTCCGCGGCTGCCCGCCGGCGCTCACGGTGTAGGGGATCCGCGTAGTCCCCGGCAGGCGCAGCGGGTACGCGGGCGGCAGGGTCGCCGGGGCGGACACGGCCGGCGCCTGGCTGCTTCCCCTCACCGAGGCCGGGGCGCCGCCGGCCGCCACCGTCGCGAGCGCGACGATGCCGGCGAGCACGGCCGCCTGCCCCCCGAACGCCGCCACGATGGCAAGGCCAGTGGAGGCACGGCGCTGCCTGTCCGCCATATCCAATGCGTACAGCATCCGGCCATCCGCCGCAATGGATACCGGAACCACGGCGCCGCCCCAGCCCGGCAGTACCCACGGGCTGGCGACGT
The DNA here is from genome assembly GCA_025934375.1 of Streptosporangiaceae bacterium. Classification (GTDB taxonomy): domain Bacteria; phylum Actinomycetota; class Actinomycetes; order Streptosporangiales; family Streptosporangiaceae; genus Trebonia. The sequence continues at coordinate 11,218 of JAICYD010000043.1, read as the reverse complement.
GCGTGGCTAGTCCCACGCGTGCGAGGTGGGAAAGCGTGCTGATCGCGCCCGCCAGTCCGGAGCCAAGGCGCACGGGACAGTGCGCCTGGCATAGCGCCATATGCCCGGGGGCAAGGTCGAAGGCCTGCCAGTCCTGCCGTGGAGGGCCGTACAGAGCATCGATGCTGCCCTGGTCGGTAAGGTCGACCACCTGGACGGGAGAGAACGCGACGAGCGGCTGGATGGGCGATCCGAGGCAGAGCAGGAGCGAGTCGCCTCGCAGCGTGCCTGACCAGCCGATCTCGCCTAGGCCCATCTGCGCGGTGATCTCCCCGGCTGTCAGCAACGCGATCCCTCCCCTGTCGCCGCGATACGGTACTAATATTCTTCCGAATCCTAAAGGTATGTAAACATGTTCCATCGAACATCTACTGGGCATTATGGACGAAAGTGCGATGTGGCACATTTGAACTGCGCTAGCGGACAGCTGGCAACCGGAACTCTTGGCGGTGACGCTATGCCAGACACTCAGCGGACAGTACAAGCCACCGATGCCGACCGCCTGGCCGGACTCGCGGCCTTCCCGGCCGCGCTCCTGGAGGTCACCTTCGATCAGCTGCGAACCTTCCTGATGGTGCATGAGACCGGGTCCGCGCTCGCGGCGGCCCGCGCCCTTGGCAGGGAGCAGTCCAGTGTGCAGAAGCAACTCGACACGCTGAACCGGAGCTTCCAGCAGATGTGCGGTGAACTGCTGGTCATGAAGCAGGGACGGGGAGAGCCGTTCCTCTTCACGCCGACCGGAGCCGTGGTGGCGGTCCGCGCTGGGAAGCTCCTGGCCGGCTGGCAGTCTGAGGTCAGCGATGCGCGTCGCAGGATCGGCCAGACCCTTGCCGTCGGCACCACGGAGTTCACGGTCAGCTTCCTGGGGCGCGCATGGGAGCGGGTCGCGGACGAGTTCCAGTCGCGGGAGATCGACCTGAAAGTCCTGCACGTACGCACCAGGGACTCCTTCGCGCGCCTCGACGCGAAGGAAATAGACATACTCTGCGGAGGCTTCGCCGCGAGCAGGGGCACGAGGGGCATCGATGAGAGATACGAGTTCCTGGAGTGGCACAGGGAAGGCGTGTGCCTCTTGACGAACCTCCCTAAGCGGGAGCTTCCCGTACCAGCCGTGAGCGCCAGCCGTCTCCCGGCCACGCCTCTCATCATCCCCACCAGCGGTGTAATCGCCGACTTCCTCAGGCGCTGGTATGGACCCGACTTCCAGACAGGGCTCACTATCGCTGCCACCATTGACGACATCTACTACGGACTCGCGCTGCTACGCTCGCGCATGTCATACGGCTGCATGATCGTGTCGGAGGCAATCGGGAAAGCTGCGACGGAGGGCGAGCTGCCGGGCGGCCCCGGCCTGCGCCTCGTCAGCCTGGCGGATGACTTCGACCCGGTGCTAGAACTGGTAACCGGCGCGTTCGCGCGCAAAGGCGAGCGCGACCGGTTCGCGAGCAGTCATCCGCTGAACCTTCTGTGGGACGCGCTGCGCGCCGAGGTCGCTCCGCCCGCGGATGATCCTTCAGCCTTGGCACGAGGGGAAAAGCATGCGGCTCGCCTCGATTAACTTGAATAAGCGTCTCGGCAACCCGGCCGTGCGGGGCAAGCTGGCAGGCTGGCTCCAGGAGTGGCGGGTGGACGTGCTCATCGCGCAGGAACCATGGAAGCCACCTGGCCGTGATCCCCTGTCCGTTACCGGATTCCGCCATGTCAGCGGCGACAGCCGGCTTTCCGCGTGGATCGCCGAATGCTGGGAGACCCCTCCGTCATCCCGGCCGCTCTGCTTCGCCCAGCGGATCGAACTGAGCTGGCTTGTCGTGCTGAACGTCTACCTCGATGCGTACGCCGGCGCCATCCGTTCCGCCCAGCTCGCCGAACTAGCCGACATCCTGGCGGTAGAGGACGGACGGCCTGTGATCACCGTCGGCGATTTCAACCTTGCCCCTCGGCCCGCTGACGGGCTGAATGACGGGCAGCCCAGCTCCTTCAATAACGCCACCGACCGCCTCCCCTTCCAGCGGCTCATGGACGCCGCCGGTCTGGCGGACGCGACGGCGGACATGCCCCCGCAGTTCACGGTCGTGCGCCAGAGATCGGGCAAGCTCACCCAATTCCGATGCGACCTGGCTCTGATCCCCCGCCATCTAGCATCGGGCGTAGTCGTAGCCTATGACCACAGGACCCGCGACAGGGTGACGGGATTCACCGATCACTCCGCCGTCCTGATCGACCTGCCGGTCACCCTAACGGCCACCGCAGACGACTCCGGTGCCCTTTTCAGCCTGGCGGAGATGCCAGGAGGGCAAGAGCTGCAGCCCGCAGCCAGCTACCAGCCGCACAAGACAGCGATGGCGCGCACCACCCCGTCGCCGTTCGCCCGGCACGTTGTCGACGTCCTCGCCCCGAAGCTGTGTGCCGTCACGGTGCTCGACCACGGCTGCGGCCGGGGCAGCGACGTCAGGTACTACCGTTCCCGCGGGCTCGACGCCGACGGCTACGACCCCCATCCCGGATTTGAGTGGACGAAGGACTCACAACGCGCATACGACCTTGTCACCCAGGTGTTCGTGCTCAACGTCATCCCTGACCCCTGGCAGCGAATCCAGGCACTGCGCCACGCCGCCCAGTTCCTCCAGCCCGGCGGTCACCTGCTCGCCGTGACCCGCTCCCCCGCTGACATCGCGTCGCGGGCGGCGGCCTCCAACTGGCCTGCGCACCACGACGGCTACTGGTCCAGCGAGTCGAAGGGCACGTTCCAGAAAGGCATCTCCGCGGAGGAGATAACTGCCCTCGCGCACATCGCGGGGCTGGAGCCGGCTCCCACGCAAGACCTGCTCGCGCCGACCCTTTCGGCTTGCCAGGTGCTTCTCGTCAAACGATCCTGAATCACCCTCGGAAGACAGCGCGGCTACGGTAGAGCCCCGGCCGAAGCTGGGAGATTTCCCGACCACACGATCCGCTGCGAGAAGCCGCCCCGCTCAGCCGCCTTCTCGGCACGCAGCTTCTCCAGCTCTTGCCGGCCAATGCCGAGGCCGTCGGCCAGCGCCAAGACAACCTCCATTATGTCCGCCAGCTCGCCCGGGTCACCGTCGGACGCGATGAACTCCAGTACCTCCTCCGACAACTTGGCCACCAGCAGGCGCCGGTACTCCGCACGTTCCGCTACCCGGGTTGACGGCATCTCTCCGTTTGCCCGGATGATCTCCGGAATCTTGTCACGGACCAGCTTGCCTCGGCTCATCGCTGCCCCTGTTCATGCTCACAGCCCGCCAATCACCAGTCCCGACGAGCGGCCAACGGACTTCGGAACGCGGCAATTCTAGGGAACCGAGCCGCCTGCGGTCAGGCGAACACACCGATCGCCGCAACCACAACCAGGTCACGGGAACACCGGAGATCCAGAGCGCCTGTCACGACCCGCGAGCGCAGGCCCTGTGAACTTCTCCAGCCCGCTGCACCTGTATTAACCTTGATCTTTCACGCTGCTGGGGCGTCTGCCTGAACGGCGTGACAAGTGCCTCCGGGAGCGGTTTGCCGGTGTCGGGGCATGCTGATCGCCCGGCTGTCGGGCCGGGTGGCCGGGGTTCCACGGGTCCCGGGGGCTCCTTCCTTGGCCGCAGGGATGGTTTGCGCTGGTCAGGTGGGGGCGGGAGTGCCTGGATGCGGTTCCAGGCGGTGATGATCGCGGTGGCCCAGGGCCAGGTGGCGGCGATCTGTCTTCGACAACTGCCACTCGCAGGCTTCGGGCGCGTCGCCGATGCGGATGCCGGGGTCCGCCTTCACGGCGTGGTAGCGCGGAAGCCATGTCTGGCCACCTGCGGTCCCGCCCGCCAGGGCACCGGGCCAGTCGGTCACCCGGCCGACATAACCGTCCGGGCACGGCCCGGCAGCTCACGCCACAGGCGCACGGTGCACCAAGACCCGGGAGTCCCGGCGGATAGCGAAGGCAACCGGTCGAACACAGGCTCCAGGACCAGCAACTGCCAGGGACTTCCAGCCGGTTAGGCACACCCGGGCCTCCACCCGGCTCCGCCACCGCCCAGCCTGCAGCCCTCGCTCCTCTCCTCTGCGAAGCCGCGGACCGCCATGATCAACACAAGCCAACACAACCGCGTCCGGCCGACGAACCCCCGAGACGATGCCGCGTTAACAGAAACCGCAGGTCAGAACCACAAATTAAGCTCCCGCGCCAAGACTCGAACTTGGAACCTGCCGGTTAACAGCCGGACGCTCTGCCGATTGAGCTACGCGGGACCGTCAAGCACGTCAGGGGCGGCGAGCCGACCCGTCGGGTGCTGCGGCTTAAGCGTAGCGCACCTTGGGGGGTGCACGAGCACCCCTGACGCCCGGCCCTGCCCGGCATCCGGCTTGGTTCGCGGTAAGGCGGGTAGTAAGGCCGCAGGAGACCGAGCTTCGTCATCGTCATGCATTCGAAGGGACGCGCTCATGGGGTTTCATCGAGCCACGTTCGTGGTCGGGCTGGCCGTCGGGTTCATCATCGGCAGCCGGGCTGGCCGGGAGCGGTATGACCAGATCGTGAAGTACAGCCGCAAGGTCGCGGAAAGCCCGCAGGCGCAGCAAGCCGGCCGCGCCATCGCGGCCAAGGCGACGGACCTGTCGAAGGTGGCGGGCGTGAAGGCGGCGAGCCTGTCCAAAAGCGCGGCCACGCGGGCCCCGAAGGTCGCCGGCGACGCCGCCCGCAAGGCCAGGGAACGGGCGAAAGGAGTGAGCGTCCCCAAAGTCAGCGTGCCGAAGATCTCGGTGCCCAAGCCCGGGTGGCGCTCCGGCGCCCATGAGAGCGCGCGTCAAGACGGCGGCCAGGCCTCGGTGAACGGCCACGGCCGCCACGCGACCACCGACGGCACTGCCTGATCAAGCACTGCCTGATCAAGCACTGCCTGATCAAGCACTGCCTGATCAGCACTGCCTGACGAAAGCGCACGGCCCCGTCCGCCCCGCCTCGGCGAGGAGGGGCGGAACGGGGCCGACGGGAAGGGCGCGTTCGGTAGGGAAAAGGGTCGTTGACCTTAGTCCAGGTACTCGCGCAGCAGCAGGGCCCGGCTGGGGTGGCGGAGCTTGGCGAGCGTCTTGGACTCGATTTGCCGGATCCGCTCGCGGGTCACGCCGAACTCCCGGCCGACTTCCTCCAGGGTCCGCGGGTGCCCGTCCATGAGCCCGAAGCGCAGCTGGATGATCCGCTGCTCGCGCTCGGACAGGTCGCACAGGACGCGCTCGAGCTGATCCTGGAGCATGATGAACGCCGCGGCCTCGATCGGCACGACCGCGTCGGCGTCTTCGATGAAGTCGCCGAGGTCGGATTCCTCCTCGCCGATCGGCGACTGCAGCGACACCGGCTCCTGGGCGATCCGCTGGATCTCGGCGACCCGCTCGACCTCGATGCCCATCTCGGCGGCGAGCTCCTCGGGCGTGGCCTCGCGGCCAAGCTCCTGGTGCAGCTGCCGCTGGACGCGGGCGAGCTTGTTGATCGTCTCGACCATGTGGACCGGCACCCGGATGGTGCGGGCCTGGTCGGCGATCGCCCGGGTGATGGCCTGCCGGATCCACCACGTGGCGTAGGTGGAGAATTTGTAGCCGCGGGTGTAGTCGAATTTCTCGACCGCGCGGATCAGCCCGAGGTTGCCTTCCTGGATCAGGTCCAGGAACACCAGCCCGCGGCCGATGTAGCGCTTGGCTATCGACACGACCAGCCGCAGGTTGGCCTCGATGAGCCGCTGCTTGGCGCGCACGCCGTCGGCGGACAGCCACTCCAGGTCGGAGCGCTCGCAGCCGAGCATCGGGTAGCCGCCGCTGAGCTTCTCCTCGGCGAACAGGCCGGCCTCGATGGTCTTGGCCAGCTCCACCTCGTCCTCGGCGGTCAGCAACGGGACGCGCCCGATCTCGCGCAGATAGATGCGGACCAGGTCGCTGGTCGCGGGCGAGCGATGGCCGCCCTCGGCCTCGTCTGGCCTGATCTCAGGTTCCTCGATCGCGGCATCGTCGACACCGATGGCCGCGTCCTGCACCTCGATTCCCTCATCGGCGAGAAGCCGCACTACCCCGTCTAGTGCGTCCGGACCCAGGTCGGCCCGGTCTATCGCGGAGGTGACGTCCCCGAGCGTCACGAAGCCCCGGGCGCGCCCGAGCGCCACGAGGCCGGTCATTTGCTGTGCTAGCGATGTTCCGCTCGTTAGTACGGTCAGGCTCACGAAGACCAGTGTGCGCCTCTTACCCCTCGTTTCGGGGGACCTAATTTTCGGTTCTGTAACCCTGCTGAAATGTGCGTTACCCGCCGGTCAGCCGCTTGAGCAAGACCTGACGGCGCTGCTCAAGCGCCATGAGGTCGCCGAACAGCCGGTTGTACTCGCCCTGTTCCTCCACCGGGTTCATCCGCTGGAGCCGGGCCTTGGCGGCGGTAATCTGGCGCCCGACGGCGAGCTCCCCGACCCGTGCCAGGATGACGTCGACATAGGCCTCGTCCGGCTCGCCGGCCACCTGGACCTGTTCCACGGCCAGCTCGCGCAAGAACGCCCGGGCGTTGTCGTCGGGGGCTTCCTCGATCAGCTGGGCCGTCCAGTCGCGAGGGCGCCCCGCGCCGGCCACGCCGCCGCAGCGGGCGATGAGGGCCGCCACCATGACGTGGGCGCCCGCCGTGAACGCGGCGGTCTCGAGGGCGTCGAATGTCGGGCCGCACAGCGCCGGGACCTGCACCGCGAGCTTGAGCGCCTCCCGCTCGACCCGCACCGCGGGGTCGGAGCGGTCGTAGGGCTGCTGGACGGACTGCCCGCCCTGGCCCCCGGACCCGCCCGGCGCGCCGCCGCCCGCCGCCCGCCGCTGACCGCTCGCGTCCACCCCGGCATTCCTGCCATTGGGTCCCGAACGTGCCCCCGCGCCGGCGGCGTTCCTGCCTCCCCCCGCGCCGTGCTGGCGGACGCGCTGCAAGACGAACCGCTCGTTCATCAGCCCCAGCCAGCGGTCGAGGTTGACGGCGTAGCGGCCGCGCAGGCCGGAGTCCTTGATCCGCGCGACGATCGGGGCGGCCTCATCGAGCGCGGCCAGCTGCCCCTCGGTGGTGTCGAGGTTGTGCTTGCCCAGCGCGTTTCGGATGGCGAACTCGAACAGCGGCACCCGCCGGGCGACAAGGTCGCGGACAGCCCCGTCGCCGTGCTTGAGCCGCAGGTCGCAAGGGTCAAGGCCATCGGGCTGGACGGCGACGAACGTCTGCGTGGCGAACTTTTCCTCCAGGCTGAATGCCCGGAGGGCGGCCTTTTGCCCGGCGGCGTCGCCGTCGAAGGTGAAGATGACCTCGCCGTCGGACCCCTCGGTGTCCATGATGAGCCTGCGCAGGACCTTGACGTGGTCCTCGCCGAACGACGTGCCGCAGGTCGCCACGGCGGTCGGCACCCCGGACAGGTGGCAGGCCATCACGTCGGTGTACCCCTCGACGATGACCGCCTGCCGCCTCTTGGCGATGTCGCGCTTGGCCAGGTCAGCGCCGTACATCACGCTGGCCTTCTTAAATAGCGGGGTTTCGGGGGTGTTGAGGTACTTGGGGTCGTCATTGGGGTCCAGCTTGCGCGCGCCGAACGCGATCGTCTCCCCCGTCAGGTCCCGGATCGGCCACATGAGGCGGCCGCGGAACATGTCGATGATGCCTTTGGTGCCGCGGCGGGCGAGGCCGGCCCTGGTGAGCTCGTCGTCGGTGAAGCCCCGAGCCCGCAGGTGCCTGGTGAGCTCATCCCAGGCGCGCGGGGAGTAGCCGACGCCGAAGCGTCCGGCGTCGGTGAGGTCGAACCCGCGCTCGGACAGGAACTGGCGGGCGGGGCCCGCGTCCGGGGCACCCAGCCGGTCAGCGTAGAACTCCTGCGCGGCGCGGTGCGCGTCCACCAGCCGGCGACGCTGGCCGGTCTCCTGGCCGGGCACGTAGCCGCCCTGCTCGTAACGCAGCTCGATGTTGGCCCGGGCGGCGAGCCGCTCGATGGTCTCGGTGAACGTCAGGTGCTCCATGTCCTGAACGAACTTGATGACGTCACCGCCCGCCCCGCAGCTGAAGCAGTGCCACAGCTCCTTGCCCGGCGTCACGTTGAACGAAGGGGTCTTCTCCTCGTGAAACGGGCACAGGCCCTTGAGCGAGCCGCCGCCAGCCGGGCGAAGCTGCAAGTACTCACCGACGACGTCCGCGATCGGGGAGCGCTCGCGAACTGCCGCGATATCCTCCTGGCGGATGCGCCCAGCCATGCGCCGCCTCCGATCTTGGTGTCGCGGGGTCGCCGGTTCCCGTTTTCCCGGTTCCGGGTTCGCCCGAATGATGCCGACCCCCGTCGCTGGATGAGTCTAGTGCCGCCCGCCGACATTTGACGGGGACTACGCTCCCCCGGGGGTCGCGGGGGGTGCGGGGGCCGCGGAAGGGCCGGTGACGTGCGGCAACTCCCCTGTCAAGCCCGCGGCGCAATACCACATGACTCGTTGTGATGCCAGGGAATCGCTGAAAGGGCATGCCTAAGTTTGTCGCTAGGGGGGAATCTTCCCGTTGGCGTCAACGCAGGTGAAGTAGTTGTTCCGGTGGATTTTGGGGGTGTTCTGGTGGGGGATCTCCTTGTGCTCTGGGACGTTGACGGCACACTGCTGGACGCGGGCGGCGTCGGTAATGACCTGTATGACATGGTGTTCCGGTCGATGTTCGGCCGGCCCTGCGCGACGATCCCGGCCATGGCCGGGCGCACCGACCGCGCGCTCATCCTCGACACGCTGGAGATGGCCGGCATCCCCGAGCCCCGCCGGCACGTCGACCCGTTCATCGAGGGCCTGCGCACCCAGGCGCAGTCGATGTTCCCGGTTCTGCAACAGCGTGGGCGCGCCCTGCCGGGTGCCGCCGAGGCGATCGCGGCGGTGGCCTCGGCCACCGTCGGCGGGGCCGCGATCGGCTTCGCCGTGCCGGGCGTCAGCCTGCCGCCCGGCGACGGCTCACCGAGCGCGCGGGCTGTTCCCGGTGTTCCCGGCGCGACGCCGGCCGGCGCGATCCCGATCGCGGTCATCCCGGCGCCTGAGCGCCTGCCCGACTCGGTCGTCCTGCCTTCGGGCCCGGGCAAGGCACGCGGAACCCGCACCACCGTCCCGCAGGAAGTGCACTTGCCGGCCGATGGCGCCCGCATCCCGGTGAACGCGAACGCCTTCATCACGGCGGCGGTGCCGTACGGGCCGCCGGATGGCACCGCCGCCGTGCTCGCGGCCCCGCTCACCGCGCTGGCCCCGCCGCCGACGCCGATGCCAGGCGGCCCGCCGATGCCGGGGGGATCCCCGGCGCCCTCTCCGGTGCTGCCCTCTCCGCTGCTGCCCTCTCCGGTGCCGGGCCCGGTACCGGCTCCGGTGGCGCCGGCTCCGCTGCCCGCGGTCCCGCCGGCGCCGGTGATCCCGCCGGCGGCCCCGGTCCCGCAGGCGGCTGAGCCCGGCGACGGGTTGCCCGCCCCAGCCCAGTTCCCCGTCGCGTCCTTCCCGCTGCCGCCGAACGGGCGGAGCGTCCGGCCCGGGCGCGCGTACCAGTCCGTGCTGACCGGTAACGTCCGGCCGCTGGCGGAGGTCAAGCTGACCGCGGTCGGGCTGCGGCACCCGCTGGACTTCTGCATCGGCGCGTACGGCGACGACCACGAGGTCCGCACCGAGCTGGTGCACATGGCGCGGCGGCGAGCCGCCGGGGTCTACGGCGAGTCAGGCCGGGACTTCGCCGGAGTGGCGACGATCGTGATTGGCGACACGCCGCTGGACATCGAGGCGGCCCTCGCCGCCGGCGCCCGCGCGGTGGGCGTCGCGACCGGTCCGTTTTCGGCCGAGGACCTGCGCGCGGCCGGCGCGCACGCGGTGCTGGCCGACCTGACCAGCACCCCCGCCGTCCTGGCCGCCCTCTTTTCTTAGGGGCACTGTTTCCTCAGGGGCACTGTTTCCTCAGGGGCACCGCTGTCCTAGGGGCACTGCTGTCCTAGGGGCACTGCTCGAGTCCTCCAGCAGCCGGGCCACGGGGCAGGTCGGCGAGCAGGGCCTTGGCGTGCCGCGCCAGCCGCGCCGCCACAGCACCCTGACGGTCTGCACGGCCGTCTCGCACGCCTCGTACCTGACCTCCTTCCAGCCATAGCGCAGGGTCTGGCCGTCGCCGTCGGCGGCGGCCGCGTTGTCGCGCGCCCGGTCCATGCCGCGTGCTTCCTCCGGGTGCGCCCGCTTGCCGTCCAGCTCGATTATCACCCCGTACTCCGCGTACACCCGGTCACGGTAGCCGGAGCGGCCGCTCGCCTTCTTGAAGCGCACCTGCTTCCCGGCGGCCGGCAGGCCGTGTGCCTGCTCGACGTCGCGGTCCCAGCGAAGCTCCAGCACCGAGTGCGCTCCCCCGGCCCCCGCCGTGATGGCCTCCTCCAGCTCGCCCCGCCACCGCAGCTTCCTGCGCCGGCCGATCGCGACGCGCATCTTGAAGTCCCCGGTGATCTCGCGGCCGAACGCCCTGGTCACCCACCCGTACACCTCATCCACGTCATCAGCGGACTCCGCCAGGTCGATGATCGTGTCCTCCGGCAACGTCGTCGGCAGCACCCCGTGCGGGAACGGCAGCCGCCAGACCTGATCCGAAACGTGGATCACCAGCCCCTTGACCCGAGTGACCCGCCGGTTTCCGGGCACGGTCAGGTGGAGGAGTGCCGAGGGCCTGTCGGTGAGCTTCTGCAACTCGCCCGCTGTCTCGTGGCTCAGCACCGCACCCCGCCCGGCGTACAGCACCGCCGCCCACAGCCTCGCCGAACGATCCAGCGGCCCCGTGAACGTGGCATACACCCCCCGGTAGACCGGCTGCCAGCGTCTGTGCCGGAGCTTGGCGTTGATGCCCCCGGACGACATTCCCGACATGATCGCCTGCTTGCGCGTGATCACGCCTGCTTGCAAGGCCGCCAGCGCGCGAACGCGAGTCGGCATCGTGTCACTCATGGTCCGAGTGTGCCGACGACCACTGACAAAAGAGCCTTTCGAGAGGCCCATTCCGCTTCTATCGCGTAGACTTTTTGCAGCTCGTAGAGTTTTCATCGAATACGATGACTACTCTTCGGCATGTACAAACTCTTCGGGATAGGCGAGCGAGCCGCCGGTTTCCGGGCACGGTCAGGTGGAGGAGTGCCGAGGGCCTGTCGGTGAGCTTCTGCACCCCGTGCGCGCCGGG
>JAICYD010000023.1 GCA_025934375.1 Streptosporangiaceae bacterium | reverse complement strand
GTTCGCGCTGGTGGGGGCGGGCTGCGAGGCGAGCGCGCCGTGCGAGTTCTCCGCGGCGATCGACACGTGCGGAGCGGGCGGCGGTGCCGCACTGGCGGCGCTGATGGTCACGGCCATCATTCCCACGGCGAGCGCGGCGGCCGACGCGACGGCCACTCCTCGTCGCAGCAGCCACCTGGAGAATGCAAGGTCCATCGAGGTCCCTTCGATAGGGAATCGTCCAGCGCATCCCGCGGGCGCGCATGGCGGCACCTAGGTCGAGATGCCTGCGCGTAACGTAATGGTGTGATCACTTAACGTCAACGGCCTGGGCCGGGCTCGCGAATGTGGGGTTCCTCACCGTGGTGGCGGCAGCCGCAAATGGATAGCGGAACATCACGCTGTCCATGAAAGCCCGCATTCGCCACCATTCCTGACGCGGATATCCGGATGGCGGCCAGCCCTGACGTCACCCGATGGCTACCAGGGCTGCTCGTAGCCCCGGCCGGCGCCTGGAAGGTCTAGGCGTGGTGCGGCACCGTGGCGCGGAGCTCAGCGAAGGGGACCAGATCTCCTCGGGCGTGTACGAGCTCGTAAGGCAATCTGCCCGGCTCAGAACTGGTGGACCACCGCCAGGGCGGTGGCGGCCACGAGGGCCACGGCCAAGGCGAGGTTGATGGCGCGAGACCGGCGGGGGTCACGGAACGCGGGGGCCAGCGACGCTCCGGCGATAAGCCAGGCCGTGTTGATCACGATGATCATCACCGTCAGCGCCGAGGTCTTGGCGGCGGCGTCGGCGGCCGGGTTCGCGGTCAGGTGAGCGCTCGCGAACACCGCGGCGATCGCAATCCAGGCCTTCGGGTTGGCTATCCCCAGCAGCGCGCCGCCGGCGACTGACGGCGACCCCTTCGCCTCGGCCTGCGCGCTAGCGGGCAACGCGGTCGCGATGTGCCAGGCCAGCCACAAGATGTAGGCGGCCGCGGCCACGATCAGGACCGCCCGCAGCGCCGGGAGCGCCAGGAGGGCCGCCGTGATCCCGGTCGCGACCGCGATCAGCACGACTGTCGTGCCGACGACGATGCCAGCCAGGTAACCAGCGGACCGGCGCACCCCATAGGCGGAGCCGGCCGCGGTGAGGCTGATCGTCGCGGGCCCGGGGCTGCCCATGATCGCCAGCGAGGTCAGCAGGAGCGTGCCCGCCTGCCCCCAGTACACCGGCGCGCTGCTCAACGGCTCAGCCAGCGCCATTGGAATACCTTCGCTTCATGCCGGAACGCTACGAGGCACCGAAGCCGGGCGTCTTGAACGATCGTGCGCCCATGTCGGCCCGCTGCGTCGCGGCAATCACTCTAGGTCGCGCCAGGGGAATGATCGACACGGACGCTGACGGTTACGCCGCAAGATACGGCGTAACCGTCAGCATCCGCTAGTGATAGCGCCCTTCGTGGATGGGCACCCGCATTTGCCAGCGCTATTGCTCTCGGGGGCCATGTTAATTAAAGTCCCCGGCAATGACCAATTACCTGCTGGACCTGGCAAATACGGGAAAGGTGATGCCGCAATGCGACTAACGGGAAAAATGACGCGGCCCAGGTCCGCGTCAGTGATCGCGCTCCTGGCGGTCCCCTCCGCCTTGACCCTGGCTTTGGCGACCCCCGGCGCGGCCTACGCGAACGTGACCGTGACCCAGGTTAGCCAGGACATCTCGGCGGCCAGCCGGTAGTCCTGCCAAACGGCGACGTCGTGGTCCCCTATGAGTCCCTCAACAGCCAGATTCGTTCTTTCAGGAGCGTCAACGGCGGCACTTCCTGGGCCTCCACGGTGCTCATCTCCAGCATCAGCCACCACGACGTGGCCGGATCGCTTCGCGAGGAACCGCTGCCCTCGGCGGAGGCGGACGCGGCGGGCACCGTGTACGTGACGTGGGCCGACTGCCGGTTCCGCTCCGGCTGCCCCAGCAATGACATCATCCTGGCCAAGTCCACCAGCGAGACGACCTGGGCCACGCCCGTCCGGGTGCCGATCGACGCGACCACCAGCACCGTGGATCACTTCATCCCGGGCATCGGCGTGGACCGGTCCACCTCGGGCGCCAGCACCCGGATCGGCCTAACCTACTACTTCTACCCGACCGCGAACTGCACGGCGTCGACCTGCCAGCTCGACGCCGGCTACATCTCCTCGGTCAACGGGGGCACCAGCTGGAGCACCGCGGCCCAGCTCGCCGGCCCGATGTCCCTGTCCTGGCTGCCGAACACCTCCCAGGGCCGCATGTTCGGCGACTACATCTCCACCTCGGTAGCGGCCGGCGGCAACGCCTACCCGCTCCTTCCGATCGCCAGCGCGCCGACCGGGTCCACCTTCAACCAGGCCATGTTCGCGCCCACGGGCGGACTGGCGGTCACCGGCGGCAGCAATAGGGCGACGGCGCGCGCCGCGACGCTGGCGCCCTCCAGGGCAACCGCGTTCACGGCACCCACGACCGCTCACTGATCACGGAAGGCCGGCGGGACCGAACCCTGCAGTCCCGCTGACCCTGACTCACCTGCTATAGCCGCCGCCGGCGGACATGACGGAGCCAGAGGAGGCCGAAAACGGGAAGCACCAGCGGGACGAAGCCGTAGCCGCTGCCGAAGCCCGACCACACCGTCGCGTCAGGGAAGGTGGCCGGGTCGGCGAGGCTCCACGCACCGACCGCCAGCACTCCCGCGAGCTCCACCGAGCAGGCGATGACGGCGACCCGCCGAGCGGTCGGGCTACCGACGGCGAGGGTGGCGGTCGCGATTACGTAGACCACGCCGGCGAGGGCCGACAGCAGGTAGGCGACCGGGGCGGTGTCGAACTTCGTCGCGATCTGCACCGAGGCCCGCGCGGTGGCCGAGAGCGCGAACAGCGCGTAGATGGCGACCAGCACCCGGCCCGGGCCGGCCCTGGTCGAGCCCGGCCGTGACGTCGCCGGCTCCGGGGACGCCGGGGACTCGGCCGATGCCACGGGCTCCGGCGCTGTCGCGTGCTCAGGCGCTGCCGTCGGCTCAGACATGGATGACCGGCCAGATCTGGTGCAGCCGAACCATCAGCACGGCCGCGACGAGCCCGGCCACGGCGATGACCGCCGGGCCCCACCGTGACCGCTCCAGCAGCCCCCAGAACCCCGCGACCACCGGGACGAACGGCATCGCGATCAGGTACCCGATGAGGGTGGCGATCCCCGCCGGGTGCCCGCCGCCGGCGAGCCTGGCCACGACGGCGCCGACCAGGACAAGCAGCAAGATCTCAAGGACGCCAAGCGCGGCGAGCAACCCGATGCCCATTCGCCGGTTCAAGGCGGTCATCAGCAGCGCGTACCCGGCGAGCGCGAGGCCGGCGACGATGACGATCGTCGGCAAGGTGCCGTTCACGGAGAACATGCTACTACTTCTCGTAGTAACGACACCGGCCCGGCTGCGCGATCGGAAACGGGCTGCGCGCCACGGCCATGCCGTATAGCATCTACACGTTCGTAGAAATTCTACGGGGCTGTAGCTAACGAGGCCTGCGGACAGTCCGTCATCCCTGTCCGGCACGCGACCAAGGAGCCGGGCGTGACCTATTTCCAGGCGATGGTGATCGCGCTTATCCAGGGCGTCACCGAGTTGTTCCCGATATCCAGCCTCGGTCATTCGGTGCTTGTCCCGGCGTGGTTCGGCGGCTCCTGGCAGTCGATGGTGACGCAGTCCTCGACGGCGGACAGCGCGAGCTCGTTCTACCTGGCCTACATCGTGGCCCTGCACTGCGCGACGGCGGCGGCGCTGCTGTGGTTCTTCCGCGGCGACTGGGTCAGGATCATCCGGGGCTTCCTGCGCAGCCTGCCCGCGAGCGTCCGGCTGACCATGCACGCGCGCAGGCTGCGACTGTCGGTGCTGGACAAGGATGAGCGGCTCGCGTGGATGATCATCTTCGCGACGATCCCGGTGGGCCTGGTCGGCGTCGTGCTTGAGCATGCCTTCCGCACGCTGTTCGCCAAGCCTGCCGCCGCCGCGGTCCTGCTGTTCGTCAACGGGCTGATCCTGCTCGGCGCCGAGGCGCTGCGCCGGTCCGCCGCCCTGCGCGAGCAGGCCAGTGCCCCGGCTGTGGAATCCGTCCGCCCAGCTCAGGCGTACGCGGCCGCGGGCCCTCCGTGGGAGGCGGCGGCAGCGGTCTATCCTGACGCCTCCGGCAACGGCCACCACGCCACCCCGCGGCAGCCGGCCGTCCCGGAAGCGCCCGCCGTCCCGGAAGCGCCCGCCGACCCGGCAGAGCGCGTATCGCATCGCGCACCGCCCGGGGGGCGGGCCGCTGCCGAGGTCGCGGAGGCGGAGCGGTCCGACGAGCGGATCTCGCAGCTGTCCTACAGGGACGCCATCTTGATCGGGTCCACGCAGGTCCTCGCGCTGCTGGCGGGGATCAGCCGGTCCGGCGTCACCATGGCCGGCGGCCTGTGGCGCGGCTTGGACAACGAGGATGCCGCCCGGTTCGCGTTCCTGCTGGCCACCCCGGTCATCCTCGCGGCCGGCATCCTCAAGGTGCCCTCGCTGGCCGGCCCGGCCGGGGCGCACATCCACGGCCAGGTCGTCGGCGGCGTCATCGTCTGCGGCATCGCCGCGTACCTTTCGGTCCGGTTCCTCGTCCGCTGGTTCCAGACCCGCACCCTGATCCCGTTCGCCATCTACTGCCTGGTCTTCGGCTTCCTCAGCATCCTGCGGTTCCTGTGAGCCGAGAGCCAGGGCGCCGGGCGGCTGGGGAACTGGAATGGCCCGTGCTTCCGCTACGCCCCCGCCGACGACCCGGCCGGGCTGGCTGCCCGGCGGATGGCCCAGATGCTGGACGCCGAGCCCGATCGCGAGGGCGTCCTGGCCCGGTTCGTGTCGAGCCTGCCGGGCCCGGACGAGGAACTGCTGCGCCGGGTGCTCGGCGGTAACGCCCCGGGGCGCTGGTAGCCGAAGGGGAACCGCGATGCGCCCGGTAATCCTGGGCCCGGATATCGCGGGGCCTGGGTGTCGGCGCGATCCCCCGGGAAAGCGGGGTGGGGCAGGCCCTACCCCAAGTGTCCGGCGCTCTCCGGTGACCCTGCGGGTGCCGCCGCGGAAAGCTGGCCGTCATGACATCAGCACCAGATCCCAGCCGATCCGCAGGGCAGGCCAGGACGCGACCCGGGCGGTCTTGCCGCGGTACCCGCCGGCGGGTTACCCGCCCCGTAGTGACGGCGGCCGCGCTGACCCTGGCCATCGCCGGCGTCGCCTATGCGGTCGGCCAGCCAGCGGAGGCGACCGCCGCCGCTGGCATCGCGACCGCCACGGCGAGCACGGGCACCGCGAGCCGCGGCTGGGCCGGCCTGGCCGACCAGGTGCCCACACCCGACCTGCACTGGACGACGTGCCGGCAGATCGCCCTGTGCGCCACCGCGGAACTGCCGCTGAACTATCACGATCCGAACGGCTCCAAGACCACAGTGGCGCTGCTGAAGATCACGGCCAGGGATCCCGCGCACCGCCTGGGAACCCTCTTCGTGAACCCGGGAGGACCCGGTGACTCGGCCCAGGACCTGGCTGCGGCCATCGCGGGCGACACGCCCCAGGCTGACCCTCTCCTGGATCACTTTGACATCGTCGGGATCGACCCGCGCGGGGTCGGCGGGAGCACGCAGCTCCGGTGCTTCTCCTCCCCGGCGCAGGAGACTCGTGTGCTCGCCCCGTTCAACGCCACTCCGTTCCCGGTTACGGCGGCCGAACAGCGGGCCTGGGTAAGCGCGGGCCAGGCCGTCGGCCGGGACTGCTCCAGCGAGGGACGGCCGACCTCGGCGGCGATGTCCACCACGGACACCGCTGTCGACATGGACATCCTGCGTCGCGCCGTGGGCGACAGCAAGCTGACGTTCTACGGGGAGTCCTTCGGCTCCTACCTCGGGGAGGTCTATGCGAACATGTTCCCCGGCCGGGTGCGGGCAATAGTGATCGACGGCATCGTGGAGCCGGCCATGTATGCCGGCACTCACGCCACCGCGAACGTGCCGATCTTCGACCGGGTCGGCGTGGGTGCCGCCAGCGACCGTGTGCTGGCGGAACTGCTGACGCTCTGCCAGCAGGCGGGCTCATCCAAGTGCTCCTTCGCCAGCTCGGATACCCAGGCCCGGTTCGCCGCGCTGGCCGCGACGCTCAAGGCCCGCCCGCTGCGCCTGGCCGCTCCCGGTGTCAAGGCGACCACCTTCACGTACGCGAACCTGATCTTCGACACGGGTCAGTGGCTGCGCCAGGACAACGGGTACCAGGGGCTGTTTCCCGAGCTGACCGACCTGGCCTTGCTGGCCGCGCCCGGCGGAGCGGGTTCGCAGGAGGCGAGCGTGGTGAAGAACCTGCTGAGCCTGCACCAGGGGGCGCCGCTCGGGTCCGCCTCCGACGACGTGCTGCAATCCATGTACGGGATAGCGTGCACCGACGGCCTGTCAGCCAAGAAGGCAGCCTCGTGGCGGTCGGCCGCCGCCGCGGCCGACCGCGCAGCCCCCTACTTCGGCGCGGAGTATGCCTGGCTGTCCGTCGCCTGCGCGACGGACAGCTGGACCGCGCAGGACCCGGACGTCTACCGCGGCCCCTTCAACCACCGCACCAGCGATCCCGTCCTAGTAATCGGTGCTGTCTGGGACCCGGCCGCCGCGTACGGCAACGCGGTGAAGGTGGCCCGGATGCTGCCCGACAGCCGACTGATCTCCAGCGATAACTGGGGCCACACATCCCTGGGGACGGGCGCGTGCGTCGATAACGACACTTTCGCCTACCTGATCAACCCGACGGCCCCGGCGCCGGAAATCACCCGCTGCACCGGCGACGTCCAGCCCTTCGCCTCCTCATCCTCGGCTCGCTAGTGTGTGCCGGGCTCGTGCCCGGCGTGCGCGGCCGCCTCGAGCTGGAAGGTGGAGTGCTCGACGTCGAAGTGCCCGGCCAGGCAGGCCTGGAGCTGGTCCAGCAGCCGGGGGGCGTGCCCGTCATGGAAGCAGGGGTCCTCGATCACGATGTGCGCCGACAGGGCGGGCAGCCCCGAAGTGACCGTCCAGGCGTGCAGGTCGTGCACGCCCAGCACGTGCGGGACGCCGGACAGGTGCGCGCGGACCTTCTCCAGGTCCATGTCCTCGGGTGCCGCCTCCAGCAGCACCCGCCCCGAGTCCCGCAGCAGCCCCCACGCGGCCTGGCCCATCAGGGCCACCACGACCAGCGAGGCGATCGCGTCGGCGCGAGTGAAACCGGTGGTCACGATGATGATCCCGGCGATGACGGTGCCGATGAACCCGTACAGGTCGGTCAGCACGTGCCGGAACGCGCCCTCGACGTTGAGGCTGGACCGGTTAGCCCTGGCCAGCACCCAGGCGGCGGTGACGTTGACCACGACCCCGGCGGCCGCGACGGCGATCACCGGGCCACCGTCGACAGTGGGCGGGTGGATGAGGCGGCTGATCGCCTCGGCGGTGATGATCCCGGCCACCACCAGCAGCGTGATCCCGTTGGCGGCGGCGGACAGGATCTCCGCGCGCTTCCAGCCGTAGGTCCATTTCCCCGAGGGGGGCCGCCTGGCCAGTGCCATCGCCCACAGCGCCCCGCCGATGGCCCCGACGTCGGACAGCATGTGCCCGGCATCTGACAACAGCGCCAGCGACCCCGACAAGATTGCGGTGATCACCTCAGCCAGCATGAACGCCGCCAGCAACGCCAGCGCGATCAGCAGGTGCCGGCGGTCCGATCCTGCTCCCGGGCCATGGGCGTGAGCGTGCGCGTGCTCGGACGGGGAGGCCATAAGGCAAAGAATATGGCGGCAACTAGGCTGGCCGGGGTGAACGCGATTCGTCCGGGCCCGCCCGCGAGCCTGCCTGCGTCATGCTGACGCTGCTGGCCTTCGTCTTGCCGCTCGGCCTGGACTCCTTCGCCGTCGCCGCCGCGATCGGCGCCGCCCAGGCGACGACCGCATCGCAGCGCCTGCGGATCTCGCTGCTCTTCGTGATCTTCGAAGCCGGGATGCCACTGATCGGGCTCGGCCTGGGCACCGCGCTCGCCCACGGGATTGGCGCCATCGCCAATTACCTCGCCGCCGCCGCCGTCATCGGCACCGGCGCCTGGATGCTGCTTTCTGACGACGATGACGAGGAAGCCAAGGCCAGCCGGATCACCACCAGCCGGGGGCTGGCCCTCATCGGCCTCGGGATCAGCATCAGCATGGACGAGCTGGCCATCGGGTTCAGCATCGGCCTGACCCGGCTGCCCGTCACCATCGTGATCGCCGCCATCGCGCTGCAGACATTCATCGTCGCGCAGCTCGGCCTGGCCATCGGCGCCAAGATCGCCGAACGCTGGCGCGAGCGCGCCGAACGAGTCACGGGCATCGCGCTGATCGCGCTCGGCGCCTACCTGATCGCCAAGCAGCTCACCCGGTAGGGCGCTCACGAGCCGTCCGGGACGGGCCTGAGCGCGGCGCGCAGGTGCTGCGCCACACTCCCCGCCCGTAGCCGCGCCCAGCTCAGCCCACCGCCGCGTCGCCGCGCAGGAAGTCGATGTACCGGCTGGCGGACGACTCGAGGATCTCCCGGGCGCCCGCGCGCACGACAGGCTGCCACCAGCCCCCGTAAATGCGGTCAAAACGGTACGGCCGCACCGCGTCGACCACGCCCCGGACCGCCGGCTCGGGCAGCGGCAGCCGGTTCGGCGCGCTCCACACGAACGTGACCCGGTCCTCCCCTGGCGTCACGAAGATGGTGTCGCCGGCGAGCAGCACCCCGGCGCCGCCGGCGCCCGCGGCCCAGTGGGCGACCGCGCTGCCCGGGAAGTGCCCGCCGCACTGGACCAGCGTCACGCCCGGGAGGACCTGCGCGGAGCCGGACCAGGTCCGCACGGCCGGATCCGGGCGGGTCAGCCAGTGCGCGTCCGCCTCGGGCAGCAGGATCTCGGCGCCGAACGCGTGGCTCCACTCCACGATCGTGGCGTAGAAATGGGGGTGACTGGCGGTGACGGCCCGCAGTCCGCCGGCCTGCCTGACCGCGGCGATGGCGTGCTCGTCGAGGAACCCGGGCGGGTCCCACAGCAGGTTGCCCTCGGGCGTCTGGATCACCAGGGCCCGCTGGCCGATCGCAACCGGCGGGTCGACGCCGACGCCGAGCAGGCCCGGCTCGACCTCACGGACGTCGCTGCGATGCCCTTTGCTGGCCAGCTCCGCCGCCGTCGTCCACCGCTGCCCCGACGATGGCACCCACTGACGCTCATCGGAGCAGATCAGGCACTCCCCCGGCGGCTGCTCCTGATCGGGGTACTGATTGGCGCACGTGGCGCAGATCCATGCCGGCATCGTCATCCTCCTCGATGGTTACCCCTAGTCCATCAGCTTCCCGCTGCCGTCGCACCCCACGGGCCAGCCGCACCGCACGGGGAAGTGCCGCCCAATGCAGTTTTCGCGGGTCTCGTTAGGGAAGAGGGCAAGACCGACAGGGCGGCATGATCGCGCGGGCGGGGAGGGAGGCTGAGATGAGTCCCTTCGGGAAAGCAGGCAGTATCGGCATCGGGTTCGTCGACGACATCATCAAACGACTGCTCAGCGGCGACCAGTCCGGTGACGGGAGCACCCGGCGGCTGTCCGCCCCCGCCCGCGAACTGCTGGAGCTCGCCGCCCAGCGGGCCGCCGAGTGGGGCAGCCCGAGCCTGGGCCCCGAGCACCTGCTGCATGCCGCGACCCAGCTTCCCGACACCCGGTACGTGCTCCAGCGGGCCGGCGCCGATGTCGATGACCTGGCCCGGCGCATGGAGGCCGCGGTGGACGCGCGGCCCGGCCGCGGTGACCAGGAGGGCACCCCGCCGCTCAGCCCCACCGCCGAGCGGGCGCTGCAGGAGGCGCGAGCCCAGTCCCGGGCCACCCGGTCCTCCCGCATCGGCGCCGAGCACATCGTGCTGGGGCTGGCCGCCAACCCGGACACCGCGGCCGGGCAGGCCCTGCGCGCACTGGGATCGGGCGGGCTGCGGGTAGCGAGCAGCCCCGCGAACGTGCCGGACAGCACGCTGGCGCTCGACCAGTACGGCCGGGACCTGACCGCGGCGGCGCGCGACGGCCAGCTCGATCCGGTCATCGGACGCGAGTCCGAGGTCGAGCAGGCGCTGGAGGTGCTGTCCCGGCGGGCCAAGAACAACCCGGCGCTGATCGGCGAGGCCGGAGTCGGGAAGACCGCGGTGGTGGAGGGCATCGCCCAGCGCATCGTGAGCGACGAGGTGCCCAGGACCCTGGCCGGCCGGCGGCTGGTGGCGCTCGACCTGGCGGGCCTGCTCGCGGGCACCACGCGCCGCGGCGAGTTCGAGGAGCGGCTCAAGAACGTCATTGACGAGGTCCGCGACGCGGACGGCAAGGTCTTGCTGTTCATCGACGAGCTGCACACCGTCGTCGGCGCCGGGGCGGCCGAGGGCGCCATGGACGCCTCCAACATGCTCAAGCCCGCCCTGGCCCGAGGCGAGCTGCACGTCATCGGGGCCACCATGGAGCAGGAGTACCGCAAGAACATCGAGCAGGATCCCGCCCTGGAGCGGCGCTTCCAGCCCATCATGGTCCGGGAGCCGTCGGTCGAGGGCGCCATCGCGATCCTCACCGGGCTGCGCGGCCGCTACGAGTCCCACCATCAGGTCCAGATCACCGACGAGGCGCTCCGCGCCGCCGCGGAGCTGTCGGACCGGTACATCACCGCGCGGCGCCTGCCGGACAAGGCCATCGACCTCATGGACCAGGCCAGCGCCCGGGTGCGGCTGCGCCCGGGGATGCCATCACCGGGCGCCGCCGAGCCGCGGGAGCAGGACGAGCCGAAGGAGCAGGACGAGCCGCGGGAGCATCCGTCCGCCGCCCCCGGCGGCCAGCCGGCGCCGGAGGTGACCGCCGAGGACATCGCGCAGGTAGTGTCCCGGCAGACGGGGATCCCGGTGGCCCAGCTGACCGAGGAGGAACGCGACCGGCTGCTGCGGCTGGAAGAGCACCTGCACGAGCGGGTCATCGGCCAGGACGAGGCGGTGCAGGCGGTCGCCGAAGCCGTGCGGGAATCACGGGCCGGCCTCGCCGACCCGCACCGGCCGACCGGCTCGTTCTTGTTCCTCGGCCCCACCGGGGTGGGCAAGACCGAGCTCGCCCGTGCGCTGGCGGAGGCGCTGTTCGGCGACGAGGACCGCCTCCTGCGCTTCGACATGAGCGAGTTCCAGGAGCGGCACACCATCTCCCGGCTGCTCGGCGCGCCGCCCGGGTACGCCGGCTATGAGGAGGCCGGGCAGCTGACGGAGGTCGTCCGGCGCAACCCGTACTCGCTGGTCCTGCTCGATGAGATCGAAAAGGCCCATCCGGATATCTTCAACGCCCTGCTGCAACTGCTCGATGCCGGCCGCCTGACCGACGCGCAGGGACGCACCGCGGACTTCACCCACACCGTGGTGATCATGACCAGCAACATCGGGGCGGACAAGATCCTCAGCGCCGGCGGTGAGGTCGAGTCCCTGCGCGAGGACCTGCAAGATGACCTGCGCGCGCACTTCCGGCCGGAGTTCCTCAACCGCGTTGACGAGATCATCGTGTTCCACCGCCTGGACCACGCCCAGCTCCAGGCCATCGCCGAGCTGCTGCTCGGGCAAGTTCGCCGCCGCCTGCAGGGCCAGGACATCACCATGGACGTCAGCCCGGACGCCGCCGGCTGGCTAGCCAGCACGGGCAGCCAGCCTGAGTTCGGGGCCCGCCCGCTGCGGCGCACCATCCGAGCCGAGCTGGACCGCAAGCTCTCCCGGATGCTGCTGGCCGGTGACCTGAACCCCGGCGACCAGGTTGACGTCGACGTGCATGACGGCGGGCTGCGGCTGGCCGTCAGCGGGCGTGACCCGGCGCCCGGGCCGCGCCCGGGCCCGGGCCCGGAGGAGGAGCGGCCACGGTGAAGCCGATCACGCGGTGCCAGCGTCAGCCAACGACCTCGCTGATCTGCATCTGCGGAGTGATCGAGGTGTAGTTCGGGACATCCCCCTGAACCGCGGCGGTGCCTTCGGAGGCCATGGCCTGGTCCATCGCCTCGCGGGAGGCGAACGTGAAGTGCACCGCCGCGACGAACGGGCCGTGCACCCCCCGCTCGATCTCGGTCTTGGCTGGTGACCACGTCTTCTGGCACATGGGGACGTGGACGTCGCGGTAGTAGTCGTGGTCGAACCGCTCGCCCTCGCCTTGCGGGTAGTACACACTCAGGCGGACCTGCGTCATTGACTGTCCCCTTCTCTCGCCATCGGACTCAACAACTATGCCGAATGGACGCCGTGATCGCTAGGAGGCAATCGCGTTCAGCCGCTTTCCATGAAGCGCGGGCCGGACTGGCGACTTGCGGATGGTGGCCCGCGACCGCGAGGATCGGATCTCGAACTGGCGGCGGGCGGACGGAGACAGCGCATGCGGATCGGCACCACGGCCATGGAGACGGGCGGGGCCCAGGCCCTGGTCAAGCTGGCTGACCAGCTCCGCCGGGCGGCCGACGACGGGCTCACGTCGGTGTGGATGGCGAACATCTTCGGGCTCGAGGCACTGACCTCGCTGGCGGTGGCCGGCAGCCAGGTGCCGGGCATCGAGCTCGGCACGGCCGTCGTGCCCACCTACCCGCGGCATCCGGCGGTGCTCGCGCAGCAGGCGCTGACCACGGCGCTGGCGGTCGGCCCGGGCCGGCTGACCCTCGGCATCGGGCTGTCGCACAAGGTCGTCATCGAGAACATGTACGGGTTCAGCTTCGACAAGCCCGCCCGGCACATGCGCGAGTACCTGTCGGTCCTGCTGCCGCTCCTGGACGGCACCGCGGTCAGCGTCGATGGCGCCACGCTGAGCGCGCACCTGGGCCTGACCACGCCCCGGGATGGCCGGGTGCCGGTGCTGCTGGCCGCGCTCGCGCCGCGGATGCTGGACCTGGCCGGCGGGCAGGCCGACGGGACGATCCTGTGGATGACCGGGGCCGCCACCGTCCGCGACTACGTGGTCCCGGCGCTGTCGGCCGCGGCCAGCGCCGCCGGCCGCCCCCGCCCGCGCGTCGTGTGCAGCCTGCCGGTCTGCGTGACCGACGACCCGGCCGCCGCCCGCGCGATCGCGGAGAAGGACTTCGCCATCTACGGGCAGTTGCCGTCTTACCGCGCCATGCTGGACCGGGAAGGCGCGTCCGGCCCGGCCGACGTGGCGATCGTCGGGGACGAGGACGCGGTCGCGGCGCAAATCCTGGCGCTCGCCGACGCCGGGGTGACCGACTTCGTCGCCGTTGAGTTCGCGCGCGGCGAGGACCGGGAACGCACCCGCGGCGTGCTCAAGGCGATCGTCGCCGCGGCCTAGCGGCCTGGCTCCCTCGTCTGCGGGCACGCCGCTGAGCCCGCGAAGGCCTCGCGGATCTGCTTACCCCCACCTGCCTGCTGTCGCTTGCTGGTAGATGCCCGTGGCGATCGCCTGGCGGCGGCTGTTCTGGCGATGACCGAAGCCGCAATCCGCGCACGCTTCGACATAGGCTGACCAGTTGCTGGCCACCTGCGCGACCGTCGAGCCCCTGAGCCCCTTGCGGATCCTCCGGGTGTGGTGCAGCAGGTACTGCACCTGCCGTGCCAGGTCTGCCCGCTGGTGCCCTGTCACGAGCGACGGGGCATGCGGGTAGAACTTGGCGTTCCACGAGATCAGCCCGTAGGCATGGAAGCCGTTCGTGTCGGGCCAGTTCGTCTCGACATTGAAGTCCGACTCGTTCCGCATGTTGCCCATCACCCCGGCCGCCTGGATCTGGCTATAGCCTGCCGCCCGCAGCGCGCCCCAGATGACGCGCTTGGTCACCGGGCCGGAGCGCGGCAGCGGGGGTGGCGGCGGAGCGGGAGCGGGACCGGTCGCATGAGGGGGCGCGGCCGGACGTGCGGGAGTCATCTTGCGGGGAGCGCCCGGGGCTGCCGCTGCCCGCCGAGGTACCGTCGGCGCCCGGGCCGGAGCCGGCGCGGACGATCTTGGCGCGACTCGGTCCACCGCCTGCTGAGTCGCCGTGCTCGACGGCGCGGCCGGGACCGGGCTGACTGGCGCGGAACTGTCCCGCGCCGGCTGTCGCGCCTGAGCCGCCGGCCGGGCAGGCGGCAGGGCAGGCGCCGCGACGCCTGCCGCGAGGGGAGCCGAGGCTGTCCCGGAAGAAGGGGAAGAAGGGACAGCGTTCACCTGAATGCCTAGGTAGAGCAGGAGCGCCGCCGCCAGAACGAGCGCGACCCCTGCGAAGGTAGCCATCGCGCTGGCCCCGCCACCGCTACGCACTGACTGCTCGCATCGCTTGCCAGTGTTCCCCGCCGGGGCTCACCGCAATCAGCCATCATCGCCACAAGCTACCCCCGGCCGTCCTCCTCGATCGCCCGCAGGGCCGCGGTGACAGGCCGCCGTTCCCGACGCCATCCCGGACATGAGGAACGCCATTTACCTAGCCTCAGCCTCCTTAACGCAAGGGAACGGTCATACTGTGGCGCATGCTGATAAGGCGGGGATTGGCACTGCTGGCGTTCCTGGTCGTTTTCGTTACCAGCCTCGCGCCCGGGGCAAGCCCGGCGCGGGCGCTAGGGGACAGGGCGTCCAAAGACGACGTGGCGTCCGGCGCGGCCAAGGCCTGCGGCGGGCTGCCCAGGTTCTCCCAGGCGACCGCCGACGCGATCATGGCGGGCAAGCTGACGATCTCGCCGTTCCCCACGGTCACGATCGACCCCGCCAAGAGCGGCAACATCAACTGGAGCCAGAACCCGTTCCACCACCCCACCTGGCAGCAGGATTTCCAGGCGGGCAGCTGGATCGAGATGCTCATCGCCGGCGGCCTCGCCGGCGGGAGCGGGGCGAGCGCCTACCTCGCCCGCGCCAAGGCCATCACCCAGAGCTGGCTGAAAGGCGTGGCCATCGGCAACCGCGACCCGCAGGTCCTCATCTGCCTCTCGGAGGGATTCCCCGGCCAGGCGTGGATTGATGACCAGGTCGACGCGAGCGTCAACTGGCTGGCCAGCCACTGGCAGGGGGCGTGGAACCACGGGCTGGTGCAGGACATCAAGCTCATGCGCATTGGCTGCGCGTACCTCCCGGCCGCGTTCGGCGCAGACGCCCTGAAGTGGCGGAAGACCGCCTATAGCCAGATACTCTCGTCGTTCCAGCCCAACCGGCTCGGCCCGTCCATCGACGCCAGCGGCGTCGCCAACGAGCAGGCGACCGGCTACGAGCGGTTCGTCTGGGACCTGTGGCAGGTCGGCCAGCCGGAGCTCGCGGCCTGCGGTTACCGGCTGCCCGCCACCATCACCGCGCGGATAGCGAAGATGGCCCCCTTCCTCGCCGACGCCACCCAGCCCGACGGCAACCTCGCGCAGATCGGCGACACGTACGTCGAGCCGCCGCCAGCGCTGCCGCGCGGGACGGCCACCGCCCGGGTCGCCGTCTTCGCGGCCGGGTATGTCTTCGGCCGCTCGCAGGGGGGGCAGAACGGGACGTTCTACTCCCTGCGCTTCGGCCCCGGCCGCCAGGTCCACGGCCACAACGACCACATGGGCATCACCTACTACTCGCGGGGCCGGAACCTGATCGTCAACGCCGGCCACACCGGCTATGAGGTATCGCCGTACCGGACCTACATCCAGTCCCCGCAGGCGGCCAGCACCCTGATCGCGCCCGGGAAGAGCTTCCACGCCTCCGCCGCCACTACGCTCACCGGGGACGCGGTCAAGCCGCGCAGCCAGTACTTCCAGTTCGCGGACTCCGCGTTCGGCGGCCCCCGCAAGCGGAGCGTCTACGTCCACCAGGGGCCGGACTTCATGCTGGTGCTCGACCGGGACCAGGGGGCAGCCGCCTACCAGCAGCTGTGGCACCTCGATCCCGGGCTGACGGTCACCACGGTGACCGCCGGCCAGGCCGTGGCCACCGCCCCGGCTGCCCCCGCGACCGCCACCTCCCCCGCGTTCGCGGCCACCGCCCTCACCATTGCCCGGATCCCGCTGCCCGGGCAGGCGATCCGGGCCGGGTCCACGACCGTCGTCAAGGGCCAGGCCAATCCCTACCAGGGCTGGGTCTCCCGCCAGGCGCTGCAGCGGCTCCCGGCCCCGGTGGTCATCATGGCCGGCCAGGGCACGGGCACGGCGCTGACCTCCGCGATGCTCACGCTCATCACCGCCGCCGCCCCCGGCACCCGGGTAACCGCGCGGGTGGTCGCGGCGGCGGGCCATGACGTCGCGCAGATCACGATCGGCACCGCCACGATCCCGGTCAACGTGAACCTGTCCACCGGCGCCCTGGGGTGACGCAGCCGCTGCTTGGCCCGCGCTAGCGGTACCGGGCGTCGACGACGGTGGTGACCCGCCCGGTCTCGATGTCGTACACGTGGCCGGAGACGCCCATGCCCGGCGGGAGCAGGGGCGAGGACAGCAGGCGGTCGACGTCGGCGGCGACGGTCGCGTGCGGGTCGCCGACGGCGGAGGCCGCCAGGGCCGCCTCGTCCACGCCGGTCGCCGCGGACGCCTCGCGCCGGAAGCCGGGGTCGGCGAGGAAGCCGGTCCCGCATTGCGTGTGGTGAATGATCGCGACCTCGACGCGACTGCCGCCGGCGATCTGCCCGCCGGCCAGCCTCCCGCCGAGGAAGGCGAGGTAGGCGATCTCCTCGATGACTGGCTGGGTGACGCGGCCCCCCGCGTTGCGCAGGACGGGGGCATCGCCGGGCCGGAGCCCGAGGGTGATGGCGGGGTCGATCCGGTGGTCAAGGCAGGTGATGACGATCACCTGCGCGGCGGGCAGGCCGAGCGGCACGGGGGTATAGGCCCGCGCGAACTGCTCGTTGTGCTCGAGCAGCGGGGTCATCCGGCTGGTCATGGTGGTTCCGTTCCTCCCAGGTCCGATTTTGTGGACGATGTCCACTAACAAGTGGACGCTGTCCACTGTATTTGAGCTGGTGGATGCTGTCCACTAAATTGTCGTCCGTGACAAGCGACGGATCAGCGGGTGAGGCAACCGAGGCCCGGCGGCGGCGCCCGCGCGGCGCCGTTCGCGAGGGCCTGGTCGCCGCCGGCCTCGAGCTGGCCCGGGCCGGCGGCCCGGACGCCGTCGTGCTCCGCGAGGCGGTCCGGATGGTGGGCGTGGTGCCCAACGCCGCCTACCGGCACTTCGCCAACCGGGACGAGCTGCTGGCCGCGGTCTGCACGGCGGCCATGCGCGAGCTCGCCGCCCGCATGGCCGCCGGCGTCGGCCGCGTGCGCGGCCAGCGGGGGGATCCCGCCGCCGCCCGCCGCCGCCTGCAAGCGATCGGCCGGGCGTACCTGGACTTCGCCCGCGCGGAGCCGGGCCTGTTCGCGACCGCCTTCGCCGTGCCCCATCAGCACGCCTACGGCGCGCCCGGCGCCGGGGCCGACGGCGGGGCCGAGCCGGGCCCCCTCCCCCTGGACCAGCTCCGCGCGGTACTCGACGAGCTGGCCGACGCCGGCGTCCTCAGCCGGCGTCGCCGGGCCGGTATCGAGTACCCCATCTGGTCCGTGGTGCACGGGCTGGCCGTCCTCACCGGGCAAGGCCCGCTGCGGGACGCCCCCGACGCCACCCGCCGTCACATTGAGGAAGTCACCAGCGCCTTCATCGAGGCGGGACTGTCCTGAGCCGAGATCTCGCGGCGAGAGCGTCCGGGCCGCCCGGTGGCGCCGGGCGGCCCTGACGTGGTGTCAGCCCGCGGCGACGATCTGACGGTGCAGGTCCAGCAGCGCTGGCATCTCCTCCCGGCCCGCCCGGCCCATGCCGCACTCGGTGGATATCCCCCAGGGGCGGGGGCCGGCCGGGCTCCCCGCGAGGGCGGCGTCGATCAGCCGCACCTGCTCGGCGGTGGTGCCGGGCGCCTGGTCGGCGGGATGATACGGCACGATCCCGAAGTTGAGCTCGGTTTCTGGCCCGGTGGCCAGCTCGGCCAGCGGCGCGAAGTAGCCCGCCGAGCGCTGGTACTGCGGCACCGTGAAGGAGACGAAGCTCACCGGCCGCCCCGCCGCCGCCACCACCGCGTTCAGCACCCGGACCTGCAACTCCAGTGACAGCGGCTCCTTGAAATGCTGGTGCCCCCAGTCCCCGTAGCAAAGGTGCAGGCCCGCGGGCACCTCGGCGGGCACCGCGTCCACGCAGCGCGCGAGGCTGGCGATGATCGCGTCGCGGGCCTGCGGGCTCAGCGGCCCGAAGAACTCCTCCAGGAGGCTGAACTCCACGGCGACGTCCCACTGGACGGCCACCTGCTCGCGCGGGACCGCCGCCAGCAGCCGGCCCAGGTCCGCGAACATCGCCCGCTCGTAGGCCGGCAGCACGGCCTGCCGATCCTCCAGGACGACGTAGGCGCTGATGGAGGCCATCGGCGTCGGGTATTCCACCTGGAAGCGGACTCCGGCGGGGATGACGCCTTCCTCGCGCAGCGCGGTGAAGGTCTCATAGGACCCGAGGTAGGCATCCGCGTAGCCGGGGTCGGGCCAGGTCACCGTGGCCGGGTCGGCTCCCCCGGCCAGCCGCAGCTGCGGCATGTGCTGGTAATCGCCTTCGACCGGGTCGAACGTCTGCGCCGGCTCCAGCCAGGGCAGGTGCTGGAACTGATGAGCCTGGAAGAAGATCCAGCCGGCCCGGTCCCCGGTTTCCCCGTCCGGGACGCGGCGCAGGCCCGCCGGGATCCGCGCGGCGATCTCGCGCATCACCGTCTCGGCATCGGCCAGGTTGAGGCTGCCGTTGAAGTGGACATGACTCGGTGGCACTGGCGCCAGCTCCCCCCATAGATGGTTCATATACAGAGTGTCAGAAAGTAGTTACTGACTGTGCGCAGGGTCGCGGTGCCTTCCTCATGCGGTGAACCGCTTGCGCAGCTCGCCGATGCCGTCGATGGTTGATTCGCTCCAGTTCTCAGACGAGCGGGGTGATCTTCTCGTCCACCCCAAGCAGGGCCTTGCCGTAGACCTCCGCGCCCACGGCCGGCGAGACCACGGCGTGGCGGGCGGCGACGTTGCAGTCCCGCCAGATCCGTTGCAGCGGGCTGGTGTCCGCGAACCCGCCCGCCCCGTGCGCGTTCATCAAGATGGTCAGGGCCTCGACGACGCTTTGCACCGCGTACCCGGTGTCCGCGCGAACCCGCGCCCGGGCCCGGTAGTCCAGGTACTCCCCGCGGACCGCGGCATCGTCGATGTCGGCCGCGGCCCGGTAGCACAGCAGCGCGGCGACGTCGACCTTGGTGGCGGCGTCGGCCATCTGGAGCTGGAAGGCGACCGATTCGGCCTGGGTCTCGAAGAAAGTGTAGGAGATGGGCTTCCTGGCCGCCTTGCCCAAGACGAGGTCCAGTGCCGCCCGCCCCATGCCGAGTTGCGGGCCCGCCAGCACCAGGGTCAGCAGCGGGATGAAGGCCGACCGGTACAGCGACTCGCCGGTGAACGGGGTCTGGTAGTGGCCCTCGATCGCGGCCGGCACGGACATGACGCGATGTTCGGGGACGAAGGCGTCCTCGGCCACCAGGCAGTTGCTGGCGGTTCCCCGCATCCCGGTGACGAACCAGACGTCCTCGATGGTGAAGTCGGCCGCCGGGATGAGGACCAGCCCCTGGTCGACCACCTCGCCGGCGTCGTCGGTCAGCGGGACGCCGAGTACCGCCCAGGTGGACCACCAGGAACCGGAGTTGAAGTACCAGCGGCCCGACACCCGCCAGCCGCCGTCCACCTTGCGGGTGGTGGCCGACGGGGTCAGCACCCCGGTCACCCGGGGCTGGGCGTCGGCGAACACCTCGTCCTGCGCCCGCTCGGAGAACAGCGCGGCCAGCCAGTGGCACACGTTGACGAGCGCGACGACCCACCCGGCGGAGCCGTCGCCCTCGGCGACGGCGGCCGACACGTCCAGCATCGTGCGCAGCGTGGTCTCGTTCCCGCCGTACCGCCTGGGGACGGAGATCTTGAACAGGCCGGCCTCGCCCAGCGCGTCCATGCAGTCGGTGGCTACCCGGCGGTCGGCGTCGCTCTTGGCCGCGTGCTCTCGCAGCAGCGGCGCGAGCGCCCGCGCCCGGGCCACGAGCTCGGCGGCGGTCGGTTCGGTCATGGGCTCCTCCTCGGATCCTCGTGCGCGCCCGGGCGGGCGCCACGGCCCTCGTCAGCGGGAGCAGGCGGCCCTGGCCCACCACATTCCGCCATCAGGTCGCGGAGGGCCCGCTCGCCCTATGATTGCCCCACATAGCCGATATTGCTTGCCGCACCTGACCCGGAGGGAGCCGCTCGTGGCCGCGGCCGACGAGACCCGCGAGACCGGGGCCAGCCAGGCCGAGATGGCACCCCTGGCCGAGGTAGCCCCTCAGGTTGAGACAGCACTGCGGCGCGGCGACTGGGAGCATCCCCCGGGGCGCTCGCGCGCCGAGCAGGCGGCCGACCACGTGGCGAGCCTGGCCGCCGCGGTGGCCCCGGGCACGCGCCTGGGCACCAAGGAAGCCGTCCGCGCCCAGTGCGGCGTCTCGGTGGGCACGTTCAATGAGGCGCTGCGACTGCTGCAGGAACGTCAGCTGGTCACCGTGCGGCCCGGGCCGGGCGGCGGTCTGTTCGTCGCCGACCGGCAGCTGACCGTCCGCCTGGGCGGGTCCCGGCTCGAGCTGGACGCCAACGAGGCCGCCGTGGCCGAGGCCATCCGCATCCGCAACGCCCTGGACCCGCTGCTGATCGAGGACGCGCTGTGGCACGCCTCCCCGGCCGACCTCGCGGCCGCCCGGGCCTGCCTGAACCCCATGGCGGCCGCCGTCGCCAGCGGCGACGCCGTCGCCTTCGTGCACGCCAACTGGCAACTGCACGCCCAGATCGCCGCGGTCAGCCCCAGCAAGCTGCTGCGGTCGTTCTACGGCGTGCTGCTGGAGCTCATCGAGCGGCACACGCTGTCCGTATTGCCGGCCGACGACACGCCGCTGCCCGGCTACATCGAAGCGCGTTACCAACTGCACGCCAACCTCGTCGCGGCGCTGGAGCGCCGCGACGCCGCAGAGGCCGCCCGGCTCATCGCGGTTCATAACACTGAGGGAGCGGGCGCTTCCGCCGGCGGCCAGCTGTAGGCGGCCAGGTCCACCGGCGCGGCCACCGCCCCGCACTTGCCGCAGGTCCGCGCCGCCTCATCGGCGGAGAACCGGGCGCACGCAGCGGAGTAGTACCGCACCGCGGGAGTGCCGGCGTCGTGCTCCCACTCATACCGGCGCAGCTCGCTGTCGCACCCGTCGCAGTACCACGCGGCGCCCTGCAGCCCCGCCTCGGCCGGCTGGAACCGGAGCATGAGGCCCTCGCTGACCGGCACGATCCGGTGCGGCGTGCCGGCCGGGATGTACACGTGGTCCCCGACGTCCATCTTGAAGCGGTTGACGGAGCTGTCACGCAGGTGGACGCGCGCGGACCCGGACATCAGGCTGAGCACGTTGTCCTTGGAGCAGATGAGGTGGAACGGCTGCGGCTGGCGGTTGCGGGACAGGTACAGCTGCGGGTCGGTCTCGGCGGGAAGCGCGGCGGCGTCCTCGTACTCGCCCACCTCGGCCTTGAAGGCGTGCAGCATGCGCCGCCGGTTCATGACGCGGCCTCCGCCGGCGACGCGGCCTGCGCCAGCGAGTGGTAGGCGGCGTTGACCGTCCGGGTCTGCAGCACCGTTCGCTCCCACCCCCACCGCTCGGCGGGGAAGCGATCGTTGACGTGCCCGCACCCGGCGCAGGCGCGGCCCTCGTCGCTGTTGCGGGCGGTGATGAAGTCCGCCGAGCCCGCGAGGGTGGCGAACTGCCGGACCGGGTCCTCGTCGGCGCCATAGCGCTTGGCGTCGTAGCCGGGCAGCCCGTGCGGGGTGGCGTCGTACTCCGTCCGCACCAGTTCCGCCTTGCACTTGGCGCACCGCGCGATCAGCGCCTCCTTCTGGTCCCCGGAGGCCGACTGGTGCTGGGTGATGACCATGACGGCGAACGCGTCCGGGTCCTTCTGATCGCGCAGGAACGAGTTCACCCCGTGCAGCTGCTGGGTCACGAAGATCTGCCCGGCGGCCAGCATCGCCTTGCTGGCGCCGTAGGTGACCGCGACCTCGTTGACGGTGTTCCAGTGGAAGAAGTGCCCGTACTCCATGTCCGGGCCGCCCACCAGGACCGCGCCCGCGGGGATGATCGCCCCGGCCGAGTCGTAGGGGAACAGCGGCGTCAGCTGCGCGGCCGCCTTGGACATCCGCTCGTAGACATTGACCTTGAGCGGCTCGCGATCGGGGTCAGGCGGCGGGATCCGCCGGGTGTCCTCTAGGTGCACGCCTCACCTCACCATGTAGCGTCATGCGGAACACTGACCCCCATTGTGATACCGAACCGGGAGCCGCCGCAAGCCCCGAAGTCAGCCCAGCCGCTCGCCCAGATCGCGCGCGACCTGCATGGTCGCCGCGGCGGCGGTCTTCACCCACGCGTCATCGACGCGCGACAGCGGCGCGGTGACCACGACGGCGCACCGCAGGCGGCCGCGCTTGTCACGGACCGGGGCCGCGACCGCGGCCACGTCGCTCTCGCTCTCGCCGTAGTTGACCGCGTACCCGAGCCGGCGAACCTCGGCGATCTGCTCCAGCAGCTCGCCGAGGCTGGCCAGCGCGCGGGGCATCGGCCCGGCGGGCAGCCCGGCCGGGTACAGGGCGGCGATGTCCGCGTCGCCGCGCTCGGCGAGCAGGACCTTGCCGGTGGCCGTCGCGTGTGCGGGCAGCATCCGGCCGACCCGGCTGCTGGTCCGCACGACCTGGTAGCTCTCGACGCTGTCGAGGTACAAGACGTTGACATCACCACGGGCGATGCCCAGGTGCGCGGTCTCCCCGGTCCGGTCCCGCAGCTCCTCCAGCGACGCGTGCGAGACCGCGACGAGGTCGAGCTTGGACACCACTGACAGGCCGATGTCAACCAGCACGGGCCCGGGCCGGTAGGCGCGCGAGTCCTCGTCCTGCTCGACGAACTGATGATGGCTGAGCGTCGCGAGCATGCGGTGGACCGTCGACCTGGACAGCCCCATGTCCCGCGCGACCTGGTTGACCCGGATCATCTCGTGATCCTCGAAGAGGCGGAGCAGGCGCAGCACGTTGTCGACCGCGCCGATCAGCCCGCCCGGGCGGTCGGGCCGGGCGTCAGCGGGACCTTGCTCCACCCCTGCAGGGTAGCGCATCGGGGCCTTGCACATCATTGACTGATGTAGCAGACTACGGAACACTGTTCCGTAGAGTGGCACATTCGAGGAGAATGCCATGGCCCTATTCCTGAGCCTCCACCAAGCCCCCGGCCTGTCGCCGGAGGAGATCGCGGGCTACGCGCCAGACGTCGCCAAGAACGTCCACGCGACCTTCCGGCAGCTGTACGTCAACACCGGCACCGGCTTCATCGCGACGCTGTACGAGGCAGGCAGCGCCGCCGAGGTAGAGCAGGAATTTGAGCGAGTTGGCTTCCCGTTCGACTCCATCAACGAGCTCGACTACGCGCTCAGCGACGCGCAGCTCGCTCAGATGCTCGCCCGTGGCTGACGAGCCCCGCCTGGACCATCCGGTCACCCTGGCCTTCCGCGGTGACTGGGGACAGGCGAACATGCACCGGATCTGCGGCTGGCTCGCCCAGGAGATCGGCGACCGCTCGCCGCGCGAGTCGCGGTT
Organism: Streptosporangiaceae bacterium; assembly: GCA_025934375.1. Taxonomy (GTDB): domain Bacteria; phylum Actinomycetota; class Actinomycetes; order Streptosporangiales; family Streptosporangiaceae; genus Trebonia. The sequence continues at coordinate 41,603 of JAICYD010000023.1, read as the reverse complement.
CGCGATCTGGTCCGGCCGCGGCGGCACGGACGCGATCGCCGCGCTTCGCTCGGGCGCGGCCGACATCGCCGTGGTCACCCCGGCCGCCGCGGTGCCCCTGCTGCAGCCGGGCGACCTGTGCGCGCTGGGCGTGATCGGGCAGCGCGACCGCCTGGTCGTCGCGGTCGACGCCGCGCTCCCGGCTCGCACAGTAGCCGACCTGGCCGCCATCCCCGGCGGGGTGACTGTCGCGACCTCCCCCGACGATGGCGTGAACCTCATCGGCCTGGCCGCGCACAAGGCCCTGCGGCTGGCCGGCGTCGCCCCGGACGCCTTGTCGTTCCGCTACGACGAGCGGCCCTTCCCGCCGATCAGCTGGTTCGCCGACGGCGACACCGACGTGCTGATTCACGAGGCGATCATGACGCCGCACTGGCAGCGGATCGCCGCCAAGCGCCCGGTGCGCTACCTGCCGTGGGGCGAGGACGTGCTCGCGGGGTTCGCCGCCGAGGGCTGGCCGTCCGCCACCGTCGAGGCCGGCTACCTGCCCGGCCTGGAGGCGGACCTGCGCACCCTGGACTTCTCCGACTTCGTCCTGCTGTGCCCGCCGACGCTCGCCGACGACGTCGCCTACCTGGCCGCCTGGTGCATGGTGAAGACCCGGCGCGCGCTTGAGGCGCAGTACGCTCACCTGCCGCCCGACCACTCCCCCGTCACCTACCCGCTGGTCCCCGCCGACATGGCGCGCACGCCGGTCCCGCTGCACCCGGCGGCGGCCCGCGCCTACGCCGACGCCGGCGACGACCCGGTTACCGGACCGCCCATCTGGAGCTGACCGCATGGCGTACGTCATCACCGAGCGCTGCATCGACGAGCTGGACGGCTCTTGCGTCAGCTGCTGCCCGGTTGACTGCATCTACGAGGGGCTGCGCAAGCGCTACATCAACCCCGACGAGTGCATCGACTGCGGGGCCTGCCTGCCCGAGTGCCCCGTCGACGCGATCTACGCCCCGAACGAGGCGCCCGACCCGGTGTGGGAGGCGGACAACGCGGCGTTCTTCACCCAGGTGCTGCCCGGCCGCGATGCCCCGCTGGGCTCGCCGGGGGGCGCGGAGGCCACCGGCCCGGCCGGGGCGGACACCCCGCTCGCCGCCTCCTGGGGCGGGACCGGGGACGCCCCATGACGGCGGACGTCCCCATCTTGATCATCGGCGGCGGGATCGGCGGGATGACCGCCGCGCTGGCCCTCGCCCGGGCCGGCTTCCCGGCGCACATCGTGGAGCGGTCACCGGAATTCGGCGAGATCGGCGCGGGCATCCAGCTCGCCCCCAACGCGCTGCGCGTCCTGGACGGCCTCGGGGTGCTCCCGCGGCTGGAGGCGCTGGCCGTCCATCCCCGCCACCTGGTGCTCATGCACGCCGACACCGGCCGGCATCTCACCACCGTGGACTTCGGCGCGTCCTTCCAGCGGCGCTATGGCTACCCGTACACCGTTATGCACCGCGGTGACCTGCTGGCCGTGCTGCACCAGGCCTGCCAGGCGGCTGACCTCGTCACGCTGGAAAGCGGCCGCGAGGTCACCGGGCTGGCCGACCACGGCGACGGCGCGCGGGCCGCCTTCGCCGACGGCGACGGATATGAGTGCGGCGCGGTCATCGGCGCCGACGGCCTGTGGTCGACCGCGCGCACGCTGGTCTCCGGCGACCGCCCGATCGCCCAGAGGTTCGTCGCCTACCGCGGCGCCCTGCCGCTCGGCCAAATGACACTGCCGGCCGGCCAATTGACACTGCCGGCCGGCCAAATGACACTGCCGCTCGGCCAAATGACACTGCCGGCCGGCCCGGCCGTTAGTGCCGACGAGAACAATGGTGGCGATGAGGTCATCTGGATCGGACCCGGCAAGCACCTCGTGCAGTACCCGATCCGCCGCGGCGAGCTGTACAACCAGGTCGCCGTCTTCCGCAGCGGGCGCTACTCCCCCGAGGTCGAGCTGACCGATGGCTGGGGCACCCCGGATGAGCTGGACGCGGCCTTCGCGCGCGCCTGCGACCAGGTCCGCGCCGGGGTGGCCCTGATCAACCGCGACCGCCGGTGGGTGATGTACGACCGCGAGCCGCTGGGCAACTGGACCACTGGCCGGATCACCCTGCTCGGGGACGCCGCCCACCCCATGGTGCAGTACCTCGCGCAGGGCGCCTGCCAGGCCATCGAGGACGCCGAGTGCCTGGCCCGCCAGTTCGCCGCCCGCGACGGCGACGTCGTCAAGGCCCTGGCTGCCTATCAGGCCGAGCGCATCCCGCGCACCGCGCTGGTCCAGCGCGCCGCCCGCAGCTGGGGCCAGATTTGGCATGATGACGGGCCCGTCATCCCGTTGCTGCGCGACCGGATCCTCACCCGGCGCCTCCCGGATGACTACACCGACCTGGACTGGCTCTACCAGGACCAGCCGAATGCGAGCTAGCGTGACCACGAGGGCCCTATAGCAGGCGTCTGCGAAGGAGAGCAATGGCCACCACCCGTTTCCACGACGAATCCGCGGACGTAGACGGCCTGTACGCCGACATGGCCGCCGCCGACCTGCAGCCCCTGTGGACCCAGTCCGGCCTGCTGCCATCGGCGCCGAACGGGCTGACGCCGCACATCTGGCGATGGAAGACGCTGCGGGACCTGGCCGAGCGGTCGGGAGACCTGGTCGGCATCGACCGCGGCGGCGACCGCCGGGTGATCTCGCTGTCCCACCCGGACCTCGGCGGGCAGCCGTTCGCCACGCACACGCTGTGGGGCGCCGTGCAGTTCCTGCGCGGCGGGGAGCTCGCGCCCGCCCACCGGCACACCCCCGCCGCGCTGCGGTTCGTGCTGGAGGGCAGCGGCGTCTGGACGCTGGTGGACGGCGACCCGCTCCACATGGCGCCGGGCGACCTCGTGCTCACCCCCAGCTGGACCTGGCACGAGCACCACAACCCGGGGACCGAGCCGATGATCTGGTTCGACGGGCTGGACGTCCCGCTCGTGCGCAACCTCGACGCGGTGTTCTTCGAGCCCGGCGGCGAGGAGCTGAGTCCCTATGAGCCGGTGTTCGCCTCGCGATCGGAGAGCCTCTACGGTGGCACAGGGCTGCTGCCGGCGAGCGAGGAGCGAGCCATCTCCCGGGACCCGGCACCTGGCCGGCCCTCCCGGCTGCTGGCCTACCGGTGGGCGGCCACCGACGCGACCCTGTCGCGCCTTATCGAGACGACCGGGCGGCGGGCGGCGTCCGTCCGCTACAGCGACCCCGCGACCGGCCGGGACATCATGCCGACGCTGCGCGCCGAGTTGCACCGGGTCCTGGCCGGGCACCGCACCCCGACCACCCGCACGGCCGGCAGCGGGATCTGGGTGGTCTACCGAGGGTCGGGGGCGACGGTGGTCGACGGACGCCGCTTCCGCTGGACGCCGGGAGACATGCTCGTCACGCCCTCGTGGGCGGCGGTCGACCACGAGGCCACCGACGACGCCGACCTGTTCCTGCTGTCCGACGGCCCGGTGCTCGAGGCGCTCGGGCTGGCCCGCACGCGGGAGCTGCCGCGGCAGGACGTGCGCGAGGACGTTGCGTGAGGCTGGTCAGCTACGACGACGGCCGGGTCGGGTGCCTGGATGAGAATCAGGTGATCCCGCTGCCGGCCGCGACGATGCGGGACGCGATCGCCGCTTGGGACTCCGGCGCGCTGACGGCCCCCGGGCGCGGGGACGCGGTCCCGCTGGCCGACGTGCGCCTGCGGGTGCCGGTCGCCGACCCCTCCAAGATCATCGCGGCCCCGGTGAACTACCGGGACCACCAGGCCGAGATGAACAGCGACGCCCAGGTCGGCGCGCTCGGCTTCTTCCTGAAGGCCCCGTCGTCCCTGCTCGACCCGGGCGGGACGATCCAGCTTCCCTACCACGACCGGCGCTTTGACCAGGAGGGCGAGCTCGCGCTGGTGATCGGGCGGACCGCCCGCCGGGTCAGCGAGGATGACGCGCTGGCTTACGTGTTCGGCTATACCGGGCTGCTGGACATCACCATGCGCGGCGGCGAGGACCGCTCGACCCGCAAGTCCTTCGACACCTTCACCCCGATGGGCCCGGTCCTGGTCACCGCCGACGAGTTCGGGGACCCCGGCCAGGTGGACCTGCGCTGCTGGGTGGCTGGCGACCTGCGCCAGAAGGCCAGCACCCGCGACCTGATCTGGGGCGTGGCGCGGCTGGTCTCCTATGCGTCCTCGGTCACGACCCTCTACCCCGGCGACGTCATCACCACCGGCACCCCAGCCGGCGTGGGCCCGATCGCCGCCGGCGACACCATCCGGCTCGAGCTATCCGGCCTCGGCCTCGACCTGACCGCCGAGGTGGCCGCCGGCGAAGCGGTCGCGTCGCCCACCTCCGGCCACGGCCGCGGCCCGGTCCCGCCCCCGCCACCCGAGCGCCACTGACCGCGCCCCGTCGCCCTCTTCCTTCACACGGCCCCGCTCCGCGCCCTGCCCCACCCTTCACGGCCACCTCCCTTCACACGGCCCCGCTCCGCGCCCTGCCCCACCCTTCACGGCCACCTCCCTTCACACAGCCCTTCTTCTTCACAGAGCCTTCTTCTTCACCCAGTCCCCTCAGTTCACACGGCCCCCCGCCCTTCGCGCCATAATCGAATAAAGATCTTGGTGCTACGTGTTGTATTATCAGATGATAGCTGCGATAATGATGTCAGGTCCGATGTGAGCGCCGGCGTCAGCGCCGGATGCGAGCGCCCTCCGCGGCGGTCCGCCAGCCCCGGATCTCCGATTCCGCTCCCGGGGAGGTGACCTGGCATGTGCATGCCCGACGATCAGCTGCCAGGGAATGCCCCGGAGGCGCTGCGGATGCTGGAATCCGCCTTGGACTACCTCAACGGGCCGCTGACCGGGGAGTTGCCAACCGGGGCGCACGGCGAGGCCCTGGTTGCGCTGGCCCGGGCCAGCGCCAAGCTCGGCGCCGCCCGGGCGCGGGTGCTGTCGCGGTTCGACGCGGCGCGTGAGCACGGCGCCGACGGGTACGGCAGCTCGCGGGCGTGGCTGGCAGCGCGGACCCGGTGCACGCCCAAAGCGGCGGGGGCGGAGGTGCGGCGGATGCGGCAGCTACGCCGGCATCCGGTCATCGCGGCCGCGCAAGCCCGCGGCGAGTTCAGCGAGTCCTGGGCGGCGGAGATGGCCGAGTGGACCCGTAAGCTGCCGGCCGAGTTCCGCGAGGGCGTGGACAAGCTGCTCACCGACACCGCCGCCGCTGGCGCCAACCTGGAAGACCTCGCGTTCGTCGCCCGCGCCGCCTACGAGCGATGGCGCTCCCAGCAGCCGGACCCGGATGGCGACGATGACGGGTTCGCGGACCGGTACTTGAAGCTGGGCACCACGATCGACAACGCCGGCCGGCTGACGGGGGACTTGACGCCGGAGTGCACGGCCGCGGTGCAGGCGGTGCTGGAGGCCCTGGGCAAGAAGCGCGGACCGGAAGATGACCGGTCAGAGCCGCAGCGGTTCCATGACTCGCTGCAGGAGGCGTGCGAGCTCTTGATCCGCGCGGACATGGTCCCCGCCCGAGCCGGGGCCGACACCCGGGTGGACGCGGTGATCTCGCTGGCCGAGTTGCTGGCCCTGCCGGGCGCCCCGGCGCTGACCGAGGCGCGGCTGGCCGCCATGGCCGGCGAGCACGCCCACCTGGCCGGCCAGGACGCCGAGGCCGCCGCCTGCGACGCCATCGTCGCCCCAGTCGTCACGGGCCACCCCGACCTGACGGTCGTGGACCAGATGATCGACGTCATCGTAGACTTCCTGGACGCGGCCGAGGATGGCCAGCCAGGCGGCGCGGGTGACCGGGCCCGGGCCCTGTCCCCGCAGGCCCTGTCCCCGCAAGCCCTGTCCCCGCAAGCGCGGCAGGCGCTGCGGTACGCCATCGCCCGGCTGGCCGTTGACCTTGTCGCCGGGCCGGACCGGCTGGCCTCGATCTTGCGCCAGGGCCTGCTCAACGCCCCTTACACCAGCAAGTCCGTGATCCTGGACGTCGGTTACAGCGCTAGCATCCCCGGCTCCATCCGCCGGGCAGTGCAGCTGCGCGCCCGGCACTGCGAATGGCCGGGCTGCGGTAAGCGCCCGGCCGCCTGTGATGTGCACCACCTGCGCCATCAGGCTGACGGCGGCGATACTTCTGTTGGTAATTGCGTTCTGCTTTGTCAGTTTCACCACGATATTTGCATTCATCGGTGGAACTGGAGACTCGTCTTGCACCCCGACGGAACTACCACCGCGTACGGCCCCCGCGGGCACGTCCTGTACAGCCACGGACCACCGGGCGGCAGCGGCCCGCCCGGCGATCATGGCCCGCCGGACGGCCGCCCGCCCGACCACCGCGAGCCATCGAGCACGACGATGGCGCCTGGGTAGCTAGCCGCATGGGGAAGCGGCGCTGCTCCGCTTGACCTCAGCTACTGCGCGGTCATCGCCGGGCCGGCCGGGCACTCTTCGTTGTGTAATTTGCCGCCCGGCGCCTACTGGCCGCGGCTGGTCGGGTCGACCCCGGCGAAGGTGAGCAAGTCAACCATGCGGAAGTCGCCGGCCGCCCCGGATCGCCGCGGCAGCGTGGGGCGCCAGTTCGGGTTGGCGGCCAGGTAGGACGTCGGGGACAGTTGCAGCAGGCCGATGAAGACCTCGCCGACGATTCGGGCCCCGACCCCGGCCAGCGTCTGGCCGCCGGCCATGACCTCGGCCTCTTTCAGCGCGTAGTACCACAGCGGGGTGCTGGAGGGCAGGCCGTGGCCGAACTGCTGCAACTCGGGGAAGTTCTCCGCCCACAGCGGGGCCACCCCGAGCGCCTGCGCGATGCTCTGGCCGGAGGGCATGGACCAGGTCATCTGCCGCAGCAGGTTGCGCTGGGGGAGCACCACCGGGGCGGGCTCGGTCCCCGGGGCGATCGTGTTCACGGGCAGGTGGAACAGCGGCGAGGAGATGTGGGTGTCGATGAGCTTGTTCCGCCGCAAGGCCGACGTGAAGGTCCCGCCGAAGTCGAAGAACGTCTGCCAGCCGATGAACCGCCTCGGTGCCCGCGCCCCGCCGCGCAGGTCGACCGGGTCAGCCTGGCCGTCCCCGGCCGGGTCGAAGACGAACCCGAAGAAGGCGGGCGCCCCGGTGGCGGGATTGCCGCCCGGGTCTCCGGCCAGGTTGGCGCGGTACGAGGGCCGGACCATGCTGTGCCCGAACCGGTAGGCGGCCCCCTGGAACTCCACGGGGATGAACGCCTGGCCGAACGCGGGCCGGTAGAACCGCCGTCCATTGTGCAGGATGTCGTCGACCATCGCCTGCCCGATGAACAGCGGCAGGAACTCGTGCAGGATCAGCCACTGGTAATGCCACCGGACGAGTTGCTGGGCGGCCGCGAAGGCGCTGCCCGTCTGTCCCCCGGCCCGCAGGAAGTCCACGACGCGGTTATGGAAGAGCAGGAAGGCGGCCTGCAGCCCGGCGATCATCAGGTTCTCGTCATTGCGCGGGTCGGCGATGATGGCCGTGTGGTCCGCCCGCCGGGGCAGGTCTTCGAAGAGGCCGCCGCTTTCCACGATGAACTTGTCCTTGTCGGCCGGGTTGTACAGCGCCGGGTTGACCGCCGGGCCGCCGCCGTACACCGAGTCAAGGTCGAACGCCGGCGTCCGTACGTTGGGCGCCTGGGTTGGCTCCAGCGGTACGCCGAGCTTTGACGTCTGGTCGAACGTGATGTCGTGGTCCAGGAACTGGCCCACGAAGGTCGTCCCCGCCGTGTGGGTGGGGTTGTCGGGGTTGTTCGCGCTCAGCGCCGGGTTGGTCAGCAGGTTCACCGGGCCTTGATCCAGCGCGTCTTTCGCGTCGAGGATCCCGCCGGGGCTGCCCATCGCCATGAGCGCCGATGGCAGCGTCGGGGCGTTCAGGTCGGCGAAGGCGGGGAGGTTGAAGATGCGGCCGAAGCGGTCCGGCGAGGTCGCCAGCCCGGCCGCCCGCGGGGTGAGGACCTCGGCGATGGCGGCCGCTGGCCGCATGGCCAGGGCGCCCGCTGCGCCCACGCCGGCGCCCACCCCCGCCAGGAAGCCTCGTCGGCTGATGCGCTCCCGCGCCCGCGAATCGCGTTGCGCGCCAGTCTCGTCGTCGCCCATGATCGCCGCCCGCTTCTCGCCCGCCGCGCGGATCTCATCCACGCGGCTGATCCGTTGCTGAAACTCCTCAATATTTCAGATGAAGTACACATGATTGGCAAGGCCTGGTAGCGGATTGCCGATCATGATAGGAGCTGGTTCCGGGTGATCATTCGTGCTACCAGCCACTACTCCCACAGGAGGCGTGCGGCGACGCCACCTAACCATGCGAAAGTTACAGCCACCGTGGTTGACGACGGCCACTCAGGGCATTGGCCTGCCCGGTGGCCTGGAGCCCGTTGCGCATGATGTTCCAGCCGCGCGGCGGCCATGCGCATGGTCTCCGGGCTCGAGCCGCCCACCCATACCGGCAGCCGGCCTTGGAGCTGGCGGGTCGCCTAGCCAGGCCCGCCGCAGGTCGTCGCTCATCTCAGCACGGAGCTGCCCGCCGTCACCAGGGAGACAATCGGCTCTGCGCATTTCTGGTATTAACGTTATCGGCGGTGCCGCCCGGCCGAGCGGCGGAAACGCCTGCCCAGGCAACCGCCTAGCCACGGGAAAGGAGGCGCGCCCTGCCCGATACCCCGCCCACCGCGACCGAGGTGCTGGCTGGTCTCCCGGCTCCCCGGGGCGATGATGACGGCCTGCGCGCCTTTATCCGCGCGATGCGGGCCGCGGACGGACTCCTGCTGGGCGTGCTGGACGATGACCCGACCGGCTCGCAGGCGGTGCACGGCGTCCAGGTGGTGACCGCGCTGGAGGAGGAGGCGTATGCCGCCGCGCTGGCCGGCCCGGCCGCGACTTGCTTCGTGCTGACCAATACCCGCAGCCTGGACGAGCCGGCCGCCGCCGAGGTCAACGTCCGGGCGGCGCGGGGCCTGGTGTCCGTGGCCGAGCGGCGCGGTAGGCGCGTGCAGCTGGTCAGCCGCAGCGACTCGACCCTGCGCGGGCACGTGATGGCGGAGGTGGCGGCCCTGGAGTCGGCGCGCCGGGCGACGGCCGGCCACGGGTACGACGGCGTGCTGCTCGTTCCGGCGTTCCTGGAGGCGGGGCGGCTGACCGCCGGCGACATCCACTGGGCCCGGGTTGGCGGCCGCCTGGTGCCCGTGGGCGAGACCGAGTTCGCGCGGGACGCCACGTTCGGCTATCGCGCGTCGAACCTGCGTGAGTTCATAGCGGAGAAGAGCGGCGGCACGATCGGCCGGGATGACGTCGCCAGCCTCGGCCTGGCCGACATCAGGCTCGGCGGCCCCGAGCGGGTCCGTGAGCTGCTGGCCGGGGCGAGGGACGGCAGGTGGGTCGTGGTCAACGCCACGGAGTACTCCGACCTGGAGGTGGTCGCCGCCGGGGTGCTGATGGCCGAGCGCGCGGGCTCGTCGTTCCTGTTCCGCACCGGCCCGTCGTTCGTGCGCGCGCTGGCCGGCATGGATCCGCGGGCGCCGCTGCGCGGGGCCGACATCTGGCCGGCGGGCGGGCGGCCGCCCGGCGGGCACGGCCTCGTGGTGGTGGGGTCGCACGTCGGCCAGACCAGCCGCCAGCTGGCGGCCCTGCGGGCTCGCGGCATCGCCTCCGTCGAGCTGGACGTCCCCGCCGTCGTCGCTGGCCGCGAGGTGGCGGCCGAGACGGCGCGGCAGGTGACCGCCGCGCTCCATGATGGCGACGTGCTGCTGTACACCAGCCGCGCGGTGGCCACGGGCGCGGACGGCGCCGGGAGCCTGGCGATCGCCCGCACGGTATCGGCCGCCTTGTCGCGGATCGCCGGCCAGGCGCTGGCCGCCCGGCCCGCCTGGATCGTCGCCAAGGGCGGGATCACCTCCCACGACATCGCCCAGCACGGGCTCGGCATCCGCCGCGCTGAGGTGGCCGGGCAGCTGTTTCCCGGCGTCATCTCCCTGCTGCGGCCGCTGGACGCGGCGCCCGGGGCGATGGGCGTGCCCTACGTGGTGTTCGCCGGGAACGTCGGCGACGACGAAACCCTCGCTGACGTGGTGGCCATCCTCAACGGCGAGCGGGAGGAGCGCTGATGCGAGTCGGCTGGGTGGGGCTGGGCGCGATGGGGGCGCCCATGGCGGCGCGGGCGGCCCGCGCCGGGCACGTGGTCCGTGGCTACGACGTCACCCCCGGGCGGGCCGCGTCGCTGGCGACGGACGGCGTGCAGCCCGCGGGCACGGCGGCCGCCGCGGCCGACGGCGCGGACCTCACCGTGATCATGGTCGCCACCCCCGAGCAGATGGAACAGGCGCTGTTCGCGCCGGGCGGGGCGGCCGGCACGCTGGCGGCCGGGAGCGTCCTGATGGTCATGGCGACGGTGGGACCCGAGGCGGTCGTCTCCGCCGCGGGCCGCCTGGCCCGGACGAGCCGGTGGCGCGGGCTGCGCCGGTGCTGTCGGCGCTGGCTCGCAGCGCTCCGGTGGTCGGCCCCTCCCCCGGCGACGGGCAGCGGATGTCGTGAAGGACATGGGACTCGTTGGCGCGGCCGCGGAACGGGCCGGGAGCCCGGTGCCGCTGGCCGCCGCCGCCCGCGAGCTTTACGTCCGTGGCCACAGCCTGGGCCTGGGCCGCCGCGACGACTCCGTGCTGATTGAGGTGCTCCGGCGCGAGCGCGGCGCGTCGGCCCCCGGGGAAGATCCCGGGCGCCCGGCCCGCTGATAGCGGATCCCCCGCTCGTCCGCCCGGGCCGCGCGCACCGGCTTGTCGGCGTGCGCGCGCAGCGTCAGCATGACCAGGCCGCCGAGCAACAGCGCGACCGCGAGGACGATCGCGGTCGACACGAAGCTGCCGCCGCTGGCGTCTTGCAGCCATCCGCCGAGGTAGGGGCCGGCGAATCCGCCGAGGTTGCCCAGGGCGTTGATGAGGCCCATCGCGCCGCCGGCCAGCGCTACCGGCACCGCCCGGGAGGAACTGGCCCAGAATGGCCCGTCGTAGGCCAAGGCGCCCGCCATCGCGATGCTGATCAGGAAGACCGACAGAGCGACGATGGAGCCGAAGGCAACCGACAGCACCAGCGCGACCGCCCCGAGGGCCAGCGACGCCATGACGTGGATGGAGTACCGGCCGGTACGGTCGGCGGAGCGGGCGTTGACCCACAGGCCAGCGATCGCGAACAGGTAGGGGATCGCGGTGACCGCTCCGACGACCAGGTAGGTGCTGCCGATGGTGGTCTTGATCAGGTGCGGCAGCCAGAGGTTCAGGCCGTAGAAGCCGACCTGGATGAAGAAGTACACCAGCACCAGCCGCCACACCACGCTGCTGCGGAGCACGCCGCGGTACCCGGCGGACGGCGGCGCCTCGGCGTTCTCTTGAGCCAGCGAGGACTCGATGTACTCCCGCTCCTCCTGGCTCACCCAGGAGGCCTGCGACGGCCGGTCGGCGACTAGCCACCACCACAGCGGAGCGGCGATGACGAACGGGAAGGCGCCCTCGATGAAGAACAGGGTCCGCCAGTCTCCCCAGGTCAGCACCCAGCCGGACAGCGGCGCGGTGATGATGGAGGAGATGGCGATGTTCATCATCCAGTACCCGTAGGCCCTGGCCCGCTCGCGCGCCGGGAACCAGTGGCTGATCAGCACCAGGATGGCCGGCCAGATGCCGCCCTCGGCCACGCCGAGGGCGAACCGCACCACGAGCAGCTCGGTGTAGTTCTGCACGAGGCCGGAGACGATCGCGAACACGCCCCAGATCAAGATCATGATCCCGACGAACTTCTTCGCGCTCCACCGCTCGGCTAGGTGCCCGCCCGGTATCTGCAGGACCAGGTAGCCGATGAAGAAGATCCCCCCGGCCAGGCCCTGCTGCGCCTTGCTGATGTGCAGGTCGCTTCCCATCCCGCTGAACGCGAAGCCGATGTTGGTCCGGTCCATGAAAGAGATGATGTAGACGATGATCGCCACCGGGATCAGCCGGGTCCAGCGCGCTCGGCCCTCCGGTGCGGGAACTGTGGTTGCCATGGCTGCCACGACCAGCCTTCTTCCTGGCCATCGACCACGCGCGCGCTGCCGACGGCCCCTGACGACACGATCCTGCGTATATCGCATTGCGATATATTTACGCGTCGCCTACCCGCTCGCCAGCCGATAAACGTGCGCGCCTCGCGCGGGCCGGGGCAGTCCGGGCCGGCCCCGGACCTTAACGGAGCATGCCGGCGAGCGTTTCCCGCACGTCGCCGCCGTCCAGGGAGCGCGGCGCCAGCGTCGCGCGGTCGGCGGACGCCCGGGAGAAGGCGTGCAGCTCGCCGTCCTGGCGCGCCAGGACCAGGTCGGCGCTGGCCCCGGCGATCTCCTCCGATCCCCGCGTGGTGTAGCGGGTGACGGTGATGAGGGCGGAGCGCTCGGCCGAGGCGAGCAGGGCGTCGGGGTCAGCCGCCGCGCCGGGGTGGGCCTCTTCGCCCCTCGGCAGCCACTCGGCCACGAAGCGCAGGGCATCCTCGAGCGTGTACAGGCCCAGCTCGTGCACGCCGAGCGCGTCGATGCGGACCATCAGGCTGATTGGCTCGGGCTGGGGCAGCAGCAGGATCCGCCATGGCTCACCGGCCACCGTTCCGGTCGAGCGGGCGTCGAGGACCATCTGGGACCGCTGCTGGAACGCGACCGCGATGCCGAGGTCCCCGCGCACCCGCACCTGCTGGCCGGATGAGCCGGCCACCAGCAGCTGGCGGGCGGCCAGCGAGCGGACCGCCTCGGCCAGCACGTCGGCCGACGGCCGGGTTTCCAGGAAGTCCACGATCGCGTCCACAGCGGTCAGCTCCGCGGCGGTGTACGCGCCCAGCGGCACCGGCCCGGTGTCAACCAGGTGCACCACCGCCGAGACGAGGCCTTCCGGGACCGCCGCGCTGTTGGCGGCCGGCTCACTCATGGCCGCCCGCCGCTGCCCCCAGCAGCCCCCTGGGCACCTGCTCCCCCCGCTTGCCGAAGACCGCCGCGGCGGTCGGCGACGGTGTCTCGGTCACCCACACCTCCGAGCTCCCGAACAGTCCCCGCCCGGCCCGCCCGGCCAGCGCCTGGCCGAGCTCGCCGGCCGGGTCCGGCCGTCGTGGGGGCGGGAACCGGGCGGCCAGATCCCGTGACACCGCGGTCATGTCATCGTCGGCCTCGATCTGGCGCAACGCTGAGCCCAGCGACTCCGCCACCGCGGGGGCCAGCGACGTGGGGATGGCCACGATGGGCGACAGGTACATAGGGCGCCGCTCGGTCAGCCGGGACAGCCCCCACGGCCCGACGTTGCTGCGGGTCACCCGGTACACGACGTAATCGACCAGGTGAAGCACGTCGGTCGGGCTGGGCAGCTTCCGCTTGCCGAACGCGGCCGGGGTCTTCTCCAGCTGCACCCACGTGCCCTGCGCCGTCCGCCCGTGCAGCTTCTCCCGGACGACCTGCCCGCGCATCCCGATGTCGGGGTAGCGGGACTTGTCGATGTCACGGTGATGGCTGGATATGCGCAGGTGGCTAAGCTGGTCGAACCGCCATTTCTCGTACAGCTTCGGATCGTCGACCAGGACGTGCCCCCCGCAGAGCAGGTCATGCAGCTGCGGCACCTGCAGGCCATGCTCCTCCAGGTCGGAGATGATCTCCGCTTCCTCCGGGCTCAGGCGCTTGGCCGCCGCGAGCAGGCCCTTGCGGTAGGCCTCGGCCCGCGCGGTGATCTCGATCATCAGCTGGACCCGGGTCCGCTCCAGCTCGGCCCGCTGCTCGGCGGCCGTCCCCGCGGACCGGCGGCCGGGCCGCCCGGCTTGCCTGATGACCTGCAGTGCCTGCTTGCGGTCCACGCTCCCAGTAGACCACGGGCCCCAGTCGCCCACGAGCCCGGCGGGCGATGTGGCTCGGCGACGACGCCGCGACGTTGACGGTCGAGGGCATGATGATCCCCCGCCCTGACCAGCCGGGCACGCCCCCGGTCAGCCGGTGGTGCGCGCGATCGTCGAGTGCCAGGTCGATCACCTGACGGTTATCCAGGAGCATGCCCGCTCCGTGCAGTCGCGGAACTCGGCGGCGGTCAGCTGCTCGCGCAGCCGGGCCTCGACCTCGCGCAGCAGGTCGGCGTCTCCATGCCGTCCTTTCCGGGCTGGCGGCCGAACCCGCGTCGGCCTTGAACCCGTTCAGCGCGCGCGTCGCGGTTGATGTCGAAGCGGCCGGCATCCGATCACGGGCGGAGCACCCCGGCGCCGACCGTCATCGCGGCGACGAGCAGGGCGACCACCACGAACGACACGGTCAGCGAGGACAGCCGGGCGATGCCGCCGATGATGCCCGGAGCGACCAGCCCGCTGCCGTACGCGATGCCCGCGGCCCCGGCGATGCTGCGGCCCGGATGCGGGCCGATGCGCCCCGCGGCGGCGAACACCAGCGGCACCACCACCGCGATGCCGATGCCGATGAGCGCGAACCCGCCGACTACCAAGACGATGTTCCGGGTGAGGACCACGCCGAGCGCGCCGGCGGTGGCGCACAGCCCGGCCAGCCGGACGGTCGTCACCGGCCCGGCCCGGCGGACCACCCAGTCCCCGGCGAAACGCGCCGTGGCCATGCTGACCGAGAACGTGGCCACGGTCAGGGCGGCCGTGCTGGCCGGGTGCCCGAGCACGGTGTGGACGTAGACCGCCGACCAGTCCAGTGCCGATCCCTCTGCGAACACCGCGCACAGGCCGACCAGGCCGATCGCCAGCACGGCCCGGGAGGGCAGCGCGAACGCCGGCGGGGCGTCCACCTCAGGCTCCGGCCGGTGGGGTAGCAGCCAGGCGCCCGCTGCCACGGCGATGATCGCCAGGACCGCCGTGGCCAGCAGGAAGTGAACCCGGGCGTCGGGCGCGAGCCGGATCGCCACCGCCGCGGCGGCCGAGCCGATGAGGCCGCCGGCGCTCCAGCACCCGTGCATGCCCGACATCACCGACCGCCGGTAGCGCTCCTCGACCACGACGGCATGCGCGTTCATCGCCACGTCAGCCAGCCCGGCCGCCGCTCCGTACCCGACGAGGGCGACGCACAGCAGGACCAGTGACGTCGGCAGCGCCGGCAGCACCAGCGCCGCGCAGAACACCGCGATGAGCACCCGGACCAGGGAACGCAGGTCATAGCGGTGCACCAGGCGCCCGGACAGCGGCATCGCCACCATCGCGCCGGTGCCCGGCATCAGCAGCGCGATGCTGAGCCCGCCGATCCCCGTCCCCACGTGCTGGGCCACCCACGGGATCCGGGCCGCGAAGGTGCCCTGGACCGCCCCGTGCACCGCGAACACCACGCCGGTCGCCACGCGGGCGCGGCGCAACTCGGCCGGCAGCCGCGGGGCCTGGGTCACCACGCGCCTTCGCCGGGATGGTGTGTCATGAAAGGCTCCTGGTCGGTGGCACCTGCCCTGCCCGGTTATCGTACCGTCAATACCGACCGAGTGGTAGGTTTTGACGCGTGCACGGCGAGACCGGGAACATCGCGGCGCAGGCCCCGCGCGGCTATGCCAAGGGCCGCGCACGGCGGCGGGAGATTCTTGACCAGGCCATGGCGCTGTTCGGCGAGGCCGGCTACCGGGGCGCGTCGCTGCGCGAGATCGCTACCCGGTGCGGCCTGTCGCACCCCGGACTGCTGCACCACTTCCCGACGAAGGAGGCGCTGCTGCTGGCCGTACTGGAACACCGCGACGAGGCCGACGCGGAGCTGCTCAGCGGGCGGGCCGGCCTGGCCATGCTGCGCGGACTGGTCGGCCTAACGGCGCTCAACGCCACCCGGCCGGGCATTGTCGAGCTGTTCACCGTGCTGTCGGCCGAGGCGACCGCCGCCGGGCACCCCGCGCACGCCTACTTCGCGCGGCGCTACCAGGCGACGGTGGGCACCATCCAGCGGGCCTACGAGCAGGCCCGGGAGGACGGGGTTCTTCAGCCGGGCATCGAGGCCGCCGGCGCCGCGCGCCAGTTCGTCGCGCTCATGGACGGCCTGCAGATCCAGTGGCTGCTCAGCCGCGCCCGGCTCGACATGGCGGGCATCCTGCGCGCCCACCTGCAGGCCCAGCTGACGGTGCCGCTGGCCGCCGAGCCACCCCTGGCGTAGGGGCGAGGGGGCGATCCCCGTGGGTGGCGGACGGCGTAGGGTCGGTTAGCGTGACGTCCGATGAGCGCTGGCTGGCCGCGAACTGGCCCTTCGTGCGCGCCCGGCTCCCGGCCGCGCCGGCCCGGGTCGCCGAGATCGGCTGCGGGCCGCTGGGCGGCTTCGTCCCCATGATGGAAGCGGTCGGCTACCAGGCAACTGGCATCGACCCCGAGGCCCCGCTGGGACCCTCCTACCGTCAGGTGCTGTTCGAGGACTGCGCGGTACCAAGCCCGCTGGATGCCATCGTGGCGTGCACGTCGCTGCACCATACCGGGGACCTAGGCGCCGTGCTGGACCTGGCGGTACGGGCGCTGGCCCCCGGCGGCCAGGTGGTGATCGTGGAATGGGCGCGCGAGCGTTTCGACGAGCCGACCGCCCGCTGGTGCTTCGCCCGGCTATCCGGCCCCGATGTTGACCAAGGCTGGCTGCACCGGCGGCGGGCGCAATGGCAAGAATCCGGCCAGCCGTGGGCGGTCTTCCTGCGGTCATGGGCGCACGCGGAGGGCCTGCACTCCGGCCAGGACATCATCCGCGAGCTTGACGCCCGCTTCGACCGCCAGGCCCTCGCGTTCGGGCCGTACTTCTTCGCCGACCTGGCGGGCACCAGCGACGCCGACGAGCAGGCTGCCATCGACAGCGGGCTGATCCAGCCCAACCGCATCCAGTACGCGGGCCGGCGCAACGGGCGTCAGCCGGCGGCCTCGGCCTGATCAGCTGCCGTAGGGCCGGGTGATGATCTCCAGCAGGTGGCCGTCGGGGTCTTCGAAGTACAAGCCCCGGCCGCTGTCCCTGTTGTTGATCACCCCCGCCTGACGCCGGCCAGGGTCTGCCCAGTAGGGCAGGCCCTGGTCCTGGATGCGGCCGAAGGCGGCGTCGAATTCCTCCTCGCCGACGAGGAAGGCGTAGTGCTGGGGCGTGATCGCCCCGGCGGTCTCGGCGAAGTCCAGGGAGACGCCGTTGTCGGCCTCGACGACGAGGAAGTGCGCGAACCGGGTGGCCGCCGGCAGGCCGAGGATCCCGGTCAGGAACGCCGCCGACCGCTGCTGGTCACGGCAGGAAACGATGGTGTGGTTCAGTTGCACGCTCACCTTGGTGATCGTGCCCAGCATCACGTGTGGCGGCACATGACGTGGTCGATGAGTCCGTATTCGGCGGCCAGCACCGGATCGTCGATGTTGGAGTTGACGGACAGGACGACCGTGGCGCGCCCGTCGCCGCTGACGGCGCTGACGGTGTCGTACCCGGGGACGTCGCCCCACGTGTGACCTTGCTGGAGGTAGCCACGTCTCGGCCGGCGCACGGTGGGGCTTGCCCCACCCCCGCCTTACGGTCAGTAGTAGCCCGTGATGCCGTCGACGCGCTCGCGCAGCAGGTCGGCATGACCGTTGTGGCGCGCGTACTCCTCGATCATGTGAGTGACGATCCACCGCAACGAAAATGGCTGGCCCGTGCGTGGCGACGCCTGCTTGCTGAGGACATCCAGGCTCGGGGCCTGCGCCACCACCTGCCGCGAGGCGGCGCACTCGCGCTCGAAGGCACTGAACGCCTCCGCCAGGTCAGCCTGGTCAACGTCGTTGAAGTCCGCGTCCTCATCGGTTGACCTGTCGTAGAGATCGGGCACGTCCTCGCCGAGGAACACCTGCCGGAACCAGCCGCGCTCCACCTCGGCCATGTGCCGCACCAGCCCCAGCAGGGACAAGGCGGACGGCGGGACGGCGCGCTGCCGGAGTTGCTCGGCGCTCAGGCCCTCGCACTTCCAGATCAAGATCCCCCGGTGGTGCTCCAGCCAGCCGTCCAGCATCTCCCGCTCGCCCGCGCTCTGCGCCGGCCGTGCCCGGTCTGTCGCCATACGGCGACCCTCTCACGGTCAGCCCGCCGCGTCACCCGGTATTCACCCGCCCGCGCCGCCGCGCCCCATTTGCTCGGCTAGTATGCGTCTTGCTCGGCTAGTATGCGTCCGGCAGCCCCCGCCGGGGGCGGGCGGGAAGGGCATCGAGATGGCCAGCGACGAGGTGCGAGCACCCAGTGGCGCCGATACCGCGAGCAAGGCCGAGCGTCCGGCGTTCGACACCAGCGTCGCGAGCCAGGCCCGGATGTACGACTACCTGCTGGGCGGCAAGGACAATTACGCCGCCGACCGGGCCGCCGTCGCCGAGGCGCTCAAGGTCTGGCCGGACATGGCCTTCACGGCCCGGGCGAACCGGGCGTTCCTGGGGCGCGCCGTCCGCTACCTGGCCGCCGAGGCCGGGATCCGGCAGTTCCTGGACATCGGCACCGGCATCCCGACGGCCGGCAACACCCACGAGGTCGCCCAGGCGATCGCGCCGGAGTCCCGCGTGGTGTACGTGGACTATGACCCCATCGTGCTCGCGCATGCCCGCGCGCTGCTGAACAGCAGCCAGGCGGGCGCCACCGAGTACATCGACGCGGACCTGCGCGACACCGGCACCATCCTCACCAAGGCCAGCGGCCTGCTCGACTTCACCGAGCCGGTGGCGATCACGCTGATCGCGATCTTGCACGGGATACCGGACGCCGACGACCCGTACGGGATCGTGGCCCGGCTGGTGGACGCCGTACCGTCCGGCAGTTACCTCGCGCTGACCTACATGGGGCTGGAGCTCATCGGCGCCCAGACCGAGGAAAGCCTAGGGGCAATGCAGGCCACGATGATGCGCAAGCAGTTCACCTCGCGCACCCGCGATGAGGTGGCACGCTTCTTCGACGGCCTGGACGTGGTAGAGCCCGGGCTGGTGCGAGTCGAGGAATGGCGCCCGGAGCCGGGGACGAGCGCGGTCGGCGCGTCCTCTCTGTGGTGCGCCGTCGGCCGCAAGCGCTGACCGGCGCCCGCGCCGTGGCCCCAACCGTGGCCAGGTGGTCGCCTCCCCGGTCATTCGGGTGGAAGCGGCCCGGGTCAACGCCGTGCCTCAGCCGGGCTGGTCGGGCAGCTCGCTGGCCTCCTCAGGGACGTCGCGGGCAACCAGCCCGCTGGGCTCGAAGCCGCCCTCGCCGGCCACGGCGGCCAGTTCGTAGCCAAGCGACTCGGGCGAGGTGACTGCCGGCGGGCGCTGGCCGGTCAGGGCCGAGGCGGCGGCCGCGATCACGCACGCCGCGATGGCGAACCCGAACGCCACGCCGAGGCCGTCGTGGAACGGCGCGGTGATCAGGTGCGGGAAGAACTCCCGCCCGGTCACGTAGGCGGCGTTGGCGGCGGGCAGATGCCCCAGTAGCGGCCCGAGCAGTTGCTGCATCGGGTTGTAGCCGAGGAACGAGGCGAACAGTACGCCGATCGGCGGCAGGTGCGATATCGATGTGGCCGAGGCGGCCGGGATGCCCTGCGCGGTCAGCCCGCTGTACATGCTCGACGGCAGCCCGCTGGCCAGCCCGGCCACCATGAGGGTGAAGAAGATCCCGATGGACAGCACGAACGCGGAGTTCTGGAACGTGGCGATCATGCCGCTGGCCGCCCCGCGCTGGTTGGGCGGGACCGAGTTCATCATCTCGGCCCAGTTCGGCGAGAAGAACAGGCCGGAGCCGAAGCCGTTGAGCGCGATGACGACCGCGAACTGCCAGTAGCTGAACTCCACCGGGACGAATATCAGCAGCAGGAAGGTGATTCCGGTCAGCAGCGCGCCGCTCACCGTGAACGCCTTGGCGCCGAACTTGTCCGACAGCACGCCGGACAGCGGCGCGGCGAGCAGGAATCCGATCGTCAGCGGGATCAGGTAGATGCCGGCCCACAGCGGGGTCTGGTCGTAGCTGAAGCCGTGCAGCGGCAGCCAGATGCCCTGCAGCCAGATGATCAGCATGAACTGCATGCCGCCGCGGCCCATGGCCAGCATCAGGCTGGCGATGTTCCCGGCCGCGAACGGCCGGATCTTGAACAGCGATATCCGGAACAGCGGCTCGGCCACCTTGGTCTCGACGTACACGAATACCACCAGCAGCGCCAGGCCGCCCAGCAAGGCGGTCAGCACCCACGGGCTGGTCCAGCCCATCGCGCTGCCGCCGTACGGCTGAAGGCCGTAGGTGATCCCGGCCAGGATCGCGATCAGGCCGACCGCGAACAGGACGTTGCCCCACCAGTCCATCCGCGCCTGCTTGCGCTCCCCGATGTCGTGCAGCATGAAGTACGCCCACACGGTGCCGAACACGCCGATCGGCGCCGAGACCAGGAAGATCAGGTGCCAGTTGACCGGGGCGAGCACCCCGCCCAGAATCAGCCCGAGGAACGACCCGGCGATGGCCGCGATCGAGTTCACGCTCAGCGCGGTGCCGCGCTGGCCGGCCGGGAACGCGTCGGTGACGATGGCGGCGGAGTTGGCCCACAAGAACGCGCCGCCGATGCCCTGCACGACCCGCCACAGGATCAGCCACAGCGCGCCGTCGGTGCCGTGCATCCAGGTCACGGTCAAGAAGATCGAGGCCACGCTGAAGACCGCGAAGCCCAGCGTGTACATCCGCACCCGGCCGAACATGTCGCCCAGCCGGCCGAAGGAGACCACCAGGACCGCCGAGACCACCAGGAACCCCATGAACATCCACAGCAGGTAACCGGTATTGCCCGGGCTCAGCGGGTTCAGCCCGATGCCGTGGAACACCTGGGGCAGCGCGATCAGCACGATCGACTGGTTGATGGTCGCCATCAGCGTGCCCAGCGTCGTATTCGACAACGCGATCCACTTGTAGTGCGGCCCCAGCGGCCTGCCAGCCTCCGCGGGCGCGCCTGCCACCTCGGACTTAACCGCCATGCTCGGATGTGCTCCCCACCTGTGGCCGCCACGGGTACTTGCTTGTCATCAACTAACAATGACTCATCCGGGCGGAATGCGCATCGGCGCCCCCTCCGCAACGTCCCTACGTGCCCGGCGGCGGCGTTTCCCGCTCCACGATGGCCAGCACGTTCGCGGCGACGCGAGCCGCGTACCCCGACGGCGGAGGGGTGTTTCCCGTGGCCGCGTCCTGCAGGGACTCCCGCACGGCGGCGACCAGCTCGCTGAGCGCGGGCCGGCCGTAGACCGGGTGATCGGCGCCCGGGCCCGCCCGGGCACTGGGGTCCTGGGTCACGACAGCATCCCCCGCTCGGCGAGCAGCTCCAGCAGGTCCCACTCGTTCTCGCAGACGCGGCGGCCGATCGCGGCGAGCTCGACCGACCGGGTCTGGCCGGACAGGTGACGGTCGGCCTGGCGCTGGCAGATCACTCCCCAGCGCAGCGTGCCGAGGACCAGCCACCATCGCAGCGCGTCCCGGTCGACGCGGACCCCGCCCGCGCGCTCGTAACTGGCCGCGAGGTCCTCGATCGCCCCCAGGCCGCCGGCCGGGCGGGCGTCCTCGCCGAAGCGCCAGGCCCGCACGCAGAACCAGCCGAGGTCCTCGAGCGGATCGCCGCGGTGGACCAGTTCCCAGTCCAGCACCGCGGCCAGCCCGGACTCGTCCACGATCAGGTTGCCGAGGCGGAAGTCGCCGTGCACCACGGCGGTGCCCGCGGGCGGGGGCCGGTGCTGGACGAGCCAGCGCAGCGCGATCTCGAAGGCCGCGCTCGGCTGCCCGAGGGCGTCCATCCAGTCGCGCCACAAGGTCAGCGGGTCATCCGCGGGCAGCCCCGGGACACCGTCCGGGTCGGCCGCGTGCAGGGCCGCGAGCGCGGCCCCGCACTGCGCCAGCAGCCTCTGGCGAGCCGCACCGGAGGCGGACCGCAGGATGCGGCGGGGGATGGCCTCCCCCGCGATGCGGGTGCTGATCAGGTACCGGAAGCCGAGGGCGGCGGCATCGTCGCTGGCGCACAGCACGGCCGGCACCGGCATCCCGGCGGCGGCCGCGATCCGCAAGCTGGCCGCCTCCAGCTCCATGCTGGCAGTGTGCTCGGGACCGGCACTGTGTTCGCCGGGCGCGCTCGCGCGCAGCACAAGCTCATGCCGGCGCCCGTCACCGCCGTGCACCTGGACTCCCCACGTCTGGCGGCTGGCCCCGCCGGACAGTGGCTCCACCCGGCCGACGCTCAGGCCAGGCCCCAGGGCCGGGGCGAGCAGTCCCGGCAGCCGGCTGGCCAGCCGGCCGGCCAGCCGGCCGGCGCTGCGGGCAGGCCGGGCCTGGTCATCCGCGGCCGAATCCGAAGAGCCGCTGGGCGACCCGCCGCATCTGCATCTCCTCCGAGCCCTCGGTGATGCGGTACCGGCGGTGGTGACGGTAGATGTGCTCGAAGGGCTGGTGCCTGGTGTAGCCAAGGCCGCCGAAAATCTGCATCGCCCGGTCGGCGGCCTCGCAGGCTAGCCGGTTGGCGCGGTAGTTGGCCATCGCGACATGATCAGAGACCGCCATGTGGTGCTCGCGGTCTAGCTCGCAGGCCGTGGACCTGATGAGCAGCCGGAGCATCTGCGCCTCGGTCTGCAGCTCCACCAGCTACCGATCAGTCGACATGGCAGCAGCCGGCGCGTCAAGCGCCCTCCCGGGGCCGCCAGTAGACGGCCCTGACCCAGATGGTGGCCACCGCGTCCAGGGCCGCCTCGTCGTCGAAGGGCACGCCCTTCTCCCCGCCCTGGCCGAGCCAGATGTAGCAGAAGTGCTCCAGCATGGCCGACAGGGCCGAGGCGGTCATGACCGGGTCGACGCCAGGGCAGTACCCGTGCGCCTGCGCCGCCCGCACCTCTGCGGCGATCCGGGTGATGGCCTCGCCGCGCAGCTCCAGCCACCGGTCCCGGAACCTGCCCTCGACCATGGCGGCCTGGAAGATGCCGATCAGCTCGCCGCGCCGCTTGGCGTAGGTCCGCCAGAACCCGGCGACCGCCTCCCGCAGCGCCTCCGGGCGGGCCAGGCCGGCCCGGAACGGCAGGACCGCCAGCGCCGTGGCCTCGGCGTGGAACTCCTCGGCGAGCGCGATGAGCAGGTCCGCCTTGGTGTCGTAGTAGTTGTAGAACGACGCCGCCGAGCGGCCCGCCTGCGCGGCGATGTCGCCGATCTTGGCCTTGAGGTAGCCATCGCGGGCGAACACCACCCGGGCGGCCTCCTTGAACGCCTCGTCGGTCGCCCGCCCCTTGCGGGTCGCCGCGGTCACGAGACCCGCCGGCCGCGCGCCCGGCAGAGCATCAGGCGCGCACTCCGGTGCGGTCGGCGGCGGTTTTCGGCTCGTGCCGCACGTCCCCCGGCTGCCCCATCGCCCGCCGCCAGCAGGCGAACTCCAAGACGATGCCGTCGGGGTCCTGGAAGTAGAACGAGCGGACGAACACCCCCGGGTGCAACTCGCGGGCCACGCCAAGCTCGCTGTCGTCGTGATCGAGGATCGGGGAGACCCGGACGCCCTTGGCCTTCAGCTTGGCCCGGTACTCCAGGAACCGCTCCTCGGGGACGTTGAACGCGATGTGGTTCATCGACCCGACCGCGCTGGTCCACTCGCCGATGCCCGGCAGCGTGACCGGCGCCGAGACGCCGGGCACCCCGTCCGGCGCGTCCGGGAACCAGAAGAACGCCAGCGCGTTACCGCCGCCCATGTCGAAGAAGAAGTGCTGGCCGGACCCGCCCGGCAGGTTGATCGTCTTGATCAGCCGCATGCCGAGCGCCTGGGTGTAGAACTCCACCGTGCGCTTCATGTCCGAGCAGACGAGCGCCAGGTGATTGACGCCGCCGAAGTCGAACTCCTCGTTTCGCCACTCCATGAGGCTCCTCCACAAAATGAAACTGAAGTTAGATTCAGTTTTACCGCACGCGGCTGTACAGTCAAGGTCCAAGAGCTGGCAGTGCCAACGAAGACAATCCGGAACGGAAACGGGGTGCCTCGTGGTTGACATCGTCGCGGAGCTCGTGGGCCTGCCGTCCCCGGCGATCGGCCGGGCCGGCGCGGGCGGGCATCCCTGCCAGGGCGTCTACCACCGGCCCGCGGGGTCCCGGCCGGCGACGGCGTTCATCGCGACGCACGCCCTGCGTGTACGACAGCGATGCCCGCGCCCTCGCCGACGCGCTCGCCGCCGAAGACAAGACGCTGGAGTTCAACAAGGCCGACCACTATCTCCAGGAGCCGCCCGGCGCCCGCGACCAGGCGGCCGACCTCATCGCGGCCTGGGTCGCCGATCGCGCGCCCTAAAGGCGCCCTGTCAGTGCGGGATGCCGTCAATGAGGTCGCGGGCGCCCTTGCGGAGCAGCACTGCGGCGATGTGCGCGCCGAGCTCGGCGGGCTTGTCAGCGGGCCCCCACTCGATGGCGTGGACGAGCTCGCCGCCGTCGCTGGTGAACACCATCCCCCGCAGCGCGAGCTGGCCGTCCGGCGCCGTCGAGCAGTGACCGGCGATCGGGCTGTTGCAGTGCCCCTGAAGATCGCGGAGCATGGTCCGCTCGGCGGTGACCTGGACTCGGGTATCCGGGTCGTCGAGGGCATGGAGAAGCTCGCGAACGGGGCCGTCGTCCAGGCGGCACTGCAGGCCGATGACCCCGGCGCCCACCGCCGGGCACAGGAACTCGGCGTCGAAGGTCTCGGCGGCCCGGTCCTCCATGCCGATGCGGGCCAGGCCCGCGCGGGCCAGTATCAGCGCGTCGAACTCGCCGTCTTCGAGGCGGGCCAGCCGTGAGTTGACGTTGCCCCGGCTACGGTGGGCCGCGAGGTCAGGCCGGTGGCGTCCGAGCTGGGCCTTGCGCCGTACCGAAGAGGTCCCGATCCGCGAGCCGGCCGGAAGCTCGGCCAGCGTCTGGCGATCCGATGACAGCGGGAAGACCAGGCAGTCCCGGATGTCCTCCCGGGGAAGGTAGGCCCCGAACACCAGTCCCGGCGGCGGCACGTCGCCGGGAACGTCCTTGACGCAGTGGACGGCGATGTCGGCCTTTCCCGTCAGCAGGGCGCGGTCGATCTCCTTGACGAACAACCCCTTGCCGCCCAGCACGGCCAGGTCACCGTCCCACCGGTCAGCGGTCGTCGTGATCCCGCTGATGGCCACCTCCAGGCCCGGGATGACGGAGGAAAGCATGCTGGCCACCGCCCGGGCCTGGGCCATCGCCATCGGCGACGTCCGCGAGCCAAGCGTGATCTTTCGCTCCCCGACGACCAGGCCGCTAAAGCTCGTCACAAAAGCCAACACTACGCCCCAGAAACCAGGCGCGATGACGCCAGCGCATACCCGGGCGGCCGGGCGCGCGGTATAAAGTTCTGCTGTGCAGAAAAGGCAAGCTGGCCGCTCCGCCGCCGGGCCCGGCCAGGAGCCGGCGTACCCGATCGCCTCGGTGAACAACGCGCTGCGCTTGCTGCTGCTGTTCCGCGGCCAGTCCCGGGTGCGGCTGTCGGAGGCCAGCGAGCATCTCGGCGTCGCCCATTCCACCGCCCACCGGTTGCTGGCGATGCTCGCCTACCACGGGTTCGTCCGCCAGGAGCAGGACTCGCGCACCTACGTGGCCGGCCCGGTCCTGGTCGAGATGGGGCTGGCCGCCGTGCGCCAGCTGGATATCCGCCGGCACGCCCGGCCCGTGCTGGAGCAGCTGGCCGGCTCGCTGGGCGAGACGGTCCACCTGGCCGTGCTGGAGGGCGGCAACGTGCGCTACCTCGACGCCGTCGAGAGCTCGCGGGCGCTGCGGGTCGCCGCCCGCACCGGCGCGATGCTCGCGGCCAGCTGCACCGCCTCCGGTAAGGCGCTGCTCGCGGAGCTGCCCGACGCCGAGGTGGCGGCCCTTTTCCCCGGCCCGGCGGCGCTGCCCCGGCTGACCGAGCGGTCGATCACGTCCCGTTCGGAGCTGCTGGCCGAGCTGCGGAAGGTGCGCGCGGCCGGATGCGCGGTCAACACCGAGGAAAGCGAGGAGGGCGTCGCCTCGGTCGCGATCGCCGTCCGTGGCCGGCCGTACGTGCCGGTGGCCGCGCTCGTGGTGTCCGCGCCGCTGTCGCGGATGACCGAGCAGGCCGCCGAGAAGATCAAGAGCGAGCTGCGCGAGCAGGCCGCCTGGCTGGAGGGCCAGCTGCCCGGCGCTACCTGATTGCGATACCGCCGTCGGAGTGCACGATGGTGCCGGTGATGCCGCGCGCCCGGTCCGAGGCGAGGAACACGTAGCCGCCCGCGTGGTCCGCACCGGTCAGCGCCACCCCCAGCGGAGTGCGATCGCGCAGGTCTTGCTCGCGGCCGGGGGCCGCTGCGAGCACGCGGCCGGCCAGCCCGAGGCTGGCCGGGCCGGTCAGCTCGGTGCCGAGCGTCCCGCCGGGCGCCACCCCGTTGACCCGCACCCGCGGCGCCAGCTCGTGCGCGAGCGCGATCACGCAGCCGCGGACCGCGAACTTGGAGGCCACGTACAAGACCCCGCCCCGGCCCGGGTAGAAGCCGGACGTCGAGACGGTCAGCACGACCGACCCGCCGCTGCGCCGCAGCTGCGGCAGCGCCGCGCGCACGC
Source organism: Streptosporangiaceae bacterium (assembly GCA_025934375.1). Classification (GTDB taxonomy): domain Bacteria; phylum Actinomycetota; class Actinomycetes; order Streptosporangiales; family Streptosporangiaceae; genus Trebonia. Next base: position 15,072 of record JAICYD010000023.1, on the reverse strand, counting down.
AGGCCAGCTGGCTCTTGACGTTGACCGCGAAGATCTCCTCGAACGCGCCGTCCAGCTCATCGTCGCCGATGTCGGCGATCCCCCGGTAGAAGTCGAAGATGCCGACGCAGTTCACCAGCACGTCCAGGCCGCCGAACGCGCCGGTCACCGCCGCGACAGCCTCGCGGGCGTCGGCCATCCTGGTGGCGTCACCGTGGCTGACCAGGCCGCCGGGCAGCTCGGCGGCCAGCCGGGCGGCCTTGCCCGCGTCCAGCTCCAGGGCCGCCACCCGTGCGCCCTCCTGGTGGAAGGCGTCCGCCACCGCGCGGCCGATTCCCGAGCCGGCGCCGACGATGAGCGCCCGCTTGCCGTCCAGCCAGCCCATCAGCGCGCGTCCCCCGGCTCGTCCTCCGGCTCGTCCTCCGGCCCGTGCGGCGTCCGCAGCAAGGCGGAGAACAGCTCGTGACCTTGCCAGGTCAGCGCCTCCAGCTCCAGCGGGCAGAGCGTGATCTGCCGGCCCGAGCCCGGCACGGTGATCCGCAGCCGGGCGCCGTTGCGGGTCCGCACCCGCTCCACGACGACCTCGGTGAACTCGTTGCCCAGCCGGATGACGGGCTCCTCCCCGGGAACGGCGCTCAAAGGAACACCGCCAGGTTCTGGGTGCGCAGCACCGCCTCGTCCACCGTGATCTCGCGCCGGGCCAACCGCAGCCCCGCGCCGGTCTCGCGCAGCAGGTCGGCGCGGCCCGCTGAGACCAGGTCAGCCTCCCGGGTATCGCCCCGGCTGCGGAACAGCAACACCGCTGACTCGACGAGGAACTCCGCGCGCGCCCCGGGCTCGTTGCGGAAAGTCCTGACGTTGGTGACGAAGTGCCGGGTCCGTGACGGCGGGTCCTCCGTCCACGCGTGGTCGGTGGCCAGCCGCTGCACTCGCTTGCGCAGCGCGTACATGTCCTCGTCGAAGTGCCCCATGTCGGCCAGGGAGTCAAAGCCGGCGCCGCGGGCGGTCGTCACCCGGACCGGCATCAGGTAGCGGATGTCCTCGCACAGCAGGTCCAGCCAGCCGGAGTAGTCGGCCGCGTCGAGCAGCGCGGCCTCCTCCACCAGGAACTGGTGCGCGGCCTGGTGCGCGGGGTCGCCGTAGGGCAGCGGCCGGGCGGTCATCGCGGGTCCTCCAGGTGGTCGCTCCACTGGCGCAGCCAGTGCCGCTGGTTGAATTCACCGAAGCCCTGGTAGGCGACGCCGGGGCCGGCGAACGTGGCCAGCGGCGGCTTGATCGGCTGCCCGGCGGAGGTCAGGCCCATCCGGCTGTTGAGGCGAAGCCGCCGCGCCATCGACCCGGCCGCCATCTCGGTGATGGACACCCAGTTCTCCACGTCGTCCTGCTCGAACATTCCGGAGCTGCCAAAGCACATCAGGTAGGCCTTGTAGGAGTCCCGCTTGAAGGCCTCGGGCGCCGCCGCGTCGACCGCGAACCAGGACAGGACCTCGGTTTCCCGCTCGCTGACCGGCTGCCACTGGCGCAGCGAGATGAACGGGGCGACGGTGCCGCGCTCGTCGATCTGCGGCCAGTTGTGAACCAGGCTCAGGTTCGGGAACAGCGTCGCCGCCGACACCATGAAGCCGCTGTCGGCGATGAGCGCCCGCTGGCCGGCCGACCAGGAGGCGGCCATCGCCGGGATCATCGCGTCTGGGTAGCCGACGTAGCGCAACTGGCTGGCGAAGTCGCCGCCGGGCGGCAGCTTGTAGGTCGTGCCGACGCCGGGGCCGGCGACGTACAGGGCGCCTTCCTTGCGCTTGCTGGCCTTCGGCTCGCGAAACAGCCCGATGTCCACCACGCTGGCGTGGGTGTGCGGGGTGTGGTAGCTGTCGCCGGCGAAGTTCTCCGCGCCGATCTTCCAGTTCGCCTTGACCCGCCAGCGCTGCGGGCCGCGCAGCTCGACCCCGGCGGGACTCTGGCGGGTGTAGAAGTCCAGGTAGAACGCGAAGTCCCCGAGGTATTCGGGCAGCGGCGGGGCGCCGGGGTCAAGGCTGATGAAGATCAGGCCGTTGTGGATGCCCATGGCCGGAGCCGGCAGCAGGGACTGGCCCTCGCGGGGGAAGCCGTCCTCGCCGCCGTAGGCCTCGGCGTGGAATGGCAGGCCGGTGAGGCTGCCGTCGTTGCGGTAGGTCCAGGCGTGGTAGGGGCAGCGGAAGTGCGAGGCGTTGCCCATCTCGGCCCGGCAGACCTGCATGCCGCGGTGCAGGCACATGTTGAACATCACCCGCACCGCGCCCGACTCGTCCCTGGCCACGATGAACGAGTCGGCCAGGACCCGGCGGACCACGTAGTCCCCCGGGTCGGGGATCTCCGACTCGTGGGCGAGGAAGACCCAGGACCGGGCGAACAGGCGGTCGCGCTCCAGGGCGAAGATCTGCGGGTCGCCGTAGACATGGGCCGGGATCATGCCGCGGCGCACGTCCGCGAGGACGGCCTCTAGCTGGGAGCCGGCGAAATTCATAGCCGGAAGTCTGTCTTACAGAAGTCATTTCTGCAACGATGTGTTCCCTATGCAGAGCTGGGTCCACGTCCTGGAGTGGCGCGCCAACGTGCACCCGCGGGCTCAGCGGCCGCTGAATACGGGACGCTGGCGGGCGAGGTTGGCCTCGATCCCGGTGCGGCTGTCCTCGGTCGCCCACAGGCGGACCTGCTCGTGGTGCTCGTGGTCAAGCACGGCGCGGACCCGTTCGGCCAGGGAGCCGCGCAGCGTGCGCTTGATCGACTGCACCGCGAGGGGGGCCGCCGCGGCGAACTCCCCCGCCCACCGGACGGCCTCGGCGCGTTGCTCCCCGTCGGGAACCAGCCGGTCGGCCAGGCCGATCGCGAGGGCCTGCTCGCCGGTGACCCGGCGGCCGGTGCCCAGCAGGTCCAGTGCCTGCCGGGGCCCCACGATCTCGGGCAGGGTGACGCTCAGCCCGAATCCCTGGTGGAAGCCGAGCATCGAGAAGTTCGCGTGGAAGCGGGTGGACGGCGCCGCCACCCGGAAGTCGGCGGCGCAGGCCAGCCCGACCCCGCCGCCGACGGCTGACCCCTGCACCGCGGCGATGACGGGGACCGGGATGTCGAACAGCCGGGCGGCCTCCTGGTAGAGGGCGCGCGTCGAGTCCGCGCGGTCGCCGGCCATCTCGCCCGCGGAGAAGTTCGCGCCGGCGCAGAAGTGCTTTCCGGCGGCGGCCACGACGATGGCGCGTGCCCCCTGCGCGACCAGGTCCTGCGCGGCGTCGGCGACCTCGCCGATGAGCAGCCCGTCGAAGTAGTTCGCCGGCGGCCGGTTCAGCTCGATGACCGCGACGTGGTCGTCCACGCTGGCGGTGATGGCGGTGTACACGATCAGGCTCCCTCTATGGCTGGGACGGGCACTGCTGATCCGACGGAGGTGGCCGCGGCCATGAGGCCGGGTGATCCCGCGAGGGCCGCGCCGAGCGGGGTGTTCACCGCCGCCTCGGACCCGAATTCCCGGCTCCAGGTGTGCAGCCTGCGGGTGAGGTGCTGGAGGCGGTACTCCCGGGTCATGCCGATGGCCCCGTGCGCAGCGCCATGCCAAGCCATCCCCGGGCGCCGAGGTCCCGGGAGAACTCGCGGTCGGCGCCGCCGCTCATCCCCAGGCCGGGCTGGTAGCTCCCCGGGGGAAGCCGGCCGGCCAGGAACTCGCGGACCTCGCGGCGAAGCTCTTGCTCCGCCGCGCTGAGCTCGGTCGCTTCCAGCCTCACCATGTGGCTCCTTCCGCGAGTCCCGCCAGCCCCGGGCACTCTAGTCGGCGCGCTGGGCGGCTACCAGCGCCGGCGCCGTATTCGCGTGCAGCTATACGCGGGCGACGCCGACGATGGCGTACTGATCACGCGGCGGAAGGTGGCCCGCGGCCGTCCACACGTGCCACTGGCGCGCGTCCACCACGCCGGGCGGCAGGACCTCCAGAGAGCCGAAGAAGCTGGTGAACTCCGCGACCGAGTGGTTGTACACCGGCGCCACGGTGGTGGAGTAGCCGGCGAAGCCCTCGTCCGAGCCCTCGGTGTCAACGCGGATCGCGGAGAGCACCACGACGCTCCCCCGTGGCACGGCGGCCGTATAGCGGGCTACCAGGTCGCGGGCCGCGTCGGCCGTGAAGAAGTGCAGCAGGTACCCCATGATCAGGCAGACCGGGGACGACAGGTCGATCCCGGCGCGGACGCTGCCCACGATCGCCGGCACGTCGCGCACGTCACCGGCTACGACCGTCACGCCGGGGACGCCCTTGGCGACCCTGGCCCCGAGGTGGCTGAGGACGACCGGGTCGTTGTCTACGTACGCCACCCGCGCGCCTTCGATGATCGCGCGGGCCGAGTCAAGCGTGTCCGGTGCCGTCGGCATTCCGCAGCCGAGGTCAATGAACTGCCCAATGCCCTGGTTCGCCGCCCAGGTCACGGCGCGGCTGAGGAACTGCCGGTTCTCCCGCGTGATGACCGGGACCAGCGGAGCGATCTCGATCATCCGGTCAGCCAGGGCACGATCCGACGCGAAGTTGTCCTTGCCGCCCAGGAAGTAGTCATAGACCCGCGCGATGCTGGGGACACTCGCGTCCAATTCTCCCACAAGGCAATCCTAGGACCCCGCGCGACCTCACGACGCTTATCGACGGGTTACCGATCAATCCCTCAAGCGGCCCGGCCGCCTGGTCAGAGCTCCTTGCGAATCTGGTTGAGGATCATGACGCTGGCGATTGGCGGGTCGGCCTGGGTGGCGAGCTGGTTGAGCAGGTCCCAGTAGTAGACCAGCTCAGATCGCCTGGACGGGTAGACGGCGCTGGCGATCTGCTCGAGGTAGACCACATCGGGAAGCTGTTCCCCGGCAAATCGCAGCAAGATGATGGAGGCGCCGCCGGCGTGACCTCCCGCGCGGAACGGCAGCACCTGGATGTTGACGTGGCGCAGCTGGCTTATCTCGAGCAGGTGGCTGACCTGCGCGCGCATGACCGCGGCACCGCCCACCGGGCGGCGCAGCGTAGCCTCGTCGATCACGGCCCATAGATGCGGCGGATCGGCCCGGTGCAGGATCTCCTGGCGGCGCACCTGAACCGCGACCTGCCGTTCGGCCTGCTCGCCCGACGAGCTCGCGGACAGGCCGACAATCGCCCTGGCGTAGTCGGGTGTCTGCAGCAAGCCTGAGATGAACTGGGCGTCATAGGTGCGGATCAGCCGGGCGGCCTGCTCCATCCCGAGGTAGGGCTTCGCCCAGGCCGGGACCGCGTCACCGTAAGCCTGCCACCAGCCGGGGAGGCGGCCGTCCAGCGACAGCTCGCGCATGGCTTCGCGCTCGGCCTCGTCAGTGATCCCGTACAGCGCGAGCAGGCCGGCCAGGTCTTGCTCCTTGACCGGGCTGCGGCCAAGCTCCATTCGGCTGATCTTGGACGCCGATGCCCGGATTCCCGCCGCGGCGCCCGCCCGCGATATCCCGGCTTCCTCGCGCAGGCGGCGCAGCCGGGTCCCAAGCCATAGCCGCGCGGCCACCGGCCCCGCGCCCAGCAGACCCGGAAGCTGTTCTTGGCGCTGCTCAAGCCCTGTGTGCAATGCGGTTATCAGCGCTCCTTAGCCAGTGGGCCGTACCCTGCCCGGTCCTCGCCGTCTACGCCGCCGGGCATGTCCGGCAAATCGTCTCATCTCCCCGGCCGGGAGGGAAGCCGGGAGCGGAAGGGTCAGCTCACGCCTGGCAACTCTAGACTGTGCGGTGACAGGGCACCCCGAACATTTCAACACTCTCGGAACAATCGGCCGCCCGGCCTGACCCAGCCCCGAGCGGAGGCCCCCTGGTCTAGGCATCGCCGGCCGCGAGCCACTCCTCGTGGGCGGCGCGCATGCGGGCGTGCAGGTCGAGCAGCTCCCGCTCCGCGACGCCGGACAGGCTGACGCCGAAGGACGTCAGCGTGGCCCGCCAGTCGTCGTAGCCGTGCAGGTCACGGCCGAACGCCCCGTCGCCCGCGCGCTGGTGGCGGATCCCGCGCAACCACTCGATGCCCGCGTCGTCGCGGCGCTGCGCGACGAGCACCCGGGTGAACCGCCCGTCCGGCGGGGTCGACAGCCGCCGGTGCGCCGCGGCCACCTCATCGAGCGCCGGGGCGTGCGCGCTCACGTCCACGCCGGCGAAGGACCCGGCCGGGTCGTGGCGGAAGGACCACCCTTCCCCGAGGATCTCGCATACCTCATAACGGAACGGGCCCTGGCTGACTGGCCCGGTCACCAGTTCCACGGGCTCGCGGAAGGCATCGCCGAGCCCCAGGTCCGGCCACCAGCGGCGGCTGTCGATGGTGACGAGCAGCACCAGGTGGTTGAGCAGCGGGGTGGCGCGGGCCTCCTGCGTGGTCCACACGTGGCCGAAGCGGCGCTGCACCGCGTACCCGAACGCTCGCAAGGCGACCTCGAACGCGCCGTTGTGATGGAAGCAGTACCCGGCGTTGCCGCCCGCCGCGATCCGGGCCAGCGTCCGCTCCGGGTCGGTGGCGTCGGGCCGTCCGAGCATGATCGCCAGGTTCTCGTACGGCACCGCGTCGAGGTGCCGCCGGTGCAGGTCGGCCAGCGCCTCGGCGGTCGGCGCGGGCCGGGCGGCCAGGCCCAGCCGCGCGAGGTACCGGTCCACGGTGTCGGTCGTCTCCACGATCGCGGTTGTCATGGCGTCCTTCCCTGGTCACTGCCTCGGATCGCGGGCTTGATCGCGGCCTGGATCGCCGCGACGGCCATGGTGGTGCCCGCGCTGGCCTGCGACGCGGGCGGCGCGCCGAAGCCGATCACGATCGCCGGCGGATGCCCGTCGCGGGGCCGGGCCGCGTACTCCGCCAGCGTCCGGAACGCCGCGCCGCGCCGCAGCCCCTCGGCGACCACCGCGTCTGGATCGGACCCGGCGGGCAGCTCGACGACCGCCTGCAGCCCGGCCGGAACGCCCGCCAGGCGCGCCGCCGGGACCCAGCTGGCCAGCTCCTGCTCAAGATGGTCCCGGCGGCGGCGGAACTCCGCCCGCATGCGGCGCACGTGCCGGTCATAAGCGTGCCCGGCGAGGAACTCGGCGAGCACCAGCTGGTTGAGGGCGTCGCGGGGGCGGTCCAGGTCGCCGCGGCAGGCGAGCATCCGGTCCGCGAACCGCTGCGGCGAGACCGCCCACGCCAGCCCCACCGCGGGGGCGAGCGCCTTGCTCGCCGTGCCGATGTACAGCACGTGATCGGGCGCCATCGCCTGCAGCGCGCCGACCGCCCGCCGCTCGTACCGGAACTCCCCGTCATAGTCGTCCTCGATGACCAGGCCGCCCGTCGCCTGCGCCCAGCCGGTGACCGCGCGGCGGCGCGCGGGGCTGAGCGGCACCCCGACCGGGAACTGGTGCGCCGCCGTCAGCAGGACCGCGTCGACATCCGCGCTCAGGCGGGTGACGTCCGCGCCCCGCTCATCGACCGGGAGGAGGACGAGGTGCAGGCCCGTGGCCGTGACGATGTCGCGGTGCTCGGGATGTCCGAACTCCTCCACCGCCAGCCGCCGCGCCCCGCCGGCCACCAGCGCCTGGCAGGCAAGGGCGAGGAGGCTGCCGAACCCGTGGCCGATCAGCGTCCGGTCCACGGTGGCGGCCACGCCCCGCGTGCGGGCAAGGTAGGCCGCCAGCTGCTGGCGCAGCCGCTCCATCCCTCGCGGGTCCGGGTAGCCGAGGTCGGGCGCGGACGCGGTATCCAGCACGCGGCGCGTGGCCGCCAGCCATTCGGGGCGGGGGAACAGGCTGGGATCGGGGCGGCCCGCGGAAAGGTCGATCACCCGCGGGCCGCCTGCCGGGCCGCCAGCGCCGGGGGCTGGCGCGGGCGGCGGCGCGACCGCGGCCCCCCGCGCCGTCTCGGTCAACTCAGCGACCCACGTGCCCGCGCCGACGCGCGCCTCCAGCCATCCCTCCGCCGTCAGCTGCGCGTATACCTCCGACACCGTCGTGCGGGCGATGGCCAGGTCGGCGGCTAGCGCGCGGGTCGGCGGCAGCCGGTGTCCGGCCGGGACCCGCCCGGCCACGATCGCCTCGCGCAGGGCCTGCTCGAGGGCGCGGGCGGGCCGGGTCTCGCCGGGGCCCAGGCGCACGTCCAGGTGCAGGTCCAGTTCCAGGCTGGCCTGATTCGCGGGGGGCACGCAGGCCAGGCTAGCGCCGATCACTGCCGCGCCGTTCACTGCTGACGCGGCTCAACCGGCCAGCAGCGGCTGGTCACCCCGATCTCGTTCCAGGCGTTGATCGACACGATCAGCCCGAGGATCGCGGCGGTCTTCGCCTCCCCGAGGACCTTCAGGGCCTCGGTGACCACGTCCTGCGGCACGTGGGTCTGCGACAGGCGCGTCACCGACTCGGTCAGCGCGAGCGCCGCCCGCTCGGACGCGGTGTAGACGGGGGCGTCCGCCCACACCGGCAGCAGGTCGACCCGCTGCCCGCTGACCCCGGCGGTGCGCGCGTCGGCGGCGTGCATGTCGACGCAGTAGGCGCAGCCGTTCAGCTGCGAGGCGCGCAGCCGTACCATCTCGATCAGGCCCTGGTCGACGCCGGCGTTCTTCAGGTCGGTAATCGCGGCCTTGTGGAGCGTCATGACGGCGGAGGACACGCGTGGCGCGAGCGAGTCGAAGTCGAAGCGGACTGGGATCTCTACGTTGGCGGCCTGCCCGGCCGCGCTGCCTGGGATGCTCATGCCTTCGACCCTAAGCTACGATTGGCCACCGGTTAAGGCCATTATTGGCACTCAAAGTCAGTCCAATTGGCCGCCGTTCACGCCCTCCCGCTCCCTCACGCAGGTCGCGCCCCCGGCTGGCCGGATCGGCGGCCGTCGCGGACGGCGAATCGGCGGGGGCTGGCTGGTCTATACGGGCAGGCCGCCAACCGGGGCGGGGAGGGACTCGATCAGGCGGCGGTACCAGTCGATGCCAGCCCGGAAGGCGTCGAGGTCCAGGTGCTCGTTGGCGGCGTGGATCGCGGCGCGCTGCGCCTTCGACATGCGGAACGGCGCGAACCGGTAGACCCGGTCGCAGATGGCGGTGAAGAACCGGGAGTCGGTGGTGGCCAGCACCACGAACGGGGCGGGCACCGCGTCCGGGAACACCTCGCTGATCAGCCCGGTCACCAGGTCGAACGCCTCGTCGCCGCGGCCGGGGACGGAGTAGGGCGACACCGGCCAGGGCTCTTCCCCCTCGATCAGCTCGACGTTGACCTGGTCGTCGCCGATGGCCGAGCGGACGTGATCGAGGACCGAGGCGACCGTGTCGCCGGGCAGCACCCGGATGTTGACGCCCGCCGTCGCCGTCGCCGGGATGACGTTGCGCGCCGGGGAGCCTTGCAGCATGGTGACCGCGAACGTGGTGCGCGCCAGCGCGGCCGCCTCCGGCCCGGCCAGGGCCAGGAGCCGGCCGGCCGCCGGGCCCAGCCGCCCCGCGTTGCCCAGGGCGGCCCGCATCGGCGCCGGCGCGTGCGGCGCGAGCCGGCGGAACAACTCGATCGTTGGCCCGGGTACCCGGGCGCCCATCGGCGAGCGGTCAAGCCGGGTGATCGCGCGGGCCAGTCGCACGGCCGGCCCGTTGCGGGCGGGGGTCGAGGCGTGCCCGCCGCCCCCGGTGACGGTCAGCGCGATGTTGGTCAGGCCCTTCTCGGTGACCCCGACGACCGCGACCGGCGCGGTGATCCCCGGGAACGCTCCGCCGGCGACCGCGCCGCCCTCGTCCAGCACCATCCAGGGCCGCACGCCGCGCGCTCGCAACTCCCGCACCGCGGCCCGGGCCGAGGCGCTGGTGACCTCCTCGTCGCAGCCGAACGACAGCCACACGTCCCGGGCGGGCACGAACCCGCGCTCGAGCAGGGACTCCACGGCCTCGCAGATCGCCGCCACCTGGCCCTTGTCGTCCAGGGTGCCGCGACCCCAGATCGCCCCGTCGGTAACCTCCGCGCCGAACGGGTCACGCGACCAGTCAGCGGCCACGACCGGCACCACGTCCAGGTGCGCCATCAGGACCAGCGGCTGCTCCGGCGACGTTCGCGCGTCCCGGCCCGGCCAGCGGATCAGCAGCCCGTGCGTCCCGGCCCTGGTAACCTCCAGGGCGTGCACCCTGGGCCACAGCCGCGCCATGGCCGCCAGTAGCCGGTCGAACTCCGCGGCGGGGGTCAGGTCCGGGTCGGGGCTGGAAACCGTGGGGATGGCGACGATCTCCTGCAGCTTGGCGACCGGGTCGGAAGGCGTCATGCCCCCATGGTCCACCACCGGCGCAAGCAGCGCATGAACGACCAGCCGGCGCCCGGTTCCGGCGGCCGGTCCCGGTGCCCGGCTAGAGCCGGGCGACGCCGGCGTAGCCCCAGACCCGGTCGGCGTTCACGTCGGGGGCGCCGCCCTCGGGACGCCAGTACGAGATCTGGACGACGCCGGGGGCGATCAGGTCGCGGCCGTTGAACATCGCGGTGACCTGCTCGCGGGTGCGGCCGGCGAAGACGGTGCCGCGCTGGGCGTAGGAGGCGGTGACCATGGCCATCTGCTCGGGCGCGAAGTCGCCGGTGACATGCGAGATGACCAGGTAGCTGCCCGGCGCGAGCGCGGCCAGGTACCGCGCCACCAGCCCGGCCGGGTCGTCGGCGTCGGGGATGTTGTGCAGCGAGGCGACGAAGAGCAGGCCCACGGGCTGGGAGAAGTCAAGCAGCTTCCCGGCGGCGGACAGCACCTCGTCGACGTCGCGCATGTCGGCCGGGACGGAGAGGGCCGACTCGTCGTTGACCGTCACGGCCTCGGCGCGCATGAACACGACCGGGTCGTTGTCGACGTACGCGACCCGCGAGCGCGCCCCGCCGGCTGAGGCCACCTCGTGGATGCTGGGGCTGGCGGGCAGGCCGGTTCCGATGTCGAGGAACTGCCGGATGCCGGCGTCGCGCAGGTACCGGACCGCGCGCAGCAGGAACTGGCGGTTCCCGCGGGCGCTGTCGCGGATCTGCGGCATCACCGACAGCGACATCTGCGCGGCGTCCCGGTCGGCCGCGAAGTTGTCCTTGCCGCCGAGCAGGTAGTTATAGACCCGCGCCGGGTGCGGTATGTCGGTGCGAATGCCCAGCGCCTTCCAGCTGTCATGCCGGGACTGCTCGTCTTGCTCGCTCATCGCAGTGTCTCCACCAAGCGCGGCCCCCCGCAAACGATTGCCTCATCATCCCACAGCCCCGATCAATCCCGGGACCGGGGCCTCCTGATCAGTAACCGGGCCCATTCCGTTGCGGACCGAAGGCGCAGTTGCCGTGGTCCGGGAGGGGCGGGAGGGGGCGACGGGCTACTCGGCGCCTCTCTAACGGGCCGTGGCTCCCCGTTGACCGGCAGCTTCCCCTACCGGGGCGGCGCGGTCAGCACGACCCAGACCTGCCCCGTCGCGAAGGTCATCCGCTCTCCCGCCGCGGTGGTGTACGCGGTGCCGACGTTGGCGTTCGGCCGGGACCACTTCACGGCGTAGGCCTTGCCGTCGCGCAGCACGACCGCCGTGCCGTGCCCGACGCTTTGCGCGTACGGGGCCGGCTGGCCGTACGCCAGGAAATGGGAGGCGCGGACCACCGTGTACTGGATGACGATCGTGGACGCGCCCAGTGGCCCGCCCGTCGTGTCCCGCGCGGGGACGCCGTCCATGGCGACCAGCCAGCGCTTGCTCCGGGCCGACCAGGTGAACCGGAAGGACGCCGCCGGATAGGTCGCGCTGAACCTCGCCGTCGGCTTCCCCCGCGCCGAGGCGGGCGCCGGGCCGAACCGGAAGCCGATGTCATGCGCCGTGCTGAGGGCCCGGTGGCTGCCGCGCGCGTCGGCGAGCAGCGTCGCTGACCGGGCGTACAGGTTGTGCGGGGCCGGGCGGCTCGCGCCCCGGGAGTACGCGCCGGCTGATTTCGGCAGGCCCGCGTACAAGTCGATGAGCCGCGCCCGCTGGATGAACGGCAGGAAGTGGGGGGACGCGCCGGAGTAGGCGAACGCCGGGGTGCCGAACTGCCGCAGCACCGGCAGGTCGGTCTGCCGCGCGCTGCGCACCGGGCCGATGACCTTCGGCAGGTGCGAGGAGTAGACCGCCATGAACCGGCTCAGCCCGCCCTCGACCGGGAGCACGTAGACGATGTCGGCGGCGTTCACGCCGGTTTGCGGGCGTGCGGCCGCGAGGTTGTCGATCTTCACCGCGAGCACCGGGCCGAGCCTGGCTACCGGCGCGCCGGTGAACGGGGACACCAGCGGCGCCCTGGTCACGGCCGGCCGGGCCACCGGGGCCGGGGGCGTCGGGGTGGCGGTGGCGCGCGCGGCCGGCCTGACCGGCACCGGGGAGCTCACCAGCACGAGGATCAGGCAGGTGACGACGGTGGCGACGATGATAGCGACGGCGCCGAGCACGCCGTACGCCCGCGGATGCCGCCGGATGCCCGCTGGTACCCAGCGCCCGCCCCGAGTCAAGCCGTGCAGCCTCCCTGTCGCATGATGTTGCCTTCTGCGCCGATTGTCGCGCATCGCCGCTACTGGTCGCGGGCTTTTACCCTAACGGGGCGGCGCGGTCAGCAAGACCCAGACCTGCCCCTTCGCGAAGGTCATCCGCTCCCCCGCCGCGGTGGTGATCGTGGTCCCCGCGTTGCCGTTCGGCCGGGACCAGGTGACGGTGTAGGCCTTGCCGTCGCGGAGCACGACCGCGGTGCCGTGCCCGACGCTTTGCGCGTACGGGGGCGGCGCGCCGTACTCCAGGAACCGGGAGGTGCGGACGGTCGTGTACTGGATCACGATGGTGGGGGCGCCTAGTTGCCCGCCGCTGGTGTCCTTGGCGGGGCTGGCGTCCATCGCGACGAGCCAGCGCTTTTGCGCGGCCGACCAGGTGAACGTGAACGCGGCCGCCGAGTAGCCGGCCGCGAACGAGGCGGCCGGCTTGCCCCGCGCGGAGGCGGGCACCGGGCCGAACCGGAAGCCGGTGTCGCGGGCGGTGCTGGCGCCGGCCGCGCCGGCCAGCAGCTGGGCCGGGCGGGCGTAGAGGTTGTAGGGGGCGGCCCGGCTGGTGTCGCGGAAGTAGGCGCCGGCGGATTTCGGCAGGCCCGCGTACAGGTCGACGATGCGTGCCCGGTGCACGAAGGGCAGCAGGTGCGGGGTAGCGCCGGAGTAGGCGAACGCCGGGGTGCCGAACTGCCGCAGCACTTCCAGGTCGTCCTCGCGGGCGCTGCGCACCGGGCCGATGACGGGTGGCAGCTGCGAGGAGTACACGGCCAGGAACCGGCTCAGCCCGCCCTCAACGGGGAGCACGTACACGATGTCGGCGGCGTTCAGCCCCGTCTGCGGCCGGGCCCGCACGATGTTGTCGATCTTCAGCGCCAGCACTGGCCCCCGCGAGGTGACCGGCTCCCCGGTGAACGGGGAGGTGAGCGGGCTGCCAGTACCGGGCCCACCAGTGCGGAGTCACCGTCTAGCCCCATCGCCACCTGAGGAACCTTCTGTCTTAATTGTCCCCCGTTGCGGCCTCCTCCCACCACGGACCTTCATCTCGCCCGCGAGGGCCAATCGTCCCCGCGACGTCATCACGTCCCCTAGTCGCGGCATTTCTCACGGCTGCACCTCGGTCCACCACCATCAGGGCAGCCCCAGGGTCACCGGTAACCGTGCTCTTGCCAGACGGCGGTGGCAGCGGGGTGGAGGGGGACGTCCTGCGGAGTCGACGGGGACTCGCGGGCCATCTGGTCCAGCGGGAGGGGCGGCTGCCTGGGGCCGCCGATGTTCCAGACGATCGCGTCCTGGCGGGCGATCAGGGCGCGGCAGAACTTGTCGATGAGCGCGCCGGGGGCGTCGGCGCGGCAGTAGATCGGCCAGCCGCTGTAGTCGACGGTCTCGATGTCGTGCGGCAGCGTGGGGTACAGCGACTTCTCCAGCAGGCCGCGCCGATACCCCTGGGCCTGCAGCGCGTCCAGGTGTTCGGCCGGCAGGAAGTGCGCGCCGGCCCCGGCCACCAGGTTGGCCCACATGATGACGCCCTCGTCGAAGATCGCGTCGATCTCCCCCGAGGCCAGGCGGCCGATGCGCGACGGGTCGTTGGGCATCGGCTGGTCGTAGCTGATCTCGCCGCCCCAGGCCACCAGGTCGGCCAGGGTGAACCCGTGGGCGCGCAGCACCACGTCCACCATGATGGGCGTGCACGCGTCGATTGAGCCGCGCACCGAGACCCGCAGCGGGTAGCGCTTGGCGGCGATGTCCTCCAGGCTCGTGAAGCCGAGCCGGCTGGCCACCGCGAACCCGAGCTGGTCATAGTGCGGCAGTACCGCCACGATCGCCACGTTCTTGGGGGCGTCGAACGGGCCGGTACCCCGGTAGGCCATCGTCAGCATGACCGCCGGGTTGAGGGTCGACACGTCGATCCGGCCGGCGTGGACCTCCTCGATGGCATCCGGGTGGTTGGCGCCGTAGAAGGCGAACCGGCCCGGGCCGGTGTGGCTTTCCATCACGACGGTCACCGCCCGGTGCGTCCAGTCGTCGGCCAGCATGATCTCTCGCGCCACGTCGAGGAAGAGCATGGGTCGCAAGTTCGTCGGGTCCACCGGTGCCACCGGCCGGAAGTCCGCTGCCATAGGGGTTTCTCCTCGTTTCGGCTCCCCCGAGGATGTCAAGCGAGCGCCGCCTGTGCAACGGGTGCGGCGGGGCCAATCGCGCCGTCACCACAGGCCGAGCAGGCCTGCGCTGAGCACCTGCAGTACAGGGAGAAGAGGTGAGTAATCCTCCGCTGGATAACCCGAACGCGCCAGCTCGGGGTGATCTGGCGGGCATCCGTGCACGCGGGCCTGGTCACGCTGTGGCAGGTCATCGAGGATACGCCCGGGCAGCGGGCGCTCCTCATGCTGACGGACGTCTAAGGGCGCGAGGTGGTCAAGGCCGCTTGAGGGAGGTGGCGAAGGAATGCCAGGCGGGGGCGGAGAAGGTGAGCCGCACGCCGTCGCGGTTCTTGGTGTCGCGGACTACTACCGCCGTGGGGGCGGTGCCGACCTCTACACACTCGCCGCTGGAGCCGGAGCAGCTGGACGTACGCCACGGGGCCAAGCCAACCTCGACGCAGTCGCCCTGCGAGCCGCAGT
>JAICYD010000104.1 GCA_025934375.1 Streptosporangiaceae bacterium | reverse complement strand
GCCGCACGCCGGCCGCCCCCCGGGGCGCGGCCTTGTGCGACCCGGGGCCAGGGGGGTGAAAGGGGGGACGGCGTCCCCCCTTTGCCCGGGGGTGACCGGGCTGGTTTGTGTCCCCCAGGAGACACTGCTACCATCGCCTGCGATGCGAACTTTTTCTAGTCTCCAGTGGTGGCGCCGCTAGCAGGCGGCGCGCCCCGAAGGCTATGCGACCGCCCGGAAACGGCGGTCGCTTTTTCGTGTCACCCGCCGGAGGCCGGGCCAGACCTTGAAGGGCCCGACAATGCTCAACCAGGAGCTGGCAGCCAGCGCCACCCAGCCGCGGGTGCTCATTACGCCCGCCGGCGTCACCGTGACGCGCACCGCCGACCCGTTCGACCCGGCCGAGCTGGCCGCCATCGCCGCGATCGCCGACCGTCGCCGGGGCGGCGTGCTCAGCTCCGGAATGGAGTACCCCGGCCGGTATTCCCGCTGGCACATGGCCTACGTCGACCCGCCGCTGGAGATCACCGCGATCGGGCGGCTGATCACCGCCCGCGCGCTGAACGACCGGGGACGGATCCTGCTCCCGGTCATCGGCGCGGCCTTCCGCGCGGCCGGGGAGGAGCGCCTGTCGGCCGGGCCCGACGAGGTCGCCGTGTTCGTGCCGGACAGCACGGAGGCGTTCACCGAGGAGCAGCGCAGCCGCCGCCCGACGGTGTTCACCGCGTTGCGCGAGGTGATCACCGCGCTCGGCTGCGATGACCCGCACCTGGGGCTGTACGGGGCGTTCGGCTATGACCTGGCGTACCAGTTCGAGCCGGTCCGGCAGCGCCTTGAGCGAGACCCCGGCCAGCGTGACCTCGTCTTGCACCTGCCGGATGAGATCTGGATCGTGGACCGCCGCCGCGAGGAGGCCATCAGGTACCGGTATGAGTTCCAGGTCGGCGACGTGACCACCGTCGGACTGCCGCGGGCGACGCCGGACCTGGTCGGGGCCGGCCTGGCGATCAGCCAGCTCCCGCCGCAGCCGGTCCCGGGCCGGTACGCGGCGATGGTCGAGCGGGCCAAGGAGCGGTTCGCGCGGGGGGACCTGTTCGAGGTCGTGCCCGGCCACGTCTTCTACGGTCGGTGTGCCTCTCCCTCCGCCTTCTACGAGCGGCTGCGCGAGCGCAACCCCGCGCCGTATGAGTTCCTGTTCAGCCTGGGGGCCGTCGAGGGCGGCAGCGGGATGACGGGCTTGCCCGAGCACCTGGTCGGCGCGTCACCGGAGATGTATGTGCGGATCACCGGGAAACGGGTGGAGACGTGCCCGATCTCCGGGACGATCGCGCGTGGCACCGACCCGATGGAGGACGCGGCGAACATCGCCACCTTGCTGGGGTCGGCGAAGGAGGAATCCGAGCTGACCATGTGCACCGACGTGGACCGCAACGACAAGGCGCGGGTGTGCGTCCCCGGGTCGGTGCAGGTCATCGGGCGGCGGCAGATCGAGATGTACAGTCGCCTCATCCACACTGTCGACCACATCGAGGGCCGGCTGCGGCCGGGGTTCGACGCGCTGGACGCCTTCCTCACCCACATGTGGGCGGTCACGGTCACCGGCGCCCCGAAGCTGTGGGCGATGCAGTTCATCGAGGACAACGAGGACGCCGCGCGCCGCTGGTACGGCGGGGCGGTCGGCAAGATCGGCTTCGACGGCTCGATGAACACCGGGCTGACGCTGCGCACGGCGCACATCCGCGGCGGGATCGCCGCGGTGCGGGCCGGGGCGACGCTGCTGTTCGACTCCGACCCCGCCGCGGAGGAGCGGGAGACCCACATCAAGGCGCGGGCGCTGATCGAGACCCTCGCGGAGGCTGAGCACGCGGCCGACGGCGAGGCGGCCGCGCCGCCGGCGGGGCCGCGGCCGGCCGCGGCCGGGGGAGCGCGGCCGCCGCGCGTCCTGCTGGTCGATCATCAGGACTCGTTCGTGCACACGCTCGGCGATTACTTCCGCCAGCATGACGCGGAGGTGACGACGCTGCGGGCCGGGTTCGCGGCCACGATGCTGGACGAGCTGGCCCCCGACCTCGTGGTGCTGTCGCCCGGGCCGGGACGGCCCGCCGACTTCGGCTGTGACGAGCTGCTCAGCCAGCTCGACGCCCGGGCCCTGTCGGCCTTCGGGGTGTGCCTGGGGCTGCAGGCGATGGTGGAGCACGCTGGCGGTGAGCTGTCGCTGCTGCCGACGCCGCAGCACGGCAAGCCCGGACAGGTGCTCACCCGGCCGGGGTCCGCGCTCTTCGCCGGGCTGCCCGGCGAGTTCACGGCGGCGCGCTACCACTCCCTGTACGCGACTGAAGCGCATGTCAAAGGCGGGTTCACCGTGTCCGCGACGACCCCCGACGGCGCCGTCATGGCGATCGAGGACCCGACCGCCGCTCGCTGGGCGGTGCAGTTCCACCCCGAGTCCATCCTCACCGCGGCCGGGCGCAACGGCCACAAGCTCATCGCCAACGTCCTCGGGCTAGCGCGAGCGCGCGCGGCGGTGTCCGGCTGACGCCAGCCCGCCCTCGCCACGCGGCGCTACGACAACAAACAACACAAGCCATTGCTGTCTCACGAGTCCGAACCTCGGCGGGCGGGTCGCCCAACCGTCAGGCCGGGGCGCCAATCCTGACGGTTATGCCGCCCTTTGCGGCATAACCGTCAGCATCCGAGTGTCTGGGTTGATACAGCGAGCGGGGCGGTGGTGGTGAGGGAGCGTGATGGCTTGGGTCCGGTGCTGTGACCGGGGGCCGGCCTAGAGCTCGGCGCGGATCTTGGCGATGAGGGACAGCGACTCCGCTGGGGTCAGGGCTTCGGTGCCCAGGCTGTCCATGACCTCCAGGTAGTGGTCGACGTCCTCGCGCTTGTCCAGGTACAGGGCGCTGGTGAGCTGCTCGATGTAGACGATGTCGGGCACCTCCTCGGCCAGGAAGCGCAGCATCGTGAACGAGCCGCCGGCGCCCGCGTGGCCGCCGGCTTCGAACGGCACGACCTGGATGGTGACGTTGAGCAGGTCGGCAAGCTCGATGACCCGGTCCAGCTGGCGGCGCATCACCGCGCGCCCGCCGACCGGCCGGCGCAGCGCTCCCTCATCCAGGATCGACCACACCTTCGGCGCGTCCGGGCCGGTGAGCAGCGCTTGGCGCCGGACCCGCAGGGCCACTCGCCGGTCGATCTCCTCCGGCGTCGCGGCCGAGTGCCCGAGCATGGTGACCGCGCGGGCGTACTCGCGCGTCTGGAACAGGCCGTGCACGAACTGCATCTCGAACGAGCGGATGAGCGAGGCGGCGGCCTCCAGCCCCAGGTACTCCGCGAACCAGTCCGCCGTCACGTCGGCGTACCGGCTCCACCAGCCGGGCGCGTTCGCCTGGCGGACGAGCGTCATCACCTTCTCGCGCATCTGGGGGTCGGCGACCTGGTACAGCTGGAGCAGGTCCTCCACGTCGCGCACCTTGAACCCGACTCGGCCATTCTCCATCCGGCTGATCTTGGAGCGAGACCCCCGGATGGCGTCGGCGGCCTGGTCGGCGGTGACTTCCGCGCCGGCGCGCAGGCGGTGCAGCAGGCTGCCCAGCATCATGCGGTGGACGGTCGGGCCACGAGAGTCATCGTCAGTGATGCCGATGCTCATAGGTACCCCTTGTGGCCGTCTCTCCGCTCGCGTTAACCGCTTGCTCAACAATAGCGCAGCGGGGACGGCTCGATGAGCCCGTTAAACTTCGCGGCGGTGACGAGCGCGGCTATTTGCGCTCGGCTATAAATGAGCGTCGGCCCGTCCGGATGCCGGGAATTACGCATCGCGATGCGCCCACCAGGGAGTTCGGCCAGCTCAACGCAGGCTCCGGTTGGATTGCTGCGCTTGCTCTTCCGCCATCGGGCCGATAGCGAGCTGGCTGGAATGCCGTTAGGAATGTTAGCTCCATGAACATCTTGCTGGTAGGCGTGCATCTGTATCTCCGCGGGGTCTGGACGGAAACGTTTTGCTACTGACAGTAACAGCGAATACATTAAACGGTTAATCGACATTAAGCAACATGCAAGTGCGAATGAACGTGCAATGGCATGCGTTTAAACGCGGGGCCGCTGGATTACCAGGACACGGAGAAGCCGAAGAACCAGAACGGGGGCAGCGCCAGGGAGGCGACGTCCGCAGGCCAGGGGATCGTTCCGGCGACCTTGCCATGCCGCCAGACGGTGAGGCTGGTGAGCACCGTCTTGTACTGCCTGATGTCGCGGGGGATGGCGATGACGGTGCCAGCCTCGGCGGGGCTAGTCCAGAACAAGTTCACGCTGTGCCCGCGGACCCACGCGTTGAACCGCTGGATCGGCAGGTAGCGCAGCGGCACACCGGTCCGCGCCGAGATGATGACGACGCCGATCGACTGGGACTTGTATCCGTCGTCGGTGCTGGGGCTGCCCGCGCAGGTTATCGTCGTGCCGTCGAGGCTAATGATCCCCCCGGTGTACTCGCAGGAGTAAGTGGTCCCGGTCGGCGTCTTCCCGGTGAACGGGACCACCCGGCTGGCGGCGAGCAGGTCTCCCGAGGGCTTGGCGGGATCCAGGAAGATGAAGTCCTTCCAGGTCCCGATCGATAGCACCCGGTTGTCGGCGGTCCACGACAGGAGCGGGTTGCGCATGTAGCCATTGGCCAGGCTGCCGGCGAGCACCCAGGTTCCCCCGCGGGCGCTGGCTGCCAGCGGTATGACGTGCAGCAGCATCTTCTGCGCGGTTCCCTCTACGACGGCGACCGCGAGCCTGCTGGCGTCGGGGGACAGGGCGGCGGCCTCGATGTCGTACGGCTGCTGGGCCGTCCCCGCGCCCGGCACCCCATCGGGCGCGGTCACGGTGAACCCCGGCAGCTGCCTGAGCCGGATCACCTGGGAGCCCGGCTCGAAGGTCAGCAGGAAGAAGGTGATCGGCTGCGGGCTGTTCGTGACTATGCTGCCGCGGTAGCGCTGTGGCTTCCAGGTCTGGGCGCCGACCACCCACGTGCGGTCGTCCGCCGCGCCGCCGACGATGAAGGAGAACGTGCCGAATCCCGCGGGCGGGGTCACCAACGCCAGCGGCCGGCCGGTCCAGGTTTCCCGCACGGTCACGTTCCTCGGGTGACTCGCGGCCGGGGTCCCCGTCGCCGCGAGCGCCGCGTAGTAGGGTGGCACGCCCCCGGGCATCTTCGGCGATGGCGTCGCGGGACCGCCATGGCTGGACAGGGTCCGGGGCAGCGCCAGCGAGGCGGCCACGACCGCGACCACCGCCAGCGCGGCGAGCACCGGCACGAGGATCCCGGGGCGCACGACCCGCGCCCAGCCCCGGCGCGGTGCCCAGCGCCGCCGCCCGCGCCCGCGCCCGCGCCGCCAGGGCCGGTCGAACGGGACTCCGCTGAGGTCAAGCGGCCGGATCTCACCCGGCGAGACCTCCGCGCCGCTCTCGCGCGTCGCGGCGCGCAGCAGTTCTTCCATCTGGCTCATCGGCTCGTCTCCTCGCGCATCACTCGCTCCAGCGCGGCTAGCCCGCGGTGCACGGCGGAGCGGACGGTCCCGGGCCGGATGCCCATCGACCGGGCGATCTCCGCGTCGGGCAGGTCAAGGAAGTACCGCAGCACCAGCGCCTCGCGCTGACGGCCGGGCAGCTCCCGCAAGGCGGCCAGCACGGCGCGGCGTTCCTCCGCCGCCAGCAGCGCCGCGTCCGCCCCGTCGGCGGCCATGACCTCCGCGCGCACCGGCGGAGCGCCCCGCCGGGCCGCGTTGCGGCACTGGTTCAGCACCGCCGACCGCAGGTAGGCGGGCGCCTTGGCGGGGTCATCGAGGAAAGCCCAGCGCCGGAACAGCCCGGCGAAGGCCTCCTGCACCACGTCCTCGGCCGCCGCCTGCTCACCGAGCATGACGTGCGCGAGCCGGGTCAATCCGAGCGCGTGCTCGTGATACAGCGCCGTCACCGCGGCCTCGGCGGCGTCCCGGCCGCCGTCACTGGCCCGGCGGCGGCGGTCCTGGGTCGGAAGGAAGCTCACCATACAGAGACACCGCGAGCCCGGGCCGCGTTGCTCGCGGGCACCCGGGATTTTCCCGCGGGCGGCATGGCGCGGCCCCTGCAGGTCCTAGGTCCAGGCCAGGCCCTCCTGCGGTGCGTCATCGGCCAGGACGTGACCCTCGATCAGGCCGTAGGGGCGGTCGCCGGCGTTGTAGACCTCGTTGGGGTTGTCGAGGCCGAACGGAGCCAGGTCGACCAGGTAGTGATGCCTGTTGGGCAGGGCCAGCCGGACCTCGCAGGCGGCCGGCACGTCGGCCAGCACCCGCGTCCCCATCGCGTACAGGGTCTGCTGGAGCGAGTAGCTGTAGGTGCCGGAGAACGCGGCGAGCAGCGCCGCCTTCGCGGCCGCGAACTCCGTGTCCCAGTCATGTGCGGCATCCCAGTCCTGGGCAGTGTCCCCGCCGAGGGCCGGACGGTATCGCCAGCGGGCGTCGACCGCGGTGGCGAGGACGCGGTCCCTGGTTTCCGGCAGCGTAGTGTAGTCGTCCTTCGGGTACCCCCAGAACTCCGACCCGGTCGTGTTCAGCACGACCAGGTCGCGCACCCCGGACACGACGGACGCGCCCCGCTCGGCGTCGAGCACGACGGTCGTCGTGCGGACCAGGTCACCGGAGCGGGCGAAGGAGTGCCCGGTCGCCCCGATCGGCGACCAGCCGTATTCCTCCACGCTGACCCGCGCCCGGGTGATCGGCTCCTGGGACGTCACGAAGAACGACGCCAGCCGCAGGCCGAACGCCTCCGGGGCGACCGGGCCGAGTTCCCTGGCCAGCGCGTACACCCGGTTCTTTTGCGAGTCGGTCGGCAGCACGTGCGCGTTGTCGCCCGCCAGGCTGGCGGCGTCCAGGTCCCCCGACAGCGAGGTGGACACGTTCCAGTCCCGGATGACGTCGCCGCCGCCGGGATGGGCCGCGCGCGCGACGCGCACCACCCGCACTTCCGCCTTGCCGTAACGATTGTGGCCAAGTCGCGCCATCGGGGGCGGCCTCCTCGCGTAGTGCCAGCTTCGCCAGGGCGTCGAACAACGAGTCACGTCGCATCGGCAGCGAGTAGACGCGCACCCCGGTGGCGTCCCGGACGGCGTTGGCCAGCGCCGGGGCGACGGGGTTGAACGGCGCCTCGCTCATCGGCTTGGCGCCCAGCGGGCCCAGCGGGTCACTGCCCGCCGCGAACAGCACCTCGGTGCGCGGCAGGTCGGCCAGGACCGGCACGTGGTACTCGCGCAGCGCCCGCGTCGTCACCAGGCCGGCGTCGCTCACGCGGACCTCCTCGAACAGGGCGGCGCCGAGCGCCTGCGCCACCCCGCCCTCGACCTGGCCGCGCAGCTGCACCGGGTTGATGACCGTCCCCGCGTCCACTGCCTGCACCGACTGCAGGATCCGGATCTCCCCGGTCTCGGCGCTGACCGCCACCCGGAACCCCTGCACGCAAAATGTCGCCGACCGCGCCCGCCCGTCGCAGTAACCCTCGGCCTCCAGCGGCTTGCCGTCCTGGTCATCCTCGCCCAGCTCCCGCGCCGCGATCAGCTCCGCCAGCGCCCGCGCGGCGCGCAGGGTCGCCGTCCCGGCCACGACCGTGCCCGTCGACCCGTACGCCCCGGTGTCATGCCCGCTGGCGTCAGTATCGGAAGCGCGCACCTCAACCTGCCCGGGCGCGCAGCCCAGCGCGGCCGCGGCGAGCTGCCGGTGCACCGTCGTGGTGCCGTTGCCGAATTCCGCCGTCCCCACGAGCAGCTGGTAGCGGGCGCCGGCTTCTCGGGAGGTACGGGGGGCCGCCCCCCCGGGGGGCAGCAGCTCCTTGATCCGGGCGCGCCCGTCGTGCCCGCCGGGCGGGATCGTGTCGAGCATCGTCACCGCGATCCCGCTGCCCATGCGCCATTGGGCCCCATCCGGGGCGGGGTCGCCGCGGCCGCTGGCCAGTGCGTCGGTCACCAGGTCGAGCGCCCGCGACGCTTCGTGGCTGACTGTCGCGACGTCAGCTGCCTCGCCACTGGCGTTGTCGGGCATTTCGCCGGGCTCGATGAGGTTGCGGCGCCGGAAGTCAACCGGATCGATGCCCAGCCGGCGGGCCAGCTCGTCGATCGCCGATTCGACCGCGAACCCCGCCTGCGACATGCCGTAGCCCCGGAACGCGCCGGCCGGGACCGTGGTGGTGTAGGCGGAGACGGCGTCGACGCGCTTGTTCGGGCACCGGTAGGCGGTGACCGACTCCTCGCACGAGTGGAACAGCACCCCGCCCGCGTGATTGCCGTAGGCGCCGGTGTCGGCCAGCGTGGTCATCTGCAAGGCGGTCAGCGTGCCGTCCCGCCGCGCCCCGGCCCGGATCGTGACCGCCATCGGATGCCGGGTCGTGGTGGCGGTGAACTCCTCCTCCCGGGTCAGCTCCAGCTGCACCGGCCGCCCGGTGCGCAGCACGGCCAGCGCGACGATGTCCTCGGTCAGCATCTCCTGCTTGCCGCCAAAGCCCCCGCCGACCCGCCTGGCGAGCACCCGGACCTGGTCCCTTTCCAGGCCGAAGAGCGCGCACAGGGCATCGCGGGTCAGGAACGGCACCTGCGTGCTCGTCCGGATCGTCAGCCGC
The DNA here is from genome assembly GCA_025934375.1 of Streptosporangiaceae bacterium. Taxonomy (GTDB): domain Bacteria; phylum Actinomycetota; class Actinomycetes; order Streptosporangiales; family Streptosporangiaceae; genus Trebonia. The sequence goes on along the minus strand of JAICYD010000104.1, from coordinate 16,518 downwards.
CTTCCGGGAGGTACAGAAGATGCAGAGGGTGTGGGGGAGGCGAGAGGTCGCCCCGAGCCCGGCACGTGGGAGGCCCGGGGACCCGCGGGCTTCGCAGAAGGTGCGGGTGCGGAAGATGCGGGGAGCGCGGAGGATACAGGAGGTTGTCCCGAGCCCGGCAAGTGGGAGGCCCAGGGGCCCGCGCTTTCTGCGGGTTCCCCTGGGGAGGGGGGTGAAAGGGGGGTCTCCCCCCTTTGCCGGGGGGTCGACAGGGGGGTCGCCCCCCCGGGGGAAGAGAGCCAGCCGACCGTCATGTGGGTCTCCAGCGCCACGTGCTGCACCCGCTGGCTGTGGAACGTCCCCTCGAATACCACGTTGGCCTCGGCGAGGCCGCGGGCCACGTCTCCGGTCGCGCGATGGACCTCCGCGGCGACATTGCCCGGCGCGTGCGCGTGCATCCTCGGCGCGCCCGGCGCCAGGGCCTGCCGCGGGCCGGTGACGGAAGGACGGACCTCGTAGTCGACCATGATGAGCGCGCACGCCGCCTCGGCGGCCCGCAGGGTGTCGGCGACAACCGCGGCGACCCGCTGCCCGTGGAAGCGGACGACGCGATCGAGGACCGCCGTGTCGCGGGCGTCGTCGCCGGGATCGTGGTGGCGGGCCGTGGAGAAAAGCCCGGACGGCGAGTCCTCGTAGGTGAGGACCGCGACGACGCCGGGGTACTGACGGGCCAGGCTCGCGTCGATTGACCGGATCCAGGCGTGCGCGTGCGGCGACCGCAGCAGCCTCATGTGCAAGGCTTCCCTGTACACGACATCACCGGTGAACTCGGCGCGGCCGGTGACTATGTCCTGGCTGGCCGGGGCGGGCAGGGCGGCGCCGATGACGTCCACGCCAGCGGGCAGGTCCTCGGATGCCGCCGGGTCAACGCGCGCGATCCCGTTCAGCGCGTCGCGGATCGTCCCGTACCCGGTGCACCGGCAGATGCTGCCCTTCATCGCGCGGGGCACGTCGGCCCGCGCGCCCTGGCCGGTGCCGGGCAGGCAGGCAGCGGTCATGATCATGCCGGGCGTGCAGAAGCCGCACTGGAACGCCTGCGCGGCGACGAACGCGTCCTGGACCGCCCGCCCGCGCGGGTGCGCCCTTGCCAGGCCCTCGATCGTCGTGATCTCGGCGTCGCGGGCGGCGGCGCGCAGCGCGGGGTAGACGCACGAGTGCACCGGGATCCCGTCCACGTGCACGGTGCAGGCGCCGCAGTCCCCGGCGTCGCAGCCCTTCTTCACGCCGAGCCAGCCGGCCTCGCGCAAGAACGTCCGCAGGCACTGTCCCGGCCGGGGAGTCCCGTCGGCCACCTCGCCGTTGACGCGCATGCCCAAGGCGGCTACCCCCGCGCCAGTTCCGTGATCACCTCGGCCACCGCGCGCCCGGTCATGGCGCGGCGCCAGCGTGCGCCGCCGTGGACGTCGTCGAGGTACCCGGCCGCGGTGAGGGCGGATGAATCAACGGAGTCGACTGCCTCGTTGAGCCGGGGAAGGCCTTGGAACCTGACCTGGACCGGGCGGGGCACGGCCGCGGTGAGGGTCAAGACGACGGGGCGATCGCCGCCCGCGCCCGCCGGGGCGCGGGTCCCGATGAGCAGCACGGCGGAGCGGCCCACCGGGGACAGCGACACCTGCCGGCAGGCGGCGGTGGCGCGCAGCGCGCGGGCGGGCAGGAACACGCTGCGCAGCAGCTCGCCGGGGCGGAGCACGTTGGCGCGCTCGCCGGTGACGAAGTCCGTCACGGGCACCTGTCGCCGCGGGCCGTCGGTGGCCCAGATCGTGGCGGTGCCATCGAGGGCGGCCGCCAGCGAGATCATCGGCCCGGCCGGCAGCGACAGGCAGATGTTGCCGCCGACCGTGGCCACGTTGTGCACCTTGAACGAGCCGAGCAGGGCGTCCGCGCACTGGCCGGGAAGCGTGGCGGCGGCGGGCCAGGCACGCGCGGGGGCCGGCCGCCAGCGGGCCAGCTCCGCCAGGGTGCAGGTGGCCGCGATCTCCAGGCCGTCGTCGGTCTCGGTGAGCGACGGCCAGTCGAAGTCGGTGAGGTCCAGCAGCCGCGTGGTGCCCGGCTGCGGCTCGGAGAACAGCCACGTGCCGCCGGCGAGGAAGGCGTCGCCGTCCCGCCAGGTGCTACCGGGCGCGGGGACGTGCTCGGTGACGGTATTGATGTCCGTGTCGGCGCCTCCTCCCAGTCAGCTGCTCATCGTGGCGCAGGCAAGGTACATACCCCCATCCGCGCCTGGTGGTATCGCGCACGCGCTGAGGCGCTAGTCCCAGGCGAGGGTCCACGGGCGGAGTCCCGGATGACCGCGGCGATGCCGGGGATCGCCCGCCCGCTCCTGCTCCCGCCCGCCCGGCGGCCCAGCGCTTGACACCATACCGAGACCAATACGGCACCGCCACGAGTGCTTGAAATGGCAAGCGTAGGATATTTAGAACCATATGCTCGCATTCGGCGTCTTTATGACTGGAAAGTCGTGGTCTTGCGGAAGCTGACGAGAGGGTAGGTGCGTCTCGTGAGAGCGAAGTTGATGAGTCGGCGGCTAGGGGCTGTGGCCGCTACCGCGGTATTCGCGCTGCTGGTGACCGCGTGCACGGGTAGCCATGGCGAGACGGCCAGCCCGGCTGCGAACGGGGGCGGCGCCGGCGGCCAGGCAGGCTCTGGTGGTGGCTCGGCGGGGGCGTCGGCATCGGCGTCGGCCAGCGCGGCCCGCAACGACCCGCAGGTCAGCGTCTCCCCGGCTGACGGGGCGAAGAACGCTGACCCCGCCGCCGGCGTGACGGTCACCGCCACCAAGGGCACGCTGTCGAGCGTCAAGGTCAGTCCGGTCGGCGCGCTGCTGAACAGCGGGAACAGCTCAGGGCCGGTCTCCGGGACGATGAGCTCGGGCAGTACCTCGTGGCACACTCAGTGGGCGCTCGGCGTCTCGCAGAAATACACGGTGACCGTCACCGCCACCCGCAATGGCGTGACCAAGACGACCTCGAGCACGTTCAGCACACTGTCGCCGGCCTCGACGTTCTCGACCCACATCTTTGAGGGCGATGGCCAGACGTACGGCGTCGGGATGCCGCTCATCTTGACGTTCAGCCAGCCGATTAAGAACAAGGCCGACGTTGAGCGCGCGGTGGAGCTCAAGACCTCCAAGCCCGTCATCGGGGCGTGGTACTGGGACGGCAGCCAGACGCTGGCCTTCCGGCCGCGCGATTACTGGCCGGAGAATACCTCGGTGTCCTTCACCGGGCACTTCAACGGGGTCGAGGGCGCCAATGGCGTGTACGGCTTCCACACGCTCACCCAGTCTTTCCGTATCGGGCAGTCCGTCATCGCGGTCGCCAGTACCAAGACGCACCATACGCAGATCTACATCAGCGGCAAGCTCAAGTACAACTGGCCGATCAGCACCGGCAGGCCGGGCGATGAGACGCCGAGCGGGAGCTACCTCACCATCGAGAAGGCCAACCCGGTCGAGATGAAGGGCCCGGGGTATGACCTGATGGTCCCGTTCTCGGTGCGGCTGACCTGGAGCGGCGTCTACTACCACGACGCGCCCTGGTCAACCGGCGTGCAGGGCACGGTCAACGTCAGCCACGGGTGCGTGAACCTCTCGCCCGCCCGCGCCGAGACCTACTACAACCTCGCGGTGCCCGGCGATCCGATCACCATCAAGGACAGCCCGAAGGCGGGCGTCTGGGGCAACGGCTGGACCTACTGGTTCTTGACCTGGCGGCAGATGCTGGCCGGGAGCGCGACGCACCAGGCGGTGCAGGCCGGCCCGACCGGGAGCACCTTCGTGGACGCCTCCACGCTGCCGGCGTCCACCGCCAAGGCCCCCATCGGGACCGCCGCCTCGGGTATCTGGGGTACTGGCCCCAAGTAAAGGCGCCGGGTCGCAGGCCGGTTAGCGTAGGCCCATGACCAAGCCGATGCCCGCCGCCGAGGTTGACGTTTCCGCCGCCCTCGTCCTGCGGCTGCTGGCCGATCAGCATCCGGACCTGGCGTCGTTGCCGGTCTCGTTCCTGGCGAACGGGTGGGACAACGTGATGTACCGGCTGGGGTCGCGGTTGCTGGTGCGGCTGCCGCGCCGCGCGCTCGGGGCGGAGATCATCGTCAATGAGCAGCGGTGGCTGTCCCTGCTGGCCCCGCGGCTGCCGCTGCCGATCCCCGCCCCGGAACGCACCGGGGTTCCCGCGCTCGGCTACCCCTACTCGTGGAGCGTGGTGCCGTTCATTCCCGGCATCCCGGCCTCGAGCGTGTTCGCCGCGGGCGGGCCAGCCGCGTTGGCCGCGCCGGACGCGTTGGACTGGGCGGACGTCACTGCGTCGCTGGCTCGCTTCCTAGGCGCCCTGCACGTGCCCGCGCCGGCGGACGCGCCCCGGAACCCGCGCCGGGGCGGGCCACTGGCCAGCCGGGCCGGCCTGTTCGCCGACAACCTCCAGATCGCCCTCGCGGTGGACGGGGCCGCCGCGGGCGGCGGGAAGGGCGGGGATGGGAAGGATGGCGATCTCAGTGGCCACCCGGGGCGTGACCCGCGGGCCAGCCGGGACGTCGTCTTGAGGGCGTGGGCGGACGCGCTGGCCACCCCGGCCTATGCCGGGCCTCCGCTCTGGCTGCACGGCGACCTGCACCCAGCGAACATCCTGCACAGCGAGCGCCGCCTCAGTGGCGTGATCGACTTCGGCGACATCACGGCGGGAGACCCGGCCTCGGACTTGTCAGTCGCGTGGATGCTGCTGCCGCTGGAATGGCACGGGGCGTTCCGCGCCGGGTACGCGGCAGCGGGCGGTCCCGGTGGCGGCGCCGCTGACGACGACTCTGCCCTGTGGCGGCGCGCCCGCGGCTGGGCGCTGGCACTCGGAATCGTGTTCCTGGCCCACTCGGCCGACAACCCCGAGCTGCTAGGCATAGGCCGCCGCACGCTGGCCGCCGTGCTCGCGGGCTAGCCGCTTGTACGTTCCCTTGTCCCGCTTGACTGTCATCGTCATCGATGAAATAATCGAGTCATTGAGGTTGGCCTCATTTGAAGGCCTGCGAGCGCGGGGCGTGGCGACACGCGGGAGCGCCGGCCGGCGTGGTAAGCGCGCCGTGGAATCCGGGGTACGGAAAACTTTCAAGGCACCGGTCTTTGGAGGCACCGGTCTTTGGAGGCACCGATCTTTGGGAGGAACCGACCTTCTTTCGGGACACGGATCTTTCGTGGCACGGAATCCCGGGACGGAGCCAAAGGAAGCCATCAGGCTCGTTCATTACCCGTTGGCGGGGAGGTGGTCCAGCTTGTGTACCGCGCACGATAACGTACCCGGCAGCATCGCCGAGGCGCTGCGGATGGCGGATGCCGCCCTGGCCTACCTGCGTGACCCGGGCGCGGCGTCGCTGGTGCCTGCCGAGCTGGGCGGGGTCCTGGAGGCGATGGGAGCGCTGGGCGGCAAGTTCGCCGCCGCGCGGGCGGCGGTCCTGGCCCGGTTCGAGGCCGAGCGGGCTTACACGGCCGACGGGTACGGGTCGTGCACCGCGTGGCTGAAGGCCCGGGGCCGGATGACCGGGCAGGCGGCCGGTGCTGAGGTCCGACGGATGCGGCAGTTCGGTGAGCACCCGGTCATCGAGAGCGCGGTCGCGGGCGGGGAGGTCTCGGAGTCGTGGGCCGCGAAGCTGGCCGAGTGGACTAGCCGGCTGCCTGGGGACTGGCGCCATGATGTGGACAAGCTACTGGCCGATACCGCCGCCGCCGGTGCCAGGCTCGAAGACCTCGCGGTCGTCGCGCGGGCCGCGTATGAGAAGTGGCGCTCCGAGCAGCCGGCCCCGGATGATCCTGGTGACGGGTTCGAGGACCGCTACCTCAAGCTTGGCACCACGATCGACAACGCCGGGCGGGTGACCGGCGACCTGACCCCCGAGTGCACGGTGGCGTTGCAGGCCGTGCTGGACTCGCTGGGCAAGAAGGCCGGCCCGGAGGATGAGCGGAGCGAGGCCCAGCGCTACCACGACGCGCTGCAGCTGGCGTGCGAGCTGCTGCTGCGCGCCCGGCTCGTGCCGGACCGGGCGGGGGCTGATACCCGCGTGGACGCCGTCATCGACCTGGCCCGGCTGCTGGGCCTGCCGGGCGCCTCCGAGCTGCACGAGGCGTGGCTGGCCGCGCTGGCGGGCGAGCACGGCTACCTGGACGGCACCGATGCCGGGGTGGCCGCCTGCGACGCGCTCATCACCCCGGTCGTCACCGGCCACCCGGACCTGGCGGTCGTGGACCAGATGATCGACATTATCGTGGCCCACCTGGACGGCGCCGGCGATGACCACGCGGACAGCCGCGCCAGCGACCGGGCTAAGGCACTGTCCCCTGAAGCCCTGTCCCCGCAGGCACGGCAGGCGCTGCGATACGCCATCGCCCGCCTCGCCGTTGACCTGGTCGCGGGGCCGGGCCGGCTCGCCTCCATTCTGCGGCGGGGGCTGCTCGACGCGCCTTATAACAGCAAGCCCGTGATCCTGGACATCGGCGTGTCCGCCAGCATCCCCGGCTACATCCGCCGGGCGGTGCAGCTGCGTGCCCGGAATTGTGAGTGGCCCGGCTGCGGCAAGCCCCCGGCCTACTGTGATGTTCACCATTTGCGTCATCAGGCGGACGGCGGCCAGACCTCTGTGAGTAATTGTGCTCTGGTTTGTCAGTTTCACCACGACATATGCATTCACCGATGGGGATGGCGGCTCGTCTTGCATCCTGACGGGACCACCACCGCATACGGGCCCCATGGGCAAGTCCTGCACAGCAACGGGCCACCTGGGAGCACAGGTCCACCGGGCAACCAGGCTGCCTAGCCCACGCCCGGCAACCAGTGAAAAGCCGCCCGTGACCGGGCGTCAGCGCGCCCGGTCGCGGGCGTCAGCATGCCCGCAAGCCAGGCCGGAACCGTGACAAGGCATGGGATCGCGATCGTCAGTACGTTCCCGCTGCACGGGCACTCCGCCACCCACGGCGCGCGAGAGCCGGACCTGCGTGAGGGCTGTTCTGGGGGCTGCCGGTCAACCAGCGCACGCCAGAGCTGCCGTGCAGCGGCAGGCGGGGCGGTGATGACGCCGTCAAGCTGACCATGGTCAAGGCCGGGAGCCGGCTATCGCTAGGCTCAGCGCGTGGAAGTGCTGCGCCGACTCGCTCACAAGCTAGGGCTGGACGCCCGTGCTGCAATGGCTGCCGGGACGTGCTGCGGCAGACCGCGTGAGGCCAGCGCCCGGACCGTCCGCGCCAGGTGCGAGTTACCGCCGTCACAGCTCCCGGTCGACCAGGCAGTAGGGGCGGCCGGCCGGGTCGGCCAGGGTCGTCCAGAACTGGTGCGCGCCGACGACGCTGGCGCCGAGTGCCCGGTGGCGGGCGAGCGCCTCGCGGTCGGCGCAGCCGAAGTCGAGGTGGCCGCGCACCCGCTGGCCCGGCTCCGCGTCATCGAGGCGCTGCAGCAGGACGTGAAACGGCAGCCCGGCCGGCTGGTCCAGGTAGGAGTAGCCAGCGACCCGGGCGGGCCGGACCGCCCAGCCGGTCAGCGCCGACCAGAACGCGCACTCCCGCTCGGACTCCTGCGGCGGAACGTCGAGGCACAGCGTGTCCACGCGGCTGGCGCCGCCGCCGGTGACCAGCGCGCCGGGCACCGTGGCCTCCGCGTGCCAGCGCACCAGGCAGAACGTGAAGCCGCCGGGGCTATCGGCGATGACGAGGCCGCCGTCGGGGTCCCGGTGCCGGACCGTCGCGCCGAGCGCGGCGGCCCGCGCCGCGACCTCATCCAGCGGCTGCGCGGCGGTGTCCACGTGCAGGTCGAGGTGGCAGCCGCCGTCGTCGTCATGGACCCGCTGCACTCGCAGGTACGCGTCTCCCGACGGCGGCAGCAGGGTCGCGAACTGTCCCTGGTCGCCCCGTGACGCCGACAGCCCGTACCCCGTCACCTCCCGCCAGAACGCCACGCCCGGCTCGAAGGCGGGCGCGGGAAAGTCAAGGAACGCGGTCAGCCAGCGAAACGTCACGACACCATCATGGGCCACCCGGCGCGGGCCGGCCATGAGCCGCGCCGCGCCCCGGCAGGCCTGCCGCGATCGTCACTGGCTACTGTCAGCGCACTACTCTCAACGCATGGGAATGGTTCCGTTCGCTGACCGGTTCGCCGTGGCCCGTGACCGGTACGGGCCGCTGGTCCTAGGCGCCGACCCGCACGGCTCGCTCCTCGAAAAGTGGGGCCTGCCCGGCGACGCGGACGGCCTGGAGCGGTTCGCCGACATCGTCGTGGCGGCGGCGGCCGGCACGGTCGGCATCATCAAGCCCCAGTCCGCCTTCTACGAGCGGCACGGATGGCGGGGCATCCGGGCGCTCGCCCGGCTCGCCGAGACGGCCCGCGCCGCGGGCATCCTGGTGATCCTCGACGTCAAGCGCGGTGACGTCGGCAGCACCAACGACGCCTACGCGCAGGCCTACCTCGGCGACGACGCCGCCATCACGGCTGACGCGATCACCGTCCATCCCTACCTTGGCCTGGCCGCGATGGGCACCTATGTCGACCGCGCGCACCAGGCCGGCGCCTGCCTGCTGGTCGTCACCCGTTCCAGCAACCCCGAGGGCCGCGCGATCCAGGCGGCCAGGACCGCCAGCGGCGCCACCGTCGAGCAGCGGCTCCTCACCGAGATCGGCGCCCTCAACGCACGGCTCGCCCCCGGGAATGTCGGCCCGGTCGGCGCGGTCGTCGGGGCGGCGCCGGACCTGCCCGCGCTTGACCTGAGGGCGGCGAACGCCCTGTACCTGGTGCCCGGCATCGGCGCCCAGGGGGCGACCCCGGCAGACGTGGCGGCCACCTTCGCCGCCTGCCCCGAGCGCGTCATGCCCTCGGCCTCCCGCTCCCTCCTGGCCGCCGGCCCGGAGGTCGCCGCGCTGCGCGGCGCCGCGGCCCGGCTGAACGAGGAACTCGCCGTGTAGGGTGGCCTGGCAGAACGAGGGAGGGCCCATGAAGCAGGTAGAGCCTGAAGTTTTCCTGGTCGCGCGGCCGCAGGTCGACTACGACGGGGTAGCCGCCTACCTGCAGGCGGTCGGCGGGCAGCGCTGGCTGGAGCGGCTGGACCGCGACCAGCTGGATGAGGGCGCCGACAGCCCGCGGATCGACGCCCAGAACCTCGCCGAGTTCGCGGGCAAGATGTGCTACCGCTCCTGGGAGCCCGGCTTGAACCCGAACGTCAAGCGGGTCCGCGACGACCAGGCCAAGTACCTGGAGAACATCCTGCGCAGCGGCCACGGCTCGGTGCTGGAGCACGTCAGCTTCACGTTCGTGCTGCACAACGTCAGCCGCGTCTTCTCCCATGAGCTCGTGCGGCACCGGCCGGGCACGGCCATCTCCCAGGAGTCGCTGCGGTTCGTCCGCCTCGATGAGATCCCGTTCTGGTTCCCCGACTGGGCCAAGGCCGACCCCGAGCTGATGAAGCGGGCGAGCGCGCTGCTGACCGAGATGGAGGCGTTCCAGGGCTGGATGAGCGATCACTTCGGGCTCGATGACGAGGGGGTTGCCTTCCACGAGAAGAAGCACAAGACCTCGTTCATGCGGCGCCTGGCCCCCGACGGCGTCGCGACCGGCCTGGTGTGGACGGCCAACATCCGCGCGCTGCGGCACACGATCGAAATGCGCACCGACGCCGGCGCCGAGGAGGAGATCCGCCTGGTGTTCGGCAAGATCGGCGCGATCATGCGGGAGGAGGCCCCGGCGCTGTTCGGCGACTACCAGGTCAGCGGTGAGGGCGCCTGGGTGCCCGGCTGGCGCAAGGTCTAGCCGCCGCGCATGAGCGATAACGCTGACGTCCTGCTGCGGCGTCGGGTGCTGGCGGTCGACGACGCGCTGCGCGACCCGCACACCGCCGTCGGCCGGGCGGTGCGCGGCCTGGTCACCGAGCTAGCCCGGCGCGGGGTCGAGGTCACCGAGTCGGTCTCGTATGAGGACGGCGCCGCCGTGGTGGCCTCCGACGCCGGGCTGTGCGCCGTGCTCGTGGACTGGGACCTCGTTAACGGGCATAGCGCCGATAAGGGGCACAGCGCTGATAAGGGGCACAGCGCTGGCAACGGGGCGGGCGCCACTGAAGGGACCGACGCCGCTCCCGGGGGCGCGGCATCCCGGCTGATGAGCGCGATCCGCGCCCGGAACGCCACCTTGCCGATCTTCTTGCTGGCCAAGGGCGACGCCGAGCGTGAGTTCACCGTCGAGGCGATGGAATACGCCGACGAGCTCGTCTGGGTGCTGCAGGACACCGCGGAGTTCATCGCCGGGCGGGTCCTCGCGGCGATGGACCGGTACGTGAGCGGGCTGCTGCCGCCGTTCTTCAAGGCGCTGCTGGAGTACAACCGCGAGCAGGAGTACGCCTGGGCGGTGCCCGGCCACCAGGGTGGCGTCGCCTACCTCAAGACACCGGTCGGCCGGATGTTCCACGACTTCTACGGGGAGAACCTGTTCCGCACCGATATGGGCATCGAGCGGGTCAGCCTCGGCTCGCTGCTGGATCACACCGGGCCGGTGGGGGAGAGCGAGGCGTACGCGGCCCGGGTGTTCGGCGCCCACCGCTCGTACTCGGGGCTGGTTGGCACGTCGGGGTCCAACCGGACGGTGATGTCCGGCGTGCTCGGCTCCGGTGACGTCGCGGTGATCGACCGTAACTGCCACAAATCCGTCATGCAGGGGCTGCAGATCACCGGGGCGGTGCCGGCGTACCTGATTCCCTCGCGCAACCGCTACGGCATCATCGGCCCGATCCGCCCGGCCGAGATGACCGCCGATGCGATCGCGAAGAAGATCGGGCTGAGCCCGCTGGCCGCCGATAACAGCAAGATGCGCGCGAGCGCTCGTCGCGCCTCCTACGCGGTCATCACGAATTGCACCTACGACGGGCTGTGCTATGACGTGGAGGCGGCCGAGCGGCTGCTGGCGCCCTCCAGCGACGTGCTGCACTTCGACGAGGCCTGGTACGGCTACGCGCGGTTCCACCCGTTGTACGCCGGCCGGTTCGCGATGCGCGGCGACCCGGCCGACCACCCGGACGACGGCCCGACGGTGTTCTCCACCCAGTCCTCGCACAAGCTGCTGGCGGCGCTCAGCCAGGCTTCGTTCATCCACGTCCGCGAGGGGCGCCGGAAGGTCCCGCACGCCGCGTTCAACGAGGCCTACATGATGCACGCGACGACCTCGCCGCTGTACGCGCTCATCGCCGCCAACGACGTCGCCACCTCGATGATGGACGGGCCCGGCGGCCGCGCGCTGGTCCAGGAGACGATCGATGAGGCGGTCGCCTTCCGGCAGAGCCTGGCCCGCGCGCACCGCCAGTTCGCCGGCCGGGGGGAATGGTTCTTCGCGCCGTGGAACGCGCCCGAGGTGACCGACCCGCGCAGCGGGAGGCGGGTGGCGTTCGCGGACGCGCCGGCCTCGCTGCTGACCAGCGAGCCGGCCTGCTGGGTGCTGCACCCCGACGAGAGCTGGCACGGGTTCGACGGCATCGAGGACGGCTGGTGCATGCTCGACCCGACCAAGGCGGGCATCATCGCGCCGGGCATGCGCGAGGACGGCGACCTGCAGGCCCGGGGCGTGCCCGCGCCGCTGCTGACGGCCTACCTGGGCCGCCACGGGATCGTCCCGTCGCGCACCACCGACCACATCGTGCTGTGCCTGTTCTCGGTCGGCATCACCCGCGGCAAGTGGGGCACCCTGCTCAACGCGCTGCTGGCGTTCAAGCGGGACTGGGACGCCAACACGCCGCTCGCGGCGGTCTTGCCGGACCTGCTCGCGGTCAGCCGGGATCGTTACGGCGGAAAGGGCCTGAAGGACCTCGGCGACCAGATGTGGGACCACCTGCGCCGGGCCCGGCCGGGTGCCGCGCTGCAAGCGGCGTTCGCGTCGCTGCCGGCCGCGCGGATCACCCCCCGGGCGGCCTATGAGGAGCTGGTAGCGGGCCGGGCTGAGCTGGTGCCGTTCGCCGAGATGGGCGGGCGCACCCTGGCGGTCGGCCTGCAGCCCTACCCGCCGGGCATCCCGATCCTGATGCCCGGCGAGGACGCCGGCCCGGCGGATGGGCCGTTCCTGTCCTACCTGCGGATGCTCACCGAGTGGGACGCCGCGTTCCCCGGCTTCGAGCACGAGATCGAAGGCGCCGTGCACGGCTCCGAGGTGGCGGGCGCGGTGGTCGGCGAGGCCGGGCACGCCGGCGGCCAGTACGCCGCCTACTGCGTTCGCGACTAGAGATCCGCGCGGGGTCACCGCGAAATGCCATCGGCGCTGTCGGAGCACCTGCCGCAGTTCGCGGGGCAGGCCCCGCGGCCACGCCAGGCCAGCGGAGGGGCCGATCCGCGTCACGTGGAGCGGGCCGGGAAGGTCCTGACGCTGGCGGCCGGGTCAGTCCGCCGCGGGTCCCTCGGGGGCGCCGAGCAGCACGATGTCGCCGGGCCGGGTGTGGTACACCAGCGCCGTGCTGACCAGGCCGCCTGGCACCGCCTTGACGCGCAGGGTGAGCGTGCCGTCCGGGCGGGGCGGGTTGACGATCGAGTAGCTGCGCCACTGCCGGGGCCAGCGGGGCGTCTGCACCGGCACGTGCTGGCCGGCCAGGTAACGCAGCGGCTCATCGGGCTTGACGGTGAGCACGGCGACATCCGGCCCGGCGGCCTCGTGCCTGGTCACCTCGGCGGTCCACCAGGCCGGGGCGACCTTGGAGTCGGCCCCCGCCGCGGCGATCATGACGTCGGCCGCGCGGTCGAACGCCGCGGCGATCGCGGCCTCCGCGCGGGCCGCGTCCGACGGCCCGCCCGCGAAGTGCCGTCCGGTCGCCAGCAGCGCCGCCCGGAAGGGCGCGTAGTGCTCGGGGCGCACCCCGAATCTGCGGTGCGCCCGGCCTAGGGCGGCCAGGGCCTGCTCATCAGCGCTCGCCGTGGCGGGCTGGTCTCCAGCGGCCCCAGTCTCAGCGGCCCCAGTCTCAGCGGCCCCATCCTCAGTGGTCCCATCCTCAGTGGTCCCATCCTCAACAGTGACATCCTTGGCCCGCCCGGCCATCGCGCACAGCGCGCTGTAGAGACGCTGCCGCTGAGCGTGCATCGAGGCCGGGAACAACCCCCGGATCCCGGGGGCAATAGCGAATAGATGTCCATAGAAATATGTCATCGCCACGTCAGGGGGCGGGTCCGTCGGGAAGAATGAGGATATTCCGGGAGCAGGGACCGGGATCTCGTCGTCCGGTGGTGGTGTCGCAGAGGGCGGTGTCGCAGCCGGTGTCACAGCGGACAGTGTTGCATTTTTGACGCAACGTTATAGTTCAAATGCGGCAAGACGGGCCACAGCAATGTACGTGTGGCAGGAGGAGCGGATGGGTCGGCCGATCATTGGGGTTACCAGTGAGCTAGAGGCCGCTCGCTGGGGTAACTGGATCCGCGAGGCCGTCATCTCGCCCGTCAGTTATACCCGCGCGGTCGAGCGGGCCGGGGGCGCGCCAGTCATGCTGCCGCCGGTGCCGCCGGATTCCGCGCGGTCCTTCGTCGAGGGACTGGCCGGGCTGCTATTCACGGGCGGCCGCGATGTCGACCCCGCGCTCTACGAGCAGGGGCGTATGGATGAGACCGACCCGCCCGAGCACCGGCGCGACCGGTTCGAGCTGGCCCTCATGCGCGCCGCGATCGACGCCGACGTGCCGTTCCTGGCGATCGGCCGCGGCATGCACATCCTGAGCGTGGCCCGCGGCGGGACGCTCGCGCAGCACCTGCCGGGCCACCGGCCCGACACGCTTAAGTACCAGCCGCACGATATCGAGCTGGACGCCAGCAGCCAGCTCGGCAGGCTGCTGGGCGCGCGGGTGCAGGCGCCCGCCTCCCACCACCAGGCCCCCGACCAGGCAGGGACCGGCGTCGTCGTGGTCGGCCGGTCACCGGGCGATGAGGTCATCGAGGCGATAGAGCTGCAGGGCCACCGGTTCGGCGTCGGCGTCCACTGGCACCCGGAGGAGGGCGACGACCCTCGGCTGCTGACCGCCCTGGTCAACGCGGCCACGGTCGCGTCCGCCTCCCAGCGCCGGGACGTCCAGGCCCGGAAGGTGCAGACGAAGGCGAAGGCGGCCGCGCGCACCCGTTAGAGCGGCAACTCGTACCCGCTCACCCAATGGGTCTGCAGCCAGCTCAGGGCGGCCGTCCAGGCGCCGGTGACCTCTAGCACGCCCACGATGACCAGCATGGCACCGCCAACCCGGGTGACCAGGCGGGCGTTGCGGCGGAAGAACGCCAGCATCCGCATCATCCGCTGGAAGGCGACGGACATCAGCAGGAACGGGATGCCGAGCCCGAGCCCGTAGACGAAGGCGAGAAACGCGCCGCGGGCAGCGGTACCGGACACCGCCGACAGTCCCATGACCACGCTGAGGGTCGGCCCGATGCACGGCGACCAGCCGACGCCGAAAAGCACGCCGAGCAGCGGCGCCCCGGCCAGCCCGGCCCGCGGGGCCACCGACGGCCTGATGATCCGGCCGGCGAAGGAGAACCGCTCGAACGCCCCGGCGAACAGCAGGCCGAGCAGGATCGTCATCCCGCCGAGCACCTGCGTCAGCGTCTCCTGGTCATGCCCGCGCAACAGCTGGCCGAGGCCGCCGAAGAGCGTGCCGTAGGTCGCGAACACCGCGGAGAACCCCAGGATGAACAGCATCGTGCCCGCCAGGGCGCGACCGCGGTCCGGGGTCGCCAGCCGGGCGGGGGCGGGGCGGGTGCGGGTCGCCACCGAGCTGGGCGGCGAGCTGTCGCCGTCGTCCGGGGTGGCCTCCGCGGGGCTGTCCTGGGATGCGTCCGCGCCGGTCATGCCGGTGATGAAGGACAGGTAGCCGGGGACGAGCGGCAGGCAGCAGGGGGAAACGAAGGTGACGGCCCCGGCCGCGGCGGCCACCGGGATGGCCAGCAGCAGGGGACCAGACCCGACGAGACCGGCGACGCTCATGAACCCAGTATGTACGACAGGCGGTAGGACTCGTGGCGGCGCCTGCCTTTCGGCGGCTATCTTTAGCCGGGTGAAAGCACTCCTGGCTGGCGTCGCGGTGTTCGCGGCCGCCCTGGCGGGCTGGGTCATCTACTGGCGGCTGGGTCCCGCCTACACCGCGGTGCTCCCGGTCGACCTGAGCGTCTACCGGGACGGCGGGCTGATCGCGCGGGGCGTCGCCCCGTACTACGACCCCCACGCGGCGTCCCCCCTGTATGACTGGGGCGGCTACAGCGACCTCGCGCTGAAGTTCACCTACACGCCGTTCGCCGCGGTCGCCTTCGCGCTGGCCTCGTTCCTGCCGGAGGGTGCGCTAGTCGCCGCGTCCGTCGTGGTCAGCATCACGGCCCTGGTCGCGGCGCTGTGGTTCACCGTGGGGGCGCTCGGCGCCCAGGCCGGGCGGGGCTACCTGGACGCGCGGCTAAGGTCGGACCGCCGGGTGCGGGCCGGGGCGACGCTGGCCTGCGCGGGGGCGGTGCTGTGGACGCAGCCGGTGCTGCGGACCATCAACCTGGGCCAGGTCAACCTGATCTTGATGGCCGCGATCATCTGGGACCTGGGCCAGCCCGGCCAGACCAAGGCGGGCAGGGACCGCTGGTGGAAGGGCGCGCTGACCGGGGTCGCGGCCGGGATCAAGCTGGTGCCGCTGGTATTCGTGCCGTACCTGCTGGCCACCCGCCGGTTCCGGGAGGCGGTGGCGTGCCTGGCCGGGTTCGGCGCGACCATCGCGATCGGCTTCGCGGTGCTGCCCGCCGACTCGGCCACCTGGTGGCTGCACGGGGTGTTCCTCAAGGGCGACCGGACCGGGTTCACCGGATGGGCGGGCAACCAGTCGCTGCGCGCCGTCATCACCCGGCTGGCCGGCAGTATCGCCGCCGGCACGCCGTACTGGGCGGTCGCCGCGGCGGTGGCCCTGGCCCTGGGGATCGCGGCGGCGGCGCTGCTGGCCCGGGCGGGCCATGAGGTGCCCGCGCTGCTGGTGACCGCGCTCACCGGGCTGCTCGTCTCGCCGATCAGCTGGGACCATCACTGGGTCTGGGTCGCCCCGGGCTTCGCGGCCGCCGTCGCCTACGCCGCGCGGTACTGGCGGCTGGCCCGCGGGCGGGCCTGGGCGCTGACCGGGCTGGCGGCCGGGGTCCTCGTCGCCTTCGGTGCGTGGCCGGACGCGATGTGGGAGAGCGCCCGCAACCTCGGCCGGTTCTCCCTCGGCGTCCTGTGGGCGCCGCCGAACACAAACCCGATCCTGTACGTGGAGCACGGCGACCAGCCGTCGTTCGTCGAATACCACTGGCACGGCCTGTGGCTGCTCACCGGGAACGCCTACATCCTGGCCGGGATGGCCGTTTTCCTGGCGATGGTCGCGTGCGCGATCTCCGGGTGGCGGCACCGCGCGGCCGACGGGCCCCTGAAGACCGCGCCGGGCGCCACCGCGGCCCCCGCCGAGGGGGCGCCCCGCGCGAACCCCACGCCCCGTAGATGGCGAAAACCGAACCCCGGGACACCGGGC
>JAICYD010000118.1 GCA_025934375.1 Streptosporangiaceae bacterium | reverse complement strand
GGTGGCCGCGGTGACAGGAACGGCCGTGTCGTTCCACCCGGCCAGGACCAGCTCCCGCTCGGCCGCGGTCATCAGCGGCACCGCCCCGACCAGCTGGCCGGGGTCGGCGGCGATCGCGGCCAGCAGCACCTGCAGGTGCCCCGCCATCCGCTCCACCGTCACCGCGTCGAACAGGTCAGTGCTGTACTCGATCGCAAGGTTCAGCGAATCATCGCGCGGTATGAACTCGAAGATCAAGTCGAACCGAGCGGCTGGCCGGGGCAGATCATGAGGAGAAAATCGCAGCCCGCTGGCCGTCCGTGGCCGTACGATCGCGTTCTGGAGCACGATCATCGCCTGGATCAGGGGCGTACGGGCAGGGTCACGTTCCGGCTGGAGCCGTTCGACCACTCGGTCGAACGGTGCTTCATCGTGAGCGAAAGCCTCCAGCGCCGTTTCCCGGACCTGGGACAGGAACTCGCCCACGGTCGTTGTGTCGTCCACTTTGGTACGCAACACCACGGTGTTGACGAAGAACCCGGTCAGATCCTTGAGCTCGGCCCTGGTGCGGCCGGACGTGGCGGTACCGATCGCGACATCCCGCTGACCGCTGTAGCGGGACAGCAACAGCTGCACCGCGGCCGTCAATGTCATGAACAACGTGGTCGAACGGGACTGCGCTATCCTGGTCAGCTTATCCACCAGGTCAGCCGGCAGGTCATGGCGGCAGATCGAGCCGGCGGTGGTGCGCACAGGCGGCCGGGGCCGGTCGGTCGGCAGCTCGAGCGGTCCGAGGCCGGTGAGCTTGCGGCCCCAGTAGTCAAGGTGCTCGTCCAGGGCCGGGCCGGCTAGCTGCTCGCCCTGCCACAATGTGAAGTCCGTGTACTGGATCGGCAGCTCAGGCAGGATGGCGGCGCTGCCGCGTACGCTGGCTGAGTAGAGTTCGGCTAGCTCGTCGACAAGCACTCTGACCGACCAGCCATCGGTAATGATGTGGTGCTGGCAGAGCAGCAATATGTGGTCGTTCTCGGCCAGCCGCACCAGCGTGACCTTGGTCAGGGGCCCCCGCCGCAGGTCGAAGGGCACCTTCAGCTCGTTCGCCAGTGCTCGCTCCACCGCGGCGTCCCGCAGGTTATCGGGTTTCGCGGACATGTCCAGGACGCGCAGCGGGATGTTACCCTCGGCGGCGACCACCTGCATTCCGTGCCCGTCGACGTTGTCAAAGGTCGTCCGCAGTGACTCGTGGCGGCTCGCAAGCCCGTCCAGTGTCTCCCGCAAGGCGCCGAGATCAAGCCGGCCCGACAGCCGCAGCCCGATTCCGGTGTTGTACTCGATACCGCCGGAGGTCAGGTCGTCCAGGAACCACAACCGTCGCTGGGCGGCCGACAGCGGCACCACCCGCCTGCCCGTGCGCGGCGCCGGGACAATACGATCGCCACACCCGTCTCCCCTTCCCCCTTCACCGGGGCGGGCTTGCGCGGGCAGCAACTCGGCCAGGCCGGCAGCGGTCGGCGCGCCGAACACCGCGCGCGCTGGAATCCGCACTCCAAGCGCTTCGCCGATCCTGAAGACGACATCGATGGACAGGATGGAGTCGCCGCCCAGCTCGAAGAAGTTGTCGTGGATGCCGATGTGGTCCAGGCCGAGGACGTCGGCCAAGATCCGGGTAACGACCCGTTCAGAATCGGTCCGCGGTGCCACGTAGTGATCATCCGTCGCAGGACTCCACGTCGGGACGGGCAGGGCGCGGCGGTCGAGCTTGCCGTTGCGGGTCAGGGGGAGGGTGCCGAGGGAAGTGAAGGTGGCAGGGATCATGTAGTCGGGCAGGGCGGCGGCCAGGTGGGCGCGCAGCTCGGCGGCGGCCGGTGAACTGGCAGCGGGGACGATGTAGGCGGCCAGGTGCTTGCGGCCGGGGGTGTCTTCGCGGGCGATCACGGCGGCGTCGGCGATGGCTGGGTGCTGGCGCAGGAGCGTCTCGATCTCGCCGGGCTCGATGCGGAAGCCGCGGATCTTGACCTGGCCATCGGCGCGGCCGGTGAATTCGAGCTGGCCGGCGGGGGTCCAGCGGGCCAGGTCGCCAGTAGCGTACATGCGGGCGCCGGGGGGGCCGTAGGGGCAGGCGGTGAACTTCTGGGCGGTCAGGCCGGGCTGGCCCAGGTAGCCGCGAGCTAGCCCGGCGCCAGTGATGTACAGCTCGCCGACGGTGCCGGCCGGGACCGGGCTCAAGTCACGATCGAGCACGTAAACCTGCATGTTGTCCAGCGGGCGGCCGATCGGCACCACATCGGGGACTGATGCGAGACCGGGCATGGGGTAGCAGGTGGCGAAGGTGGTGGTCTCGGTCGGGCCGTACCCGTCGACCACGGTCAGGCGGGGGCAGGCGGCCAGCACCCGGCGGACCGCGGCGGCGGGGACCACGTCCCCCCCGGTCCATACTTCCCGTGCTCCGGCCAGGCAGCCCGGCTCGTCCTGGGCGATGATGCGGAACAGCCCAGAGGTGAGCCACAGCGCGGTCACCTGGTGTTCGGTGATCATGCGGCGCAGGATGCCGGGCTCCAGGTCACCCGGGGGCGCGATGACCACCTGACCGCCGGACAGCAGCGGGACCCACAGCTCGTAGGTGGAGGCGTCGAAGGCGAGCGGGGAGTGGAGCAGGACGCGCTCGTGCGCACCGCCGCTGAACCGGTGGTCGGCGGCGAGCGCCGCTACGTCCTGCTGGCGGACTGCGATTGCCTTGGGCTGGCCGGTGGAGCCGGAGGTGTAGGTGACGTAGGCCAGGTTCTCGGGATCGGCGGTAACCGGGGGCGGCGCGGCCGGGCCGCCAGCTAGCAGCTCGGCCGCGTCGGCCACGATGGTACGGCCCTGGCCCAGCCCGGCGGCGGTGTCGTGCCAGGCCTGGTCGCACAGCACGACCCTCGCCCCGGCCTCGGCTAGGAGCAACCGCAGCCGCTCGGCCGGGGCGCGGGTGTCAAGGGGCAGGTAGGCGGAGCCGGCCTTGACCACCGCGAGTACCGCGATGACTTGCTCTACTGACCGTTCAGCCAGCACCCCGACCCGGTCCTCCCGGGCCGCACCCAGCCCGGCTAGCCGCCCCGCCAGCCGGTTAGCCGCGATCTCCAGCTCGCCGTAGGACAGATGCCCGCCATCGAAGATCACCGCGGGGGCATGCGGGGTGCGGGTGGCCTGGGCCGCGAACAGCTCGCCGATCAGGCTGGGCGAGAACTCAAACTCGTACGGCTGGAGAGGGCCGTCGTCCTCGACCGCCATGATATCCCGTCCTTCCGGTCAGGTTCGCCGCAGTGTAATGACGTGCAAGTGATAACCGGCGTCCGCGGACGCGGCCGTCGGAGCTAAGTGCTGACCACCCGCTGACGCCGGCGAGCCAAGCGGCCGGCAATATGGATTCCGTAAATTTCTCCCGTGGCTGGATCCCGCGCAAATCGCCCGGTGGATGCTGCGCCGAGGGATGTCCCGGGTGCCGAAAAGGTGAAGGTAAGATTCTCGTAGAAGGTCAGGCGCATAAAGTCCTGGCCATCGGCAGACAGGTAAACGGCTCCATCGCAGCCCGCCTTCACCGTGCACTGGATATCACCGTTGGTGTACTGGCCGGCGCAGCCGCGCGGCGGCGCGGCCTGCGGCCCGCCCGGCGCCGGGGCCTGGGATGGATTGATCGGAACGCCGGCCAGGGTCAGCTCAGCCTGGAACTCCCGCCATAGGCCGGCGCCTGTGTTGGAGTTGCTCGTGAGCGCCACTACCCACCCGTCAGTAGGATTTATCCGCAAGTAACACGACGTTCCGCTGGCATTTCCGTCGTGCCCGGCCCACTCCGCGGGCTGCTGCCGGTACACCGCCAGTCCCAGACCCCACCCGTCGGCCAATCCGAACGGGTCAATGCGGGGAACGGGCCGCCTCATCTGCGTGGCGTAGGCAGCCGGAAGCACCTCGGGCCTTCCTGGCCCGACGTGGATCAACCCCAGCTTGACCAGGTCCACCGCGCTGACAGCGAGCGCGGCGGCCGGCGCGAAGGCCGACACCGGTTCCTGCCGGACCGGCCGGATCCTGCCAACGGCGGTATTCACCGAATGACCCGTGGCGACCTGACGCCGGGGCGGGACGGTCTGCGGCAGGTTGACGAAGGCGGGCTCAATTCCCAACGGCCGGAGCAGAATCGACTCGACCGCCTCAGGCCAAGCCATACCCGTGACCGCCTCAATCAGCCGGCCTGCCACGATATAACCCGGATTGGAATACGAGAAACCCGTCCCGGGCGGCTGCACGAGGTTCCCGCCGCAGACGCGCTCCACGAGATAGTGGCAAAGTGATGAGCTGGATTTCTCTTCCATGCCGGAGCTTTCCGCGAGCCCGCTGGTGTGGCTCAGCAGCTGCCGGAGGCTGATCATCGCCCCGAGGTCTCCCATCTCGGGCACATAGTCGCGAATCGGCGCGTCCAGATCCACGTCGCCGTCTGCCACCAGGATCATGGCCACGGTCGCCGTGAAAATCTTAGTGATCGAGCCAATGGGGAAGACCGCATCGCGGGTAACGCGGAGGCCGGTCCCGAATTCGAGCTCGCCGACCTCATGGGCAACGGTTGAACCGTCACGGTAGATGGCGAACTGGGCACCTGGCACCTTGTGCTTGCGCGCTAGCGCGGCGAACGTGCTCGGTATTTGCTCGCTGATTCGCAGTGACATGCCGGAAAGCTGACCGGAATTTACTTTCTGCCTCGGTGTGGACATCCTGAGCCTTCTTCTGGCGCGCCGATTCCTGCCAGCATTTGTTTTGCTCGACAATTACTCTGCTCATCGCCAGCCCGGTTGAGCCAGCCACCAGGACAGTTAACCAGCAGCCGGTCTACCTGAGGTCTACTCAGGGTCTACTCAGGGTCTACTCGGGGTCTATTCAAAATCTAGGCGCGATCCAGGCCGACGGCTGAGCATGGCCGATCGCCATTTCTTGACGGCGCAGAATATTCCGGGCTTGTGTAACCGGCGAGCGTGTGGTTAGAGTGAGGCTTGCCAGATCGGCGCAGTGTTCTGGGTGCGTCCGAATGCCGCGCTACGGACAGTTTGTTTGTAGCGAATTTTGGATAGGAGATCGGCCAATGTCGCCTGTCTTGCAGAGCATCGCTACCTACGAGCTGAGCGCGAATGAAGGTCGGCAGGTCACTGGACTTGTCGAGCGGCTCATCGGAGACTACTCATCACCCGAAGATCACGCCTTCGTGGCGACCGCAGCCGACCTGGCGCGCTCGCTCCCGGATGGGATCGTCCGCTTCCTACGGTCATTTCAGGGCGGTGAGCCCGCAGGGGCGGCGGTAATTCGCGGCCTGCCAGTCGACGACGAGCGAATTGGCCCCACACCCGAGCACTGGAGCACGCACTGCGATCCAGCCAGGACTATGCCGGAGGACTTCTACTTCCTCCTCCTCGGGTCCCTCATCGGAGAAGTATTCGGCTGGTCGACCCTCCAGAATGGCGCGCTGCTCCATAATGTCCTGCCCAATCGCGCGGAAGAGAATGACCAGAGCGGCGCGGGCAGTCGGGCGCCGCTCCTGTGGCACATAGAGGATGCCTTCCACCCGTACCGTTGCGACTACCTTGGCCTCATGGCGCTCCGGAACCCGGACGCGATTGGTACGACCCTCGGATGCGTACGGGATCTCAAGGTCACGCAGCACGAGCGCGAGGTGCTATGGAGCCGTCGCTTTCACATCCGCCCAGATAAAGTGCACATGAAAGGACTCGACGCTAGCGCTCGCGGGGCCGAGTTCGAGCATTCCCCGGAGCCGGTGAGCATCCTGTTCGGTGATGCAGAAGAGCCATACCTCAGGATTAACCCGCCATTCATGACCGCAATTCCCGGGGACGAGGTGGCCGAGCAGGTGCTTGGCGACGTGATTTCCCGGATCGACGAGAGCATGGGGGAAGTTATCCTCGACCCGGGGGATGTCGTCTTCATTGACAACTACCTCGCCGTCCATGGCCGGGGTTCCTTCGTCCCGAGGTACGATGGCACAGACCGGTGGCTGCGGAAGGCGCTGTTCACCCGTGACTTGCGCAAGTCACGCGGCGTGCGAGACCGCGCGAACGGGCGCGTCCTGAGGCTTGCCCCGTAGCCCAACGGCTGCACGTCGGCCGGCGCTCGCGCACGGCAGGTGCTGAACGCGTGCTGGCACCACGGGTCATCCGGGCAGTCGCACGGCGTGAACGTCTATCCAGCCAGTCGGCCGCGCCTGGCTATGCTTCGCATTCATGCGCAGCAAGGCAGAGTTGAGCGCGGCCATCCGCAGGGACGGCCGCATCGCCCTAGTGGTGAACACACGGTCCCGCCGCGGTCGGCGGCTTTACCCCGCAGTGCGCTCCGGGTTGCTGGCCGCTGGCCTGGACCCGCTCGGCTCCTTTCCCAGCAGCGAGGCGGGCGGCCTGGACGCCGCCCTGACCGCCGCGATGGGCTTGCGGCCCGACCTGCTGATCGTGGGCGGCGGTGACGGCACCCTCTGCGAGGCCGCGCGCCGCCTCGCCCATCGTGACGTGGCCCTAGGTGTCCTTCCGCTCGGCACCACGAACAACTTCGCCCGGACGCTCGCCATCCCGCTGGACCTGCCTGCAGCGATCAGCGTCCTAGCCGACGGCAAGGTCGCCGACGTTGACCTTGGCCAGGCGGGAGACGCGGTTTTCGCCAACCTTGTGAGCATCGGGCTGTCCGTCCAGGTCGCGAACACGGTCCCGCATCATCTCAAGCGCCTTCTCGGCCGAGCCGCCTACCCGCTCACCGCGCTGGCCGGGCTGCCTCGCCATCGCCCGCTGCGGGCCACCGTGACCGTGGGCGACCGGCGCTACCCGCTGGTCACCCATCAGCTCAACATCGCGAATGGCGGCTTCCACGGCGGACGGCCGATCACCCGTGACGCGAGCGCCGACGACCGGCTGCTGCTCGTTTACCCCCTCGGCGGCCCCAGCCGCTGGACGCTGCTCGGCTCCGCGCTCCGGCATGCGATCCTCGGGATCCGCCGGACGATGAATGAGCCGGCGTTCCTCGCCGTGCGCGAGCTCTGGCTGGATACCGACCCTCCGCTGCAACTCGACGTCGACGGCGAAATCCGTGGCCACACTCCCACCCGGATCGTGCTCTCCCCGGAGGCGCTGCGCGTCATGGTGGCCCCTGCCTTCCCCGATTCTTGACGCAGGAGTGACGCGAGGCACCCGCGATCACGGATCGATATTGACTTCAGTGCGACTGGTCACCGGGCTGGTCCGGTGCCGGGAAGAAGTCCTTCAGTGCCCCGGCGATCTCGGCGCGTACCGGAGCCCCGGAGATGACCACGCCGACCATCGTCACCGACGTGTGGGTGTGCCCGCGGGCGCGGACGCGGCGAACCTCATTCCCCGCGGCCGCCAGGGCGTCCGCGTAGGCGAGGCCGTCATCGCGGAGCGGGTCGAAGTCCGCGGTGAGGACGCAGGCCGGGGGCAGCCCGTCCAGGTTGCCGCGGAGCGGGGCGGCGCGCGGGTCGCCGCGGTCGGCCGGGTCGGCGTAGTAGTCCCAGAACCACCGCATCAGCGGGGTGGTGAGGACGTACCCGTCGCCGTTCTCGTCGTAGGACGACCGGGTCATGTCCGAGTCCGTGACCGGGCAGATGAGCAGTTGTCCGGCAACGCGCGGCCCGCCGGCGTCACGGGCCAGCTGGCAGGCGACCGCCGCGATGTTGGCGCCGGCGCTCCAGCCCGCGACGGCGACCTGGCCGGGGATGCCGCCTAGCTCGCCGGCGTGGGCGGCCGTCCACCGCAGGGCCGCGAAGGCGTCCTCGGCGGCGGCGGGGAAGCGGGCCTCGGGGGCGTGGCGGTAGTTCACCGACACGATCACCGCGTCCGACCGGGCGCAGAGGTCCCGGCACAGCGGGTCGTCGGAGTCCAGGTCGCCGAGCACCCAGCCGCCGCCGTGGAAGTACACCACCACCGGGTGCGGCCCCGCTGACGCGGGGCGGTACAGGCGGTAGGGCAGGTCCCCGGCTGTGTTTCCGGTGGCACTGCCGGGCATCAGCCCGTCCGTGACCTCGCCCACCTCCGGGCTCGGCGGGAGGGTTGCCGCGACGGCCGCCATCAGTGCCCGCGCCTCGCCGGCCGACAGGGTTTCCATGGGCGGCAGGCCCATCCCGGCCATCAGCTGCAGGACCAGGGAGACATCGGGCTGCATCTGGCGGATCACCCCGTCCCGGCACCGCTCCCCGCCAGGACCGGACCGCCGGAACCCGAGGTAGTCCTGCGCGACCACGTCGTCGCAGGCCCGGCGGTACACGTCCACCCCGCCGATGTAGGGAAGGAACACCCTCGGCTTGCCGGGGACGTTGGCGCCCATGTACCAGGAGCTGGCGGTGGGATGCAAGGTGATGGCGGCGCAATCGCGGACGTGCTGGTCCCATCCCGCTTCGGCGACCGGGGTCGGCTCGATCGCGTCGAAGCCCTCGGCGCCCATGTCCTTGAGGCAGTCAGCGACCCAGTCCACGTGCTGCTCGATCGAGACGGCCATGTTCGACAGGACCGACGGGCTGCCCGGGCCGGTGATCATGAAGAAGTTCGGGAATCCGGCGGTCATCAGCCCCAGGTACGTGGACGGGCCGGCGGCCCACTTCCGCGTCAGGGACAGGCCGTCCCGGCCGACGGCGTTCACCGCCGCCAGGGCGCCGGTCATGGCGTCGAAGCCGGTGGCGTACACGATCGCGTCAAGGCCGAACGATTCGTCGGCCGTGTCGATGCCATCTTCGGTGATGCTGGTGATCGGCTGCGTGCGCAGGTCGACGAGCCGGACGTGCGGGAGGTTGTAGGTCTCGAAGTAGCCGGTGTCGAGGCACGGCCGTTTGGTGCCGAAGTAGTGGTCCTTCGGGCACAGCGCGTCAGCCATCCGCGGGTCGACCACGACCGAGCGGATCTTCTCCCGGATCATGTCGGCCACGATCTTGTTGGACGCCGGGTTCACCGCCTGGTCGGCGAAGACGCCGAGGATGGCGAACAGCTGGCCCTGCTTCCAGGCATCCTCGAACCGCTCCCGGGCGACCGTCTCGCTGGCGGTCACGCCGAGGATGCCGGTCGGCTCGACCGGCATCCCGCCCAGGGACCACCGGGCGGCATCCCGGTATTCCTCGCGGTCGCGCGCCAGCCACGCCAGCCGGTCGGCCGGGGCGGGACCGTTATGCGCGGGGACGGAGAAGTTCGGGGTCCGCTGGAAGACCGTGAGCTGGCTGGCCTGGAGGGCGATCAGCGGGATTGACTGGATGCCGGAGGACCCGGTGCCGATGACCGCGACCCGCTGGCCGGTGAAGTCAACGCCCTCGTGTGGCCACTGGCTGGTGAAGTAAACCTTGCCCGCGAACCGGTCGGTGCCCTTGATATCGAGCGTCTTGGGCATCGAAAGGCAGCCGCTGGCCATGATGTAGTACCGGCACCGCAGCTGAGCACCGCGGTCGGTCGTGATGCTCCAGCGCTTGTCCTGCTCGTCCCAGCGAGCGGAGGTGACGGAGGTGGAGAACTCGATGTCCGCGCGCAGGCCGTAGCGATCGGCGACGAACCGGAGGTAGTCCAGTATCTCCGGCTGCGTGGCGTACTTCTCCGACCACGTCCAGTCCTTTTCCAGCTCCGGGTCGAAGCTGTAGGTGTAGTCCGTGGTCGGGATGTCGCAGCGGGCTCCTGGGTAACGGTTCCAGTACCACGTCCCGCCCACGTCGTCGGCCGAGTCGAAGGCCTTCACCGATAGCCCGAGACCGCGCAGCCGGTAGACCATGTACAAGCCCGAGAAACCCGCGCCCACCACAACCGCGTCGAACTGCTCGGGGGCTCCAGCTGGCTTGTTCACGAAAGCGTCCCCTTTGACACAGAACAGCCGGTCTTGCCGGGAACCTTAACTCACATGAATGCCCGAGTAAATGATCTTCGCGGGGGACGCCGGGGGCCCAGCGGATGATCGACGATCGTCGTCGACGGAGGCGCGGGTATGCGCCAGCGCCCGCTGGGCCGCGTGATTTAGCTTAACCTTTATGGGCGGGCACGCTACTGTTGCCTACAGGTAAACGCAGACAAGACGTGGGGGTCTTCGGTGCCGGAGGACATTCGGCGAGGCAGCAGTCGCGGCATTGCGGATATTGACATCACCAGGCCGAATGGCGCCCGCGTGTACGACTACTTCCTCGGCGGCAAGGACAATTTCACCGCCGACAGGGTGTTCGCGAACACGATCCTCGAGTGCGCTCCCAAGGCGCCGCTTGGCGCTCAGGCCGGCCGGGCGTTCCTGCGCCGGGTGGTGCGCTTCCTGGCCGCCGAGGCGGGCATCAGCCAATTCCTCGACATCGGCTCCGGGCTGCCTACCCAGGGCAACGTCAGCGAGGTCGCGCACGAGGTCAACCCCGAGGCCCATGTCGTGTACGTGGACAATGACCCCATGGTCTACACCCACAGCATGGCGCTGCTGAGCGACGCGAGGAGGGTGGAGGTCATCAACGCCGATATCCGTGATCCGGCTAGGATCCTGGCCGATCCCACCGTGCGGTCGCTGATCGATTTCAACAGGCCTGTGGGGCTGCTGATGCTCGCGGTCCTGCATCACATTGATGATCACGATGACCCGGCGGGGATCGCGGCCAGTTTCCGCGACGCGATGCCGGCTGGCAGCTACCTGGCGATCTCGAGCTTCCGCATGCCGGGCGCCGAGGCTCCCGAGCTGCAGGCGGTGACGGTGGAGAACGAAAAGATCGTCACCTCAGGGTTCGGCAGCGCCCGCTGGCGGGAGGAAGCGGAGATTCGCGGCTGGTTCGGCGACTGGGAACTGGTCTCGCCGGGACTGGTATCGCTGGCGGATTGGCGTCCCGATGAGCGGACCCACACCGAGCGGGACGAGATCTACCACAGCTTCTTCGGCGGCGTCGCCCGTAAGGATTGATCCGCCCGCGGGCAGGTTATCCGCCGCCCACGGCGCCCCCGCACAGCACGGCGGGCCGGCCCATGGCGGAGGAGGGCAGCTCCGTTACTTCCCCGATGTGATTGCCGCTACTGGGCGAAGAAATGGGTTTGCGGGCGCGGCAGTCGTCGGCCGTCCACGTCAATATCGACCTTCTCCGTGTAGAAGGCGACTAGTCCGGCGATGGGCATGAGCTGGCGGGTCGGGTAGTCGTAGGCCCAGGCGAGGTCCTGGTGGCCGTCTTGCACCTGGCCGCAGACCCGCACCGACCAGTACTCGCTCGTCGCGCCCTTATAAGGGCACGCGGTCCGGGTGTCGCTGGGCACGAGATGCTGGAAGGCGACGTCCGTGCGATCGAAGTAGTAGCGTGTGGGCAGGCCTGTCTCGAAGACCAGCACCGGTGCCATGGTATCGGCGAGGGTGATCCCGTCCAGGGACGCCCGGACGTGCCGGTGCGAGCGGAGCGCGTCGACGCGGGCGTAGGGATTGCGGGGGTGGACGAAGACCTGCTCGTCCTCCTCATACCACGCGTCGAGCGCGGCCCAGTCAAAGCGAGCGGTGCCGGACACTCCGGCGATCGCGTCCTGGCCGAAGACGCGGGCAGCACCGGGACGCACCGCGCCGCCCGCGCGCAGGGTGTGCAGGCGAGCGGTTCCCTGCCCCGTGGGCTGCTCCTGCTCCTGGGCGGCGAGGAAGCCCGCGCCGATGTCTTCCAGCGGGATGTAATACTGCGGATAGTAGGGGACTTCCCATACGTACCGCGCGCTGGTCGTATCGAAGACCTGCTCACCGGCGAGCGTGGCGCGAACCCGGCGCGGCGAGGGCTCGACGCGATTGATTTCGGCGATCATCTGCGGATAGTCGCGGTTGGCGGCGACAGGTGCGCTGGTCATCATGCCTCACTTACTGATTGCAGACGTGCTCGGCGGGCCGGCTGGCCCCTGGCTTGAGTTGGGATAGGATGGCGGCTTCCGGCGCCAGGACCCCGGCGTGGCCGGGGCCATCGCACCCCCCGGGAGCAACCGTGGACGGGAAGACAGGAGTCAGGTCATGGCCGCCCCGAAGAAGCGCAGCGGCCGCCGCGCGGGTCCTACCAGCAGCCGCCAGCTCATTCTCGACGCCTCGCGCTCGCTGTTCAGCGCGGGGGGATTCGAAGGCACCACGATGCGCGCCATCGCGCACGCCTCCGGCGTGGACGCCGCGCTGATCCACCACTTCTTCGTATCCAAGGAGGCGCTGTTCACGCTCGCGATGCGGGACGCCTTCTCGGTCATCGACCTCGTCCCCTCGGTCGTGGACGGCTCGCCCGAGCGCACCGGCGAGAGGCTCGCGCGGGCCTTCATCAGTTATTGGGAACGGCCTGATGTGCAACCCGGGCTCGTGGGCTTGCTGCGATCGGCCACCACGTTCGAGGGCGCGGCCACGGCGATCCGCGATTTCCTCGGTGCCGAGGTACTGCGGCCAGTGACCACCACTCTGGGCCATGGCCAGAGCCAACTGCGCGCTTCGCTGGTCGGCTCGCAGTTGCTCGGGCTGGCCGTGATGCGCTACCTGATCCGCAGCGAACCGATCGCCACGCTTCGGCCCGAGCAGGTCGTCTTCTGCGTCGCGGACGTCTGCCAGCACTATCTCGTCGAACGCCTCTAGCCTCGGGATCACTGTCCGCCTGATCCTTCGCGGCCGCCGTCCCCGCCGTCCCCGCCGGCGAGCCGGGCCAGTCTCGCGGCGAGCCTCCCGGTGAACTCCGGCTCCTCCAGGAAGAAGTGGCCGCCGTCCACGTAGGTGAACTCGAAGCCGCCGATGGTCTCCTGCTCCCAGGCCAGAAGCCCGGCTTCGTCGGTCATCTTGTCGTTGCGGCCGCCGAACGTGGCAATCGGGCAAGACAGCGGCGGCCTGGGCGGTCGCCGGTATACCTCGGCCAGCCGCATGTCCGCCCGCAGGACCGGCAGGAACACCCGCAGCAGGTCGAGATGGTCGAGCACGCTGGCCGGGGTACCGCCCAGCCGTTCGATGCTGTTCAGGAACTGGGCGTCGGGCAGGTTGTGAATGGGCGCGTGCGATGCTCGCGCCGACGGCCCGTTGCGGGCCGCCGTGGCCAGCAGGGCGGGCGGCCTGCCCCGGTCTTCCATGGCCCGGCAGACCTCGTAGCCGACAAGCGCCCCGAGACTGTGTCCGAATACGGCGTAGGCGCCCGCGGCCTGCTCGCTGACGGCCGCGGTGATGTCCGCCACCAGCGGCTGCCACTGGGTGAGCCGGGGCTCGCGCAGCCGCCGGCCGTGACCGGGCAACTCGACCGGGACGACCCGGGCCCAACCCGGCAGCCGGGATGACCAGGCCGCGAAGCGCCCGGCGGTGCCGCCGGCATGCGGCAGGCAGAATAGCGTGAGCTGCCCCCGCGCCTCCAGGGTGCCCGCCGCCGTCCGCCCCGGCCCGTCCGGGTTCAGGTTCTGGCCCACGTTCGCGTCTCCTTCGGCTCGCGGGTCAGCGGGGCGACGGCCATGGAGTACCGCCGCCGCGCGCCGACACCGTACGTTGACCCGGAAATTCAGCACCAGTATAATTCATCAAACGAAGAAATCATCAAGTGATGCAGGTATCTGCTGGCCGCGTCAGTGCAGGAGGGCCAATCATGGCGGACGACCCACATGCTCGCGGGCAGGAGCCGCGGACCAGCCACCCTCCGGAGGCGCGCGACATCGCCATCACCGGGATCGGATGCCGCTTCCCGGGCGGGGTGCGCGATCTGGACGGCCTCTGGCAGGTCCTCCTCGACGGCCTGGACGTCACCGGGGAGGTCCCGGCGGATCGCTGGGGCCCGGAGTTCTACCACCCCGACCCGCGGCATCCCGGAACGACCTACTGCCCGCGAGGCGCCTTCCTCGACGAGGTGGACCGGTTCGACGCCAGCTTCTTCGGCATATCGTCGCGGGAAGCGCGTGAACTGGACCCGCAGCAGCGCCTGCTGCTGGAGACCGCCTGGGCGGCCATGGAGGACAGCGGAACACCGCGGGACGCCTGGAAGGGCAGCCGGACCGGAGTCTTCGCCGGCGTGCTCGGCATGGACTATGCCCTGCTGCACGCCAAGGCAGCCGGGACCGGGCGGATCAGCCCCTACTACGCCAGCGGCAAGGAATTCAGCTTCGGGGCCGGCCGCATCTCCTACACCTTTGGCCTGAACGGGCCCTGCCTCATGCTCAATTCGGCCTGCTCCTCGTCGCTGATGGCGGTTCACCTGGCCTGCCAGTCCCTGCGCGGCGGCGAATGCGACGCGGCCCTCGCCGGCGGCGTGAACCTCATGCTCGCCCCCGAGCTCAGCGTCTTCATGAGCAAGATCGACGCCCTGTCACCGAGCGGGGTGTGCAGGCCCTTCGACGCCCGCGCCGACGGCGTCGTGCGAGGTGAGGGCTGCGGCGTGGTGGTACTCAAGCGGTACGGCGACGCGGTGGCGAACAGAGACCGCATCTGGGCCGTCATCAAGGGCAGCGCCGCCAATCACGACGGGCGCAGCGCCGGCCTCACCGCGCCGAACGCCGCGGCCCAGCAGATGCTGCTGCGGGCAGCGCTGGACGCCGCGCGGGTCGATCCGGCCGATCTCGACTACGTCGAGGCGCACGGGACGGGCACGCCGCTGGGAGACCCGCTGGAAATCAGCTCGCTCGCCGCGGTGATCGGCTCCGCCCGGGCGCCCGGGCAGCCGCTGCTGGTCGGCTCGCACAAGGCCAACTTTGGCCACCTTGACTCCGCCGCCGGCGTGCTCGGCCTGCTCAAGGGGGTCCTCGTCGCGCGCAAGGGGATGGTGCCGCCCCAGATCAACCTGGACCGCCCGACCACGGCCGTTGACTGGGAGGAGTCCGGGGTGCGGGTGGCGACCGCGCCGACTCCGCTGCCTGGTCCCGGGCCACGGGTCGTCGGGGTGAACGCGTTCGGGCTCTCCGGGAGCAATGCGCACGTCGTGCTCGCCTCGCCACCCGCGGGCGAGCCAGAGCCCGCGGGCGGGCCAGGGGCGAGCGGGCCCGGCGGGGCGGGGGCGCGGCTGCTCGTGCTGTCCGGGCCGACCCCGGAGGCGGTCGTCGCGCAGGCCGGCGCCTACCGCGACAAGCTGGTGGGGAGCGACGCCGCCGGCCTTGGCGACCTGCTGTACAGCGCCTCGGCCCGCCGCACCCATCACGACTACCGGCTCGCGGTGACCGGGGAGTCGTCGGCCGAGCTGGCGGGGGCGCTAAGCGCTCATCAGCGGGGCGAGGCCGGTCCCGGCATCGCCAGCGGTGACGTGCTCGGCGGGCGGCCGTCCCGCGTCGTCCACGTGTTCTCCGGGCAGGGCGCGCAATGGCCCGGCATGGGCATGGACCTGTACGACTGCGAACCGGTGGTGCGCGAGTCGCTGGAGGAATGCGAGCAGATCGTCCGCGAGATCGGCGGCTGGTCGATCCTGACGGAGGCCGGCCAGGCCCCGGCGAGCCGGCTGACGGAGACCGAGATCGCCCAGCCCGCCATCTTCGCGGTGCAACTGGCGCTGACCCGGCTGTGGGCGTCGTGGGGCCTGGTCCCGGACGCGGTGCTCGGCCACAGCATGGGAGAGGTCGCGGCGGCCTGCGCCGCGGGTGCCCTGGGGGTGCGGGACGCGATCCGGCTCATCGTGCGGCGCGGCCAGATCATGCAGCGGGCCAGCGGAACCGGGCGGATGACCGCGGTTGAGCTTCCCGCCGATGAGGTGCGCGAGGCGCTGGAGCCGCGCGCGGGCGAGGTATGCGTGGCCGCGGTGAACGGGCCGCGCTCGGTAGTGATCGCCGCCGCCGCAGAGCCGATGACGTGGGCGATCGGCAGGCTGACGCGCGCCGGGGCCAGCTGCGTAGACCTCGGCGTCGACTACGCGTTCCACAGTCCAGCGATGCGCGGCTACGGGGATGAGCTGGAGGAACTGCTCGCCGGCCTGCGACCGGGAACCCCGAGGCTGACGCTGGCGTCGAGCGTGGACCCGGAGGCGGACGCACCGGTCACCGATGCCGCCTACTGGGGCCGCAACGTCCGGGAGCCAGTGCTGTTCTGGCCCGCAGCCGACCGGCTGCTGACCGAGCAGGACATGGTCTTCATCGAGATCGGCCCGCATCCCACGCTGGCCCGGCCGCTGCGAGCGGCGATGGCCCGCCGGCAGCGGCGGGGCCTCGTCGTCTGGTCGCTGGCCCGCGGCAAGCCCGGCGCGGCGACGCTGGCCTCCGCGCTCGCCACGCTGTACACCGCTGGGGCCGGCGTGAACTGGGCGGCAGTGCACGGACCGGGGCACCAGTACGTCCCCCTGCCTCCGCTGCGGCTGGCCGGCGACAGTTACTGGATCGAGGGGGTCCCGCGCGGCGCACAGGGCGGCACCCTGTCCGGGCTGCGGGCCGAGGTGCGCCTCTTCGATAAGGACGGCCGCCTGGTAGCCGCGGCCGACGGTGACACCAGGCCGGCGCCAGCCGGCCTGGCCGGCCAGGCCGGCGGAGCGGCGGCGGCCCCCGTGCCGGAAGCGGATACTGCCCGGGAAGCGGATACTGCCCCGGCACCAGATGGTGCCGCTGCGGCCCCGGCCAACGCGGCCCCGGGATTGGGCGATGGCAACGGCGGCAGGCTCGAGCGGGCCCAGGCCACCACCCGGGTGAGCGCCATTGTCACCGAGCTCCTCGGGCACAACGCCGGGACGCGCGTCTCCCGTGTCCGCGGTTTCTATGAGCTCGGGCTCGACTCCTTCACCATCGTCGAGCTGACCAGGCGGCTCCAGGCCGAATTCGGGGTGAAGCTCGCGCCGAGCGCCGGGATCGAGCATCCGACCATCGACGAGATGACGGAGCACGTGGTGAGCGCGGCCGCCGCCCAGGGGCGGGCACTGCCCCCGGCTGAGTCACTGCCCCCGGCTGAGTCACTGCCCCCGGCTGAGTCACTGCCCCCGGCTGAGTCACTGCCTCCGGCTGAGTCACTGCCTCCGGCTGAGTCGCGGCCTCCGGCTGAGTCGCGGCCTCCGGCTGAGCCACTGCCCTCCCCGCGCGACCGGTCGCCGCGGCCGGCCAGCGAGCCGATCGCCCGCGACAGCTCGCCCGAGCCCATCGCCATCGTCGGGATGAGCTGCCGGTTCCCGGGCGCGAGGGGCCTGGGCGAATACTGGGCGCTGCTGCACAAGGGCGTCGACGCGACCCAGGACGTGCCCGAAAGCCGCTGGGACGCCGGGAAACTGCTGGCCGACGGCCAGGTCCGGCCGGGCACCGTGGTCACCCGCCGGGGCGCGTTCATCGACGGGATCGACCAGTTCGATAACGCGTTCTTCCGGGTCTCCGCCCGCGAGGCGCGCAGCATGGATCCCCAGCAGCGGATCTTCCTGGAGGTCGCCTGGGAAGCGCTAGAGGATGCGGGCCTGAGCCTGGACGGGCTGCGGAGCAGCCAGACCAGCGTGTTCGTCGGCATGAATACGACCGACTATCAACAACTGGTCACCCAGCGTGCCGATCAGGTCGACCTCTACTACGGCACCGGTAACTCGTTTTCCGGTGCTCCGGGGCGGCTGTCGTACTACCTCGGCGTGCGCGGGCCGAGCATCGCGGTCGACACGGCCTGCTCCTCCTCGCTGGTCGCGGTCCATCTCGCCTGCCAGAGCCTGCGCGCGGGGGAGAGCGACGTAGCGCTGGCCGGCGGCGTGAACGCCATGATCTCGCCCACGGTCTACCTGGCGATGTCGTCCGCGGGCGCCCTCGCGCCGGACGGCCGGTGCAAGACATTCGACGCCGCGGCAGACGGGTACGGCCGGGGGGAGGGCGCCGGGGCTGTGGTGCTCAAGGCGCTTTCCCGTGCCCGTGCGGACGGAGATCGCATCTACGCGGTCATCCAGGGCAGCGCCGTGAACCACAACGGGGCGAGCGGCGGACTGACGGTCCCCAGCGCGCAAGCACAGGAGCAAGTCATCCGCACCGCCATGGCCCAGGGCGGGACCCCCGCCGCGGAGATTGGCTACGTCGAGGCCCACGGCACCGGGACCACCCTCGGCGACGCGGTCGAACTGGCCGCGCTCGACCGGGCGCTGGGCAGCGAGCGGCGCGGGCACCCGCTGCTTATCGGCTCCGTGAAGACGAACATCGGCCACCTGGAAGCGGCCGCGGGCGTGGCTGGCCTGATCAAGACGGTGCTGTCGATAGGGCACGGCGAGATCCCGGCCCACCTGCACTTCGCGACGCCGACCGGCCAGGTCGCCTGGGACAAGCTCGCGGTCAAGGTCGCCGCGCGGCCGGCCCCGTGGCCCGCCGCGGCGGACGGCCAGCCCCGCGCGGCCGGGGTCAGCGCCTTCGGCTTCACGGGAACCAACGCCCATGTCGTGCTCACCGGCCCGCCCGCCGTCCCGCAGGGGGCGCCGGCGATGGCCCGCAGGCGCCTGTTCGCGCTCCCCGTGTCCGGCGCTTCCGAGGCAGCCCGGCACGACGCCGGACTTCGGCTGGCCGCCCATCTCGACACGCTGCCCGATGACGCCCTGCCCGACGTCTGCTTTACCGCCGGCGCCCGCCGGGTCCACCTGGAGCACCGGCTGGCCGTGGTCGGCGACAGCCGGGCGGAACTGGCCGAACGACTGCGCGCAGCGTCCGGGCACGGCGGTGCTGATCTCAACGGCGGTGCTGATCTGAACGGCGGTGCTGATCTGAACGGCGGTGCTGATCTGAACGGCGGTGCTGACGACGGCGGTGGTGCTGACCACGGCGGAATCCACCGCGGTATCGCCCGGGCCGGTGAGCCGGTCCGCTTTGCCCTGGCCTTCGGGGAATCGCTGGCCGGGCTGCCGTGGGCTTGCCTCGATGAGCAGGAAACGGCCTTCCACGCTGCCCTGGACGCACTCGACGCGGAGGCTGGCGCCGCACTCGGCCGCTCCGTACGCGCTGCC
Organism: Streptosporangiaceae bacterium; assembly: GCA_025934375.1. Classification (GTDB taxonomy): domain Bacteria; phylum Actinomycetota; class Actinomycetes; order Streptosporangiales; family Streptosporangiaceae; genus Trebonia. The sequence continues at coordinate 3,599 of JAICYD010000118.1, read as the reverse complement.
CTGCGCGAAGGCAGAGCAGACCCGGCGGCCGTGGTCGCCGCGCAAATCGCGCTGACCGCCCTGTGGCGGGACCACGGCATCGTCCCGGACGCGGTGGCCGGATCGGGAATGGGGGAGATCGCGGCCGCGTGCGCGGCGGGCGTGCTGAGCCCGCGCGACGCGCTTCGCGCGGCGACAGGCGCACCGGGGGTGCGCCTGTCCGCCGGCCCGGCTACCGGCCTGTATCTCGCCTCGCTGCCCGGGACCGGCGCGGATACCAGCGCATGGCAGCCGCCCGCCGCTTCGGGGCCCGCCCCTCCCGAGAACGACCTGGCCGCGCGGCTGGCGGCGGCAGGGATCGAGGTGGTGGTCGACGCCGGCCTGGGATCAGCCGCGGGCCTGCTGGCCGCGCAGGCACCCGGGGCCCTCTCGGCCATCTCCGTCGGCGCGCCGGGCGCCGGCAGCCGCGTGCAGGCCGCCGCCGCACTGCACGTAGCCGGAGCCTCGGTGGACTGGGAGGCACTGCTCGCCGGGCGCGGGCGTGTTGTCTCGCTGCCAGCGTATCCGTGGCAGCACCGCCGGCACTGGATAGACAGCCCGGCGGGCGGCCGCGGTGAACCGGAGAGCGGCGAAACGGAGGCGGGCGTCCACCCCGGCCTGGGAGCGGCGCTTACCCCGGCCGATGCCCGGGACCGGCGCTATTATCCCGTCGGCATCGCCAGCGGTCCGGCCGTGCCCCCGATCGGTGCCCCCCGGACGCTGGAGCTCGTCCTCGCCGCCGCGGCCGACCTGCTGGCCGCGGGCCCGGTACGGCTGCGCGGGTTCACGATGTCGGCCCCGCTCATCGACGCGGCCCGCCTCGCGGCGGGAACTGGCGCTCAGCTCGCCGCCCGCAAGGCCGGCGCCGGATGGTCGCTGCGGCTCATGTCGGGTGCCGACGCGGGCGTCGGCGCCGCGCTCCTGGTGGCGGCCGCCGACGCGGAACGATCGCCACAGGTCTCGCCCGCGAACCTGGCCGACCTACGCGCCCGGGCCAGTGAACCGGTGGCGGCCGAGCCCGGCTCCGCGGCCACGATCATGCCCGACGTGCCCGTGCCGGCCCGCACCGAGGTACGGCAGGACCCGCGGGGAGGTGAGCGGCTGGCGGTCGTGCGACCGGAATCCAGCGGCGCGGACAGCCTGGTCCTGCCCGCGGTCCTGCTCGCCGCCGCCTTGGACCTGCTCGCCTCCTGTCATGCGCAGGCCGCGCCCGAGCAGCTGGCGGTCCTGGCCATCGACGACGTGCGGGTGTACGCGGCACCCGGCCCCGAGGTGCTCGTGCACGCGACCGCGACCGGTGCCGGCGGCGGGAACGTACGGCTGCTGGATGCCGACGGCCGGGTGCTAGCCGAGCTCAGGGGCGTTCGCTTCACCTCCGCGGCTGGCCTGATCGTCACGGAAGCGGCGCGTGAGCGGATGTCCGAGCGCGTCTACCGGGTTGACTGGCGGCCACTGGAGGATACCGGAGCGGGCGCGACCCGGCGCGGTGGCCACTGGCTGGTCTGCCCCGCCACCGAAGGGGCCGGGACAAGCGCGTCCGGGCTGGCCGAGGCGCTGCGCCGGGCCGGCGCCCAGGCGACGATCGCGCCCGCCAGCGCCGACGGCATGGCGCGCGTCATCGCCGGACCGGACCCCGTTGATGGCGTGGCGCTGGTGACGGCGGGCGCCGAAGCGGCCGTCCCGGGCCGCGGTGCTGACCCGGGCCGCGGTGCTGACCCGGGGCACGGTGCTGACCCGGGGCGCGGTGCTGACCCGGGGCGCGGTGCTGACCCGGGGCGCGGTGCTGACCCGGGGCACGTTGACGACTTCGGACACTGTGCCGGGGTGGTGCTGCGGGCCGCCCAGGTGATCGAGGCGGCCGGGGCCACCGCGCCGCCGCCACTGTGGGTGGTGACCCGGGGCGCGCAGGACCCGGCCGACGGGGCCGTTCCCGACGCGGAGCAGGCCGCGGCCTGGGGAGTCGGCCGGGTGCTGGCCATGGAGGCACCCGCGCTGCGGGGCGGTCTGGTGGACCTCGATCCGGACGGGGAACCGGGCGACGGCGCGGACGCGCGGACGCTCGACGCGATCGCCGCCCGCATGCTGGGCCAGCCACCGGCGGCCGGTGAGCCGGCCGAGGACGAGCTCTGCATACGGAACGGGACATGGTACGCGCCACGACTGGTCCGCGGCGGCCCATCGCCGCAGACCCTTCCCTCGATGCCCGTTGCGGAGGACAAGTGGTACGTGGTGGCCGGCGGCTCGCCCGCGGTCAACCGCCCGCTGCTCGGGTGGCTGAGCGGGCACGGCGTGCGCCGGGTCCTGCTGATCCCCTCGGCCGCCGCGGGCGACGATGACCGCGGCGACATCATCGCCGCGTCCGCGCCGGCCGTGGCCGAGGGGACGGAGCTGCGGGTGGCCGCGATCGGGGACGCGGACCCGCGCGGGGACCTGGCCGCCGCGACGGACGGCGCGCCGGTCGCAGCCGTGCTGGTCACGCCCGCGCCGGCCGTGATCCGGCCCCTCAGCGAGACCACCGCGGACCACATCACCGCTGATCTCGGCCAGGCCGGGCTCGTCCGCCGCCTGAACCGCGCGCTGGACGGCGACCGGCTCGCCTTCTTCTGCGTGTTCGGCTCGGCCGCCGCCTCGTGGGGGTCGGCCGGCCTGGCCGCGCGGGCGGCGACCGAGGGGGCGCTGGATGCGATCAGCGCGGACCGCGCCGCTCATCAGCGGCCCGTCCAGCGGATCCGGTGGATGCCGCGTTCGGATACCGGCGAACTGGGCCGCCGGGACCGCATGCTGATGGAGGACAGCGGCCTAATGCCGCTCGACGCGGCGGACGTGGCCGAGGCGCTCGACGTGCTCGTCCGCACGGGCTGCCCCGAGGCGGACGTAGCGCGGGTTGACGAGCCGCGATACGCCGCGGTCTGCCGCGACCGGCTGGACCGCGCCTTCCTCAGCGAGTTGGACCGTGGCGCCGGGAACGGCGACGAGACGACAGACGCCGGCGGCAGGGCCGGCTCCGGGCTCGCCGCCGAGCTGGCGGAACTGAGTCCCGACGCCCGCGAGGAACGGGTGCTCGACTTCGTCCTCGAGCAGGTGATCGACGTCCTGGGCGAGGAGGCTGGCAACGATATCAACCCCGATCAGGGCTTCTTCGACCTCGGCATGGACTCGGTCATGTCGCTGGCGCTCAAGACCCGGCTCGACCGGGCCCTGGGCGCTGACCTGTCCGCCACGCTGGCCTTCGAATTCCCGACCACGCGCGCCCTGGCCCGCCACCTGCAGGAGTCGGTGAGCGGCGACCGCGCCGCGCAACAACCGGGCGTGGACCCGGGCTCAGCAGGCCAGAGCGCCGCCGGCGAGCCCGCGGCCCGCGAGGATCGCCCGGAGGGCGACCGGGAGGCGGACTACGACGACCTCTCCGACGACGAACTGATGGACCGGCTGATGGCGAGCGTTGACCGGTCCAGGAGCCTGCTGGGCGACGAATAGGGATCGCTGCGGGCACCAGTTGCCCGGGGCGGGGCCCCGGCGGGGGGAACCACCCGCCCCCGGGCGGGGTGGGAGGGCGGGAGTGTGGGGCCGAACCAGAGGGC
>JAICYD010000086.1 GCA_025934375.1 Streptosporangiaceae bacterium | reverse complement strand
GGACCCGGAATCCCTCGGTCACCAGCTTGAAGTGGTGGATCAGGGCCTCCATGGACTGGCCCATGATGTGCGCGATGTGCTCGGGCGACGGGCCCAAGCCGTCGGGGCCGAGCGACAGCCGGGCGGGCCAGCCGATCTTGGCGTCCTGGATCATCCACGGGTCGTTGGGGAGGTCGCGCTCGGCGAGCCGGTCGACGCACTGCTGGATGATCTTCAGCGACTCCTCGATCTCCATCATGCGGACCAGGTACCGGCCGTAGGCGTCGCAGGTGTCCACGGTCGGCACGTCGAAGTCGAAGGTCTCGTAGCCGAGGTACGGCTGGGACTTGCGCAGGTCCCAGGGTAGCCCGGTGGCCCGCAGCATCGGGCCGGTGACCCCGAGGGCCATGCAGCCCTGCAGGTCCAGGTAGGCGATGCCGCGGGTGCGGGCGACGAAGACCGGGTTGGCGTCAATCAGCGCTCGCAAGTCGCGGATCCACTTGGGCGCGTTGCGCAGGAACTCCCGGATCTTCTCCAGCTGGCCCGCGGTCACGTCCTGCGCTACGCCGCCGGGTCGGATGAACGCGTGGTTCATCCGCAGCCCGGTGATCAGCTCGAGCACGTCCAGGACGTTCTCCCGCATCCGCACGCCCTGCAAGAAGATCGTGGTCGCGCCGAGCTCAAGACCGAACGGCCCGATCCCGCCCAGGTGGGAAGAGATCCGGTTCAGCTCGAGCATCAGCACCCGGATGAGGGCGGCCCGCTCGGGGATCTTGTCCTCGATGCCGAGTAGCCGCTCGACCGACATGCAGTAGGCGAGCTCGTTGTACAGCGGCATCAGGTAGTCGGCCCGCGTGACGAACGTGGTGCCCTGCGTCCAGGTGCGGTACTCCAGGTTCTTCTCGATGCCGGTGTGCAGGTAGCCGATGGAGGCCCGGGCCTCGGCGACGGTCTCGCCTTCCAGCGTGAGGATCAGGCGGAGCACGCCGTGCGTGGACGGGTGCTGCGGGCCCATGTTGACGACGATCTGCTCGTTCGTGGTCCGGTCGGCGTCATTCGCGACGACCTCGTCCCAGTCCTCGCCGGCCACGTCGTAGACGCGCCCGACGGTCGCGTCATCGTCGCTGGCGGCGGCGGTCACGTGCGGAGTGGTCACGTGTATGACCTTCTTTCGTCCGGCGGGGGCACCTTGGTGCCCCGGTACTCGACGGGGATGCCGCCGAGCGGGTAGTCCTTGCGCTGCGGGTGGCCCTGCCAGTCGTCGGGCATCTCGATCCGGGTCAGCGCCGGGTGGCCGTCGAAGACGATCCCGAAGAAGTCCCAGGTCTCGCGCTCGTGCCAGTTGGCCGCCGGGTAGGTGGCGGTCACCGACGGAATGTGCGGGTCGGCGTCCGGGGCGCTGACCTCCAGCCGGACCCGGCGGTTGTGCGTTATCGACAGCAGGTGGTACACCGCGCGCAGCTCGCGGCCGGCGTCGCCCGGGTAGTGGACGCCGGAGACGCCGGAGAAGACCTCGAACCGCAGCGCCGGGTCGTGCAGCATCTTGTCAGCGACCAGCAGGAGGCGGTCGCGGCGCACGTGGAAGGTGAGCTCGCCGCGGAAGACGACGACCGACTCGATCGCGTCGGCGAGCCCGAGGCCGTCGGCGGCCAGGGCGGCGTCAAGGGCGTCGGCGACGGTGTCGAAGTACCCGCCGTAGGGGCGCCGCGTCGCCAGCGGCGGGGCGCCGCGCACCTGCAGGCGGCCGTAGCCGGAGGTGTCGGGGGTGTCCAGCACGCCGAACATGCCCTCGCGGACGACCGGGGCGGCCAGGCGCTCCTCGCCCAGCCTGGCCGGCAGGCCGCCGTTGGCCTCCGCCGGCGGGTTGGAATCGGATTGCGAGCCGGGCGGTGGGGTGGTCACAGCTCGCTCCCGAGATCGACGGCGCCCGCGGTGACGTGCAGCGGGAGCATGCCCAGGCGGGCCTGCTCCTGCTCGGTGATCTCCGCGTCCCGGTTCGGGCCCAGCTTCATGTTCATGATCTTGTCGTGCAGCTTGAAGATCGAGTCCATCAGCATCTCCGGGCGCGGCGGGCAGCCCGGCAGGTAGATGTCGACCGGCACGATGTGGTCGACACCCTGCACGATCGCGTAGTTGTTGAACATGCCGCCCGATGAGGCGCACACGCCCATCGAGATGACCCACTTCGGCTCGGGCATCTGGTCGTAGATCTGCCGGAGGACCGGGGCCATCTTCTGGCTGACCCGGCCGGCCACGATCATCAGGTCGGCCTCACGGGGCGTGGAGCCGGTCTTCTCCATGCCGAACCGGGCCAGGTCGTGCCGGGGACCGCCGGTCATCATGAGCTCGATCGCGCAGCAGGCCAGGCCGAATGTCGCGGGCCACACCGAGCGCGCCCGCGCCCACCCGGCCAGCTTCTCGACCGACGTCAGCAAGACCCCGTTGGGGAGCTTTTCCTCAATGCCCATCGCTGCTAATCCCACTCCAGGCCGCCGCGGCGCCAGACGTAGGCGTACGCGATCAGCACGGTCAGTACGAAGGCGACCATCTCGATGAGCCCGAACGCGCCGAGCTTGTTGAAGGTGACCGCCCACGGGTAAAGGAACACGATCTCGATGTCGAAGACGATGAACAGCATCGCGGTCAGGTAGTACTTGACCGGGATCTTGCCACCGCCCAGCGGCTGCGGGGTCGGCTCGATGCCGCACTCGTAGGCTTCCAGCTTGGCCTTGTTCCACCGCTTGGGCCCCATCACGGAGCCCGCCCCGACGGAAACGATGGCGAAGCCGAGAGCGAGCACGGCGAGCACGAGGATCGGCACGTAGAGCCTCACCGTATTCCGCCCCCTTCCTGTGGTGTCGGAAAGATCCTAGGCAGCATCACTTTCACCCTCTCACCGGGGGTTGGGCGCGAGTCGGGTCATGGCGCTGATCACCCGGTCGGAGGCGTCTCCGCCACGCGGCTCGGACAGGTTGGCGAGCAGCTTAAGCGCGAAGCGCATCAGCGCGGGGCGGCTCATGCCCTTGCGGGTGGCGTAGCGCATGAGCTCGGGGCGGCCGATGAGCTGGACGAACAGCCGGCCAATGGCGTAGTACCCGCCGTAGGCGTCGCGCAGGGCCTGCGGGTAGGCGCGCAGCACCCGGTCGGTCTCGGCGCGCGAGGGCCGCCCGAGCGCCTGGGCGATCACCCGCGCGAGGATCTCGCCGCACTCCATGGCGTACGCGATGCCCTCGCCGTTGAACGGGTTCACCATGCCGGCCGCGTCCCCGGCCAGCATCAGCCCCCGGTAATAGGCGGGGGTGCGGTTAAAGCCCATCGGGAGCGCCGCGCCGCGCACCGGTTCGGTTCGGTTCTCCTCAACGTAGCCCCACTCCTGCGGCATGCCGGCCAGCCACCGCTTGAGCAGGTCCCGGTAGTCGGTGTTGCCGAACGCCTTGGACGTGTTCAGCAGGCCGAGGCCCACGTTGGAGGTGCCGTCGCCCATGCCGAAGATCCAGCCGTAACCCGGCAGCAGCTTGTCGCCGTCCCACAGGTCCAGCCAGGACTCCAGGTAGTCGTCCTCGTGCCGGGGCGAGGTGTAGTACGTGCGCACGGCGACGCCGAGCGGGCGGTCGTCCCGCTTGTGCAGGCCCATCGCGACCGCCAGCCGGGAGGAGTTCCCGTCGGCGGCGACCACCACGCGGGCGCGGTAGGTCCGGCTGGCCCCGTCCTCCCGGGCGGTCACCCCGATGATCTGCCCGGTCTGGTCATCGAGGACCGGCCCGGTCACCGAGACCTCTTCCAGCAGCTTCGCCCCGGCGGCCTGCGCGCGGCGGGCCAGGATCTCATCGAAGTCGGCGCGCTGGCGGACCAGCCCGTAGCCGGGGAAGGCGTCGAGGTCTGGCCAGTCCAGCTCCAGCCGCATCCCGGCCCCGATGACGCGCAGTCCCTTGTTGCGCAGCCAGCCCGCGTCGGCGCTGGCGTCCACGCCCATGGCGACGAGCGCCTTGACCGCGCGGGGGGTGAGGCCGTCACCGCAGACCTTCTCCCGCGGGAACCGGGCCTTTTCCAGCAACAGCACGTTGACCCCGGCCTGGGCTAGGTAGTAGGCCGTGGTCGCGCCGGACGGGCCAGCGCCTACGACGATGACATCGGCGTCGTCCGCTGGCATGCCTTGGTTGCTCACGTGTCAGGTCCCGGGTCAGTGCTTGTTCGCATTGCGTCGTCCGCCCGTGCGCCGCGGGCGCCTAATCCTCTTGTGAATACCTTCACAAAAGCTTTGCCATCAGTTTACTCCGAGCTGACGAAGCGCGGCTCAACGCCCCTCCCCTGCCCGAGCCGGTCCACCCCTTTCACAACGGGGAACCCGGTCAGGCGGGGACGCGCAGCTTGCGGCCGACGTGGATGGCCACCACGCCGAGGGTTACGTTACGCCACTTCACCGACGACCAGCCCGCGGCCCGGATAACGTCGGCCAGTTCTCGCTGCGCAGGCCAGTCGGTAATCGACTCGGCCAGGTAATCGTAAGCAACGGGGTTGCGGGCCACGCGCCGGGCGATCGCGGGCAAGACGGCGGTCAGGTAGCGCCGGTAAAGCATATCGACGGGCGGAACTGTGATCCGGCTGAACTCGCAGACGACGAGGCGCCCGCCCGGCCGGGTGACCCGGTACATCTCCGCCAGGGCAGCCTGCGTGCCGTGAACGTTTCGCAAACCAAATGAAATCGTTACCGCGTCAAAGGAATCATCGCGGAATGGCAGCCGCACCGCGTCCCCGGCCGCGAAGGCCACTCTGCCTTCCATTCTGCCCGCGCCGGCGTCCCTCAGCCGCCCCTTGCCCGACGTCAGCATGCCGAGCGAGAAGTCGCAGGCGACGCAGTCCGCCCCCGCCTCGGCGAACACCTCCGATGACGTGCCTGTCCCGGCCGCCAGGTCCAGCACCCGCTCGCCCGGCAGCGGCGCCAGGATGCGCCTGACCCGCTGCCGCCACAACCGGACCTGGCCCATCGACAGGATGTCGTTCATCAGGTCGTAGCGTCCGGCGAGGGCGTCGAACATCGCCGCCACCTCGGCGGGCTTCTTTTCAAGGTCAGCGCGCGTCACGACTCGAACTTATCTGCCCCGCGGGCGCGCAGTCGAAGGACCCCGGGTTGCCCGGCGCGCCTACTGATTCGGCAGGCCTGGCTAGCCCGCGATCGCCCGCACGGGCTTGGCAGGCGCGATCGCCCGCTCGATGGCCGCCTGGCTGGTCAGCGGCGCCCCGGGGCCGAACAGCGCCTCACGCCTGGTCGGGTCGTAATACACGGGAAGGTACTCGCGGACCCGCTCTAGCTCCTTGCGGGATTTCAGTTCCTCCTGCGCGTGGCCCAGCCACCGCTGCAGGGTCGCGTCCAACTGCCAGTCCACCTCATGAGCCCGTAGCCGGGTGGCCAGCTCGAACGCGGCGACGAGCTCATCGCTGCCCATCTCCTTCGGCTCCTGGCGCTTGCGGCCGCTCGGCTCCGGTTCCTTCGTTTCTGCCATTGTTCACTCCCTCATCGTCGAGCATTGTTTACCGATATCGTGGCGAGAGATCTACGTACAGTTCCAGCTCACCACCGCATTGATGGCGACGGTGCCCGGCGTCAGCAGCGAGCAGGTCCGCGACCGCGTCGCCGGCCGGATGGAACGGCAGCGGCGCGTACTGGACCGTGAAGACCCGCCGTCCACGCGGTTCGTGGTCGACGAGGTATCGCTGTACCGCCTCGTTGGGTCACCTGAGATCATGGCCGCGCAGATGCGGCACATGCTCAAGGCCGCAGCGCTGCCGAACGTGACGCTTCAGGTCATTCCGCTCATCGCGCACGCGGCGAACGCCTCCGGCCTGGTCATCACCGACAGCGCGGCCTACTGCGAGCACATGGCCGGCGGCTACGCCTTCACCGATCCCGTCATCGTCTCCTCGCTCGCGGGCCGGTTCGATGCGCTCCGGGACGAGTGCTACCGTGCGTCGGAGAGCAGGGCAATGCTGGAGAGGATGCACGAGCAGTGGGAGACTGGCGCAAGTCCACGTATTCCGACGCTACCGGCGGGCAGTGCGTAGCAGTCGCCAGCGCTGAGAACGTGATGATCAGGGACACGGCCAACCGCGACGGCGTCACCCTCACCGTCACCGCTGGCGCGTGGTCAGCGTTCCTCGCGGCAATCCGGTAGACGACGAACGACAAGAACGCGGTAGCGCCCCAGTCCCCACAGCAGGTGCCAGACCTGTGGCGAATCGTCACGGCTGCGCCAGGCACGCCTAGGATGCCCCGGCGCCGGGTGGCCCGGTGCTGTGGACGTGCCTGTCATCGCCGGCTGGTGCGTGGCTGTGGATAACCTGCCCATGTCAAGTCAAGTTGTTTACACGCATGCTGAGCTGGTCAGGGCACCTGAAGCGAACGTGGAAGCGGCAGCGCTCTCACCCGTACCCGCGTGATCCCCTGGCCCCTGGTGCGGTCATTCCGGGCACGGCCTGGCGCCAGGGTCTGGTGGTTCGTGTGGGCGGAGCTCGGCACGGGCAAGAAGGCCCCGCTGCCTGGTACCCAGGGCAGCCGGGGCCGCGCCGAGGAGATCGCCGCCGAACTCACGGCGGCCCACGGCGAGCACCTTGCCGGCGGGGGTGGCTAGTCGATTTTCCCGGTGGCGTGCTCGGGGCCGACCGCGGGCGCGGCACCGCCTCCCGGTTGGCATGGCAGACGCTCACCCTGGCGATGCCGGGTGAGCCTCTTGTGGTTTGCTGCTAGGCGGCTAGTGCGGGATGCTGGGCTTCGGGGACGACGAGGACTGTCTTGCCCGCTTCGATGTGCCGGAGCGCTTCAGGGAGCTTGAAGTCCTGGGCCGGGATAATCACGGTTGGCTTTCCTGAATCTTCCGCCTTATAGGTGTTCGCCTCTTCCGGTTCCGGTTGTTCGCTGGGTGTCAACGGCGGGTCAAGCCAGCTCGACTCCGTGACGATCAGCGTGGTAGCCCCCGCGCTGGATGCCGGCGATGGCCTCGCGCAGGGCAGGTACTTGCGTGCCGGGGCTGACCGGGTACTAGTGCGGCCGGAACGACTTGACGATCGTGATCCCGTACGCTGGGCACGCTTCCGGCCTGCTTCTGGGCATGCTGACACCCGCGACCGGGCGCTCGGAGCCCGGTCGCGGGGGGTCTTTGCTGGTGTCGGGCGGCTGCTAGGCGGCCTGGTTGTCCGGCGGGCCGGTACTCTCCGGTGGCCCGTGGCTGTGCAGGACTTGCCCGCGCGGCCCGTACGCGGTGGTGGTGCCGTCGGGGTGCAAGGTGAGCTGCCAGCCCCAGCGATGTATGCACACATCATGGTGAAACTGACAGAGCATGGCACAATTTCGAACAGATGTCTCGCCGCCATCGCGTTGGTGGCGCAGGTGGTGCACGTCGCAGGCGGCGGGTCGCTTGCGGCAGCCGGGCCATTCGCAGTGTCGGGCGCGTAGCGCGACCGCGCGCCGGATCGCGCCGGGGACCTGGCTGGAGTGGCCGATGTCGAGGATGACCGGCTTGGTGGTGTACGGCGGCGGGAGCAGGCCCTGGCGCAAGGTCGCGGCGAGGCCACCGGGGCCGGAGACGAGGTCGACGGCGAGCCGGGCGATGGCGTACCGGACCGCCTGCCGCGCCTCCCGAGACAGTGCCTCCCAAGACAGTGCCGCCCGAGACAGTGCCGCCCGAGACTGTGTCCCGGAAGGGGTGGGCGGGGCCGGGTCGAGGCAGGCCACGATGATGTCGATCATCTGGTCAACGATGGCCAGGTCGGGGTGGCCGGTGACAACCGGGGTGATGACGGCGTCGCACACGGCGGCCTGCGCGCCCTTGCCGGCCAGGTGGGCATGCTCGCCGGCCAGCGCGGCCAGCCACGCCTGGGTCAACTGCCCAGCTCCCGGCAGGTCCAGCAGCTCGGCGAGGGAGATCACGACGTCCACCCGGGTATCGGCCCCGGCCCGGTCCGGCACCATGTCCGCGCGGATCAGCAGCTCGCACGCCTCCTGCAGCGCGTCATGGAAGCGCTGCGGCTCGCTACGGTCATCCTCAGGGCCGCGCTTCTTCCCCAGCGCCTCCAGCACCGCCTGCACCGCCGCCGTGCACTCCGGCGTCAGGTCCCCGGTGATGCGGCCGGCATTGTCTATCGTCGTACCGAGCTTGAGGTACCTGTCCGCGAACCCGTCATCGCCATCGTCGGGATCGGGCTGCTGGGACCGCCACCGCTCGTAGGCGGCGCGGGCGACGACCGCCAGGTCCTCCAGGTTCGCGCCGGCGGCGGCGGTGTCGACCAGCAGCTTGTCGATGCCCTCACGCAGCTCAGGTGGGAGCCTGCGGGTCCACTCGGCCATCTCCGCGGCCCATGACTCACTGGCCTCCCCGCGTGCCAGCGCCTCCGCGATCACCGGATGCTTCCGCAGCTGCCGCATCCGCCGCACCTCGGCGCCCGCCGCCTTCTGCGTGATCCGGCCCTTGGCCGCCAGCCAGCTGCGCGAGCTGCCGTACCCGTCCGTGCCGTACCCGCGGGCCGCATCGAACCGGGACAGCACCGCCGCCCGGACGGCGGTCAGCTTGGCGCTGGCCTGGCCAAGGGCCAGCAGCGCGTCCCCGTGGGCGCCGGGCGGCAGCTCTCCCGACAGCGGGCCGTTGAGGTAGTCCAGGGCCGCGTCCAGCATGCGCAGCGCCTCCGCCGCGCCCCCGGGCAACGCGTCGCCGCCAGTGCACATGTCCGATCACCTCCCCGACGGCAGGATTGGGGGTCCGGGGCTGGCGGCGCGCCTGAGGCGGGCTCGCATCCGGCCTGAACCGCCGGCGCTCACATCGGACCTACCATCATTATCGCAGCTAATAATCGGCGTCACAATAGGTAGCATCAAGATCTTTATTCGATTACTGGCTAAGGTCAGAACGGGGCGGAGACCCGGGAGGACGGCGGGCGGACCCGGTATGCGCGGCGGGGAACAGGCGCAGGCGTGGGGGCTCGTTGAGTATGAGACGGCTAGCCAAGCCCCACTTCGAGGGCGAGGGCGAAGGGCGAGGAAGCAGGGGCGAGCGGACAGGGGCGAGAGGACAGGGGCGAGAGGACAGGGGCGAGGAAGCAAGGGCGAGGGGGCAGGGGCCGGGCGAAGGAGGGCATGCGGAGGCGCACGCGCCGCCAGGCATTAAGGGGCACCAGCCAGCCGCGCACCGTCTCGCGCGGCCCTCGTTAATCCCCCGGGCACCGTCACTTCCAGCAGCGCTTCAGCGCTGTTTCAGCAGCGCGCGGCACGTTGTGCCGGGGGCGGGACAGTCCCTCCCCGGCCTGTGCATCACAAGAGGAAACCATGCGCTTGTCCCGAAAGCTCGGCGGCCTGCTGGCGGCCGCGATGATGGCGGCCGGCCTTACGGCCGCGGCGGCGCCCGCCCGCGCCAGCAGTCCGTACTTTCAGATCAGGACCTTCTACGGCGTTTCCGCCCTCGACGAGTGCGTGCAGGGTGACTTCGGCGGGTCCCTGGGCACCACCGTCACGCAGCACTACTGCGACCCGACTTTTGCCCAGACCGACCAGTTGTGGCTGCCGATCTCCACGGGCGGCAAGGGCTACAAGTTCGAGAACGTCGCGACCGGGATGTGCCTGGAGGCCCGGTCCGGTGCCGTCAATGCCCAGCCTGTCGCCTTGTGGTTCTGCGACTCCACCGAGAGCAACACCCACTGGGAGTGGGACAACCTCAACCCCGGCAATACCAACTTCCCTGACCAGGGCGTGATCCAGTCGCGGGTCTCCGGCAGCACCGGGTACTGCCTCGACGTCCCCGGGGCGTCGACCGCCATCGGGATCTCGCTGCAGCTCTACCACTGCAACAACACGTATGCCCAGGGCTACCTGATCACGCATCTCAGCTAGCCGCCCCGGGAGCGCATGGCTCCAGCAGCGCTTCAGTGCCGTTTCAGCAGCGTGCGCCACGTTGCGAGGGCGGGGGGCTCTATTCCCCGCCCTCGCCCAGAAAGGGAACCCATGCGCTTGTCCCGAAAGTTCGGCGGCCTGCTGGCGGCCGCGATGACGGCCGCCGGCCTCACGGCGGCCGCGGCACCCGCCGACGCCACCACGCCCGCTGCCTACTACCAGATGTTCACCCTGTCGGGGGCGGTCACGCCCCCCTTGTGCATGCAGGGCGACACTGGCGGCCCCAATGGGACGTTCGTCAGCCAGCAGTACTGCGATACAACCGGCACCAACCCCTACCAGCAGTGGCTGCCGATCTCCATCGGCGGCGACCAGTACAAGTTCGAGAACGTCGCGATCGGACGGTGCCTGGAAGCCCTCAACGGGGCCGTCAACGGCGGTGTCGTCGACTTGTGGCCGTGCAGCTCCGGCGAAAGCAACGAACGCTGGCAGTGGCCCACGCCCTCAGGCCAGGCTCCATTCCCTAACATATGGCCGATCCAGACGCGGGTCTCCGGCACCACCGGCTACTGCCTCGACGTTCCCGGGGCCAGGAACGCCGGCGGGGTCCCGATGCAGACATACCGCTGCAACGGCACGATCGCCCAGTCCTTCTTTATCAGCCAGTTCGCCTAGCCTGCCGGGCTACAGCAGCTCCGGTCGCTGCCAGGGCTCGCCGAGGACGTAGTGGGCCAGGAACGCGTGGACGGTGGAGTACCAGGCGCGGACGTTGCCGGGCGACAGGACCCAGTGGTTCTCGTCCGGGAAGTACAGGAACTTGGCGGTCTTCCCGTGCCGTTGCAGGTCCCACCACAGCCGCAGCGCCTCCCCGATGGGCACCCGGTAGTCCCGGTCCCCGTGGATCACCAGCATGGGCGTCGTGATCGCCGCCACGTGCCGGTGCGGGGAGTTGGCCGCCAGCACCTCCGGGTCGGCGAACTCCGGCAGGAAGCTGGCGGGGGCGTCCGTCGTCGCCATCATCTGGTCCATCGCCCACAGCGACGCGTGGCTGACGATCGCGTTGAACCGCCCAGTGTGCCCGGCGATCCAGTTGGCCATGTACCCGCCGAACGATCCCCCCATCATCGCGGTGCGCGTCCCGTCCACGTCCTCGCGCGCCACGGCGGCATCAGTGATCGCCATCAGGTCGCCAAACGTGCGGGGTCCCCAGTCGCGGTAGCCGCGCTTAACGTGATGCAGCCCGTACCCGGTCGACAGCGACGGGTCGGGCAGCAGCACCGCGTACCCGCGGGCGGCCATCAGCCAGGGGTTCCATCGCCACGACCAGGAGTTCCAGCTGTTGCGGGGCCCGCCGTGGACCCACAGCAGCAACGGCGCGGGCGACCCGGCGGACGCTCCCTCCGGGAGCGCGAGCCAGGCCCGCAGCGGCTGCCCGTCGTCGGCCACGGCGACCACCTCGCTCAGGGTGCCCGGCACGGGAAGCTGCTGGCCGGGCGCCGCCAGCCGCTCGAACTCGCCGGTGGCCACGTCGATTCGCACCGCCGTGGGCGGCTCGCCGACAGAGTCCCGCAGCGCGTACAGCACCGTGCCGTCCGGGGACACGGCCAGCTCGGCATAGTGGCCGGCGTCGGCGGTGACCCGGGTGACCTCGGTCCGCGCCAGGTCCGCCCGGAACACGGGCCGGCGTCCCCCGTCATCGGCGCAGAAGTATCCGCAACGCCCCTCGGGTTCCCATGCGAGCTCACCTGGCTGCCGGTCGAATCCCGGCAGGAGGTCGGCAGGCTCGCCACCGGGATCGAGGCTGACCAGTACCAAGGTGGAGTCCCCGGGCCCGTCCTCGCGGTCGTGCGCCGCGCGCACGCAGGCGAGCGAGCGCCCGTCGGGCGCGAAGCTCGGGGTGTGGAAGTCCGCGTCCGGAGCGGACAGCAAGACCTTGCGGTGGCCGGTGGCGATCTCGATCAGCACCAGGTCGCAGTGGCACCGCTCGCCGTGCCACCGGTACCAGTTGGTGGCGGCCCAGGCCCCGTCCGGGCTGACCGCGAACGTGTGCTCGACGAAAGCGCGGGAGGCGTCCGGCGTGAGGTCTCGGGGCGGGCTGTCCTCGCTGACCGCGAACAGCCGCAGGTCATCCGGGCCGAGGTCGGAGTCCCAGAATCGCACGATCCCGGATTCGTGCAAGATCGCGCCGACCCCGGCGTCGGCCCGCGCCGCGCGCAGCCGCTCATCCGCCTCGGCCGTGCTGGCGTTCGCGCCGAAGTCCTCGCGGATGGCGTCCATGACGGCCCCGGCGACCACGATCCCGCCGGCGGATCCGGTGTGCACCGCGCTGACTCCGCCCGGGAGGCTGGCGATGACGCGAGCCTCGCCGCCGTCGGCGGGCAGCAGCCACAGCGCGGGCCTGGCCCCGGTGCCGCTATCGCTGCCGTCGGGCCCGGGCCGCTTGGAGATGAACAGCAGCGAACCGTCCGGCAGGAACCGGGGGCTGCCCTCGCCCTCGGCCGAGCGGGTCAGCCGGCGCGCCGGCCCGCCGGCCGGGTCGATCCGCCAGATCGACGACAGCATCTTCTTACCGTCGGCGGAGACGGTCGCCACGCTGGCCGCGAGCCACGTCCCGTCTGGAGACATCCGCAGCCCGGTAACGCGCGGTATGGCCAGGTAGTCGTCCAGATCCTTAAATGGCGTTCGCATAGTGGACAAGTTATCCCCAAGCCCGCACGCCGCGGGTACCCAGTTCCTCCTTCGGCATGACCGGCGGGGTCGTCAGCGGGCTTCCGTGATCACCACCGCGCCGACGGTAGAATTGGTGGCCTCGTCGATGAGGATCAGGCCGCCGGTCTCCCGGTTGCGCGAGTACGGGTCGGCGAAGACCGGCTGGGTGAGCCGCAGCTTGATGCGGCCGATCTCGTTCAGGCCGAGCTGGGTCGCTGACTCGTCGCGGTGCAGCGTGTTGACGTCGATCCGGTAGTGCAGGTCGGTGACGATGCCCTTGACGGTGCGGGTGGTGTGCTTGACGATCAGCCGGGTGCGCGGCGCCAGCGGCCGGTCGGCGCTCATCCAGCAGACCATGCCCTCGACGTCCTGGGCGGCGGCGGGCTGGTTGTTCGGCCGGCAAATCAGGTCACCGCGGGAAATATCCACGTCATCGTCGAGTAGCAGCGTCACCGACATGGGCGGGAACGCCTCCGGCACCGGCTCCCCGGCGACCTCGACGGCCTTGATCCGGGTCGTGAACCCGGACGGCAGGTGCAGCACCTCATCGCCGGCCCGGAACGTGCCGCCGGCCACCTGCCCGGCGTAGCCGCGGTAATCGTGCAGTTCGGGGTCGGTCGACTTGTGCGGCCGGATGACGTACTGCACCGGGAACCGCGCGTCCTTGAGGTTGCGGTCCGAGGCGATGTGCACGTTCTCCAGGTGGTGCAGCAGCGACGGCCCGTTGTACCAGGGCGTGCTGGCCGACCGGTCGACAACGTTGTCGCCGTGCAGCGCGGAGACCGGGATGAAGGTGAGGTCGCCGATGTCGAGCTTGGCGGCGAAGCTCGTGAACTCGTCGCGGATCTGGTCGAAGACGGCCTGGTCGTAACCGACCAGGTCCATCTTGTTGACCGCGAGGACCAGGTGCGGGACCCGCAGCAGCGTCGTGAGGAACGCGTGCCGACGGGACTGCTCGGTCAGCCCGTTGCGGGCGTCAACCAAGATGATCGCCAGGTCGGCGGTGGACGCGCCGGTAACCATGTTGCGGGTGTACTGGATGTGCCCGGGGGTGTCGGCGATGATGAACTTGCGCTGGGGCGTCGCGAAGTACCGGTAGGCGACGTCGATCGTGATGCCCTGCTCCCGCTCGGCGCGCAGGCCGTCGGTGAGCAGCGCCAGGTTCGTCGTCTCCTCGCCACGCATCCGGGAGGTCCGCTCAACCGCCTCCAGCTGGTCGGTGAAGATCGACTTCGAGTCGTACAGGAGCCTGCCGATCAGCGTGGACTTACCGTCGTCAACCGACCCGGCGGTCGCGAACCGCAATATGTCCATGCGGAGGGCCGCGGGGGGTTGTTCCCCCGCATTGCTAACAGAGTCCATTTTTAGAAGTACCCCTCACGCTTGCGGTCTTCCATCGCGGCCTCGCTGGCCCGGTCGTCGGCGCGGGTCTGCCCGCGCTCGGTGATCCGGGTCGCGGCGACCTCCGCGATCACTTCCGGCACGGTCGCCGCGCTGGACGCGACCGCGCCGGTGCACGTCATGTCGCCGACCGTGCGGTAGCGCACGGTCGCCCGGAACAGGTCCTCGTCGTCGCCGCGGGAGACGTAAGGGTTGTCGGCCAGCAAGATGCCATCGCGCTCGAAGACGTCCCGCTCGTGCGCGAAGTAGATGGATGGGATCTGCAGCCGCTCGCGCTCGATGTAGGCCCAGATGTCCAGCTCGGTCCAGTTGGACAGCGGGAACACCCGGATATGCTCACCGCGCCGGATCTTGGTGTTGTAGAGGCTCCACAGCTCGGGGCGCTGGTTCTTCGGGTCCCACTGGCCGAACTCGTCGCGGAAGGAGAACACGCGCTCCTTCGCGCGGGCCTTCTCCTCGTCGCGCCGGGCGCCGCCGAAGAGGGCGTCGTACCGCTCTTCCTCGATCGTGTCGAGCAGTGTCATGGTCTGCAGGCGGTTTCGGCTGGCCCACCGGCCGCTCTCGTCGACTTGCCGGCCCTCGTCGATCGACTTCTGCACTGACCCGACCACCAGCCGCACGCCGAGCTCGGCGACCCGGCGGTCCCGGAACTGGAGCACCTCTGGGAAGTTGTGCCCGGTGTCGATGTGGACCACCGGGAACGGGATATGCGCCGGGCGGAACGCCCTCTCGGCCAGCGCGAGCATGACGATGGAGTCCTTGCCGCCGGAAAACAGCAGGCCAGGCCGCTCGAACTCGGCGGCGACCTCCCGGAAGATATGGATGGACTCGGCCTCGAGCACGTCCAGCTGAGACAGTGCGTAATCAGTTCTCATGCGTGACTTCCTGGATCGCGTCCAACAACAGGCCCGCTATTGCCGGCCGGCAGACCAGGATATCCGGCAGCAGCGGGTCATCCCGGTTGTAGGCCACCGAGTCGCCGTCGATGCGGGAGACGTGGAACCCGGCAGCGGCCGCGACCGCGACCGGCGCGGCCGTGTCCCACTCATAGAACCCGCCCGAGTGTAGGTAGGCGTCCGTGTCGCCGGAGACGACGGTGGCGACCTTCGCCCCCGCCGAGCCGCACGGCACCAGCTGGGCGCCGATCCGGGCCGCGACGTCCTTGACCAGCTGCGAGGCCCGGCTCTGGCTCACTACCAGCCGAAGCGGCGCGTGCCCGGCACCCGGCCGCAGGCCGGGATCGGGCGTGGCCAGCACCCGTCCCTGCGCCGGCAGCGCGACCGCTCCGGCGACCAGCCCGCCCGTGGGGCCGCCGCGTTCCCACAGCGCCACGTGCACCGCCCAGTCGTCGCGGCCCTCCATGCCGAACTCCCGCGTGCCGTCCAGCGGGTCGATGATCCACACCCGGTCAGCGCACAGCCGTGCCTTGTCGTCGACGGCCTCCTCCGAAAGCACGGAGTCACCCGGCCTGCTGGCCGCCAGCCGCGCGGCGAGGAGCTCCTGCGAGCCCATGTCCCCGGCCTTGCGCAGCTCGTCGGGAGCGCACCCGGACCGGAAGGCCTGCGCCCGCAGGCTCAGGAGCAACCTCCCCGCGTCCTGCGCCAGATCCCGCGCCAGCGCGTGGTCATCCGCCGTCGTCAACGCCTGCTCCTCCTGCCAGGTGGTCGCCCATCCCGCGGGTAAGCGGGCATCCTCGATGACAACCTAGGGCACTCCCCGCGTAATCCCCAGCGGTACGGCGCAGGAAGACTTAACCCGCCTCAGTCACGTGATACTCGTTCTGGGCAGAGGTCAGGCCCTTGGCCAGGAGGGCTTCCACGGCGTCGGCGGCGCGGTCGACCTCGAGCGGGAGGTCCTTGCGCTCGGGCGCGGCGAAGTCCTTCAGCACGTACGCGGCCGGGTCCATCCGGCCGGGCGGGCGGCCGATACCGAAGCGCACCCGGTAGTAATCGCGGGTGGTAAGCGCGGCGGTGATCGAGCGCAGCCCGTTGTGGCCGTTGTCGCCGCCGCCGAGCTTGAGCCGGATCGCGCCGAAGGGGATGTCGAGCTCGTCGTGCACGACGACGATCCGGTCCGCGGTCACCTTGTAGAACGCCGCCAGGGCGGCGACCGGGCCACCGGAAAGATTCATGTACGACCGTGGCCGGGCCAGTGTCACCACTTGCCCGGCCAGGCGGCCTTCCGCTATGTCGCAGCGCGTGCGGTGCGCCTTGAAGCGGGCGCTCATCCGATCGGCGAGCATCGCGATCACCATGTGCCCGGCATTGTGCCGGTTACCGGCGTATTCCGGCCCGGGGTTACCCAGGCCGACGACAATCCAGCGCTCGTCCACAGCTGCGGTAACGCGTCGCGCTACTACTCCTCGGCAGCGGCCTCAACCGGGGCCGGCACTTCCTCGGCGCCCTCGGCCTGCGCCGCGGCCTCCTCGGCCTCGGCCGCCGCTTCCGCGGCCGGCTCGACGACGTGCAGCACCAGCGCCTCCGGGTCGGTCGACAAGGTGGTGCCGTCCGGCAGCACCAGGTCCTTGGCGTGGACCGAGGTGCCGATCTCCATGCCCTCGACGTCCACGTCAACGCCAGTGGGGATGTTGGTCGCCTCGGCCTCGACCGAGACCGTCATGAGCTGCTGGTCGAGCAGGCCGCCGGAGAACACGTCGCCGGCCACCCGGACCGCGATCTCCACGGTGACCTTCTCGCCGCGCCGCACCTCGATGAGGTCGACGTGCTCGATGGTGCCCTTCAGCGGGTCGCGCTGGACGGCCTTGGGCAGCGCCAGCCCGGCCCGGCCCAGGCCCTCTAGGCGGATCAGGGCATTTTGCGTCTTGAGCGCGAGCATGATCTCGTGCTCGGGCAAGCTCAGGTGGCGGGTCTGCGCACCGTGCCCGTAGATGACGGCGGGAACGCGGCCAGCCCGGCGGGTACGGCGCGCGGCGCCCTTGCCGAACTCGGTGCGCGGCTCGGCTTGGATACGGACCTCAGGCACGGCAATTCACTCCTAGTAAGCGTTCCATGCGCGCCCGATGTCCTTGCTTTCATCGGGCGCGCCCCCGGGGGTACGGGGGGTGGCTCCCCGGGAGATGACTGTGCGCCACCGAAGTTTAGCCGATAGGCCGAGCGGGTGCGGATGCAAGCGCGGCGCTCGCATCCGCGCCCGTAGGCTCGGGACTACTCGCCCGCGCTGTCCTCGTCGGTCTCGTCGTCCTCCGGCATCGCCGTTTCCGGCATGGCGGTCTCGGGCATGGCGGTCTCGGGCATCGCGGTCTCCGGCATCGCGGTCTCCGGCATCGCGGTCTCCGGCATCGCGGTCTCCGGCATCGCGGTCTCGGGCTTGATTTGCTCTTCCATACGTCCCGTCCTCTCTGAACTGCCGCCCCGGAAAGCCCGCAGGTCCCGCTCTTCGGCCACCGAGACGTGGATAGGGAGTTTGTGCGTTCAAGGCGGATCGTAACGATATCGGTGGCCAGACTTCAGCCGTTGTCAGTACCCTCTGATAATTTCCGGCTACCGGCCAGCGCCGCCAGCCCTGTCTCGATCGCGGCGGCCTCTGCCTCGTCGCCGAGCCGACGGTAGATAGCCAGCGCTCGCGTCCACGACTCGCGAGCCGCCGCCTCGTCCTCGGCCTCCTGATACGCGCGGCCGAGGTCGCGGAGCGCGACCGCCTGGCTGTGCACGTCGCCGGCTTCCCGGTGCAGGACCAGCGCCTCACGCAAGGCGATGATCGCGTCCTCCCGGCGTCCTTGCTCCAGGTAGACGCGGCCTAGGTTGCGCACGGCATGCGCCTCGCCGTATCCCGCCGCGCCCGCCGAGACGGAACGCGCCTCGAGCAATGATTCCTCTGCCTCGGCGAGGCGGCCGAGGTCAGCGTAGACCTCGCCGAGATTGTTCAGGGCGACGACCAGCATCGACCGGTTCCCCGCGTCCCGCAGCACGTCGACCGATCGCTGGAATGGGGCCAGGGCCACCTCAGGGCCCTCCAGCGCAAGGTAGGCGTCCGCGGTGTTCAGCGCGGACTGCGCTTCCCCGAGGCTGTCCCCGAGCTCACGGCGGATGGCCAGCGCCCGCTCCAAGTGGCCGAAGGCCTCCTTGTCCCCGACGCGGTGCAGCGCCCCCCCGAGGTTGTTCGCCGCCCAGCCCTCGGCCGGCCGGTTCCCCGTCGCGCGGGCGGCCTCCAGCGCGATCCGGTGCGAGGTGATGCAGTCCGCCCAGTTGGCCCGCCGGTTGAACGCCGGGAACAGCGCGGTCGGCAGCCTCCAGGCGACATCGCGCAGCCCCGATTGCGCCGCCTGGCGAACAGCGGCGAGCACGTTCAGCCGTTCGCTGTCATACCAGTCAAGGGCGTCCTCAACCGTCATGGCCTGCCACCGGGGGGCGTCGGGGTCGGCATCGGGCACCGGAATCCGGTACCGGTGCGGCGAGACCGCGTCCGCGACTCCTTCAGCGGTGCGCAGGTACCAGCGGAGCACCCGCTCCACGGCGGCGGCCCGCTCGGCCTCGGTCTCCTCCGCCTGCGCCCGCTCGGTCGCGTAGAACCGCAGCAGGTCGTGAAATCGATACCAGTCCGCGTCAGGAGATTCCAGCAGGTGCGCGTCGACGAGGCTCTCCAGGGCATCGGCGACCGCGCCCTCATCGGCGACGCCGAGCAGCGCGGCCGCCGCGGGCAGGCTGATCGATGACCCTTGCCACAGGCCCAGCAGGCGGAACGCCCGCGCCGAGCCGATGCCGGCCCCGCGCGGCAGGCTGTCGTAACTGACCTGGAAGCTGGCCCGGACGGCCAGGTCGCCGAGCTTCAGCTCATCGAGGCGGCGGTGCTCGTCGCGCAGCCGCCGCGCCATCGTGGCGATCTGCCACTGGCGGCGGGCGGCCAGCCGGGCGGCGCAGATCCTGATCGCCAGCGGCAAGCCCGCGCAGGCGACCAGCAGCTCGGCCGTGGCGTCCGGCTCGGCGAGCGCGCGGCCATCGTCGAGGATCCGGGTGAACAGGGCCAGCGCCTCGTCATCATCGAGCACGTGCAGGTCGACATAGCGCGTGCTGGCCAGGTCGGCGGTCCGGTTGCGGGTGGTGACCAGCACCGCGCACGACGCGCTGCCCGGCAGCAGCGGCCGCACCTGGGCGTTGTCCCGCGCGTTGTCGAGGACGACGAGGATCCGCCGGCCGGTCAGCCGGGTGCGGAACAGGGCCGCGCGCTCCTCGTCCCCGGCCGGCACCTTACCGCCCTCCACGCCCAGGTCGCGCAGGAACCGGGCGAGCACGTCGGCCGGTGTCAGCGGCTGCGGGGTCGCGCCCAGCAGGTCGACGTACAGCTGGCCGTCCGGGAACTGGTCCCGGATCTGGTGCGCGGCATGGATGGCGAGCGTTGTCTTGCCCAGGCCGCCGGCGCCCGCGACGAAGGCGATCGGTACCGCCCCCGGGCTGCCCGCCGACCCCACGGAGTGTCCTCCCGCGGAGTGTCCTCCCACGGAGTGGCTCCGCGCGGAGTGGCCCTGGGTCAGCATGTCGCACAGCTGCCGCACCTGCTCTTCACGCCCGGTGAAATCACCGATGTCGGCGGGGAGCTGGGCCGGGCGGGGCATCGCCGGGTCGGACGCCATCGCCGGGGGCACCGGCGCGGCGGTAGCCGCCTCGGCCGTTCCGGCGGCGGGGAGCCCCTCGGGGGCGACGAAGCTGCCCACGGAAATCCGGCCGGTGAGGTCCTCCCCGGGGACGTCCTCGGCCGCCTCGGCCGCCTCGGCGTCCAGATGGCCGCCGGCCAGCGGCGCGGCCGACTCGCGGGTGGCGGCTCCGGCGCCGGTGGCCGCGTCGGCGGCCAGGATCTCCGCGTAGAGGCGCTGCAACTCGGCACCGGGGTCGACGCCCAGCTCCTCGGCGATCGCCTCCCGCGCCCGGGCGTACGCCCCTAGGGCCTCGGCGTGCCGGCCGGCCGCGTCGAGGGCGCGCATCAGCAGCAGCCACAGGCCCTCACGCAGCTGGTTTTCGGAAACGAGGCGGCGCAGCTCCGGGATTACCTCGGCTGGGCGACCGCAGGCGAGAGCGGCCTGCGCCCACAGTTCGGCCGCCGACAGCCGCAGTTCCGTGGCGTGCTCGGCCGCGGCGCTGATGAGCGGAGACGGGATGACGTCGGCCAGGAACGGTCCCCGGTACAGGCCAAGCCCCGCGGCGAGCAGGGCGGCGGCGCGCACCGCGTCGCCGCCTTCGAGCGCGGACCGCCCGTCCGCGACGAGCTCCTCGAACCGGCGCGCGTCCAGGTCGCCGTCGGCCAGGCTCAGCGTGTAACCCGGCGACCGGTAGGCCAGCAGCTTCCCGTCGGCGTCGCCAAGCAGCCGCCGCAGCCGCAGCACGTAGATGCTGATCAGGTTCTTGGCGGTGTCCGGCGGCTCCTCGCCCCACAACTCGTCCATCAGCGAGTCGGTGGAGACGACCTGCCCGGAGCGCACCAGCAGGCAGGCCAGCAGGGACCGCCACTTAGGAGAGCCGATCGGCTGCCACTGGTCGCCGGTCAAGACCTCGAGCGTGCCAAGGATGCGAATGCGCATTAAGCGAACCCGTCGATGCGCACTTCTTGTCTCCTCCGTCTCCTGAGGTCGCGACGACGCTCGGCAGCGCGGCGTCGCTGCCGGTGGTTGAGTACGCGGGTTCCCTCGGGGCTCGGTGGCTCCGTCAGTAGCTTCACTTAATCATGATTCAAGCCTCATGGCCAGTTGAAGTCATCGGATGGCTCGGCGATTAAGCGGCCCCGGGCGCGCGCCGCCGCGAGGCTCAATCGCGGCTTAATCGGGGTCTGCCAATCTCATTCTCAGGTTCCGCGGAGTGCGAGGGGCGGGCGGAACCCCCGGTCCAGACCGGACGGTCGCGGGGGCACCGTCCGGTCCGGACCGGGACTGAGAGGACGGGGCCAGTTAGGCGGGGGGCGCAGGCAGGGTCGGCGGAGCGGGGCGGGCGCTCCGGTGACCCGAAGGACCCCCGTCCCGCCAAACCGGGGAATGGCGGGACGGGGGCTGGCCCTTTCCGGTTAGCTTTGGCCGTCGAAAAGGCTGGTCACGGAGCCATCGTTAAAGACCTCGTTGATCGCGCGGGCGATCAGCGGGGCGATGGACAGCACCGTCAGCTTGTCGAACTGAGCTTCTTGCGGGATGGGCAGCGTGTTGGTGATGACCACCTCGCTGATCCGCGAGTTCTTGAGGTTGTCCACCGCCGCCCCGGACAGCACGCCGTGGGTGGCGGCCGCGATGACCCGCTCGGCCCCCTGCTCGAACAGCGCGTCCGCCGCCTTGGTGATCGTCGCGCCGGTGTCGATCATGTCATCCACCAGGATGCAGGTGCGCCCGGCGACCTGCCCGACGACCTCGAACACCTTCACCTGGTTGGCCACGTGCGGGTCACGGCGCTTATGGATGATCGCCAAAGGCGTGCCCAGCCGGTCGGTCCACCGCTCGCAGACCCGAACCCGGCCGGCGTCCGGCGCGACCACCGTCACGTGGTTGACGTCGAGCTTGGCGGCGAGGTAGTCCGCGAGGATCGGCAGGGCGAACAGGTGGTCTACCGGCCCGTCGAAGAACCCCTGGATCTGGGCCGTGTGCAGGTCCACGGCCATCAGGCGGTCGGCGCCCGCGGTGGCGAACAAGTCGGCGACCAGCCGCGCCGAGATCGGCTCGCGGCCCGCGCTCTTCTTGTCCTGGCGCGCGTAACCAAAGAACGGCGTGACCACCGTGATCCGCTTGGCCGACGCTCGCTTGAGCGCGTCCACCATGATCAGGTGCTCCATGATCCACTGGTTGATCGGCGCGGTGTGGCTCTGCAGCACGAAGGCGTCGCAGCCGCGCACCGACTCCAGGAACCTGACCATGATCTCGCCGTTGGCGAAGTCATACAGCCGGGCCGGGGCAGGCTCGATGCCTATGCAGTAGGCGACCTCGGCCAACAGCTGCGGGTACGCCCGGCCGCCGAGGAGCATCAGCTTCTTCTGACTCGTCGCGGTCACCCCGGTCACGTTAGTTACTCTCCTTCATCTGCCGAAGACGCGTCCTGCGCCGGGCGAGCCCGGCCGGCCGCCGCCGCGGACCGGGTTCCCTCGCGGTTGCGCAGCACCCAGCCGTCGGAGTTGTGCTGACGGCCGCGAGCGACGCCCAGGTCTCCGGCGGTGACGTCATCGGTGATGGCCGAGCCGGCGGCGGTGTAGGCCCCGTCCGATACCGTGACCGGGGCCACGAGCACCGTGTTGCTGCCGACGAACGCGTGCTCGCCGATGGTGGTGGGCCACTTGCTCTGGCCGTCGTAGTTGGCGAAGATCGTGCCCGCCCCGATGTTGGCGCCCGCGCCGATGGTCGCGTCCCCGACGTAGGTGAGGTGTGGCACCTTGGCGCCCGCGCCGATGGTCGATTTCTTGACCTCAACGTAGCAGCCGACGTGGGCGCCCTCGCCGATGACCGCCTGCGGGCGCAGGTACACGTTCGGCCCGAGGGTCGCGCGCGCGCCTACGCTCGCCTGGCGGCTCACGATGTTGACCAGCTCGGCGCCGGCCCCGACGGTGGTGTCGGCGAGCAGGCAGTTCGGGCCGACCCGGGCGCCCTCCCCGATGACGGTGACCCCCTCCAGCTGGGTATTCTGCCGGATCTCGGCGTCCTGGCCGATTGTCACGGTCACGTCCACCCAGGTGCTCGCCGGGTCGACGACCGTCACTCCGTTGAGCATGTGCTGCCTGAGCAGGCGGTCATTGAGTACGCGGCGCGCCGCGGCGAGCTGCACCCGGTCGTTGACGCCCTCGATCTCCGCGGCGTCGGCGGCGATCACGCTGCCGATCCGGTGCCCGTCGGCCCGCAAGATCGCGATGACGTCGGTCAGGTATTCCTGCCCCTGCGCGTTGTCGGTGGCCACCCGCTTGATCGCGTCGGCGAGCAGTGCGCCGTCGAAGGCGTAGCAGCCCGAGTTGGTCTCATCAATGGCCTGTTCGGCCGGGGTGGCGTCGGCGTGCTCGACGATCCGCGCTAGCGTCCCCGCCTCGTCACGGACGATGCGGCCGTACCCGGCGGGATCGGGGACGCGCGCCGATAGCACCGTCACTCCGTTGCCCCCCGCCCGGTGGACGCTGGCCAGCTCCTGGAGGGTCTGGCTGCGCAGCAGCGGCATGTCCCCGTAGGTCACCACGACGATGCCGGGAATGGCGCCTAGGGACTCGGTCACCATGCGGACCGCGTGCCCGGTGCCTAGCTGCTGCTCCTGGAGCACGCGGTCGGCGTCCGGGGCCAGCCGGGCGACCTCTGCGCCAACCTGGTCGCGGCCGTGGCCGGTGACGACGACGAGCCTTTCCGGGTCCAGATCACGGGCGGCTGCCATCGCGTGCCCGATCATGGTGCGCCCGCACAAGGCGTGCAGCACCTTCGGCGTACGCGATTTCATGCGCTTCCCCTCGCCCGCGGCGAGGATGATGACAGCGGCCGGGCGACTATGGCTCACGCGCAGATGTCTCCTCGGATGTCGCGCCAATGCGTGCCGGGATCACCCGGCACGACCGGGGCGGGTCGGCGCGGAGCTGTTTACCCACCCTAACCTGCAGGATACCGTTCCGACCCCGGGCGAGGGTCGCCGTAGCCCACCGGACCTCCCCCGCTGCCGGTTGCCCGGTACCGCTATTTCTTGGTTGACTGCCTGGCCGTCTGCTCCCCGGGGACCATGTCGGGCACGACCAGCTCGCTGGGCTCTTCGCCGCTGGCCTCGGCGGCGACGGCGGCCAGCTGGGAGCCGAGGGACTCGCGCTCCTTAGGATGGCCAGCCTTACCGGTCAGCGCGGAGGCCACCGCCCCGAGGATGCAGCAGGCGATCGCGAACCCGAACGCGATGCCGATCCCGTCATGGAACGGCTGGGTGATCACGCTCGGGAAGAACTGCCGCCCGGTCACGTAGGCGGCGTGCGAGGCGGACAAGTGCGACAGCACCGTCGGGCCGAGCAGCTGCTGCATGGGGTTGTAGCCGAGGAACGCTGCGAACAGCACGCCGATCGGCGGAAGGCCGGCGATCACGGTCGCCGACGGGGCGGGGACGCCCTGCGCGGTCAGGCCGCCGAACAGGGTGTGCGGCAGGCTGCTGGCCAGGCCGGTGACCATCAGCGAGAAGAAGATGCCGATGGACAGGACGGAGGCGGAGTTCATGAAGGTGGCGATCATGCCGCCCGCCGCGCCGCGCGCGTCGGCCGGGACCGAGTTCATCATCTCGGCCCGGTTGGGCGAGGTAAACAGGCCCATCCCGAGGCCGTTCAGCGCGACCAGGAGCGCGAACTCCCAGTAGGGAAAGTTCACCGACAAGAAGATCAGCGCCAGGAAGGTCACCGCGGTAAGCAGCGGCCCGCCGATGGTGAACGCCTTCGCGCCCATCTTGTCGGACAAGATCCCGGCCAGCGGCGCGGAGACCAGGAAGCCGATCGTCAGCGGGATCAGGTAGATGCCCGCCCACAGCGGGGTCTGCTCGTAGCTGTAGCCGTGCAGCGGCAGCCAGATGCCCTGCAGCCAGATGATAAGCATGAACTGCATGCCGCCCCTGGCCATCGCCAGCAGCAGGTTGGCGATGTTGCCGAAGGTGAACGCGCGGATCTTGAACAGCGAGATGCGAAAAAGCGGCTCCGGTACCCGGAGCTCGACGAAGACGAAGACGATCAGCGCGGTCACGCCCCCCGCGAGCGCGCCGATCACCCAGGGATTGGTCCACCCCATCGCGCTCTTGCCGTACGGCTGAAGACCGTAGGTGATGGCGACGAGGATCGCGATCAGGCCCGCGCCGAACAAGATGTTGCCCCACCAGTCCATCTGCGCGTGCTTGCGCTCGCCGATGTCGTGCAGCATGAAGTACGCCCACACGGTGCCGAACACGCCGATCGGCGCGGACACCAGGAAGACCAGGCGCCAGTCGACCGGACCGAGCACTCCGCCGAGGATCAAGCCAATGAACGACCCGGCGATGGCCGCGATCGAGTTCAGGCCGAGCGCGGTGCCGCGCTGGTTGGCCGGGAACGCGTCGGTCAAGATCGCGGTGGAGTTGGCGAACAGGAAGGCGCCGCCAATGCCCTGGACGACGCGCCAAAGGATCAGCCATAGCGCGGCGGTAGTGCCGTGCATGTAGGTGAGGGTCAGCGCGATCGACGCGACGCTGAAGATCGCGAAGCCCATGTTGTACATGCGCACCCGGCCGTACATGTCGCCCAGCCGGCCGAACGACACCACCAGCACGGCCGAGACGACCAGGAACCCCATGAACATCCACAGCAGGTAGCTGGTGTTGCCGGGAGCCAGCGGGTCCAGGTTGATGCCGTGGAAGATGTCCGGCAGCGAGATCAGCACGATCGACTGGTTGATCGTCGCCATCAGCACGCCGAGCGTCGTGTTGGACAGCGCTATCCACTTGTAGCGCGGGCCGAGGGCCCGGGCGGCCTTACCTGCCCCGGGTGCCGGCATACCGGATGGGACTGGTGAGGCCGGTTGCGATGAGGCCGCCATGGATGGATGTGCTCCCCGCTCGGTGAGTTACTTGCATAACCTCAACTAACCATAACTCACGCCCCGACCCGGCTCATGTCGAGGCACCCTCCGGTTGACTGGGCTCGAATGTCTGTTATCGGACTAACATTCGTACTATGAGGGCACCTGAGGAGCTACAGGAGCTACGCGCCCAAGCGATTACGCTCCGTCACGCGGGGAAGTCGGTCCGCGAGATCAAGCAGTTGCTCGGCCCCATCAGCAACCTTCCTCCAGGCCGCCTCCGTCCCCCTGGAGGACCTGGTCTTTCGTGTGTACATCCACGAGAGCGCCAACGTGGAGGCTGCGCGCCGGTTCTGGCTCGAAGTGACCGGGGCGATGCCCGATCAGTTCCGGAACACCACGCTCAAACGCCACCACCCGAAGACTGTGCGGAAGAACACGGGCGAGGACTATCCCGGCTGCCTCAAGGTGGATGTCCGCCGCAGCAGCCACTTGTACCGAAAGATCGAGGGCTGGGCGACGGTTGCAATGTCTGCCGCCCGAGAGTGCTAGAGCTGGAAACCTTCCAGAGGTGAGTCGCTCCCGGAAGAGGATTTGAACCTCTATTGGCGGAACCAAAATCCGCAGTCTTGCCTGATTAGACGATCCGGGATGGACCAAGCGCCCGCATCAGTCTACCGGGAGTCGCGCGGGCGTACGTGATTGATGACACCCGCCCTGGGAAGAGGAGCGCGTGACAAATCAGAGCAGGCGCGCACAGCATCGCCCCCGCTAGGTCTCTGACGTGCGCGTCAGGGTTCGGGGAGCCTAGTGCCGTCTCAAATAGCGAGACGAGCGAGCCTTGTTCACCCAACGTTCAAACCAGCGATTTGCGGAAATTCACCTGCGGGACTTGCCTAACCTACGGTCTCGTAGGCTACGGTTACGTAAGCGTACAAGGCTTCCACCTGGCAGCCCGACCCGAAGGAGCAACATGCCCACGACTCCGGACGCATCCGTCAACCCGAGGCTCACCGCGACAGTCCGCGCGCCTGCGGCGCGCTCGATGGCCAGACCGGACGTGGAGGCTGAGAAGGCCACCACCGCGCAGCAGTTCGCCCTGGGCCTGTTCGTGGTGATCCCGCTGCTGGCGGTGGCGGCCGCCATCCCGGCGCTGTGGGGCTGGGGACTGGGCTGGCACGACGTGATCATCGCGCTGGTCTTCTACTGGGTATCTGGCCTCGGCATCACGGTCGGGTTCCACCGCTACTTCACGCACAGCTCGTTCAAGGCCAATCGGCCGCTGCGGATCGCGATGGCCATCGCGGGCAGCCTGGCGATCGAGGGGCCGGTGATCACCTGGGTGAGCGACCACCGGCGGCACCACAAGTACAGCGACAAGGAAGGCGACCCGCACTCGCCGTGGCGCTTCGGGCCTGGCTGGCAGTCACTGGCCAAGGGCCTGGTGTGGGCCCACACCGGCTGGCTGTTCGATCCCAACAAGACCTCGCAGGAGAAGTTCTCTCCGGACCTGCTGGCCGACAGCTCGATCCGGAAGGTCGATGGCTTCTTCGGCGGCTGGGTGGCGATCTCGCTGCTGGCCCCGGCGCTGATCGGCGGCCTGTGGGGGATGTCGTTCCACGCCGCGCTGACCGCGTTCTTCTGGGCGAGCCTGGTCCGGGTGGCCCTGCTGCACCACGTGACGTGGTCGATCAACTCCATCTGCCACGTCTTCGGCAACGAGGACTTCGTGGTCCGTGACAAGTCCCGCAATGTCGCCTGGCTGGCCATCGCGTCGTTCGGGGAGTCCTGGCACAACCTGCACCACGCCGACCCGACCTGCGCCCGCCACGGCGCCCTGCGCGGGCAACTCGACCCGAGCGCGCGGGTGATCTGGGCGTTCGAGAGGCTCGGCTGGGCGTGGGACGTGCGCTGGCCCGATGAGGAGCGGCTGGCCACCAAGCGCCCGGCCGGGGCGAGGCGGGTCCTGGGCTCCATGACCAAGGGCGCCATGGCCCGGCGAGCCACGGCCAGGAACGCCGAGCAGCCCGGTGAAAAGTCGATAAAGCCTGCGAGCCAGGCTGACAGGCAGGCGGCATAGCCGACATGATGAACCGGTGACAGAATCCCCTTCCAGACCAGGAAAAAGGCGCATGACCGGGAAGGAGCGCCGACAGCAGCTCCTGGATATCGGGCGGCGGCTGTTCGCGGAGCGCGGATTCGAGGGCACCTCGATCGAGGAGATCGCCGCCCAGGCGGGCGTCTCCAAGCCAGTTGTCTACGAGCACTTCGGCGGCAAGGAAGGGCTCTATGCGGTGGTCGTCGACCGCGAGGTCGAGCGGCTGCTGACGACCACCGCCGTGCTGCTCGAGGGTGAGCACACGACGGCCAAGTTCGAGGCGGCCGCCGTCGGCCTGCTGCGGTACATCGACGAGAACGCCGACGGCTTCCGGATCCTTGTCCGTGACTCCAACCCCGGGTCCGGAGGCGGGACGTACGGGACGCTGCTGTCGGACATCGCTGGCCAGGTCGAGTACATCATGGCCGACTTTCTCCAGTCCCGGGGCAAGGACCCGAAGCTCGCGGCCATGTACTCGCAGATGATGGTCGGCATGGTCGCGTTCACCGGCCAGTGGTGGCTGGACGCGCGCAAGCCGAAGCTGGAGCAGGTCGCCGCGAACATGATCGACCTGGCGTGGGCCGGCCTGGCCGGCCTGGGGCCCAACCTCAAGGACTCAAGCCCCAAAGACCCCCGGGGCTAGCCCGCGTGGACCGCGCCGGGGGCCATGTTGGCCGCCCGGTCCGCAGCGGGGACGGTGGGCAGGCCCGCCGCCGCCCATCCGCGGTGACCGCCGATCATGTCCGTCGCCCGGCGCAGGCCCAGGTCGAGGAGGGCGGCCGCGGCGAGGCTGGAGGTATAGCCCTCCTGGCAGAACACGATGATCCGGTGGCCGTATCCGGTGACCCAGGGCAGCCGGGCGTCGCTGGCCGGGTCGAGCCGCCACTCCAGGTGGTTGCGCTCGATGACCCAGGAGCCAGGTATCTCGCCATCGGCGGCGCGCTGCCAGGCCGGCCGGATATCGACCAGCACCGCGCCCGATGCCTGCTCGGCGCGCGCCTCGCGCGGCGCGACCCGGTCAAGGCGGCTCCGCGCCGACTCGAGGATCTCCGCGATCGACCGCGCCCCGTCCGGGCGGAGCTCCACGCTCACCAGTTGTCCTCAGTCTCGGTGGCGGTGGCGACCAGGCCGCCGGGCGTGAGGTCATAGCGGGTCATCAACGACAGCGGCGGTGAGTAGGCGTGCACGCTGACGGCGACGCAGTCCCTGGCGGTGTTCCGAACGTCGTGGATGTAGCGGGGGCCGAACGCGCGCACGACTCCCTGCGTCGCCGGCCGCACCGTCGCCGTGGTCCCGGAACCGGGAACCACGCGCTCATCCAGCGCACCCCACACCACGCTGAACGCACCGTTGGCCCCGCCGTGGTCGTGGAACCCGGTCGACTGCCCCGGCAGCCAGCTGATCAGCCAGAGCTCATACCGGCCGTCCAGGTGGATTTGCTCATACCAGCGCCCCTCGGGATCCAGCCGCACCCGGGACACCCATTCGGCCGGGCGGCCGGCGATCCGCCGCACCTCGGCGGCCAGTTCATGCTGGCTGAGCAGCGGAACCCGGGTCCGGGGGATATTCGGTCCCACGGGCCGGGCGGGCCCGGAGTGGTCGTGAGCCTGCACAGGCGCGATGTCATCCGGCACGCTAGAGATCATGGCATCATTTCCCTATTAAATCAATTGGAATTACCAGGTTACCCTCCCGCCTCGTCGCGGTGGACCACGGCGAACACGCGGCGGAATGGGAAGAATGTACCGAACGGGCGAGGCTTGTAGGCATCCCGCAGCCGGCTTGCGTACTCGGCGAGGAAAGCGGCGCCCTGCTCGGCGTCCAGCGCCGCCAGCACCGGGCGCAGCGCCGTCCCCTTGGCCCACTCCAGAACCGGGTTGTCCCCCGGCAGTAGGTGCAGGTACGTCGTCTCCCAGGCGTTGACGCGAAACCCCGGGCCGCTGAGCAGCTCGGCGTACTCCGCCGGGTCGCCGGCCTGCCGGTTGAGCCGTACGTCCGCGAGCAGCGGCCGCCAGCGCGAGGCGCCGGCCAGCTCGGCGATGAGCGCGTGGTGCGGCGCGTCGAAGTTGCCCGGCAGCTGGAAGGCGAGCCAGCCGCCCGGGGCGAGCATGCGAGCCCAGCTCGCGACGAGGTCATGGTGGCCGGGGACCCACTGGAGCACCGCATTGCAGGTAATCACGTCTGGGGCATCCTCGGCACGCCAGTCCCGCACGTCGCCGAGCTCGAACGAGACCCCGGGCAGCGCCAGGGCGCGCGCCGCCGCCACCATCTCCGGCGAGTTGTCCACCCCCGTGACCTCGGCCTGCGGCCAGCGCTGGCCGAGCAGGGCGGTCAGGTTGCCCGGCCCGCAGCCCAGGTCCACGACGCGCCGGGGTCGCTCCGCGCCGACCTGCCCGAGCAGGTCAAGAAACGGCCGCGCGCGCTCGTCGTCATACCGCAGGTACTGCGTCGCATCCCACATCGTCGCTCTCCTCACCGTCTTGAAGCGGCTGAACCTAATTACCTTCATATCATGAATCTTGATATCAAGGAAACGGCAACCCGTCAAGCTTCTTGACGTCAAGAGATAAGCTGTAACGCATGGGGCAGGCCATCAATGAGACACCGTGTACCAATGAGACACAGCGATCTCATGAAACACAGCGCTGTCATGAAACACAGTGGACCAATGAGACCGATGAGGTTGATGAGCTCGTCGCGCAATGGCAGGCGCAGCGGCCGGACCTC
>JAICYD010000124.1 GCA_025934375.1 Streptosporangiaceae bacterium | reverse complement strand
GTGGCAGGTGTTGGGTTCGAACCAACGTAGGCTGAGCCGACGGTTTTACAGACCGCTCCCTTTGGCCACTCGGGCAACCTGCCGTGAGCTGTCGCGTGCGACAGCAGTGGTTAGGATAGCGGACATCTCGCATGCTCGCGACACGGCCCCGCGCCCGGGCTAAGGACACCCCTCGCCTGACGGCGAAAGTACTACTATCGACGGACAAAGTCGGGCGCCGATCGGACCGTGCGGCACGCTGCCCGCAGGGCCAGCCCGGGAACGGGAAAGGGCGCGTCGTCATGGCCGACATCCGCTACGTGATCCTGTCCGACCTGCACTTCGGGGCGCAGAATAGCATGCTGACCGCGCTGCGCGAGCAGTCGGCGACCACGAGCGACACTGGCTTCACCGCCGACCCGCATACCCCCAGCGCGATGCTGAGCGGCCTGGTCGAGGGCCTGCGCCAGCTGACCCGTGATCAAGGCCGGCCGCCGACGCTCATCCTGGCCGGGGACATCCTGGACCTCGCCCTGTCCCCGGACGAGGTGGCCGCCATGGTATTCCGGCTGTTCGCGCACCTCGCGTTCACCGATGATCCGCCGGTGTTCGACCGACTGATCCACTACGTGCCCGGCAACCACGACCACCACATGTGGGAGATAACGCGGGAAGACCAGTACGTCTCCTACGTCTGCGCCCAGCCGGGCGGGACCGACCTGGTCGCTCCCTGGCACACCACGAGGCTGCTGCCGGGCGCCGAGGAGCCCCCGGCCAGCTCCGCGCTGCTCGCCGGGCTGATCCGGAGTCAGGCGGGCGCGACCGGGATCGAGGTCGGCGTGTCCTACCCGAACCTGGCCCTGCGCAGCCCGGACGGGCGCCGCTGCCTCATCGTGAGCCACGGGCACTTCACCGAGTCCATCTACTCGCTGATGTCACGGCTGAGGGACATCTTGTACCCCGGTCAGCGCCAGGTCGCACCGGCGGACGTCGAGCGGCTGGAGGCGGAGAACTTCGCGTGGATCGACTTCCTGTGGGGCACGCTGGGCCGGTCCGGCCAGGTCGGCGCGGACATGGGCCTGATCTACGCGGACTTGACCAGCCCGACCGACATCGACACCCTGGTCGGCAACCTGACCACCGCCATGATCGCCAAGGGCAACGGCGCGGCCTGGCTGCGGAACGCCGAGCGGTGGGCGGTGAACGCGATCTTCCGGCGGGAGGTCAACCACGTGGCCCGAAGCGAGCGAGGCACGCCGACGGTGGCCCTGACCGCCAGGGGCCAGGCGGGGCTGCGCGCCTACCTGGAGGGCCCGGTCCGCGGCCAGGTAAGACGCGAGTGGACCGACGTGCCTGACGAAGTCACGTTCGTCTACGGCCACACCCACAAGCCATTCACCGACCGCTGGACTGTGCCCGGGTTCCCGGCCCCGGTCCGCATCTTCAACACCGGAGGCTGGGTGGTGGACACCGCCGAGCCCGCGCCGGTCCAAGCGGGCGTCGCGGTGCTGGTCAACGACGAGCTGGACGCGGCGTCGCTCCAGTTCTACCGGCAGCGCGCCGAGGCGGCGCCCAGCCCGGTCCAGTTGCTGCCGCCGGCGGCTGGTGAGCTGCCGTCGGACTGGCACCGCGAGCTGGAGTCCCGGATCGACCCGGCCACCGCCCCGTGGGCCGCGCTGTCGCGGTCGGCGGCGGAGCTGGAGGCCCAGCGCCACCGGTTGCAGGCCGCGATGGTGGCCCTTCGCGACGTCAGCCGGCCCGGCGACAAGCCGGGCGCCTGAGCTCAGTGCTGGGGTAAGGTCAGTGCCGGTACCCCGCCAGGGCCTCCAGCCGGCGGACCCGCTCCCCCACCGGCGGGTGGGTGAGGAACAGCCTGCCGTACCCGGCGGCCGGGAGCGGGTGCGCGATCATCAGGTGGCTGAAGGCGGCGAGCGCGCCGCGGGCCGGCAGCGGCCGCCGCGCGGTGCCGCCGTCGATCGTGCGCAGAGCACGCGCCAGGGCGAGCGGGTCACCGGTCAGCAGCGCGCCGGAGGTGTCGGCCCCGTACTCCAGCGACGACGGCACCGCCCAGCGGACCACCAAGACGGCCAGCGGGCGCAGCCACGCCAGCGAGAACAGCGCGGCGAAGCCGGCGGACCACGAGGACACCACGATGTCGCGCCGCGAGACGTGCGCGAGCTGCTGGGCCAGCACGGCCCGCAGCTCGTCTTCCGGCAGCGAGCGCAGCAGGCCCTCGGTGCAGCACAGCGCCACCGAGCGCGGTGTACAGCCCACCGCCAAGACGTTGGGCTGGGCGGCGGGGGAGACGAACAGCCGTGGCACCCGCAGCCGGGCTGACGTGCAAAGCTCGCGCACCAGCCGGTACAGCTCCGGCCGCTCTACCTCCCCGACCTGGCGGGCACACAGCGCCGAAAGCACCGCTCGCTGGGCATGGAAGTAGACGATCCACCCGCAGCCCACGATGAGCGCGCACCCGAGCGCCAGCCCGGCCGCTCCCCCGGCAGCGAAGCCCACTAGCATCACGAGCACGCACAAGGTGGCGGCCAGTACCGCCGCACGCAGCCCAAAGCAGCGCACGGTGCCCCTCCCTCACTCGTGCTACCGTTCACTGAGTCCCGCAGGACTCACCGGATCTAACGTCCGCGAGTGATCACCGGGTTCCCGGACGCGCGACGAGGGCGCCGCCGGGGGGCCGGCCACAGGAAAACACCGGGCCTGGAGAATCGCGTTTTCAGCGCCGGACCTGACGCTCTCGTCATGCAAGACCGCAACGTGGCGAGTGCCACATCGTTCGCCGGGCGCGCACGATTCCCTATACCACGTAGAATTAAACACGCTTTAAACTCGCGCCCCTGGCCATGGGGTGGTGCCGTGCCGATGGTGCCCGGCCTGGCGTGCGGAGGAGGCTTAGCGCTGTGACCAAGCAGGTCCAGGAGCTTGACCACGTGATCATCCGCTTCGCGGGTGACTCTGGTGACGGGATGCAGCTCACCGGGGACAGGTTCACCCAGGAGACCGCGGTCTTCGGGAACGACCTGTCGACGCTCCCCAATTTCCCCGCCGAGATCCGCGCCCCCGCCGGCACCTTGCCCGGCGTGAGCAGCTTCCAGCTGCACTTCGCGGACCACGACATCCTCACGCCCGGCGACGCGCCGGACGTGCTGGTCGCCATGAACCCGGCCGCGCTGAAGGCGAACGTCACGGACCTGCCCCGGGGCAAGGACCTGATCGTCAACACCGACGAGTTCACCAAGCGCAACCTCCAGAAGGTCGGGTACGACAAGAACCCGATCGAGGACGGCTCGCTGAGCGCCTATCACGTGCACGCCGTCCCGCTGACGAGCCTGACCGTCAAGGCGCTGCAAGACCAGAACCTGTCCCGCAAGGATGCCGAGCGGGCCAAGAACATGTTCGCGCTCGGACTGCTGTCATGGCTATACGGCCGGCCCGCAGAGGGCACGCTGAACTTCCTGGAGCAGAAGTTCGGCAAGAGGCCGGAAATTTACAAGGCGAACGTGACTGCGTTCCACGCGGGCTGGAACTTCGGTGAGACCACCGAGGCGTTCTCGGTGCGCTACGAGGTCAAGCCGGCCGCGCTCAAGCCGGGCACGTACCGTAACATCACCGGAAACACCGCGCTCGCCTACGGCCTGATCGCGGCCGCCCAGCTGGCGAAGCTGCCGCTGTTCCTCGGCTCGTACCCGATCACCCCCGCCTCGGACGTGCTGCACGAGCTGTCACGGCACAAGAAGTTCGGCGTGCGGACCTTCCAGGCCGAGGATGAGATCAGCGCCGTCGGCTCGGCGCTGGGCGCGGCGTTCGGCGGCGCGCTCGCCGTCACCACCAGCTCCGGTCCGGGCATCATCTTGAAGATGGAGACGGCGGGGCTCGCGGTCTCCACGGAGCTGCCGTTGATCATCGTCGACGTGCAGCGGGCGGGCCCGTCCACCGGCATGCCGACCAAGACCGAGCAGGCGGACCTGCTGCTGGCCCTGTACGGCCGCAACGGCGAGTCCCCAGTCCCTGTGGTCGCCGCCGCGAGTCCCTCCGACTGCTTCAACGCCGCCATCGAGGCCGCCCGCATCGCGGTCACCTACCGCACCCCGGTCATCTTGCTGTCCGACGGGTACCTGGCCAACGGCTCGGAGCCGTGGCTGCTCCCGGACGTGGCCGCGCTGCCCGACCTCAGCCAGGACTTCGCCTTCGCCACCCAGGAGACCCATGTCAACGGGGACGGCGAGTTCCGGCCGTTCAAGCGGGACCCGCAGACGCTCGCCCGCCCGTGGGCGATCCCGGGCACGCCGGGCCTCGAGCACCGCATCGGCGGCATCGAGAAGGCCGACGGCGCCGGGACGATCTCCTACGACCCGGACAACCACGACCTGATGGTCCGCGCCCGCCAGGCCAAGGTGGACGGGATCACCGTCCCCGACCTCGAGGTCGACGACCCCGACGGTCGCGCCAAGCTCCTGGTGCTCGGCTGGGGGTCGACCTACGGGTCGATCGGCGCGGCGATCCGCCGCTCGCGGCGGGCCGGCTACCAGGTCGCCCAGGCGCACCTGCGCCACCTGAACCCGTTCCCGGCCAACCTGGGCGACGTGCTGCGGAGCTACGAGAAGGTACTGGTCCCCGAGATCAACCTCGGCCAGCTCGCGCTGCTGCTACGCGGCAAGTACCTGGTGGACGTGATCTCCTACAACAGGGTCCGCGGCCTGCCGTTCCAGGCAGCCGAGCTCGCGGGCGCGATTGAGGAAGTGCTCTCACATGTCTGAGGTAAGCCCCCACGGCCGGCTCGCGTCGCTCACGCTCGTCCCGCACGCGACGGGCCTGGCGGCCAAGGACTTCAAGTCCGACCAGGAGGTCCGCTGGTGCCCCGGATGCGGCGACTACGCGATCCTGGCCGCCTTCCAGGCGTTCTTGCCAACGCTGGAGGCGCCGCGGGAGAACATCGTCGTCGTCTCCGGTATCGGCTGCTCCTCTCGGCTGCCGTACTACGTCAACAGCTACGGGATGCACTCGATCCACGGCCGCGCCCCGGCGATCGCCACCGGCCTGGCGGCTTCCCGGCCCGACCTGTCGGTCTGGGTGATCACCGGTGACGGCGACGCGCTGTCCATCGGCGGCAACCACCTGATCCACGCGCTGCGCCGCAACGTCAACATCAAGGTCCTGCTGTTCAACAACCGGATCTACGGGCTGACCAAGGGCCAGTACTCGCCGACGTCCGAGCAGGGCAAGGTGACCAAGTCGACCCCGTTCGGCTCGCTGGACTACCCGTTCAACCCGGTGTCCCTGGCCCTGGGGGCCGAGGCGTCCTTCGTCGCCCGCTCGGTGGACTCCGACCGCAAGCACCTGCAGTCGGTGCTCACGGCGGCGGCCGACCACCAGGGCGCCGCGTTCATTGAGATCTTCCAGAACTGCCCGATCTTCAACGACGACGCGTTCGCCCCGATCAAGGAGCCTTCGGCCCCGGGCCTGATCCGGTTGTCGCACGGCCAGCCGGTCCGGTTCGGCCCGGACGGCTCGCTCGGCCTGACATACGGGCCGTACGGGGCGTTGCAGGCGGTGGCGGCCGACTCAGTGCCGGAGTCGCAGCTGGTCGTGCACGACGTGACCCGGGATGACCCGACCTACGCGTTCGCCTTGTCCCGGCTGGACAACCGCGATTTCTCGCACACCCCGATCGGCGTGTTCCGCTCGGTGCCGCGCCCGTCCTACGACTCCCTCATGGCCGCCCAGCTCGAGAAGGCCCGCGAGGGCGGCGAAGGCGACCTGGCCAAGCTGCTGGCCGGCAACGACACCTGGGAAGTCGGCTAGCCTAGCCGGCCTTGATGAGGCCGACGGGGCAGCTGACGCCGGTGCTATGGTCGGGGCAGTAGCCGTTCGGCACCTTGTAGAGGTACTGCTGGTGATAGTCCTCGGCGAAGTAGAACTCGCAGGCGGGGACGATCTCGGTGGTGATCTTGCCGTAGCCGGCCTCGGTGAGCTTCTTGGCGAACTCCGCCTTCGACTGCTCGGCGGCCTCCCGCTGCGCATCCGACGCGTAGAAGATCGCCGACCGGTACTGGGTGCCGGTGTCGTTGCCCTGGCGCATGCCCTGCGTCGGGTCGTGGGACTCCCAGAAGACCTTCAGCAGCTGCGGGTAACTGACCTTGGCCGGGTCGAAGACCACGCGGACCGCCTCGGCGTGCCCGGTCGCTCCGGTGCAGACCTCCTCGTAGACGGGGTTGGGCGTGAAGCCCCCCTCGTAGCCCACGGCGGTCGTGATGACGCCCGGTACCCGCCAGAAGGTCTGCTCCTCGCCCCAGAAGCAGCCGAGCGCGAACTCCGCGACCTCGCTGCCCTCGGGATATGGCCCCTCGAGCGGGGTGCCCAGTACCGCGTGCCGGGCCGGGACCGGCATCCTGGCCGACCGCCCGGGGAGCGCGTTGTCGGCGGTGATCATCTGCGTCTTCCGGAACCCGAAAATGCTCATCTTGGCTCCTCTTGTCCTTATCCACGCAGCTTAACCATCGCCGGGTCGCGGGTGTTCCGCGCGGACCGGGGCCATGCGGCCGATTCTCCGGAACGGGAAGCGGCCCCATGACCGCATAGCCCCGAATAGACGGGGCCAGTGCGGCCGCCACCCAGAAACGAGCTGTTCGCCCGCCAGGGCAATGCGGCCAACGCCCCGAAACTGCGGCGTTCCCGGGCAGGACGCTGGCCCTCCAGCCCCAGAAAGTGCCGGGGCGATGGCCCTTCAGCCACGGAACGCCTGGCGGTCGGTGGCCCTCCCGACACGGCTAGAGCGGGCCGATGGCCATCCCGCCCCAGAACGATCCCGGGGTAATGGCCCCTGAGCCACGGAATGGCCGACGGTGAGAGCTGGCTGACGGCCGACCCGGAGGTCTCCCGGACCTGGTTTACGCCCAGAAGGAGGAACCGGTTTTGTCGGCCGCCCGCGTTGCCCGGGACTGACCGGAGCGAGGGAGGAACGACTGAGCGCAAGGAGGGAGGAACGACCGAGCGCAGGGAAGCGCGACGCGCCTAAGGGGCGGCTGATCCAGGGGTCTGGGGGCTTGGTGCCTATCCCCCAGATAACGCAGTACGGGTGATGACGAAGTCGCAGAGGGACTCGAAGGCGGCGCGGGCGGGGAGGTCAGGCAGGCTGGCGACGATCGACTGGGCGCCGCCGATCCACGAGCGGACGGTCTCGCGGGCCTCCTCGACGTGCGGCGACTCGCGCAGCAGGGTCAGGGCCTCGGCGTGCAAGTCCGGGTCGGTCAGCTCGCCCAGCGAGAGCAGCGCGCGCAGGCGCTCCCCGGCCGGGTCGGCCGAGCGCAGCGCGTAGAGCACCGGCAGCGTGCGGACCCCCTGGCGCAAGTCGGTGCCGGGCGACTTGCCTGACTCATCGGATGAGGACGCCACGTCGAGCACGTCATCGGACAGCTGCCAGGCGACGCCGATACGCAGGCAGGCATCGGCGATCTGGTCGACGACGGCGTCGGAGGCGCCGGCGAACAGCGCCCCGAACCGGCCGGAGGTCGCGATCAGCGAGCCGGTCTTGTCGGTGATCACCTGCATGTAGTGATCGAGCGGGTCCTCGCCGTCGCGGACGCCGACCGTCTCGGCGAGCTGGCCGTCCACCAGCCGGGAGAACGTCTCGGCCTGGATGCGGACCGCCTCCGGGCCGAGGTCGGCGAGGATCCGAGACGCGCGGGCGAACAGGAAGTCGCCGGCCAGGATCGCCACCGAGTTGCCGAACAGCGCGTTCGCCGACGGGGAGCCGCGCCGCATCTCGGCCTCGTCCATGACGTCGTCGTGGAACAAGGTGGCCAGGTGGGTGAGCTCGATCGCGACGGCAGCGGGGACGATGCGCTTGTCTCGCCAGTCGCCGAAGCGGGCGCCCAGCAGCACGAGCATGGCGCGGAAGCGCTTGCCGCCGGCCTCCATCATGTGCCGGGAGGCCTCGGTGAACATCTCATCTCCGCCGAAGCGCGTATCGCGCAGCGCGGCTTCCACCGCGGCCAGGTCGTCGGCGATCTCCATGGTGAGCGCGTCGTCGGCGAAGGCGACGGGAACAGCGATGATCACGAAAACTCCATGTCGTCAGCGGCGTACGAACATCCCAGCATAAGAGACGTGCCTCCTACCCTCCCGCAGGAGGGTAGGAGGCACGTGGTGGCTCATGGGCTTCAGGGTCGCGCCTAGCGGACGAACAACTGGTTCGCCGCGTGGCTGGCCAGGTCGAGCAGCGGGGCGGGGATGATGCCGAAGAACAGGGTCGCGACCGCGCCGAGGGCGACCGCCGTTCCGGTGAACAGGCTGGGCACCACGACCTCGGGGCCGTCCGGGACCGGGTCGCTGAAGAACATCACCACGATGACGCGGACGTAGAAGAAAGCCGCGATCGCCGATGACACCACGCCCACGACGACCAGCGGTAGCGCGCCGCCGCCGATCGCTGCCTGGAAGACCGCGAACTTCCCGGTGAACCCGCTGGTCAGCGGGATGCCGGCGAAGCCGAGCAGGAATAGCGCGAAGATCCCGGCGACCAGCGGGGACCGCTTGCCGAGCCCGGCCCACCGCGACAAGTGGTTGGCCTCGCCGCCGGGGTCGCGGACCAAGGTGATGACCGCGAACGCGCCGATCGTGGTGATGCCGTAGGTCGCCAGGTAGAACAGCGACCCCGACAGGCCCGCCGCCGACGCCGCGATGACCGCGGTCAAGATGAAGCCCGCGTGCGCGATCGAGGAGTAGGCGAGCAGCCGCTTCACGTCCCGCTGGGTGATGGCGATGATCGCCCCGACCACCATGGTGAGGATCGCGACGACCCACATCGCCGGGCGCCAGTCCCAGGTCAGCGTGCCGAACGCCACGTAGAACACGCGTAGCAGCGCCCCGAACGCGGATACCACGGTGCACGAGGCCATCAGCGCGGTGACCGGCGTGGGGGCGCCCTGGTAGACGTCCGGCTTCCAGCTCTGGAACGGCACCGCGCCGATCTTGAACAGCAGCCCGACTCCGGTCAGCGCGATCCCGGCGAACAGCAGCGTGTCGTTGGCGGCGTTGGTGGAGGCGGCCTGGGCGATCGAGGACAGCCTCACCGACCCGGAGAAGCCGTACAGCATCGCGATGCCGAACAGGAAGAACGCCGAGGAGAACGCGCCGAGCAGGAAGTACTTGACCGCCGCCTCGTGCGACAGCAGGCGGCGGCGCCGGGCCAGCCCGCACAGCAGGTACAGCGGGAGCGACAGTACCTCAAGCGCCACGAACATCGTCAGCAGGTCGTTGGACGCCGGGAACAGCAGCATGCCGCCGACGGCGAACAGCACCAGGGGGTAGACCTCGGTGTGCACCAGCCCGGCGAGCAGGCCCTCGCGCTCCTCGGGGGACCCGGGAGCCGCCGCGGCCTGGCCGGCGAAGACCGACACGTCTTGCGATGAGTCGGCGATCAGCATCACCGAGACAAAGGCGAGCACCAAGATCGTGCCCTGGATGAACAGCGTCGGCCGGTCGACGCCGACCGCGCCCATCGCCGCCACGTGCCCGGCGGCGCCGTTGGCGAACAGCGATGACGTCCCCGCGATGACGCACGTCCACACGAAGGCCGCGGCGAGGCTGGCGAAGGCGACTACCAGGTGGACGGCGCGCCGCAACGCCCGGGGCACGAACGCCTCGACCAGCACCCCGACGATCGCGGCGCTGAAGACCACCAGCATCGGCGCGAGCTGGCTGTACTCGATAATGGGGGCGGGGATCGCTCCAGGCACCGCCGCACTGCTGGCGAGGGTCACGGCTGGGCTCCATTCTGGGCGGTGGCCGGATGCGCGGGCACCGGATCGGTGACGTGGATCTGGGTCAGCGTGGAGTGCACCGCCGGGTT
Source organism: Streptosporangiaceae bacterium (assembly GCA_025934375.1). GTDB lineage: Bacteria > Actinomycetota > Actinomycetes > Streptosporangiales > Streptosporangiaceae > Trebonia. Next base: position 11,486 of record JAICYD010000124.1, on the reverse strand, counting down.
GATCACGTCAAGGACCGGCTTGGGGTAGACGCCCATCGCGATGATCAGCGCGACCAGCGGGACCACGGCGAGGAGCTCCCGGGCCCTCAGGTCCCGGCCGGTCAGCTGGGCAGCCACCGGCTCGGGGGTTGGCCCGTTCATCGTCCGCTGGTACATCCACAGGATGTAGATCGCCGCGAGGATGATGCCCACGGTGGCGAAGACCGCCGGGACCTTGTACCGGTCGAAGGTGCCGACCAGCACCAGGAACTCACTGACGAAGGTGGACAGCCCCGGCATCGACAGCCCGGCCAGGCCGGAGACGAGGAACAGGCCCGCGAAGACCGGCATGATCTTCTGCACGCCGCCGTAGTCGGCGATCTTGTCCGAGCCACGCCGCGCGATCAGGAACCCGATCAGCAGGAACAGCGCGCCGGTGACGAACCCGTGGTTGACCATGTACAGCGTCGCGCCGGACCCGCCCTGCGAGGTCAGCGCGAAGATGCCGAGCACGATGAACCCGAAGTGGGATATCGACGTGTACCCGATGAGCCGCTTGAGCGACGTCTGGCCGATCGCCACGATCGCCCCGTACAGCACGCTGATGACGGCGAGGGTGATGATGAGCACCGTGAAGTAGTGCGCTGCGGCCGGGAACAGCTCCAGGCAGTAGCGGATCATCCCGAAGGTGCCGACCTTGTCCATCACGCCGAGCATGAGCACCGCCGCGCCGGGCTGGGCGGAGGCGGTGGCGTCGGGCAGCCAGGTGTGGAACGGCCACAGCGGCGCCTTGATCGCGAACGCGATGAAGAACCCGAGGAACAGCCACTTCTGCGTGGTCGAAGACAGCGTTACGTTGACCAGTGTCTGGATGAGGAAGGTGCCGTGGTGGCCGGTGGCCGCCGACTCGCCGGAGTACACGTACAGGGCGATGACCGCGACCAGCATCAGCAGGCCGCCGAGCAGGCTGTAGAGCAGGAACTTGACCGCCGCGTACTGCCGGGCCCCGACGCCGAAGGACCCGATCATGAAGTACATCGGGATCAGCATCGCCTCGAAGAACACGTAGAACAAGAAGACGTCGGTGGCCGCGAACACGCCGATCGTCATGGTCTGGAGGACCATCATCAGCGCGAAGTAGTTCTTGACGGGCTTGCCGAGGACATCCACGTCGTTCCACGACGCCAGGATCACCGCCGGCTGCAGCACCGCGGTCATCCCGATGAGGACCAGCGCGATCCCGTCCACGCCGACCGCGTAGTGCACGCCGAACTGCGGGATCCACGAGTAGGTCTCGGTCAGCTGATACCTCGGCCCCGACGCGTTGAACCGGGTGGCCATCACGATGACCCACACGAGGGTCACCAGCGAGAACGCCAGCGCGAGCAGCTTAGCCAGCCGGTTGCGGGCGGCGATGTCACCGGGCGCGCTGTCACCGGGCGCGCTGTCGCCGGGCGACAGAGCCCCGCGCGACGGCACGAGGACGAGCACCACCGCGCCGAGCAGCGGAATGCCGCCGGCGACGGTCAGCCAGGGAAAGCTGTTCATCTAGAGCCTCACCACCAGGAGGCCGGCTACCAGGAGCACGGCGCCGATGAGCATGGACAGCGCGTACGAGCGCGCGAAGCCGGTCTGGATCCTGCGGAGTCGCCCGGAGCTGCCGCCGATTATCGCGGCGATCGTGTTCACCAGCCCGTCGACGCCACGGTTGTCGAAGTAAACCGACAGCCGGGTCAGCCACTGGCCGGGCCGCATCAGCACGGACTCGTTGAACGCGTCGCCGTACAGGTCCTGACGGGCGGCCCGGGCGAAAATCGAGCCGCGGGGGGCCATCGCGGGGACTGGAACCCGCCCGTACATGGTCCACGCGAGCCCCACGCCGGCCAGCGCGAGGGCCAGGGCGATGATGCCGGGCCAGGTCCAGATCCCGTGCGCCTCCGGGGGGACGCCGACCACCGGGGCCAGGAAGGACTGAAGGCGCCCGTTGATGATCAAGAAGGCCCCGGCGCCGACGGAGCCGATCGCGAGGATGATCATCGGGAACACCATCACCCACGGCGACTCGTGCGGGTGCAGGGCATGCTCGTGCGGCTGTGGCTGGGGCTGCCCGGTGCGCGGCTCGGCGCCGCCCTGCGGTCCCGGCTCGTCCCACCGCTTGGCGCCGAAGTAGGTCATCAGCATCACCCGGGTCATGTAGAACGCGGTGATGCCGGCGCCGGTGATCGCGCACGCGGCCAGGATCCAGCCCGAGGTGCCGCCCTTTTCCCAGGCCGCGTCGATGATGCCGTCCTTGGTGAAGAACCCCGAGAACGGCGGGATGCCGATGATCGCCAGGTATCCCAGGCCGAAGGTGACGAACGTGTACGGCAGGAACTTGCGCAGCGCCCCGTACCGGCGCATGTTGACCTCGTCCTCCATGCCGTGCATGACCGACCCGGCGCCGAGGAACAGCCCGGCCTTGAAGAAGCCGTGCGCGAGCAGGTGGGCGATCGCGAACACGTACCCGGCCGGGCCGAGGCCGGCGGCCAGCATCATGTAGCCGATCTGCGACATCGTGGACCCGGCGAGGGCCTTCTTGATGTCGTCCTTGGCGCACCCGATGATCGCGCCGACGAGCAGGGTGACCGCGCCGACGACGGTGACCGCCAACTGCGCGGCGGGCGAGTCGTTGAAGATGGGATTGGACCGGACGATCAGGTAGACGCCGGCGGTGACCATCGTGGCCGCGTGGATGAGGGCCGATACCGGGGTCGGGCCCTCCATCGCGTCGAGCAACCACGACTGCAGGGGCACCTGGGCGGACTTGCCGCACGCGCCGAGCAGCAGCAGCAGGCCGAGCGCGGTGGTGACGCCGGTGCCACCGGAGTGGGCCGAGGCGAACACCGGGCCGAAGTTGAACGACCCGAATTCCGCGAACATCAGCATGATCGCGATCGACAGCCCCACGTCGCCGACGCGGTTGGCGATGAACGCCTTCTTGGCGGCAACCGGCGGGGCGGGCTTGAACTGCCAGAAGCCGATCAGCAGGTAGGACGCCAGCCCGACGCCCTCCCATCCGGCGTACAGGGCGAGGTAGTTGTCGGCCAGGACCAGCAGCAGCATCGCGGCGATGAACAGGTTCAGGTACCCGAAGAACCGGCGTCGCTCGACGTCGTGCGCCATGTAGCCGACCGAGTAAATGAGGATCAGCGACCCGACCCCGGTGATCAGCAAGACGAAGCACATCGACAGCGGGTCGATCAGGATCCCGATGTTCGCCTGGAACCCGGCCACCGGGACCCAGGAGAACATGTGCAGGTCCCGGCTGCGCTCGGCCGCGGGATAGCCCAGCAGGGTGAAGTACGCGATCATGCCGTAGACGAACGACGCCAGCGACATCGTGACCCCGAGCAGGTGTCCCCACTTGTCGGTGCGCCGCCCGCCGATGAGCAGTACCGCGGCGCCGAAGACAGGGAACGCGAGCAGCAGCCACGAGGCGCGGAGCACGCCGGTAGCAGCAAGCGTCGTCATCGCAACAGTCCCCTTAGTACTTGAGAAGGCTCGCGTCGTCCACCGAGGCGGACCGGCGAGCACGGTAGATGGCCATCAAGATCGCCAGGCCGACCACGACCTCGGCCGCGGCGACGACCATCACGAAGAAGGCCACCACCTGCCCGTCCAGGTTCCCGTGCATCCGCGCGAACGCGACGAAGGCCAGGTTGCAGGCATTCAGCATCAGCTCGATGCACATGAAGATCACGATGGCGTTGCGCCGCACGAGGACGCCGATCGCGCCGATCGTGAACAAGATGACGGAAAGGAAGATGTAGTGCGCGGGGCTCATTCGGGCTCACTCCCTCCGTTGGCCGGAGCTGATGGCGTGCCCGATACATTTGCCCTTCCATCGGACGCGCCCCGGGGGGCACGGATGATGCTCCGCGGGGTCGCCCCCCCGGGAGACAGCTGCAGCTCGGGGGCCACCTTGGCCCCCGCCTCAAGGTCGGCGCTCACCTCACCCCGGGGGTCGCGCCGCAGGTCGATGTCCCGCTGGGTCATCGCCCGGGAAACCGAGCGCTCGGTGGTGGTCCCGTCGGGCAGCAGCGCCGGCATGTCGACGGCGTCGTGCAGCGCGTACACGCCCGGCGGCGGCTCCGGCGCGACCTGGCCGCTGGCGATCTTGCGGCGCGCGACGTCGCGCTGAGTCGGCTTGGGCGACGTGCGCTCCCGGTGGGCCAGGACCATCGCGCCGAGCGCGGCGGTGATCAGCAGGGCGGCGGTGACTTCAAACGGGAACACGTACGTGGTGAAGATCAGCTTCGCCAGCCCGGTGAGATTGTCGGCCTGCTGCAGCGCCCCCGGCTTGGGCGCCGAGCCGATGGCCGCGTGGCCGATGCCGACGATCAGCAAGGCGACCAGGCCGATCCCGGCCAGGCCAGCGAACAGCCGCTGCCCCTTGATCGTCTCCACCAGCGAGTCCGCCGAGCTGACGCCGATCAGCATCATGACGAACAGGAACAGCATCAGCACCGCGCCGGTGTAGACGATGACCTGAACGAACGCCAGGAACGGCGCGCCTTGCATCGCGTACATCGCGGCCAGGCAGAGCATGACCACGGCCAGCATCAGCGCGCAGTGCACGGCCTGCTTGACGCAGACCATGGCGATGCCGGCGCCCACCGCGACGACGGCGAGGATCCAGAAGAAGGCGACGCTGTAGTCCGCGTCCAGGTTCGTGCCGCCGCCGGCGGCCAGCATATGGCTCACTTGCGTCCCTCGGTCTGGTTGCCAACCACGCCGGCGCCGCCGAGCTTGTAATACGCCTTCTCATCGCCGCCCAGCCGCATCGGGTGCGGCGGCTCCTCCATGCCCGGCTGGAGCGGGAGCAGCAGCTGCTCCTTCGTCCAGATCAGGCTCTCGCGGTTGTCGTCGGCGATCTCGTACTCGTTGGTCATCGTGAGCGCGCGGGTCGGGCACGCCTCGATGCACAGCCCGCACAGGATGCAGCGCAGGTAGTTGATCTGGTAGACGTGGCCGTAGCGCTCTCCCGGCGAGTAGCGCTCGTCCTCGGTGTTGTCCCGGCCCTCGACGTAGATCGCGTCGGCGGGGCATGCCCAGGCGCACAGTTCGCAGCCGATGCACTTCTCCAGCCCGTCCGGCCACCGGTTGAGCTGGTGGTGACCGTGGAACCGGGGCGCGGTAGGCCGCTTGTCCTCCGGGTACATCACGGTGTCGACCTTCTTGAACATCTCAGTGAAGGTGACCCCGAACCCCTTGACGGGGTTGAGGAAGTCAAGCACCGGTGACCTCCTTTGCGGTGGCGGTGCCCGCGGACGGGACGGTCCGCGTGATGGCGGCGTCCAGGTCAAGCCCGTGGTAGTGCGGCCGGTCCATCGGCGGGACCGGGAAGCCATCGATCTCCGGCAGGCCGTCGGCGCCGTCGGTCGCGGGCGCGTCTGGCCTGAGCGACTCCGACCGGCGCACCGCGGCGTTGTCCCACAGCGTGACCAGCACGATGATCAGGACGAGGACGAGGCCGCCGACCGCGTACACCGCGGTGGAGTGGCTGTCGTTGCGCCAGGCCCGGATCGTCGCGATGAGCAGGATCCAGACGATGGACAGCGGGATGAGGATCTTCCACCCGAGCGCCATCAGCTGGTCGTAGCGGGTGCGGGGCAGCGTGCCGCGCAGCCAGACGTAGCAGAACAGCAGGATGAAGACCTTGGCAAGGAACCACAGGACCGGCCACCAGCCGGTGTTGGCCCCGCTCCACAGCGAGATCGGCCACGGGGCGCGCCACCCGCCGAGGAACATCGTGGTGGCCAGCGCGGAGACGGTGGTCATGTTGATGTACTCGGCGAGGAAGAACATCGCGAACTTCATCGACGAGTACTCGGTCATGTGGCCGGCGACGATCTCGCCCTCGCCCTCGGGCAGGTCGAAGGGCACCCGGTTGGTCTCGCCGACCATGGTGACCAGGTAGATGACGAACGAGACGGGCAACAGCCAGGCGTACCAGAAGTGCTGCTGGGCGGTCACGATTGCGGACGTGGACAGCGAGCCCGCGTACAGGAACACCGCCACCATCGACAGCGCCATCGCGATCTCGTAGCTGATCACCTGGGCGGTGGAGCGCAGGGCGCCGAGCAGCGAGTACGGCCCGCGCGAGGCCCAGCCCGCGAGCACGATGCCGTACACGCCGATCGAGCTCATCGCCAGCACCAGCAGCACGGCCACCGGCAGGTCGGCGACCTGCAGCGGCGTGCGGTGGTGGAAGATCGAGACCACCGGCCCCCACGGGATGACCGCGAAGCTGATGAACGCCGGCGCCACCACCAGCAGCGGGGCGACGACGAAGACCAGCTTGTCGACCGTGGTGGGGACGATGTCCTCCTTCAGCGGCAGCTTCAAGGCGTCCGCGATCGGCTGGAGCAGCCCCCACGGCCCGGCCCGGTTCGGACCGGGCCGGTTCTGCATCCGGCCGATGACCCGCCGCTCGAACCAGATCATGAAGATCGTCGTGAGCAGCAAGAACACGAAGACGATGCCGACCTTCAGCAGCACCAGCCACCAGATGAGCTGGTTAAAGTCGCTCAGCGTCGGATCCGCCGCGAGCACTCCGCCGCTCATTCGGGCCTCCTCAGGGTCACTCGGCTGCCGTGGCCCGCGACCAGGTCCGCGCGTGTCGCCGAACCGGGCGAGTTGGCCGGCAGCCAGACTACGCCGTCCACCATCTCGGTCACCGCGACGGGCACCGTCACCGATCCGGCCCCCGACGAGACGGTCACCTTGTCGCCGTCCTCGACGCCGGCGTCCGCTGCGGTCACCGCGGACACGCGCGCGACGGCCGTGCGGGCGGTGCCCGCCAGGTACGGCTCGCCGTCTTGCAGGCGGCCGTTGTCGAGCAACTGGTGCCAGGTCGCCAGCCGGATGGATGACGCGGCCGCCCCGCCAATGCCTCCCAGTACACTGCTTCCCAGTACAGGGGGAGCGGGCGACAGCACGGCCGGCGTCAGCGGGCGCTCGCCCTTCCAGGTGCCCAGCCCGGCGAGCTCCGCGCGGGCCGCGGCCACGTCGGGCAGCCCGAGGTGCACGTCCATCTCATCGGCGATCGCGCCGAGCACGTGCAGGTCACCGCGGATGCCGGGCACCCGCAAGGCGGCGGCGAACGTTCCCCCGCGCCCCTCCCAGTTCACGAAGGTGCCGGGCTTCTCGGCGACCGCGGCCACCGGGAACACAACGTCAGCGCGGTCGGTCACCGCGCTGGCGCGCAGCTCGAGGCTGACGATGAACGGCGTCGCCTCCAGGGCGCGCAGCGCCGCCGCCGGGTCGGGCAGGTCGGCCGGGTCGACGCCAGCGATGATCAGCGCGCCCAGTTCGCCGCGGGCGGCGGCGGTCACGATACCGCTGGTGTCGCGGCCGGGCGTCGTCGGCAGCGCGGCCTTGTTCCAGGCGCGGGCCACCTCGGTGCGAGCCTGCGGGCTGATCACCGGGCGGCCGACGGGCAGCAGGCCCGGCAGCGCCCCGGCCTCGATCGCGCCGCGCTCGCCGGCCCGCCGCGGGATCCAGGCGAGCCGGGCGCCCGTCGCGTCGGCCAGTCGCGCGGCGGCCGCCAGGGCACCAGGCACCTCAGCCAGCCGCTCGCCGACGAGGATCACCGCGCCTGGCTGGGCCAGCCCCTCGGCGGCCGCAGTCCACGTGGCGCCCGCCGATCCGCCGGCGGCGAGCGCCGTCAGCGCGGCGGGCTCCCCGCCGGGCACCGTCTCCAGCAGGGTGCCCGACACCTTGACGAGGCCGGGGGAGGCCAGCGCGGCGATCGAGTAGACGGCGAGCTTGCCCTTGCGGGCCGCCTTGCGCAGCCGCAGGAACACGATCGGGGACTCGTCTTCTGGCTCGAACCCGGCCAGCACCACGGTCCCGGCCATCTCCAGGTCGGCGTAGCTGACCGCGATGCCGCGCCCGGCCACCCGGGCGGCGAGGAACTGCTCTTCCTCCACCGAGTGGGGGCGGGCGCGGAAGTCGATGTCGTTGGTGTCCAGGGCAACCCGCGCGAACTTCGCGTACGCGTACGCGTCTTCCAGCGTCAGCCGGCCGCCGGTGAGGATCCCCACGCCGCGCGCGGCTTCGACAGAAACGCGAGCGGCCAGCAGCCCGGCCGCGGCGGCCGCGTACGCGGCCGGCCACGACGCGGGGCGCAGCACCCCGTCGGAGTCGCGGACCAGCGGCGTGGTCAGCCGGTCAGACTGGGTGGCGTACTGGAACGCCCACCGGCCCTTGTCGCAGTTCCACTCCTCGTTGACCTCCGGCGCCTCGCCGGCCAGGCGGCGCAGCACGGTGCCGCGCCGGTGGTCGGTGCGCTGCCGGCAGCCGGAGGCGCAGTGCTCGCACACGCTGGGCGTGGAGACCAGGTCGAACGGCCGCGACTTGAAGCGGTACTGCGCGCCGGTCAGCGCGCCGACCGGGCAGACCTGCACGGTGTTGCCGGAGAAGTAGGAGTTGAACGGCTTGCCCTCGGCAGTGCCGATGAACTGCCGGGGCCCGCGATCGAGGAACTCGATGAAGTCGTCGCCGGCGATCTCCTCGCTGGTCCGCACGCAGCGGGTGCAGGAGATGCAGCGCTCGCGGTCGAGCAGCACCTCGGTCGAGATCGCCACCGGCTTGTCGAACTCGCGCTTGTCCTCGATGAAGCGGGTCTCGCCGCGCCCGTTGGACATCGCCTGGTTCTGCAGCGGGCACTCGCCGCCCTTGTCGCACATCGGGCAATCGAGCGGGTGGTTGATCAGCAGGAACTCCATCACGCCCTGCTGCGCCTTGTCGGCGACGGCGGAGGTGAGCTGCGTCTTGACCACCATGCCGTCGGTGCACACGGTGGTGCAGGAGGCCAGTGGCTTGCGCTGTCCCTCGACCTCCACCAGGCACTGGCGGCAGGCCCCGATGGGGTCGAGCAGCGGGTGATCGCAAAAGCGCGGGATCGCGATGCCCAGCAGTTCCGCCGCCCGGATCACCAGGGTGCCCTTAGGGACGGCGAGCTGGAGGCCGTCGATGGTGACGGTGACCGTGTCGGTCGTGGTCGTGGTCTGCACAGTCATGGTCAGCTAACCGCCCAAGCAGTAGACGCGGCCGGATCGAACGGGCAGCCGCCATCCTTGCGGTGCTGCATGATCTCGTCGCGGAAGTACTTGATGACCGACATGATCGGGACCGGCGCGGCGTCGCCGAGCGCGCAGAACGCCCGCCCGATGATGTTGGGCCCGATGTCGAGGATCTTGTCGAGGTCTTCCTCGGTGCCCGTGCCGTCTTCGAGGCGCTGGATCGTCCGCACCAGCCAGTACGAGCCTTCCCGGCAGGGCGTGCACTTGCCGCACGACTCGTGCTGGTAGAACTCCGTCCAGCGCAGCGCCGCGCGCAGCGCGCAGGTGGTGTCGTCGAAGAGTTGCAGCGCGCGGGTGCCGAGCATCGACCCGGCGGCGCCCACGCCCTCGAAGTCCAGCGGCACGTCCAGGTGCTCGTGGGTCAAGATCGGCGTGGACGATCCGCCGGGAGTCCAGAACTTCAGCGGGTGCCCCGGTCGCAGCATCCCGCCGGCCAGGTCGATCAGCTCCCGCAAGGTGATGCCCAGCGGTGCCTCGTACTGGCCCGGGTTCTTCACGTGCCCCGACAGCGAGAAGATGCCGTAGCCCTTGGACTTCTCGGTGCCCAGCCCCGCGAACCACTCCGAGCCCTCGTTGAGGATGGACGGCACGCTGGAGATCGACTCGACGTTGTTGATGACCGTGGGGCAGGCGTACAGCCCCTCCACGGCGGGGAACGGCGGCCGGTTGCGCGGCAGGCCGCGGTACCCCTCCAGCGAGGTGAGCAGCGCGGTCTCCTCGCCGCAGATGTAGGCGCCCGCCCCGGCGTGCACCACCACGTCCAGGTCGAAGCCGGTGCCGAGGATGTCCTTGCCGAGATAGCCGGCCTCGTAGGCCTCGGCCACGGCCAGCTGCAGCCGCCGGATCACGTGCAGCACCTCGCCGCGCACGTAGATGAACGCGTGCCCGGCGCGGATGGCGTAGCAGGTGATGACGATGCCCTCGAGGAGCACGTGCGGGTTGGCCATCATCAGGGGGATGTCCTTGCACGTGCCCGGCTCGGACTCATCGGCGTTGACGGTCAGGTAGTGCGGCTTGCCATCGCCTTGCGGGATGAAGGACCACTTCATCCCGGTCGGAAATCCAGCGCCGCCGCGGCCGCGCAGTACCGCGCCCTTGACGGTGGCGATCACGTCGTCGGGCTGCATCGCCAGCGCCTTGGGGAGCGCCTGGTACCCGCCCGTCCGCTTGTAGCCGGCCATCGTGAACGAGTCCGGCTGGTCCCAGTTCGCGGTCAGGACCGGGGTCAGCGGGGGAATGCGGGGGGTCGCTCCCCCAGGGGATACGGAGTCGGTCACTTGGCACCTTCCGGGGCTTTCCAGCCTCGCTCCTTGGCCAGCTTCAGGCCCACCAGGCTGGCCGGGCCAGCCGACGGGCCATCGGTCGCCTGGCCGTCGCCGAAGCCGGCCAGGATCCGGTTGGCCTGCTTCCAGGTACACAGCCGGGCCGGGCCGCGGGTCGGCCGGACGCTCTCGCCATCCGCCCGCAGGTCATCGACTAGCTGCCGCGCCGAGTCGGGAGTCTGGTTGTCGAAGAACTCCCAGTTGACCATGATCACCGGGGCGTAGTCGCAGGCCGCGTTGCATTCCAGGCGGTCCAGGCCGACCTTGCCATCGGCCGACTTGATGTCGTGATGGCCGTGCGCCGCCTCCTCGGCGGCGCCAGGCCCGCCCAGGTGCTCGGCGAGCTCGGCGTAGATCTGGTCACCGCCCATGATGGCGCAGGTGGTGTTGGTGCAGACCCCGACCTGGAAATCGGCGGCGGGCGTGTGCTTGTACATCGTGTAGAAGGTCGACACGCCGCGCACCTCGGTCTCGGTGATCCCGAGGACCTCCGCGCAGAACCGGATCCCGTCGGTCGAGACGAAGCCCTCTTCCGCCTGGACCAGGTACAGCAGCGGCAGCAGCGCCGAGCGGGCCTTGGGGTACCGGGCGGTGATCTCGACGGCGTCCGCCTTCAGGCGGGTCAGCGTTTCCTCAGTGAACGGCATTACCTGTCCACGCCTCCGATCACCGGGTCGATGGACGCGATCGCCGGGATCACGTCCGCGAGGTTACCGCCCTCGGTCAGCATCGCTACCGCCTGCAGGTGATGGAACGAGGGGTCGCGCAGGTGCGCGCGGTACGGCCGGGTGCCGCCGTCGCTGACGACGTGGCAGCCGAGCTCGCCCTTGGGCGACTCGATCGGCACGTACGCCTGCCCGGCGGGGACCCGGAATCCCTCGGTCACCAGCTTGAAGTGGTGGATGAGGGCCTCCATGGACTGCCCCATGATGTGGGCGATGTGCTCGGGCGACGGGCCCAGGCCGTCCGGCCCGAGCGAGGGCCGGGCGGGCCAGCCGATCTTGGCGTCCTGGATGAGCCACGGGTCGGTGGGCACGTTGGCGCGGGCGGCCAGCCG
>JAICYD010000122.1 GCA_025934375.1 Streptosporangiaceae bacterium | reverse complement strand
GCCCACTCCACCTTGCAGTCGGGGCTGTGGGTCGACAACGAACAGCGGTACTCCGAGCTCGTCGGCAGCCGCCGGTTCACCCTCAGCGACGCCTTTGGCAAGGCCGGCTGGCGCACCGTCGCCGACGACCCTTCTAACGACTACTACTGGCCACCCGGCAAGTCCTTCTACCACTACGACCAGGTCTACGACCGGCGCGACGTCGGCTACCACGGCCCGACGTTCAGCTACGCCTCCATGCCCGACCAGTACACCCTGGCCGCATTCCAGCGGAACGAGCTCGCCCCCGGCCACAAGCCCCTGATGGCCGAGATCGACCTGGTCTCCTCGCACACGCCCTGGGCCCCCCTGCCGACCATGGTGCCCTGGAACACGGTCGGCGACGGCTCGGTATTCGACCCCATGCCCGCGCGGAGCGAAACCCCGATCGCGGTCTGGCGCAACGCCGACACCGGGCGTCAGTTCTACGGCAAGTCGATCCAATACTCGCTGCAGGCCCTCACCTCATGGGTCACCGAGCTCAATGACCCGAACCTCGTGCTCGTCATGCTCGGCGACCACCAGCCCTCCACCCTCGTCAGCGGCGCCGGGGCCAACCACGTGGTGCCGGTCTCGATCGTGGCCCGCGACCCTTCGGTGTTCAAGCAGATTGCCTCGTGGCACTGGCAAGACGGACTGCAGCCCGGCCCTTCCGCCCCGCTCGAGCAAATGGACGCCTTCCGCAACCAGTTCCTCAACGCCTTCAACACGGGCTCGTCCCAAGGGGTGCTGGCCCATGGACCCGCCGCGCCCCCGCGGCAACGGTGAGCGGGGGGCCGCGAGGGGGCCGGTGAGTCAGGGAAGGTGGCTGGTGTCGTTGACGCGATGGACGGCGGCGAATTCGCGGCTGTGCCACTGGATCTCGTTGATGCAGGCGGAGCCGAGATACAGCCGGTAGACAGTCCCCAGCGGGACCCCGAGAGCCCGGCACAGCAGGATCTTTATCGGGGTAACGTGACTCACCACCAGGACGGTCTGGCCGCCGTGGTCCCGCAGCAGCCGGTCGCAGGCGCGGTTTACCCGGCGCGCGGTGTCGGCGAAGCTCTCCCCGCCCGGCGGCGCCTGTTCGGGGTCGTGCCGCCAGGCTGACGCGGCCGCGGGCCATCGCTGCTGGATTTCCGCCAGGGTGAAGCCATCCCAGTCACCGAAGTCGGTTTCCCGGAGGTCATCATCAGTGACCGCCGTCAGGCCGAGTTCGGTGGCGGCAATGGCGGCGGTGTCGAGCGCGCGCTGCAATGGCGAGCTGACCACGGCGTCGATCGGGGCACCGGTGGCTAGGCGGCAGGCGGCGGCCCTGGCCTGCCGGGTTCCGCTGGCGCTCAGCGGGAGGTCGCGCAGCCCGCTGAAGCGGTGTTCGGGTGATAGCCGGGTATCGCCGTGCCTCAGCAAGACGGTGGTGGTGGGATCTGCCGTGGGATTATCCCAGCCCAGTGTCATCTTTACCCGCCTCGCAGGATGGCCGGGTCGCCCGGGGTAACCAGCCGGAGCCTCAGCATCGTGCGCGGTATCCGCCAAACGCGACGGGAGTCTCCCACACCCGCACGGCCAGCGTCTCGCCGCCCGCGGCGGCGACAACCGGCGAGAGGGTGTCATGCACCCAGCGGGCGAACACCTCGACCGTGACCGCCTCGGCCTCGGCTGGCCGTATCTCCTCCAGGTTGCGATCCTCGACGCGGGTAGTCAGCTCGATCAGCGCCGCTTCCAGCACATCCAGGTCACAGACCATGCCCCGGTCGTCGAGCCGCTCGCGATCCACCACGATGTCAATCCGATAGTCATGATCATGCAGTTGCCCCTCCGGCCCGGGCATTCCCGGCATGATGTGGAAGGCGCGGACGCTTCGGCTCAACCCGACCTCACAGGTCACCGGCAGCACTCCTATCGTAGTTGAGAACGGCATGCATCAACCCGGGTATCCCCTGGTCCACGGCTCGGAACGCGTCAGCCGCGTGGCCGAAGGCGAAAACGTGAGTGCACAGCTGTGCCACCGGCAGCTCGGACAGCAACTCAACGGCCTCCCGGCGGCGCCGAGACCGGTTCCAGGTCCCGGACAGCCCGGCCGGCACCGTGGAAACCTGGGTGCTGCGGATGATCAGGCGCCGCCGGTGAAAGGCGCCGCCGAGCGGCAGCACCACTGGCTTGGTTCCGAACCACGACGCGATCAACAGGGTGCCCTCGTGGGCCAGCAAGTTCAGCGCCATCGCCGGCGCATCGGGGTTACCGCTGGCGTCAATGACCAGCGGGACCTCCTCCTTCACCAGCTCCTCCGGCGCGACGGTGGCGACGCCGAGGCTGCTGGCCACGGCGCGGCGCCACGCCTGCGGCTCGGCGATCAGCGGCCGCCACCCGGCGCTGCGCAGCAGCAGGCCGGTCAGCAGCCCGAGCACGCCGGCCCCGAGCACGATGACCCGGTCGCGATATCCGGCGCCCGCATCGAGCGTCACCTGCAACGCCGTCTCGACCAGCGGAAACAAGGTCGCGGACGCGGGATCGACAGGAGGCAACGGGATCAGTTCACCCACCCGCGCCGCGAATACGTCCTGGTGCGGGTGGAAAGCGAAAACTGCCTGGCCGGACTCCGCTACTTCGCCGACGCACGCGTACCCGTAGGCGAAGGGATAGCAGAAGGTACCGCCCAGCGCGTCGATCGTGTCGTCCAGCGCCAACTCGGCGGGGACCTCACCGCGGTACACCAGCCGCTCGGTGCCCCCGCTGACGCCAGAGCACAACGTGCGGACCAGGACCTCGCCGGCCGCGGGCCGCGGCGTGGGTAGTTCCCTGATCTCCACGCGGCGCGGCGCGGTATGAAATAGCGCGCGGGCAGGCATGCAGCTCACCTACCCGCCAATTATCTGTACAAAACGGTTCTGACCCGGCACGACGCCCGGCCATCAACCCTGAGGAATAAGAGCGGACGCACATGCCCGCCGTGAGCGCGTCACTGGGCCCCGGCCCGCAGGCCGAGCGAGCGCATGCGCTGCCGGGCACGCAAGCCTGGAGACAGCTGGGGCAGCTCGCCGCTGGCGGTCCGCGTCACTATTTTCGCGATATTTCAGAATCTTTCAAACCGACCCGTCGCATCATCAAAAATTGCCACGGAATGCCAGGTTAGGTGCATCTTGACGGGTAATCGGGGGCGAATTTACGCTGTCATCACTCAATGGCAAACATTTCCGAAACTTTCGGGAAATGGGACCATAAAGGGAGATGGCGTGGGAAGACAGCGACGTGCGAGCCCGCGCCGCGGCTGGCGGGTGGCGCTGTGCCGCGACTGGCAGCTGTACACGCTGGCCATCGCGCCCCTGCTGTTCTTCGCGGTCTTCCGGTACCTGCCGATGATCGGGAACGTTATCGCCTTCCGGCAGTACCTGCCGGGAGGCCCGCTTTTCGGCGATCAGTGGGTTGGGTTCTACTACTTTGACCAGCTGATCCACGATCCGAACTTCTGGCAGGTGTTCGAGAACACGCTGATCCTGGGCGGGCTGTCACTGCTATTCGGCTTCCCGGCCCCGATTATCTTGGCGTTGCTGCTGAATGAGGTGATCAGCCGGGGCGCCAAGCGGTTCGTGCAGAGCGTGTCCTACCTGCCGCACTTCCTGTCCACCGTCGTGGTGGCGGCGATCATGATGCAGGGCCTGGCCAGCAACGGGATCGTGAACCAGGCGCTGGGCTGGGCCGGGCACGCGCCCATCACGTTCCTGAACGACCCCGGCTGGTTCCGCAGCGTCTACGTGTCCTCGGAGATCTGGCAGTACGCGGGCTTCGGGACGATCCTCTACCTGGCCGCCCTGACCACCGTCGACCCCCAGCTCTACGAGGCGGCCAGGATCGACGGCGCCGGCCGGTGGCGGCAGGCCTGGCACATCACGCTGCCGGGCATCCGGCCGACGATGATCGTCGTGCTGATCCTCAACATCGGCACGTTCATGGCGGTCGGCTTCGAGAAGATCCTGCTGATCTACAACCCGCTCACCTATCCCACCGCCGACGTCATCTCCACCTACCTGTACCGGGTCGGCATCGTCTCCGGCAGCTTCAGCTACGCGGCGGCCGTCGGGTTGTTCGAGTCGGTCATCGGGCTCACGCTGGTGTTCGCGGCGAACACGTTCGCGCGCCGGGTGCTGGGAGCGGGCCTGTGGTAAGCGAGCCCGCGGTCACCGAGAGCGCGCCCGCGCGGGACGCGCGCCCGGCGGACCGGAGCAAAGCCGCCCCGCGCGGGCACGGCGGCGACCCGGCGCCCGGGAGGCGGCGCGGGGCGCGGC
Organism: Streptosporangiaceae bacterium; assembly: GCA_025934375.1. Taxonomy (GTDB): domain Bacteria; phylum Actinomycetota; class Actinomycetes; order Streptosporangiales; family Streptosporangiaceae; genus Trebonia. Next base: position 17,295 of record JAICYD010000122.1, on the reverse strand, counting down.
CATGGCCGCCGCCCGGCCGGGGGTACCGGGCCTTCCGGGTGATCAACGCGATCATCCTGGCCCTGGTCGCGGTGGCCGTCTTGTTCCCGTTCCTGAACGTGCTGGCCCAGTCGTTCAGCTCCGAGAGGTACATCAACGCCGGGCAGGTCAGCCTGTGGCCGCGCGGGCTCAACGTCACCACGTACGAGCACGTGCTGAGCGACCCGCTGTTCTGGAGCAACTACCGCAACACGGTCTTCTACACGGTGACCGCCACCGCGGTCGCGATGGCGGTCACCACGTGCTATGCGTACGTGCTGTCCAAGCCGCACCTGCGCGGGCGCAAGGCGCTGGTCGGGATCGCCGTCTTCACCATGTTCTTCAACGGCGGCATCATCCCCAACTACGTGCTGGTCAGCTTCCTGCACCTGCGGGACACGGTGTGGGCCATCGCGCTGCCCAACGCCATCAACGTCTTCAACCTCCTGGTGATGAAGTCGTTCTTCGAGAACATGCCGCCGGAGCTGGAGGAGGCGGCGGCCGTCGACGGCATGGACACTTACCGCATCCTGTGGCGCATCGTGCTCCCGCTTTCCAAGGCCGTCATCGCCACGATGACGCTGTTCTACGCGGTCATGTTCTGGAACTCCTGGTTCGCCGCGTTCCTGTACATGGACAACCAGGGCTTGTTCTCGGTCACCGTCTACCTGCGCAACATCGTCGACTCGGTGACCAGCGTGTCCAACGGCCAGCTGGCGGCCGGCACCCAGGTGCAGATCGCCGCCAACATCCAGGCGGTGACCGTCGTGCTGGTCGCCGTCCCGATCCTGTTCATCTACCCGTTCATCCAGCGCTACTTCGTCTCCGGCGTCACGCTCGGCGCCGTTAAGGGATAGCCGTCGGAAGGAGCTTCCCCCATGCATCAGCCATCCAGGCGCCGGTTCCTCGCGGGCACCGGTGCGGGCGCCGCCGCCCTCGCGCTCGCCGCCTGCAGCAATGCCCCCACTAGCAGCAGCGCGCCCGCCGGAAGCCAGTCCGGCGGCATGAAGAACTTCGGGGTCGGCACCCAGTTCAAGGCGGCCGCGCCGCTGACGTTCACCATCGCGATGCTGAGCAACCCGGCCTACCCGTACAACGCGAACTGGCCTTTCTTTAAGTACCTGAAGCAGATGACCAACGTCAGCTTCAACCCGACGGTGATCCCGTTCGCGGACTACAACACCAAGATCGCCGCGCTGGTCAATGGCGGCCAGGCGCCGATGATCATCCCGAAGGTCTACCCGGGCGAGGAGGACCAGTACGTGGCGGGCGGCGCGATCCTCCCCGTCAGCGACTACGTTCACCTGATGCCGAACTTCCAGGACAAGGTGGCCAAGTGGAACCTGGCCGGCGACCTGGACCAGAGGCGGCAGTCGAACGGCAAGTACTACCTGCTGCCGTCCCTGCTGCAAAGTGTGTGGCAGGACTACTCGCTGGCCGCACGGGCCGACATCCTCGACAAGCTCAGCATCCCCACGCCAGGCACGTGGACCGGCGTGCAGTCGATGATGCTGGCGATGAAGCACGCCTACCCGCACAACTATCCGCTGTCCGACCGGTTTAACCAGCCGACCCCCGGCGGCGCCTTCCTCAACATCTTGTCGGCGGCGTACGGCACCGCGGCCGGCTGGGGCTACCAGGCGCCCAGCAACGGCGCCTACTGGGACGCCAGCTCCAGTGCCTTCGTGTTCGCCGGCACGATGCCGCAGTACAAGGCGATGGTCACCTTCGTGAACGAGATGTACAACCAGGGTCTCATCGACCCGGAGAGCTTCACCCAGGCCGATGCCATCGCGCTGCAGAAGCTCACCTCCGGCAAGTCGTTCGTGATCAGCGATAACGCCCAGGGCGTGGTCACCGACCAGGCCGCGCTCCCCTCCGGCCAGACGATCGTGAAGCTCCCGCTGCCGGCTGGCCCGCTCGGCAAGACGCTCGCCCAGAACGCCTCCGGCCGGATCAGCTCGGGCGGGGGGGTCATGATCTCGAGCAAGGCGCTGTCCAGCCCGAACTTCACCGCCATGCTGCAGTTCATCGACTGGCTGTACTACTCCGACGCGGGCCAGCTCTTCGCCAAGTGGGGCGTGCAGGGCGTCACCTACACCGGCAGCGTCGCCGACGGCACCTTCAAGCTCGAGCCGGACGTGACCTGGGCCGGGCTGAACCCGGCCGGCACGAAGAAGCTCAACGCCACGTATGGCTTCTCCAACGGGGTGTTCAGCACCTACACCGGGTCCACTCAGCTCCTGGACAGCCAGTTCCCCGCGGCGGAGCTGGCGTTCCAGAAGGGCATGGCCTCCTGGGCGCTCTCGCCGCTGGCCCCGCCCGCGCCGCTGACCACCACCCAGCAGCAGTCGGCCACGCTGACCGGCACCACGCTGATGAGCACCGTGCAGTCGCAGACGCTGCAATTCATCCTCGGCAAGCGACCGCTGTCACAGTGGGACCAGTACGTCAGCGAGGTCAACTCCCAGGGCGCGAGCCGGTTCGTGTCCACCTACAACCAGGCGTACAGCACCTACAAGCAGCAGCACGGCTGACTGGGAGGCGTTCACCTGATGAGCGCCAACATGGCGGGCCGGGCCTTCGGGACCGGTCCGCTCGCCCGGGCCGTGGCGCTGGTGTACACGCTGCTGGTGACTGAGGGGCTGCTGCTGCTCACCAGCGCCCCCGGCCTGGTGCCGCTGCTGCTGCTGCGCGCCGACGCGAGCAACCTGCCGCTGGACGCGGCCTGCCTGGTGCCCGCCGGCCCGGCCGCGTCCGCCGCGCTGTTCGCGCTGTGGCGGCGCTCGGGTGACCTGGCCGACCTGCACCCGGCGGCGGCGTTCTGGCGCGGGTACCGGCTGAACGCGGGCGGGGTGCTGCGGGTCTACGTGCCCTGGCTGGCGGGGGCAACCATGGTGGCGATGGCGCTGGCGCACGGCCCCGACAGCGGCGTCCCCGGGTGGTGGCGGGCACTGCTGGTGGTCATCGTGGTGGCGGGCGCCCTGTGGCTCGCCAACGCGATGGTGATCACCTCGCTGTTCGCGTTCCGCGCCGTGGACGTGGCCCGGCTGGCCGCCTACTTCCTCGGCCGCACGCCGCTGGTCGCGCTGGGCAACGCCGGGGTGGTGGTCGCTGGCGCGCTAGTGACGGCGTTCGGCACCGAGCCGGTGGCGCTGCTGCTCGCCGCGGTCGGCTGCCTCGCGCTGCTGACAACCTCCCGGCCACTGATCGAGCAGGTCAAAGAGCGGTTCACCGCGTGAGCGGGGGCGCCAGCGTCAGGTGCAGCTCGCGCCATTGAAGGTGAAGCTGGCTAGCGCCGCGTCACTGTTGCTCCAAGTTCCCTGGAAGCCGACTGTCACCGAGCCGGCCGGGGCGATGGAGCCGTTGTAGCTGGCACTGATGGCTGTCCGGTGGCTAGCGGCTGGACATCTGGCCGCGCGCGCGAGCCGGCGGCGGACTGCGTGGCGGCGGGGCTCTCGTCTCCAGCGGCGATGAGCAGGCTGCGGATCTGGGCGTCGAAGCAGGTATCGGCGTCGTATGGCTCGATCAGGTAGCCGCCCAGTTCCAGGGTGACCAGGCCGTGGACGGCGATCCACATTTGGTGTGCGACCAGTTCCGGGTCGCCGGCGCTGAACCGCCCGGCCGCCATGCATCGCGCGACCGTCTTGACAAGGATTTCCAGCGTGTAGCGGCCGTGCTGGCGGTCCTCATCGGTGAGCCGGAAGCCGGCGAGGTTGGAGCCCCCGAACATCACGCCGTATAGGTGCCGGTGCTCCAGGGCGTTGCGCCGGTAAGCCAGGCCGAGGGCGGCCACGTCCGACGCCGGGTCTTCGGTTTCGGCTACCGCGCTCATCCGGTCGTTCAGCATCATGAAGCCCTCGCGCACCATCGCGCGGACCAGGTCGTCCATGCCGCCGAAGTACGTGTACACGGCCATCGTCGACGTACCGGCCTCGGTCGCGAGGCGGCGGGTGGACAACGCGCCGGGTCCCTCCTCGGCCAGCAGCCGGGCGGCTGTCTCGATGAGGGTCGCGGGAATTTCCGGGTCTGCCCGGCGCGGGCTCATGTTGACATCCTCCCACAGGGGTGCTTCACTTTGCATATCGATGTTATATAACACTGATATGGCCCGGTTTGACGGTGATCCGGGCCGCGGGAGCGGCCATCTCCGCGAGGGCGGCGCCCGGCACGGGCCTGCGATACCTTCCGTCGCTGGAGCCCGCGCATGGCCGTCCTTCGGCGGCAACGCCGATGCAGCAGTCCGGAGCTAGGGAGAAATGAGATCATGCCTCATATAAGCCTGGGTAACGATGCGCCCGGTATCGTGTCGTTGCTGATTTACCGGCCGGAAACCGCCAAGCCGCTGTGCGGTCTCGCCGAAACCCTGCTTCGCGGTCCCAGCTCGCTGACCCCCGGGGAACGGGAGCTGATCGCCTCATACGTTTCCGAGCTCAACGATTGCCGCTTCTGCAGCGACTCCCACGCGGCGTTCGCCGCCGCCCAGCTGCCTGAGGGAATGACGCTGGTCGATCAGGTGCGCGCCGATCCCCGCGCCGCCCCGGTCTCGGCGAAGCTAGGCGCCCTGCTCCGGATCGCGGCCGCCGTGCAGCGGGGCGGGAAGAACGTGTGCGCGCAGGACGTCGAGGCAGCCCGCGAAGCCGGCGCCAGCGACCAGGAGATCCACGACGTGGTCCTCCTCGCCGCCGCGTTCTGCATGTTCAACCGTTATGTAGACGGGCTCGCGACGACCCTTCCCGACGATCCGAGCGGGTACGCGGGGGCGGCGGAAGCGATCGTGAACGCCGGATACGCCGCGTTGGCCGGCTAGAGCAGTAAATTCCCCGTCGTTTTCACAGGAGGATACGCATGCCTGGAGCGCTTACTTCTATCGCCATGCCGGACATGGCCGGCATGGCGCAAGCCGCGTCTGGCTGGGATACCGCCGGCGCGATCCTGCTCTTGCTGTGGGCGATCGTGATGTGGGCGGCGGTGGGAGGGTTGTGGTACGCCAACCGGGGAACCGCGCGGCCCTGGATGTACCGAGCCAGCCTTACCGTGATCGTCATCGGGATCATCGGCCAGATCGGCCACCTCACCGAGCATGTCGCCCAGGTCGGCTACTGGCTCCAGCATCCGAACTCCCCGGCGTGGATGACGCCGTGGGGTACCGGCCTGGCTCGCGGGTTCGGCCAGGTGGACACGCTCAAGCCGACCCTGGGCATGGAGATCTTGCACCTGACCGGCAACTTCATCTTCCTGGCGGGCCTTGCCGCGATCATGGTCATCACCCGGCACGCACGGCGCACCCGGAGCCGCTGGTGGGGAAAGATGGGCGTCTGGATGCAAGGCATCCACGGCCTTGAGCACCTGTCGCTCACCCTTTCGGTGTGGTTCGGCGCTTCGCAGGCGATCGGCCTGTCCACGTGGTTCGGCCAGCTCACGCCCGGCCCGGGCCTGACCACCTACCGGATCTGGTGGCATTTCACCGCCAACGTCATCGGCTCGATCATCTTCGGCATCGCCCTGTACCACCTGTGGCGGGAGCGGCGCGACATCCTGGGCAGCTACGATCCGGCTAGCCCGGGCGCCGGCCTGGGCGCGCCGGAGCCGGCTGACGCGACCGTATCCTAATGACGCCCGACCACGGAGCGCGGCTGCGGCTCGTCCTGGCCGCCGCCTGGCTGCTCGACGCCGCGCTCCAGTACCAGCCGTTCATGTTCACCCGGGCATTCGGCCAGTCGCTGGCGGAGTCAGCGCAGGGCAACCCGGGTGTCGTCTCCGGTCCGATCACCTGGTCAGCGGGCATCGTAGCGCAGCATCCGGTGGTCACGAACGCGGCCTTCGCGACCATCCAGCTGATCATCGCCCTGGGAATAGCCTGGCGGCCGACGGTCAAGCTCGCGCTCGCCGCCTCGCTCGCCTGGTCCCTCGCGGTCTGGTGGCTCGGCGAGGGCCTGGGCGGCGTGCTGACCGGGAGCGCCAGCCCGTGGAACGACGGCGCGCCGGGCGCGGTGATCATCTACGCGCTGCTCGCGGTGCTGCTGTGGCCAGGCGGACGGGACGCGTCGGCGTCATTCGTCGCCGGCAGGCCGTTCGGCCGCCTGCCCGCCCGCCTGCTGTGGCTGACCCTGTGGGCCGGCATGGCGTTCCTTACCCTCCAGAGCGCGAGCATGCCCTCGCCCGGCCAGCAGGCCTCCGCGTTCCTGGCGCTCGTGTTCGACCTCGTCGCCGTCGGCATCTTCCTGCCGGTGCCGTACGCGCGCGTCGCGGTGATCGTGGCTGTCATCGCGGCCACGGCCAGCTGGGCCATCGGCCAGGACTTCGGCGCCCTCTTCACCGGCTCGGCCACCGACCCTAATACCGGCCCGCTGCTCGTCGTCCTCGCCGCCGCCTACTGGCCCGCGCGCGCGGGCTCGCGCAGCGGCAACCGGAACGCGACCGACAGCCCGGCGCTGCTCGCGCATCCGGCGGCGCGGCTGCCGCAGCCCGGCGACGCCGGCTCAGCCTTATGCCCTCGAACCGCTCTCACGTCGCCAGCAAGACGATGACCAGCGCGATCGCCGGCCCCGCGACGGCCGCGACAGGGAACCAGGCCCAGCTCGCCGTCACCGCGCCGGCGGAGCCGTCCCTGGCGCGGGCCTTGGCCGCCCAGCTGTCCAGCCGGGCCGCGATCGCCCTGGCGGGTGGCAGCGACGCCAGGTACTGAGCCTGGTGCGGCAGCCGGGGCGAGATCCCGGTACCCGACTCGGTGGCGACCCCGCGCAGCCTGGACATGGCCAGGGACCTGCGCGGTCGCGCGTTCGCGGCGCGCCTGGACCTTGCCGATACGTACAGCGCCCAGCAGCAGATCGTCTTGTCCCCGGCCGCCCCGGCTGCCCGCACCAGCACCCACTCCGCCGTGTCCACGCCCCTGATGGCGGTCCACGGCACCCGGTGGTCGCGGAACGGGTTGCGCACCGCGATGCCGTCGGTGTCCGCCACCACCCGGGGCCGCAGGGCAAGCGCGTAGATCGCGCCGGTCACCGCCAGCATGACCGCGCCGACGGTGAGCGCGAAACCGGCTGAGGTGCCCTGGACCGCCCAGTCCGCGACGTTAGCCGCGACGAACGCCAGCCACGCCCACCACAAGACGACGGGCGGGGCCAGGCGATAGGTCTCACGCGCGGGCATGGCTCAGGCGATCCGCACCCTGGGGTCCAAAACCGTGTAGACCAGGTCGACCACGATGTTGGCGACCACCACGAACGCGGCGGCGACGAGCACGAACCCGATGATCACGGGCAGGTCGTCCTGGTAGATCGCGGCCACCGCGACCTGGCCAAGGCCCTGCAGGCCGAACACCACCTCGATCACGACCACTCCGCCGAGAAGCTGACCGATGTCGATGCCGAGCTGGGAGACCACCGGCGTCAGCGCCGCCCGCACGCCGTGCGTGAAGATCACCCGGCGTTCCGATAGGCCCTTGGCCCTGGCGGTCCTGATGTAGTCCTCGCCGAGGGTGGTCAGCAGCTGGCCGCGCATCAGCCGGGTGTAGATCGCCGCCTGGACGACCGCCAGCGAGATCCACGGCAGCAGCATGTGCCCGGACCACGCGCCGAGGCCCTGGCTAGGCCCGGCGTACTGGGTCTGGATCCAGGTGAGCCCGTGCTGGTTAAGCGGCACGAACACGGCCACGATCAGGAGCTCGCCCACCACGAATACCGGCATCGACAGGCCGATCAGCACCAGGACGGTGGATCCCCGGTCGAACAGGCTGCGTGCCCTGGTCGCGCTGAGGATCCCGACGCCGAGGCCGGCGATCAGCCACAGGATCACTCCGCCGACCACGAGCGACGCCGTTGGGGGCAGGTCCTGCTTGATCATGGTGTTGACCGATTCCTGGGTGAAGAACGAGTAGCCGAGGTTGCCGTGCAGTAGCCGGCCGAGGAAATGCCAGTACTGGGTCATGATCGGCTGGTTGAGGCCGAGCTGGTTGATCACGTTCTGGATGACCGCCGGCGTGGCCGTCCGGCCCGCGAGCTGGTGCGCCACGGTCTGCACCGGGCGGGCGAAGAAGAGGAAGAACGTGCCGCTGGCCACTGCCCACAACACGACGATTCCGGTTAGCACGCGGCGGATGAGGAACCAGGCGAGGGTCATTTCGCGTCCCCCGCGATGATCAGGTCCAGGTCGTCATTCCGGGAGCGCGACGGCGAACCGCGGGGTCCCTTCCTGCGGCGGGCAGCCACCAGGCGCTCGGTGGTCGGGTCCATCGCGTCCCTGATGCCGTCACCGAGCAGGTTGAACGCCAGCGTGGTGATCAGCAGGGCGAGCGCCGGGAACACCACGAACCACCAAGCGGTCTGGTAGAAGGGCTGGGCGGCGGAGAGCATGCTCCCCCAGCTCGCGGTCGGCGGCTGGATGCCGAGGCCGAGGAACGACAACGTTGACTCGAAGACGACCGCGCTCGGGATGTACAGCGTGGCGAGCACCAGGACCGGGGCGAGCAGGTTCGGCAGGATGTCGATGAACATGATCCGCAGCGGCCCGGCGCCGATCGACCGGGCCGCCTCGATGTACTCCTTTTCCTTCAGGGAAAGGGTTTGACCCCGGACGATCCGGGCTATCCCGGCCCAGGAGAAGAACGAGATCACCGCGATGACGATGGTCAGCGACGGGCCGAACACCACGGCCAGCGCCAGGGCGAGTACCACGTAAGGGAACGCCAGCACAGCGTCGGTGACCCTGGCCAGGATCGTGTCGATGATGCCGCCGAAGTACCCGGCGATCATGCCGATCGTGACGCCCGCCACGGTGGCGATCGCCGTGGTCACGATGCCGACGAACAGCGAGATCCGCGCGCCGTAGAAGACCCTGACCATCAGGTCACGGCCGGTGTCGTCGGTGCCGAGCCAGAAGCCATTGGTGCCGGGCCCGACCGGCTGGCCCGCCGAGTTCTCGCCCGTGATCGGGTACGCGGCGTTCGCCGGGTGATGGACGAGCACGGCGAACGCCGGCGCGAAGATCGCCAGCAGGACCATGATGACGATCACGGCGAGCGAGGCCATGGCCACCTTGTCTCGCCGGAGCCGTTGCCGGGTCAAGGACCACTGGCTGCGGCCCTCGATCGCGTGTACCGGCGCGTTCTCGGCCTGCTGCGCCTGGCGTTCCAGGTCGGTGATGCTCATGGCCGCGCCCTCCTGCTGGCCGTCGCGAGCTTCTCGCCGGCCGTGACGGGGAAGTGGCAGGCGGCCAGGTGGGTGGCCGCGTCGCCAGCCTTGACCTCAAGCGGCGGCTCCTGGCGGCCGCAGAGTTCCTGCGCCTTCGGGCAGCGGGGATGGAACCGGCACCCGGACGGCGGGTCGATCGGCGAGGGGATGTCGCCGGTCAAGATGATGCGCTGCCGCGCGGCGGCGGCCTCGGGATCGGCGGCGAGGGCCGCGGACAGCAGGGCGGCGGTGTAGGGGTGCCTGGGCGTGTCGTAGACCGGGTTCTTCGGCCCGGCCTCGGCGATCTTGCCCAGGTACATCACGGTGACCGAGGTGCTGACGTGGCGGACGACCTCCAGGTCGTGCGCGATGAACAGGTAGGTCAGCCCGTACTCGCGCTGCAGGTCGGCCAGCAGGTTCAGCACCTGGGCCTGGATCGACACGTCGAGCGCGGAGACCGGCTCGTCACAGATGATCAGCTTCGGCCGCAGCGCGAGCGCCCTGGCCACGCCGATCCGCTGCCGCTGACCGCCGGAGAACTCCGCGGGGAACCGGTTGTAGTGCTCGGGGTTGAGGCCGACGCGCTCCATCAGGTCCTGAACCTTGCGCTTGCGCTCGTCGGCGGGGACGGTCTTGTGGACGGCGAACGGGTCGCCGATGATCGCGCCGACCCGCCGGCGCGGGTTGAGCGAGCCGTAAGGGTCCTGGAAGATCATCTGGATGTTCCGGCGGAACGGCGCCATCCGCTGCCGGGGCAGGTTGGTGATGTCCCGGCCTTCGAAGTGGACCGTGCCTGACGTGGCCGGGATCAGGCCAGCGATGCACCTGGCCAGCGTGGACTTGCCCGACCCGGTCTCGCCGACCAGCCCGAGCGTCGTGCCGCGCGGGATCGCCAGTGACACCCCGTCAACTGCCTGCACCTGGCCGACGGTCCTGTTGATGAACCCGGCGGTCCGCACGGGGAAGTGCTTGACCAGGTTGTCCACCCGGATCAGGACGTCACCGGAGGCCGCGGGCGCCTGCCCGGTCATCAGGCCACCTCCGGGCTCGCGGCGATAGCCTCGGCTACCTCGACGGCGGCGCCGCGGCGCCCCTCGCGGACCGCCTGCTCACGGAGCTTCTCGGCCGATGCGCCGACGCCGGCCGCCTCGGCTGGCAGCCAGCAGGCGGAACCGTGGTCGGCGACCGCGTCGATGCGGACCAGCTCGGGTTCCGCGCAGACGCAGCGGTCAAGCACGTAGCCGCAGCGCGGGTGGAACTTGCACCCGGCCGGGAGGTTGATCAGGCTCGGCGGCTGACCCGGTATCGGCCGCAGCCGGTCCGCGGCCACCGAGCTGTTTGGGATCGACTCGAGCAGGCCCTTGGTGTACGGATGGTGCGACTCGTAGAAGATCTGGTGCTTGGTGCCCTTCTCCGCGGCCCGGCCCGCGTACATCACCATCACGTCGTCGGCGATGTCCGCGACGACGCCCAGGTCATGGGTGATCATGATCAGCGCTGTGTCCGATTCCTCCTGGAGCTGCAGCAGCAGATCGAGAATCTGCGCCTGGACGGTGGCGTCGAGGGCGGTGGTCGGCTCGTCCGCGATGATCATCTTCGGTGCCAGCGCCAGCGCCATGGCGATCATCGCCCGCTGCCGCATGCCACCGGAGAACTGGTGCGGGTAGTCGTGCACTCGCTGCTCAGGACGGGGTATTCCAACCCGTCCCAGCAGGTCCACCGCCCGGTCGCGCGCTTCCTTCCTCGAGGCGCTGGCCTCGTGCGCGCGGACCATCTCCGCGATCTGCCAGCCGACCCGGTACAGCGGGTGCAGGCTGGTGAGGGGGTCCTGGAAGATCACCGATATCCGCGCGCCGCGGATCCGGCGTAGCTGAGCCTCGCTGAGCTGGAGCAGGTCCGTGCCGTCGAAGACCGCCTTGCCGTTAATGTCTGCCCCGGGCGTGAGGCCGATCAGGGTCTGGGTCAGCACGGTCTTGCCGCTGCCGGACTCGCCCACGATGCCGAGGGTCTGCCCCGGCTCGACACGGAACGAGACGCCGCGCACCGCCTTGACTACCCCGTCGGCGGTCGGGAAGCTGACGGTGAGGTCTTCAACTTCTAGCAGGGCCACAGTCTTCCATCCTCCGGCGGGAGCGTGGCGTGACGGACCTGGCCGGGAAGCGGCTTTCCCGGCCAGGTCCGTCGCGCATGGTCATTTATGCGTTGGCTAGCCAGAGGTTGGTGATGTCGTGCTCGCCGATGTCCGGGTTGAAGATGGCGTTCCGCACCCGGGCGCTTGAGAGCATCGCGAAGCCCTGATCCATCGTCGGGACGATGACGGCGCTGCGCATGATGACCTGGTCGGCCTGGGACCAGGCGGCCGCGGCCGCGGCCGGCGAGCTGGCCGTCTCCGCCTGGCTGATCAGGGTGTCGACCTGCTTGCTGCTGAAGCAGCCGTAGTCGACGGTGTTGACGACGCAGGGGTTGTCGAACAGGGCCTGGACCACCGTGCGGCCGTTGTTGCCGAACCAGTCAGGAACCCAGGCGACCTGGGCGATGTCGTACCGGTTGGGCTGGTTGTTGACCGGGGAGTTGCCGACGTCGGTGTAGATCGACGAGCCCTGCTCCGGCTTGCCCTTCAGCGTGATGCCGCACTGGGCGAGCGAGGCCTGGGCCGCCTCGAACCCGCGCGTGTTGGTCGAATCGCTCAGGTACAGGGTCAGCAACGTCAGGCCGTTCGGGTAGCCGGCCTTGGCGAGGTCGGCCTTGCACGTGGCGACGTCACCGGCACCCTGCGCGTCGGGGTAGATGTTGGTGTTCTGGTAGCCGAGGTTGCCCGGCGGGATCACCGTGTTGATGATCGGGCCGATCGCCGAGCCGCCGTAGGCGCGCTGCACGGCGATCTTGTCTAGGCCTATCTCTATGGCCTGCCGGACGAGCAGCTTGCCCATCGCGCCGTTGTCGTCGGGACTGCGCAGGTTGAACACGTAGTACGGGTCGGTGGTGGACCATGGCCAGATCTTGAAGTTCGGGTTGTGCGAGGCTTCCAGTTGTGGCAGCGCCGCCGGGTTGAGCAGCGTGTCGTTCGTGATGTCCTCGGTCCCGGCTTCGATATCAGAGATCTGGGTTTGCGAGGACGAGACGCCCTCGGTGAGCACGATCGCGTTCACGTAGGCCTTGCGCACCGGGTCCGTGGAGGCCTTCCACGCCGGGTTGCGGGCGAATGTGATCGACTTGCCGGCGACGTACGACGTGATCTCGTACGGGCCGTCGGACAGCGTGTTCTGGTCCAGTTGCAGGCTGTTCGGCACGTAAGCGTCGTACTCAGCCGGGCGGGCCGACGTGAACGGCATCGCCAGCATGCTCAGGAAGTCGCTGGCCCGCTGGATCAGCGTGAACTGGATCGTGGAAGGGTCCGGCGTGGCTATGCCGGAGATGGTGCGGGAGTCCTGGAACGCGGTGATGTTCGCCGCAGTCGCCGGGTGGACCTTCGCGTTCGCGAAGAATGCCTGCTCGGCGTCGCAGTAGTCGTTGAGGCCGGCGATCGTGCTGAGGTAATAACCGGGGTTACCCACGAAGCCCCCGGGAGCGGGATTGCAGAACGCCTTGAACTCGCGGGCGAAGTCCTGCGAGGTGACCGCGCGGGCCGGGCTCGAGTTCCAGTCGACGCCGGGCTTGATGTGGAAGGTGTACGTCTTCCCGTCCGCGGAGATTCCGCCATTGGCCTGCGTCGGCACCTCAGTCGCGACGTCCGCGGTGGGCGTGACCGTCCGGGTCCAGCCCGCGTCGTTCGTGGAGCCGTAGTCGACGCTGGGGTAGGAGAGGAGCTGCCTGGTGTACGCGCGAAGGAGCTCGTAGTCCGCGGTGTAGTAGGCGGAGACGGGGTCGACGTGGTCAGGTCCGGAGGCCGCGATGATTTTCAGGGTGCCGCCATTCACAGGGGTCCCCGCCGAGTTGCCGCCGCCCTTGGCGGTCGGGCTGCTTGGCGCCGAGTTGCACGCGGCGAGTCCCACTGCGGCCAGTGCCGCGATAGCGAGCGAAGTGTAGCGATTTCGTGCACTGGTCATGGACATGTTCCTTTTGGTCGCCATGTCAGGCGCGGGTCGTCACGTGAGGCAGCCGACGCTGTACGCAGACTGGCTTCGCCGTCAGAGCCGATCATCGGCCCCTGATGAGAGACTCCGATTTTTGGCGCGAATGCACCAGTATCTGACGGCGGTCGTGGCGCGATTGTGACAGAAATTGTCTTGGCCCGTCACTATGAGGCGCACGACATTTCAGCAATCACTCGCATGTACGCTAAGCGCCGCGTTCTCAGGGAAGTGGTATTCCACCTTCTGTCCCGGAGCCAACATGGGCTATCCATTTCCGCAGGCAGGCCTTTGGCATTGATCTGAAAGGCAATTATCTTCCCTCGGAGTCGGCGGCCGCCGCCGCGTCCCCTTGCCCCGCCTGGCGTTCGCCCGGGGCCGCCCGCGACGGCACGGGACGGAACGCCGTCCGGCGAACGGCGGACCGGAGGCAGCGCGCGGAGCGGACCACGGGGGAGCGCCGCTCTGGGATTGCTCATCCCGTGAGCAGCGCTTCCTCTGGTGATGATGTGGAAGCACGGCATTATCGGGGCGACCGCAGTTCGAGTATTCCCCTCATTGAGGCCCGCTGGATAGTATTCCGGTAGCGGCGCCCTTTGCCGGCCCGGCAACCTGCCGGGCGGTCATCGCCGGGCTGGATGGGGGCTTGGTGACGTGAGTGACCATTTCGGGCTGTCTCGCCGGATTGTCATCGCGGGGGCGGGCCTGGGCGGTACTGCCACCGCTATCCGGCTTCTCCAGTTCGCCCGGGAGCCGGTGCAGATCGTGCTGATCGAGCGGCGTCCCGGTTACCGGAACGCCGGAGTGGCGTACCACCAGGACAGCAATCACTGGCATCATGTCTTCAACATTCAGGCCGGCCGGATGTCGGTGTTCCGGGAGGACGTCGACGACTTCGTGGACTGGGCCAACCACGAGGCGGACCGGACCGGCTGGCCGCCGCAGTGGCGTGACTTCACGTTCACCGAGCCCGGGCCGGCGCCCCGGCGGATCTACCCTGCCTATCTCGCTGACCGGCTGGCTCATGCCGCCCGGGAGGCCGTGGCGGGCGTGACGCTGATCGAGGCTGACGGCGAGGTGACCGACCTGGAGGTCCGCCAGTCGCTGGTTGACGTCGTCGTCGAGGATCTGGCACTGCCCGGTGCCGGCCCGCGGGCCGGCCGGACGACGCTGACCGCCAGCCATGTCATCCTCGCGACCGGCCTGGAGCGCAGGCACCCGGCGTTCGCGGCCGGGGTGCTGGACCACCCGTCGTTCGTACGGCACCCGTACTCGCCGGACGGGATCGAGCGGATCCTCAGCGTGCGGCCGGACGGCACCGTCGCCATCGTCGGCACGATGCTCAGCGCCTATGATTGCGCGGCCCTGCTGCTGCGGCGCGGCCACACCGGGAGGATCCACATGATCTCCGGCTCCGGGCGGACGCTGCGGACGTACCCGTCGCAGCACCGGCACCGGGTGCTGAACTTGCCGCCCCCGAGGCTGGGCAGCGATACCTACGAGGGCCCGGAGGAGTTCACCCGGCACCTGCTGGGGGAGTGGGAGCGGGCGTGCGCCGCTGTCGTGCGCGAGCACCCGGAAGAGTCACCGGCGGTCGTGACCGAACGTGTCATGAAAGCGTGGGAGCCGTATCTCCCCGGGATCCTCGCGCGAGTCCCCACCGAGGACCTGCGCGCGCTGCTGGACAGGTACGGAAGCCTGCTGGCGATGCTGCGGGTGGGTGTCTTGCCCTACGCGGCCGACGTAGTCCACGCCGCGATGACCCCGGACGGGCCGGTCACGGTCGTCACCGGGCGAGTCAGCGGGATCCGTCCTACCGCGGCGGGCACGCTGGCCCTGTCTGTCTCGGGGCCATCCTCGGTCCAGGGCATCGAGGCGGATCTGGTGGTCTCGAACTTCGGCCGGGAGACCAACTACGAGCGGGTTGACTCCCCGCTCTGGAAGAACCTGCTGAGCAAGGGGATCGCCAGCGTGCACCGGCGCACCGGGCGCGGAATCGAGGTGGACAGCTGCGGCGGCCTGGTCGGTCCGGCCGGGAAGACGTCGGGGCCGATCTCGGTGGTTGGCAGCCCGCGAGACGGCGACGAGATCGTCAGGAACGGCCGGATGGGAGCGTTCACGTTCAACCTCGCCGCGATCAAGAACCATTCTGTCGAGGTCGCCGCTACCGTGCTGTGCCGGCTGGAGACCTGCTACGGCGAGGCCACGGTCACGCTGCCCGGCGCGCTCGTCCCCGAGCTGGCCGAGGCGGTGTCCCTGGACGTGCGCCGGATGACCGCCCGCCAGCGCGACCACCGGATGGCCTACACCGCCCGGCTGGAGAACAGCCTCCAGGCGGTCAGGGATCTGGTGAGCGGAGACGACGGAGCACAGGTGACTGACCGCGCGCTGCGTTCCGCCGTCACCAGGGCAGCCGCCGCGAAGCTGCGGGACCTGTCGGTGACGCCCAGGGACCTCCGGTCCATCCTCGGGCTCGGGCATCCCCAGGAGACGGTCGGCTGAGGCCGGTAGCACCCCGGAAGTGGCGGGGCCAGCGGGACCGCCATGAGGCTGATCCCATGACTTCCCATGGATTCGCGCGTTGACCGCGGGCGCACGCGAGATCTTCGGGGCGCTCCTCGTTGAATCGCCATCGGTGATCATCCGCGGCACCTGTAATCACGCCGGCGAGCCTGTCCGCGGCTCGGTACTCGTCGTCGAATCACTGGATCACGGGTTCTACGACGCGATCATCGCGTCGTCCGCCGTGATCTGCTCCAGCGGAGGCCGGACCGGCCACATGGAATCCCTGTGCCGGTCCCGGGGCATCCCGGTGCTGCGCGTCGACCGCGCCGAGCTTGACGGCATCACCGGCCAGGTCACGGTCCGCACCGACCGCCAGTCAGTAACGCTCGGCGACGCCGGATCCGATACCCGGCCCGCGAGGCCCTTCACCATCACCCCGGCTGATCTCGGCTCGATCTGCGTGGTCATCGCCGGGGCAGCGGACGTGCGGACGACCAATGCGCTGCCGTACCGGGTTCCGCAGGTGACCAGTTTCTTCGTGCGTGAGGAGTTCATCTGCCTGTCGGCCGGCCTGAGCCCGCTCGACCTCCTGCGGTCAGCACCCAGCCGGGCCGAGGAGTACGGGGCCGCGATCGCCGAGGAACTGTGCATGATCGCCGCGGAGCTCCTCCCCGGGCAGCGTCTCGTCATGCGGCTGCTCGACCTGCGATCCGACGACGCCGCCCAGATAACCAGCGATGTCGCCGTCGGTCCCGAGCCCAATCCCGATCTCGGCCAGCACGGTGCCCGGTGGCTGCTGGCCGAGCCCGGCTACCCGCGCGCCTTCCAGGCCATGCGCACCCGGGTCCAGGAGCGCCTGGGGCCAGACGCCGCTCAGCTGAGCTTCGCCGTGCCCTTCATCAACGACCAGGACGAGTACCAGCAGCTGCGACTTCGCCTTGCCATGCCCGCCGCCATGCCGCTATCGGTCTTCGTCGAGACTCCCGCCGCCGTGCACTCCGTAGCCGCGTTCTGCGCCGCCGGAGCCAGCGAGCTGTTCGTCGGCACCAAGGATCTCGTGCAGTTCTACCTCGCCGCCGACCGCAGCAACCACCTGGTCGCGTCCTCCTACCAGACCCGCCACCCGGCCGTCATGGCCGCGCTCGGCGACGTGGTCACTTCAGCCCGCCGCGCGGCGACCCCCGTGCACGTCTTCGCCCTGCTCGCCGACATGGACCACTACGTGCGGCGGCTTCCGGCCGACGGGTTCATGATGTGCACCGCCGAACTCCAGCACCTCGCCCAGTCACCCCACCCCGGGCCGCCCCGGCGCAGGACTGCTTAGCCACGGCGGATGCCGGATTCGCGAGCGAGACCATCGCTGGCCCGCGGCGCCATGGCCTTGACGAGGGACAGGTCGAGACCGCCGTCGGCGTGATCGCGATGTTCAACTACTTCACCGCCGGGGCACCGAAACGCCGTGCCCGGGCAGGGGCGCGCCGGCGCGGGGACCGCGAGCCCCCCCCAAGGGCGGTTGGGAAACCGGCGAGCGG
>JAICYD010000163.1 GCA_025934375.1 Streptosporangiaceae bacterium | reverse complement strand
CTAAGGCGGCGCGACGTCCATCACGAGTGCTCAGGCGGAAGGGGAAGGTAGGGCAGCAGCTCGCGGAGGGTCCGGGCGGCGTTGATGGCGGCCGACTGATGATGCTCGTCGTCCTTGCGGCGGCTGGCGTCGTCGGAAATGCCGCGGATGATGATCCACGGGGGCGGGTGGCCGTCCGGGTCGTCATGGCAAGCGGCGGCGTACCCGGCGGCTTCCATGTCGATGGCGAGGATCTTGTCGTTGTAATCGCGCAGCCAGGCGCGGATCGCGGACCTCTCGTCGGCGATGACGGCGTTTCCGGAGCCGATCGGCCCGTAATGCACCCGAAACGCCTGGGGGCCATCCCAGTCGTGCAGCCCTGCTGGATCGCCGCCGTGGGCGGTGAAAAAATGACCCATCGCGTGCGTGGCCATGGCCGGAGCCTGCAACTCGCCGCCGCGGCGGATGACGCCCGCTGGGGTTTCCTTGCGCAGGTCGTAAGAGATGACACGGGTGGCCACGACCACGTCGCCGACGCGGACATCTGGATGGATGGCGCCCGCGATGCCGGCCAGGATGAAGACCGCGGGGTGGTAGCACGCGCGCAGCCGGGCGACGGTGGCCGCAGCAGCATCCTGGCCTTGGGCGAGAGAGCGGGCCGCGGCGACGGTGGCCGGCCGGCCGGCGGCGTGCACGGTGCCCAAGTCAATGCCCGGGGTGCCGTCCGGGGCGGGGTGCAGGCCGAGGACGTGGCGGATGGCAGCGGCTTCCTCGGCCAGGACGGTCACCACGCCGATGCTGGCTTCCTGCCGGGCCGTCTCCGGCCGGGCGCGCTCGACATTGTAGATCGTGGCGTCGCGGCCGGCGGCGACAAAGTCGCGCATGCTGATGGTCCCGTTGTTGATGATGCCGTGGTTACCGGAGGGCTGGGTCATGATGTCGGCTCCTGCGGGGGCTCTGCGCCGCCGGGGGCGGGGTCTGGGCTGGCCTGGTAGTTGTTGACCTGGGCGTCGCCGTCCGGGCGGATGTAATCCCGCATTTGGAGGTGACCCATGTTGAAGACCCCGGCGTTGACGATCAGGTCGGACCGGCGTTTGAACGCCGACGTGTCAATGCCCTGGGAGTCGAGGAAATCCTTGGTGGCGGACAGAATGCGCAGCTCGATGATCTTCATCTCGTTGTAGACCAACATGTGCTTGTCGGGCTCAGCGCTGTTCCAGTCGTCGGTGGTCACCTCGCGGACGCTGTACCGAGTCCCGGGCGGCCGGCGGCGACGCGGGGCCAGTGTCCGGTCCCGGCTGGCCCGGGCGGCGCGGGCGAGCACCCAGGGTGCCAGCGCGAGTCGCCACAGCCGGGTTAGCGTCCGGGGGAGGTCGGCGATCCCGCGACCGGCGGCGCGCAGGACGGCACCCCGCCCCGCCTCGGCGTACTCATCGGAGATCCGGTAGGCGTGCGGGGTAGGGGTAAGCGCGCAGACTGCGAACTCAAGGCTGAGTGTCCGGCCACGAACGGTTACCCGCAGGAATACCGTGGTGACAACCTCCCCGTTGGCCGTGACCTGGATCTCCAGGTGATGCCGGGCCTTGCCTCCCGGGTCATCGATCAGCTCGGTGAGGTCGGCGGGCGGGCGGGCGAGGAAGCAACGGTCGTCGCCGAGGTCAGTCTCGGCGATGTAGATCCGGTCGGTGACGCCGAGTCCATACAGCCGCGAGGGATCCCCGGCGTCGCCGACGGGCTTCATCTCGGCCCTGATGTGATCGGACAGCTCGTGTGCGCGGAACGGCGCTCTCGTGAACTCGCGTTCCAGCAAGCTGCCCTCGCCCGGCCGCAGTAGCTGGACGCTCAGCGGAGGGATCCACCGGTGCACGAGGATGCCGCTGCCCGGGAACGGCTCGGGCTCCTCTTCCTGGGCCTGCCCGTCCCGCTTTTCCGGCGGAAGCTGCGCGGCCGGGCGCCGGTAGACCACCCAGGCGGACGATTGCTGCTGGGCGATCACCGCCAGTCGGCCCCGCAGGCGCGCCGGCCGCAGGGAGCGCGAAAAGGGGACGCGGTTGATCGCCCACTGGCACGCGGCGGCCGTGAGCGCGCTGATGGCCACCAGCAGCCCTAGGAGCACTGCGGCGGACACGATCCCGGTCTCCAGCGAGGTGCGCTTGGTGGCGGCCAGGCCGCCAACCACCGCCAGCAGCGCGCAGCCGCCAGTGCCCACGAGAGCGCGCCGGGACAACTCACGGACCCGGGAGTGGTCGGCGGCGCGCACCGGGCGCCGCAACCATCGCGCGGACGCCGATCGCGCGCGCAGCGGCGCGAGCTCCAGCAGATCCCGCAGCAGCATCCGCCCAAGGATCCAGATGCCCACGCCACAAGCCGCGGTGAGCACCGCCCGGGAATCCATGGCCGCGGCCGGGGCCAGCACGGCCACGGTCAGCGCCTGGCCGCCGGTCTCCAGTAGCCAGGCGCGCCATGCGTGGTGCGCCACCGCGGTCAGGTCGAAGCCGTAGGAAGGGGCCACCCGGTGCAGGCGGTCATGGCGCACCCGGGAAATGACCGTGTCGCGGAACTCACGGTCTAGGTAGGCGCCTGCGCACAGGTGGCGAGTGGCGCTCGTCGCCGGCTCCTGGCGGGCCTGCGGTGTCATGGGTACTGCCGTCTGAGCCATCCGGATCTCCAGGGATCGGATTTCTGGTAGTAATGACCATAAGTCGTACCTGGATTAAGGTCAAGATGACCTGAAGTAAGGTTGCGAACATGACTACCGCCAGCACCACCAGACACGCGGAAGCCTCCGTCGTGGTCGACCTGGTAATCTTGACCGTCCGCGGCGGGGCACTTCAGGTGCTGCTGATCGAGCGCGGCAAGGAACCCTTCCTGGGCATGCCGGCGCTGCCGGGAGGCTACGTTCGTGAGAACGAGACCCTCGATCAGGCGGCGGTCCGGGAACTGGCCGAGGAGACCGGCGTCGCCAGTCCTCGGCTGCAGCTAGAGCAGCTGCGCGCCTACGGTGACCCGGCCCGCGACCCGCGCGGCCACGTCATCACGATCGCCTACCTCGCCCTGTGCCCGGGCCTGCCGGAGCCCGTCGCCGGGACCGATGCCCGCGCTGCCCGGTGGGCAGCCGTGCGCGACGCGGTGGCCGCCCCGCTGGCGTTTGACCACGCGGCCATCCTCCGGGATGCCGTGGAGCGGGCGCGCTCGCAGTTGGAGTACACCACCGCGGCGGCCGCGTTCTGCCCGGAGCCGTTCACCGTCACCGATCTCCGGCAGGTGTACGAGGCCATCTGGGACCTGCCCCTCGACCCGAGCAACTTCCGGCGCAAGGTCACCCGGGCCGCGTCCTTCATTGAGGCCACGGGTGACCGCAGGCTGCACCACGGCCGCCCCGCCGCGCTGTACCGCCGCGGCGCGGCCCACCTGCTCAGCCCGCCCCTGCTCCGTGCCTCCGACCATGAGATTCCGGCTCAGGTGAGCGCGGCGACCTCGGCGGCCGCGTCGTAGTCGTAGATCCAGCGTCGGTCGGTCAGCTGGCGGCCGGAATTGTCGTAGCCGGCGCCGTTACGGCGGGAGCCGAGCTGCACCCGCGCGGTCCGCTCGCGGCGCAGTTCCTGATAGGCGCCCAGTACTCGCGGCACGTCCCCGGGATCGGTGATGGAGCCCAGCAGCGTGGCCAGCGCGACGGCGTCCTCCAGGGCCTGGTTCACGCCCTGGCCCAGGTGCGGCAGCATCGGGTGGGCCGCGTCTCCGAGCAGCGTCAGCCGCCCGCGGCTCCACCTCGGCAGCGGCGCGCGGTCGTACATCCCCCACTGGAACCCGCTGCCGCCAGGTCCGCTGATCGCGGCGATCACCTGCCCGATCAGCGGATCCCAGCCCGCGAAGTGCGCGGCCAGCGCGGCCGGATCGCCCGGCAGCGACCATGACTCCCGCACCGACGTGCCGGACGGGACGAATCCCACGTAGTTCAGCAGCTGCCCGGCCCGCACCGGGAACACCAGGAAGTGCCTGCCCTCGCCGACCCACATCCGGATCGCGCCGGCCGGGTACTCCGCCAGGCGCGGGACCAGGCCGCGATGGGCCACCACCCCGGAGAACGCCGGCTCGGCCGGCTCCACCACGAACCCCTGCAGCGCCGAGTGCATGCCGTCCGCCCCGATCACCACGTCGGCGGTGGCCGTGGCCCCGTTGGCGAAGGCGACCGTGGCGGTTTCGTCGTCCTGGCGGAAGCTCACGCACCGGTGCCCGGTCACCACCGTGCCCGGGGGCAGTTGCCCGGCCAGCAGCCCCAGCAGGTCGGCCCGGTGGATGCCGACGTTCAGCCCGGCCTGCGCGAACTGGTGCGGCTCATGCCGCGCGGGCCGCCCGTCAGGCAGCAGCAGCCGCGCCGACAGATACCGGGCGCCGAGCCGCGCGATTCCCGGGCCGGCCCCGAGCCGCTCCAGCATCCGCAGCCCGTTGGGCGCCAGCGACACGCCCGCCCCGACCTCGGTGAGCTGCTGGGCCTGCTCGTAGACGCGGACGTCGATCCCGGCCCGCGCCAGGGCGACCGCCGCGGCCGTCCCCCCGATCCCGCCGCCGACAACCACCGCCCGCAGCGTCACGCCCATGCCTTTCCCTAACGAGACCGCACCCTAGCTCCACGCTAAACCCCGCCCGGTTTCCGCGCGAGCCGCGAGGCCGCCGGGAACATCCCGGGGTCCCGCTCCGCGGAGCCGTTCGGCGGGGTGAAGACCCACATCGCGCCGCTCGGGCCGATCCTCAGCGTCCCGTAGTTGTGTCGGCAGGCGGCCGAGACGATACTCGACGGGGCCGCCCCCGCCTGTCCCGTCGGTCGTTAAGCGCCGCAATCGGGGCTGCCGCTGGCGAGGGCGGCGAAGGGAATCGGGCAGCACGAACTGCCAGCGCAGGTGACCAGGTCGTCGCAGCCGGCGTCGACCGCCGCCCGCAGGGTAGCCGCGATGACCTGGAGGTCGGCGATCTTCGCCTCCACCTCGGCCAGTTTCGCCTCCGCGCGGGCGTGCAGCCCCGGCGCGGGGCGATGCCCGTGCCGGTGCTGGCCGGCGTCCAGGAGCCCGGCCACTTCGTCGAGGGTAAAGCCCAGCCGCTGCGCTGCCTTGATGACCCGCAGCACGGTCACCGCCTCCGGCGGGTAGAGGCGGTGACCGCCCAGGCTGCGGTCCGGCGTCGCGAGCAGTCCCCGGCGTTCGTAGTAACGAAGTGTCTGCGGGTTCACCCCGGCCGCGCCGGCGAGCTGGCTGCTGCGCAGCCCGGTCACGACCGGATCCTCGCGGCCGCCCGGTCAGCCAGCGCGTCGAGAATGCCGGCCTGCGCCTCCGGCACGGCGACCTCGAGGTTGACCGCGTCGTCGGCGGGGGCGAACGTGAACGAGAAGAACGAGCAGCACTCGGTTTCCCGGCTGGTCAGGTCGCGGGCGGCCTGCTCGGCGGCCGGATCCAGCCGCCAGCGCAGCCGGGTGGGTGACAGCCGCTGCTGCTCGCGCAGCGCCACCGCGAACAGGTCGTCGAACTCGGCCAGCCGCAGCGGCCGCTCCGCTGTCGGCAAGGTGCACGCCTCGGGCGCCCAGCCCGCGAGGTCATCATCGGTAGCCATGGTTCGACCATAAGCCTGTACCTAAGTACCGGATGCAAGCCGGATCGCGGGGGAAAGTTGACCCACGGTCCTGAGCATTAAAGCCGTGTCGCTTGTGGCATGTACGAAACAGTGAACAATAGTCGACGAGCAACGATCGGTTGCCTCAATAGTCGTCGCAAGGCCACCATAGCGACCGGCACTGACACTCCAGGACCGTTGCGGGCGCCGTGAGCGAGATGGCCCGGTGAGCAACTAGCGGAGCTGGTGACGGGCTTCCATGAGGGCGAAGCCGAGGAGGTTGTGACCGCGCCAGTGCTCGGGGGAGGTGGCCAGCTCGTTGGCGGCGCCCATCCCGATTCCCCAGACGCGGTCGCGCGGGGACGCTTCGACGAGCACCCGGTCGCCGGTGGTGAGGAGGTACTCGCGCAGGCTCGGGTTCTGACCGAACTTGGCGACGTTCCCGGCGACGACGAGGTCGAAGCGGTGTCGCGCCCACAGTTGCTCGTCAAACCCGCGGACCTGCCTGCCCAGGGCCTTGGCCTCCTGCGGGTGCCCGGCCGCGGGGATGCGCGTCGCCATGTCGGCGTCGCCGAACAACAGCGCCTTGGCGGTCATCATGAAATGCTCCGCCGACGAGTACGTCACCCCGTCCACGGTGAACTCGGCCGGCCACCACTGGCTGAAACAGCCCTTCCCGACGCAGCCGTCCGGCTGCGGCCGGTGCCCCCAGAAGAACAGGTACGTGGGCTGCCCGCCGCCCGCGATGTACTCAAGCAGCTGGTGGGTGCTGCGCACCTCGGCCACGCTTACCGTCATAGGGCAATCTTCGGCCAGGACCGGGCGACCGCGCGACCGGATTAACCGCGTTACGAGCGTCAGGGCAACGGAGCCGCCCCCTTTCCAGCCCGGCCGGCGCCGGCGTACTCTCGGTCTCGTGGCAGGAACGCCAGGTGACCCGGCGGGGGACGGGAGCGTGGAGGTTCAGCGGCTTCGGTTCCTGTTCCGGCTGTTCGCGGGCACGCAGTGCCGTGGCCGTTCCCCGGTTTACGCGGCGCTGAGCGAGGGCATCGCCGCCGACGACGGCCTCCTGGACCTGC
Organism: Streptosporangiaceae bacterium; assembly: GCA_025934375.1. Classification (GTDB taxonomy): domain Bacteria; phylum Actinomycetota; class Actinomycetes; order Streptosporangiales; family Streptosporangiaceae; genus Trebonia. Next base: position 8,176 of record JAICYD010000163.1, on the reverse strand, counting down.
TCATGGCGACGCCCGGCGAGCAAAGGCGGCCCAGCCTGCTGTTCGCGGCGGTGAACCTGCTCCTGGCCTCCGACCCGGATACGGACCTGGCCCGCTACTACCCGGTCCACGGCGGACGGCGGCCCGTCGACGGCCAGTTGCTGCCGGCCTTCGCCGCGTTCTGCGACGCGCATCGCGACGAGCTCACCCGGCTGCTGCGCACCCGGTCGACCCAGACCAACGAGATCCGCCGTTGCGTGGCGCTGCGCCTGGGCCTCGATCACGTGCGACGGCGCTGGCCGGGGCCGCTGGCCCTCGTGGAGGCGGGCGCCAGCGCGGGCCTGAACCTGCTCCTGGACCGCTACCGGTACCGCGTCGGCGATCAGGAGGCCGCCCCGGCGGCCGCCTCGCCGGTGACGATCACCTGCGAGGTGCGCGGCGGCGTCCCCGCTCGCCCGATCCTCGGGCCAATGCCCCGGATCACATTCCGGCTGGGCATCGACCAGCAGCCGGTCAACCTGGCCGAGCCCGGCGCCCGGGCCTGGCTGGAAGCGTTCATCTGGCCTGAGCAGGCCGACGACCTGGCCGTCTTGCGGGCCGCCATCAACCTAGCCGTCTCGGCGGAGGCGGTCACCGTCGCCTGCGGCGACGCGACCACCGACATCGCCTGGCTGATCGGCGAGCTACCAGGGCATGAGCCCGTCGTGGTCTTCTCCGCGTCCTTGCTCAGCTACCTCAGCGCCAGTGGCCGGGAGGCCTTCGCCGGACAGCTCCGGCAAGCCGCCCGGCACCGGCCAGTGGCGTGGATCTTCGCCGAAGCCCCCGGCCTCGTCGCGGCCACCGACCCCGACCTGGCCCGGCTGGCCGCACCGGTGGCCACCCGCAACGCGCACTATCTGGTCGGGGCCAGCTTGCGGGCGCCCGGCGAGCGCGATGTCACGTCGCTCGCGCTGGCCGACCCCTACCTGCGCTGGCTCGCCCCCGCCCGCTACCAAGACGATGACTTCCACTGGCTGCCCGAGGTCGCGGGCAGGGGCCGGGCTTCGACGACGCTCTTCATGACCAGGGTGGAGTTAGGCCGGAGTACGCCTGGGGGCGCGGCCGCCCAGGCGGGCGGGATCCAGGCCGGACCAGCGGTGGCCGCCGCCGTAGAACGTGGTCCTGGCCAGCAGGGTGAGGATTGGCTTGGTGAAGCCGAATACCACGACGACGTCGATCAGCGTGGTCAGGCCGAGGCTGAAGGCGAAGCCCTGGACGTCGCCGACGGCGAACTGGTACAGCACGAGCGCGGCCAGGAATGAGACGGTGTCGGAGACGAGGATGGTGCGCCGGGCGCGCCGCCAGCCGTGCTCGACCGCCGCGCGCAGGGTCTGGCCGCCGCGCATCTGGTCCCGGATCCGCTCGAAGAAGACGACGAACGAATCCGCCGTGATGCCGATCGCCACGATCAGGCCCGCGATGCCGGGCAGCGACAAGGTGAAGTCCCGGTAGCGGCTGAGCAGCACCACCCCCAGGAAAGACAGCAGGGCCGCGATGATCAAGCTGGACACGGCCACCGCGCCGAGCCCCCGATAGTAGGCGAACGTGTAGGCCACGACCAGGCCGAGCCCGACGCCGCCGGCCAGCAGCCCCGCTTGCAGGGAGGTCGCGCCCAGCTGGGCGGAGATCGACTCGCTGGACATCCGGGTGAACGATAGTGGCAGCGCGCCGTACTTCAGCTGGCTCACCAGCTGGCTGGCCTGCTGCTGCGTGAACGGCGCGGTCTCCGGGCCGGTGATCTCGAACTGGCCGGTGTCGAGCACGTTGCGGGTTTGCGGCGCGGACACCACATCCCCGTCCAGCACCAGCGCGGTCTGGTCGAGCACGGCGGCGTTCTCGTCGGTGCCGGCCCTGGGGAAGTAGTCATTGAACTGCTTGCCGGTGAGGACCCCGAAGGCGCTCGCCGCCGGGCGGTCGAGCGTCAGGTTCACCCCCCAGGCCGAGGAGCCCGGCACCAGCGCGGCGTTCTCCGAGGTCACGTCGGTGCCCTTGAATACCGCCGCGTTGAGGGCGTACTTGTTCCCAGCGGAGTCGCAGGACACGACCTGGCTGCCCGCCGCATCCCACTGGGCCTGCTGCGGCGTGTAGCCGGCCGTGGCCTTCCACTTGTCGTTCACGGTCCCGTTCGTGCCGGCCGCGCAGGTGAGCTTGCCGAACAGCGCCCTGGTGGCCGGGTTGACCAGGCTCGCGTTCCCGAAGTACCCGGGCGCGGTGGCCGGTGAGCCATACTGCTCGAACAGCAGCACCTGGCGGAAGCTCATCTGAGCGGGGACGCTCAGCTGGTCGATGACCCGCTGCCCCCCGGCGCCGGGCACAGACACGTTGATCAGGTCGCCGCCCTGCCGCCGGACCTGGACGCCGGTGGTGCCGGTGCCGTTCACCCGCGCCGACAGGATCGACGCGGCCTGGTTCATCTCTTCCGCCGCCGGCGGGTGACCCTTCGGCGTCTGCGCCTGGAGCACCACCTGGGTGCCGCTGGACAGGTCGAGCCCGAGGCCGACCTTGAACTGGTGCTGCCACTGGCCGGGGCGGAAGGTGTCCGTGCCGGTGATCGAGATCAGCATTATCACGATGATCACGGCCAGCGCGGCCAGCCGCCGCCATGGCCGCGAGCCGCTGGTGCCCGAGGTTGCCACTGATCGCCTGCCTTCGCTCGCCGCGATACTTAGGTCAATGCGGTGCTTCCGTCACTGCGGTGCTTCCGTCAATGAGGTGCTCCCATCAATTCCTGACGAGGCGGCCGCCCAGTTCGTTCCCTACGCGAATATCTCCGCGAGAAAGGAGCTGGTGGCGGTGAACGAGCGGGCGTCGGCCCGCGGGTCGTAGGCGACTCCCGGGATTGCCCCGGGGCGCGCGTGCGCGTGGGTGAATCCGTGCACGGCGCCCCCGTACAGGATCAGCTGCCAGTCCGCGCCGGCCGCGCTCATCTCCTCGGCGAACGCCGTGACGTCACCGGCCGGCACGTGCGGGTCCAGCGCGCCGTGGCAGGCCAGCACCTTGGCCGGCACCGCGCCCGGCTGGGCGCGCTGGCTGGTGGCGAGGCTCCCGTGGATGCTGACGGCGCCGGCGATGGGCTCCCCGGCCCGCGCGAGCGAGAGGGCGACCATGCCGCCGAAGCAGAAGCCGATGGCCACGGCGCGCCCGTCGGTGCCCGGGCACCGCGACAGCGCGGCCAGGCCCGCCCGCGCGCGGCGCACCATCAACGCCGGGTTATCGCGCAGCGTGGTGAGGCATCCGATGACGCGGTCCCGGTCACCGGCGACGCCGTCCCCGACCATGTTGCCAGCGAGGACGACATAGCCCGCTGCCGCGTACCGGCGGGCCTGCTCACGGGCGTGCTCATCCAGGCCGGCGCCCCCGTGGATGAGCAGGATGCCGGGCCGGGCCGCGGATGCCGACTCGTCGCGGCACAGCACCCCGGTCAGCGGGGTGTCGTGGTCGAGGTACGGCCAGTCGGTAACGGCGAGATTGATGCTGGAATCGTCTGGGATCACGCGCCAGACATTACCAGTGAATAACCCGATCGCACTTTAATCATATCACATAAGATTCAATTTTGGAAGCGCGTGGGAATACCGATTAGATTCCATTCGCGGCGCGCGGGCGGCGGTCACGGGCCGATGTGAACGTACGGAGCCGAGAACGAGGGTGGTTTCCTGCGGTTGGCGCGGATGGCGGAATCCAGGGCGGCCGCGGCGCCGCTGGTGTCCAGGTCCTGTCCGCTGAGCTGGCGCCCGCGGGCGGGAGCTGGCCAACGTCGTCGCGTTCATGACCTCGGACAAGGCGAGCGTGATGACGGGGACCACGGTCAACCTGACCATGGGCAGCGTGGACGACTAACCGCTAGGCAACCAGGCCCGCGCCAAGTCGCCCGCCCGGCCCCGCGCTCCGCGCCCGGGCGGGCGACGGCGAACGCCGGCTAGTCAGTCGAGGTCGAACTCGTTGCCCTCGGGGTCGGCCATCGTGATGTGGCCGGCGCCGAGCGGGGGAGCGGGCTCGTAGCGCTTGAGCCGGGTGGCGCCGTGGGCGGCCAGCCGCTCGGACTCCGCTTCCAGGACCGCCATCCGCGCGTCGCCGGCCAGGCCGGGGGCCGCGCGGATGTCGAGGTGCACGCGGTTCTTGACTTGCTTGCGCTCGGGTACCCGCTGGAAAAACAGCCGTGGCCCGAAGCCCTCGGGGTCGACCACCGCCGAGGCGTCGTTACGGTTCTCCGGCGGCACGCCCATCGCCTCGAGGGCCTGTTCCCAGGACTCAAAGCCCGCGGGAGGGTCTTGCAGCCGGTAGCTGAGGGCCTCGGCCCAGAACGCCGCCACCCGGGCGGGGTCGGAGCAGTCGAACGTGATCTGGACATCGCGGCGCCGGGGACGCTGGGTTTGCTTGCTCATGAGCCCAGCTTGCCGCGTATAGCGGACAGGAACCTTCCGCGATTCGTGTGAAACGATGGGCACGTGAGCGTCGAGGCGACGACCGAGCGGGTGCTGCGGCTGCTGGCGCTGCTGCAACGCCGGCCGTCCTGGACCGCCGCCGAGCTCGCGGCCGAGCTGGGGGTCACCGACCGCTCGGTGCGCCGCGACGTGGAGCGGCTGCGCGCACTCGGCTATCCCGTGCACGCGACGGCGGGCGTCGGCGGCGGCTATCAGCTCGGCGCGGGCACCCGGCTGCCGCCGCTGCTCCTCGACGACGAGGAGGCGATCGCGACGGCGGTGTCCCTGCGGCTGGCGGCCGGGGGCACGGTCGCCGGGGCAGGCGAGGCGGCCCTGGGGGCGCTCGCGAAGCTCGACCAGGTGATGCCGCCCCGGCTGCGCGCTGAGCTGCGAGCGGTGCACGGCGCCACCGAGACCCTGGTCGCCCCCGGCGTCGTGATCGACCCCGAGCTGCTGGTGACGCTCGCCCGGGCCTGCAGGGACCGCGTGCGGGTCCGGTTCGGGTACGCCGGTCGCGACGGCGGGGAGCACGAGCGCACGGTCGAGCCGGTGCGGATGATCGCCACCAGCCGCCGCTGGTACCTGATGGCCTGGGACGTCGACCGCGACGACTGGCGCACCTTCCGGCTGGACCGGATGCGCGAGGTGATGCCGATGACCTGGCGCTTCCGGGCCAGGGAGCATCCCGACCCGGTCGCCTACGTGCAGCGGTCGGTGACCGAGGCGCCGTACCGGTACCTGGCCCGGGTGCGGGTGCACGCGAGCTCCGGCCAGGTCAGGGAACGGGTACCGCCCCAGGTTGGCCGGGTCGAAGACGATCACGACGGGGGGTGCGTTCTCACCGTCGGCGGCGACGACCTGGACTGGCTCGCCGCGCACCTGGCCCGGCTGGGCTTCGCGGTGGACGTGCTGGAGCCTCCAGAGCTGCGGGAGGCCGCCGCCCGGCTCGCCCGCCGCCTCGCGGCGATCGCCGGCATCACCTGACCGGGAACTTAGAACGTCCGGGACAAGGCCCGCGGCGTTGCCGCTCACGCCGGTGCCGTGCGGCTCGGCGGCCAGCCCCGCGGTGAAGCGGGCGTGGCTAGCTAACCGCGCGCAGCACCGGGCTGGTGGCTAGCAGCCGCTGCTCCAGGTACGGGGCCAGGGTGGTGCCGTAGCTTTGGGTCAGGTGGTGGCTGTCCATGTACACCAAGACGTTGCCGACGACCGGGGAGCACCGGGCGGGCCCGCAGATCAGCGAGTTCATGTCGATGACGGGGACCTTGCCGCCGAGCGCCTTGGCGGCATAGCTGGTGGGCGGGTCGGCGTCCACGGCCTTGGCCCTCGACAGGGTGCACTTGGTCCCGGCCGGCCCGTACTTCGCCACGCAGGCCGGCACGTCGATGCTCGTCATCGCGGGCGTCTCCCGGAGGCCGATCACCGGGATCCCGCGCGCCTCCAGCTGGGACCAGTACGTCGCCTCGCCCGCGCCGACGTCGGCGCGGGCGGCTGAGCCGACCTTGGGGTGCGCCATCGTGGTCATGTCGGCGAAGCTGGTGGTGATCACGACGTCCGGGTGCACCCGGGAGACCAGGTCGTTCAGCACGTTGACGCCCCAGTCGTGGCACGTCGGGTAGGCGCCCTTGTTGACCGGGTCGTACAGCTGGGTGGCGGTCCAGTCGCAGGTGGCGTGCAGCTCGGTGACCAGCTTCCAGTGATCGCGGGCGGCGATGGCCTGCAACGGCGCCCACCAGTTGCCCGCCATTGAGTCGCCGACGAGCGCGACCGTGAGGGTTGGCGCGGTGGTGTCGCCGTACACGCAGGGCTTGATCGCGGCGACGTGCTCGCCTTGCAGGCACCCGCTGGCCCAGTAGCCGGGCACGGGCACGGCGGACGGCGGCGGCAGGATGGCCTGGGCGGGAACGCTCGCCGAGGTGCTGGCGAGCACGGCGGCGCCGGGGTAGCCGGGACCGAGCCGGCCATCCCAGGGACCGGGCTGGGTGGCCAGGAACGTCCAGGCGAGCGCGACCGGGACCACGGCCGCCAGCGCGGTCGACACCGACCGCCACTTGTGCTTGGCGATGAACGGGGCGAGCCGGACACGGTCCTCCACCGCCACCGTGGTCGCCCAGGCCAGCGCGATCGAGGCGAGCGCGATGAGCGGCCCGGTGATGAGGCCGGGCCGATGGCCCCGCCACGCGATGAACAACACGATGACGGGCCAGTGCCACAGGTACAGCGAGTAGGAGATGCCCCCGAGGAAGACCATCGGGCGCACCGACGTCAGCCGCCAGGGTCCGCGCTTGCCCTGCGCGGAGCCGCCCGCGATCATCGCGGCGGCGCCGAGGACGGGCAACAGGGCGATCCAGCCGGGGAACGCCGTCGCTCCCCGGATCACGAACTGCGAGGCGATGATCATCGCCAGCCCGGCCCAGCCCAGCCATCCATGCCGGCCGAGGCGACGGGCGGCGACCGCCGGGAGCAGGGCGAGCAGACCGCCGATGCCCAGCTCCCACATCCGGGTGGTGGTGACGAAGTACGCTGCCGCCGGATCGGCCTTGGTGTCGTAGACCGAGTAGGCCAGCGAGGCGAGGACCAGCGCGCCGGTCAGCATCGCGACGAGGCTGTGCCCGCTCAACACCCGGTGCCCGCTCAACACCCGGTGCCCGCCCGACACCCGGTGCCCGTCATCGCCGCTCGCGGAGTCGCGGGCGCGCTTGCGGGCTACGAGGGCGGCGGCGACGAACAGCAGAGGCCAGACGATATAGAACTGCTCCTCGACCGACAGGGACCAGAAGTGCTGCACGGGGCTGGCCGCGTCGTTTGACTTCAGGTAGTCCACCGCGTTGTGGGCGAGTTGCCAGTTCTGGTAGTAGAGCGCGCTGGCCCGGATCTCGGTGGCGGTTTCGGCCAGCCGGGGCGCGGGCAGTAGCAGGCTCGCGCCGACCCAGGTCACGGCGAGCACCAGGGCGGCCGCGGGCACCAGTCGCCGTGCGCGGCGGCCCCAGAAGTCGACCAGGCTCAGCTTCCCGGTCCTGGCGTAGCCGCGCCACAGGTGCCCGGTGATCAGGAACCCGGAGATGACGAAAAACACGTCCACGCCGACGAAGCCGCCGGGCAGCAGCGACGGGAACAGGTGGTAGACCACTACGACCGCGACCGCGATCGCGCGCAGCCCCTGGATGTCCGGGCGGAAATCGCGCTCGGCCTTGGTCCCGTCGCTGGTGCCGCGCGGGCGGCCGGTGGTCGTGCCTGTCTGATCTTGGCGGGCGTGTGCCGCCTCGGGGGTACTGACCATGCTCTGACGTTTGCCTTGGGGTCTGGTTACCCGTCCGTAGACCGGCCGTGACGGTGGCTGCAGGCCCAGGCCGGTCACGTAGCGTACGATTACCGTAACTATCAGGTGTAACTGTACAAGAGACTGCTTAAGTCTAGTAAAGCGACGCGCGGGAACTACCCGAGAATCCGCAGATTACCGGGACTGGCTCCGGCGCGGGGCCAGATTAGTAACGCCCGCCCCGCCGCGGGTCGGGGTAACCGTCCGCGTAGTCGGCCGCACCGGGCCCGTAACCGTACCGGGCATCGGCGGCCTGACCAGCGCCAGGCGCCGGACTAGCCGGGGAACTGCCCGGTGACGTGCCCTCCGGGTAGCTGCGGCCCTCCGGGTAGGCGCCCCCGGTCGGGTAGGCGCCGGTAACCGGCGAAACCCCGCCTTCCGGGTAGCCATTGCTGGCCGGGTAGGCATTGCTGGCCGG
>JAICYD010000029.1 GCA_025934375.1 Streptosporangiaceae bacterium | reverse complement strand
GTAGCACGCTGGCCACACTATCGGCTACGCACAGTGGTTGTCTATGCTCGGAGAGCAATAATTGTGGAGCTGACCTGGGGCATGCGGGCTTGAGCTTACGGGCGGAATGGGAACGAGGGTGGAGCTAAGGGGACTCGAACCCCTGACACCTGGCATGCAAAGCCAGTGCTCTTCCAGCTGAGCTATAGCCCCGTAGGCGGCTTCATCTTACCGTGCCGCGCGCCCGCCAGCGCGGCGCTCGACGGTTCCCTGAGGCCGGGGCGAGGCGGCCAACCGCGACGTCTCCAGTTGAGACACAATCTTGACTGATTCAAGAAAGCAGGGCAGACTGCGATGCGTGGCAGCGGCTAGAGACGTCCAGCAGGTGCTCCGGGGGGTAGGCTTGCGCGTTACCCGCCCCCGGGTGGCAGTGCTGACCGCCGTGTACGCGCATCCGCATGCCGACACCGACACGATCATCGGCGCCGTGCGCGAGGACATCCCGGAGGTGTCCCATCAGGCCGTCTACGACTCGCTGCGCGTGCTGACGGCCGCGGGCCTGGTGCGGCGCATCCAGCCATCGGGATCCCTGGCCCGCTATGAGGCACGGGTCGGGGACAACCACCATCACGTCGTGTGCCGGTCGTGCGGCATGGTCGAAGACGTCGACTGCGCTGTTGGCGAGGCACCGTGCCTCATCGCCTCGGACGACCGCGGCTACACGATCGATGAGGCAGAAGTGACTTACTGGGGCTTGTGCTCCGGTTGTTCGCCACTCGAAGTTCCTGATCACACCTGATCCGCCTAGTTTCCGGAAGGACTTTTCCATGTCTGAGAACCACGACCCAGTCGTCACCGAGGGCGCCACCCCGGAGAGCGGGGGCGGGAGCTGTCCGGTCGTGCACGGTCTCACGCACCCGACCAAGGGCGACCCGAACCGTGACTGGTGGCCGAACCGGCTCAACCTGAAGATCCTCGCCAAGAATCCCGCCGTGGCCAACCCCATGGGCGCGGACTTCAGCTACGCCGAGGCGTTCAATAGCCTTGACCTGGCGGCGGTGAAGCAGGACATCGCGGCGGTGCTGACCGACTCCAAGGCCTGGTGGCCGGCCGACTTCGGCAACTACGGCCCGCTGATGATCCGGATGGCCTGGCACAGCGCGGGCACCTACCGGATAAGCGACGGCCGCGGGGGCGCCGGGGCCGGTCAGCAGCGCTTCGCGCCGCTCAACAGCTGGCCGGACAACGTCAGCCTGGACAAGGCGCGCCGGCTGCTGTGGCCGGTGAAGAAGAAGTACGGCCAGAAGCTGTCCTGGGCTGACCTGATGGTCCTCACCGGGAACGTCGCCCTGGAGACGATGGGCTTCAAGACGTTCGGCTTCGGCGGCGGCCGCGAGGACGCCTGGGACCCCGAGGCCGACGTCTACTGGGGCTCGGAGACCGAGTGGCTCGGCGACGAGCGCTACACCGGCGACCGGGAGCTGGAGAACCCGCTCGGCGCGGTCCAGATGGGCCTCATCTACGTCAACCCGCAGGGCCCGAACGGTAACCCGGACCCGCTGGCCGCGGCGCGCGACATCCGCGAGACGTTCCGCCGGATGGCGATGAACGACGAGGAGACGGTCGCGCTGATCGCCGGCGGCCACACCTTCGGCAAGACGCACGGCGCCGGGCCGGACGACAACGTCGGCCTTGACCCCGAGGCCGCCCCGCTCGAGCAGCAGGGCCTCGGCTGGAAGAGCACCTTCGGCACCGGCGCCGGCGGCGACACGATCACCAGCGGCCTGGAGGGCATCTGGACGAACACCCCGACGACGTGGGACAACAGCTTCTTCGAGATCCTCTTCGGCTACGAATGGGAGCTGTTCCAAAGCCCGGCCGGGGCACACCAGTGGCGGCCGAAGGACGGCGCGGGCGCCGACACGGTCCCGGACGCGCACGACCCGTCCAAGCGGACGCACCCGACGATGCTGACGACGGACCTGAGCCTGCGCTTCGACCCGATCTACGAGCCGATCTCGCGGCGCTTCAGGGACAGCCCGGAAGCGTTCGCGGACGCCTTCGCCCGGGCCTGGTACAAGCTCACCCACCGCGACATGGGCCCGATCGCGCGCTACCTCGGCCCGGAGGTCCCGTCCGAGACGCTGATCTGGCAAGACCCGGTCCCGGCAGGGACGCAACTAGGCGCCGCGGACATCGCCGCGTTGAAGTCCGCGGTCCTCGCCTCCGGCCTGACGGTGTCCCAGCTGGTCGCCACCGCGTGGGCGTCGGCCGCGACGTTCCGGGGCAGCGACAAGCGCGGCGGTGCCAACGGCGCCCGGATCCGCCTGGAGCCGCAGAAGGACTGGGAGGTCAACAACCCCGCCGAGCTCGCCACCGTGCTGCGCACCCTGGAGGGAATCAAGGAGTCATCGCCGGCGCCGGTCTCGCTCGCCGACCTGATCATGATCGCGGGTGCCGCGGGCATCGAGAAGGCGGCCAAGGACGCCGGCGTCGAGGTAGAGGTGCCGGTCACCACCGGCCGCGGCGACGCACTGCAGGAGCAGACCGACACCGAGTCCTTCGCCGTGCTTGAGCCGCAGGCGGACGGGTTCCGCAACTACGCCGGGAAGGGCAACCGGACTCCGGCCGAGTACCTGCTGCTCGACAAGGCGAACCTGCTGACCGTCAGCGCTCCGGAGATGACGGTCCTCGTCGGGGGCCTGCGCGTCCTGGGCGCGAACTACCAGGGGTCACCGCTCGGCGTGCTCACCGCTACTCCCGGGGTGCTGACGAACGACTTCTTCGTGAACCTGCTCGACTACAACACGGAGTGGGCGCCGGCCACCGACGAGGCGGAGACCTTCGAGGGCCGCGACCGCGCCACCGGCGAGGTCAAGTGGACCGGCACCCGGGTCGACCTCGTATTCGGCGCGAACTCCGAGCTGCGGGCGATCGCCGAGGTCTACGGCAGCGACGACGCGAGGGAGAAGTTCGTCAGGGACTTTGTGGCCGCGTGGGTCAAGGTATCCAACCTGGACCGGTACGACCTGGCGTAACCGCCGTAACCGCCGCTGGGCCGCGCTTTCCGGCTTCCCTGGTCCCGCCGGGGAAGCCGGAAGGCTACTTGAGCAGGCGGGACAGCCGGCGGTCGGCCAGCGGCTTGCCGCCGGTCTGGCACGTGGGGCAGTACTGCAACGCCGAGTCGGCGAACGACACCTCGCGGATCGTGTCCCCGCAAACCGGGCACGGCTGCCCGGCCTTCCCGTGCACCCGCAGGCCCGTCTTCTTCTCGCCCTTCAAGTCGGCCGCCGCCAGTCCGGCCGAGCGATCGACCGCGTCGCGCAGCGTGGCGATCATCGCGGCGTGCAGCACCGCGACGTCCTCGGGCGTGAAGCTGGACGCGAGCTTGAACGGTGACATCTTCGCGGCGTGCAGCACCTCATCGGAGTAGGCGTTGCCGATCCCGGCGATGATGTGCTGATCCCGCAGCACGCCCTTGATCTGCATCCGCCGGCCCGCCAGGATCGCGGCCAGCGCCTCCACGGTGAACGACGGGTCCATCGGCTCCGGGCCGAGCGTCGCCACGCCGGGAACGTCGCTGGTATCGCTGACCAGGTAGACGGCCAGCCGCTTCTGCGTCCCCGCCTCGGTCAGGTCGAACCCGGACCCGTCGTCGAGCACCAGCCGGAACGCCAGCGGGCTCTTCCCGGGCTTCACCGGCTTGGCGGGGAACTCCGCGCGCCAGCGCAGCCACCCGGCCCGGGCCAGGTGAATAACCAGGTGCAGGTCGCCGCAGGCGAGGTCGAGGAACTTGCCGCGCCGGCCGACGTCGCCGATGACCAGCCCCGGCAACTGGCTCAGGGGCGGGTCGAACGTCTTCAGCACCGCGAACGATGCCGCTTCGGCGCGGGCGATGACGTGCCCGCGGGCACGCTCGCGCAAGAAGGCGGCCAGCGCCTCCACTTCTGGCAGTTCGGGCACGTAACCGAGTTTACCGATCAGGCGACGCGTTCAACCAGGTCAGGGAACGCGTCGATGCTGTCGATGACGAGCGTGGCCCCCGCCGCGTGCAGCTTCGCCGCCCGCCGGGCCCCGTCAGCCAGGCCGACGACCAGCCCCGCGCCCGCCCGGTGCCCGGATTCCAGGCCGCATTCGGTGGCGCTGACCACGGCCACCTCACGGATGTCACTGACGCCGGCCCGCTGTGCCGCGGCGAGAATGGGGTCGGGCCACAGGAACCCGCGCGGCGCGTCGTCGGCGCACACCACCTCATGGGCCGTGAGGCCCTGGCCCCGCATCCGGTCCAGCAGCACCCCGCACGCCTCCCTGGTCAGGGCGGTCAGCAGGCACACCTGCAAGCCGGCTCCGGAAAGCTTGCCGGTCACGTCGATCAGGCCCGGCGGCGCGGCCACCCCGAACCGGTCGGCGGCCGCCCGGAACGACAGGTCGAAGGCCAGCGCCGCCACCGTCGCCTGCGCGTCGTTGTCATCGAACAACTCGCGGATGACGTCCGCCGGCGGGCGCCCGCGCGCACGGTCGAACTTGACCATGGCGCGGGTGTAGCTCTGCGTCCCCGCGACGATGCCCTGGGTGGCGATCGCCTCCGCGAAGGCGCGCTCCACCACAGAACCGTCGATGACGACGCCGGCAAGGTCCCAGCACACCAGCGACACGCCGGCGGTGCCGCTCACGCCGTGCCCTTAAAGGTCGTCTGCGGACGTGGCCTCGCTCCACAGGTCCAAGTCAGCGCGCTGCGCCTGGACCTTACGCCAGACCGCGAAGCCACCGAGCACCAGCAGGGCAAGGACGAACAGCTTCTTCACAGCGCCGGACCCTCCATCTCAAAATCGCGAGAAATACTTTGTTGCAGGCCAGCCTACCGCTCAGCGCCCGGCCTACCGCTGAAGCCGGCAAACCCCCACAGCCCCGTAAGAACAAGCCCGCCAGCCCACTTTCCCCCAACGCTCCAGCGAGCACGTCGCGGAGGTCGCTGAGCTGCGTTCGGAGCTAACGACGAGGTCAAGGCAGCGAAACGCCGCCGGGGCGGTGCGCCCACGGCGGCGTCTGGATGTCATTCCGCTGGTCAGCTTGTTACGGTGGGGGTACGTGGACTTGAACCACGGGCCTCGTCGTTATCAGCGACGCGCTCTAACCGTCTGAGCTATACCCCCCTAGCGGAGCAGACTGCGATACTCTATCGCATCCTTTGCACCGCTCGCGCCGCCGGCGGGCGGCTGGGCGATGTGACGCTAGTCCGTCTCGCGCAAGGTCACCTCGATCCCGCCGATGGTGTGCGCGATCAGGTTGTAGATGACCGCCCCGATCGTGGACATCGCGGTGATCAACACGATGTTCAGCGCGCCGAGCATGCCGGTGTAGCCCAGCACGCGGGACGCTGAGAACCACGACGAGACGTTGGTGCCCGCCTGGTTCTTGGCGGAGGTGAGGTTAGAGATCGTGTGCTGCAGCGATTCGAAGACGCCGAGGCTCGACAGCACCATGTACAGCAGCGCGACGGCCACGAACAAGACGATGAACGCCACGACCGAGACCACGAAGCTGAACTTCATGACCGACCACGGCTCTACCCGGGCGAGCGTGAGCTGCGCCTGTCGGCGCTGGTCCTTGCGCTTGCTGCCCTTGACGGTCGCGGCAGGGCGGCTGCCCTTGCGGTTCGTCCCCGACCGCGGCGAGGCGGCCGACGGCCCGGTTCCGGTGCGGGTGGACTGGCCCGCGCCGCTGGAGTAGCCAGCCCCGCCGGGGACGGCGGCGGCCCGGCCCGCGGCAGCGCCTGCCGCGGCGCCGACGGCGCCCGCGGTCAGCGTGGCGTCGGCGGCCGGGCCGCCGTAACTCGCGCTCCGCGGCGATGGGTCGGAGTGGCCACTCGCGCTATTGCCCGCGTTGCTCGCGGAACCGGACTGCCCGACTCGTGACGTCGGCGTGTCCCATGAGCTGCTGCCGAACCCCGAACTGGGATAGCCACTGCCCCCCGAGGGAACCGAGGGAGCGGGAGCGCTGACGGGCGGAGCCTGCCGGGTCGACGTGAACGGTGACGCGCTGGCGGCCGCCGGGCTGGCCGGGGAGGATTCCTGTCCGGCGGACTCCGCCGTCCCCTTGCCGGAAAGCCAGTTGTTCGGCCCGGTCAGCGACTGCCATACCTGCCGGCCGCGGTCCAGCTTGCCGTTCAGGTCAAGCTTGTTGTTCAGCGCCGTGGCGGCCGCGCCAATACGGTCAGCCGCCGTCACATCGCTGCCCGATGACTTGGCGGGCTCGAAGAACGAGCGAGGCGGCTGGGTGGCGCCGGGCGCGGGGTCAACGGCGGCGCCGTTGTCCGCGCCGACGGTGCTCGCCTTGGGCTTGCCAACCTCGTCGGCCGGGAACGGCACGTGGCCGGTGCTCGCTGGACTGCCACTGGGCGCGGCCGGTGAATCCGCGACCGTGGAAGCTGGGTCCCAAGACGACGCCGAGTTCCACGACGGAGAGCTCCAGGATGACGAACTCCACGAGTAGGCAGCATCGGCGGAGTCATCGGCCAGGACGGGCTCGGCCGCCGTGGCCTTGATGCTTTCGATATCACTGATCGTGATATCGCTGTCACTTACCCTGTCGTCCACAGCCTCAGCATCATCCACAACGCCCGCCCCATCGTCACTCGTTACATCGTCGGGCTCAACAGCCTCAGCACCCTCAACGGGCCTACCACCATCAACGGACTCAGTCTCAGGAGGGTCAGCCTCCACCGCCGCGGGCACCGCGGCAGACCCAGCACCCGGCGAACCCGCAGACCGCGACGAACCCGACGACTTGCCATTGCTAGCGCCGTGAACAGGAACGGCGACGGTGGTCGCCTCGCGGTCGGTGCCCGTGTCCACGTCATCGATCGCCGACGCCATCATCAAGGGCGGCTTCGAAGATCGTCCCGCCTCGTCCACGCCGTCCTCCTCGGTACCCACTGGTGCCCCTTTGTAGCTTCAGCAGAGACTATCCGACGAATGGTGAGTTTCTGGGAAGCACTGCAAACCCAGAAACCCCCGTTACTTATCAGACGATGTTCTCCCCTGGATCGTTGCCTTCATCCGCTTCAACTGCGGATTCGGCGTTACGAGCCAGCGCAACAACGCTGTCACCAGGTGCGAGGTTCATCAGCCGCACCCCCATTGTCTGCCGTCCCGACTGCTTCACCTCGCTGGCCCGGGTCCTGATGACGCCGCCCGCGGAGGTGATCGCGAAGATCTCATCCTCCGGACGCACCATCAGCGCCCCGACCAGGCCACCGCGGTCCTCGACGATCTTCGCGGTGAAGACGCCCATGCCGCCCCGGTTGTGCAGCGGGTACTCCTCGGCTGACGTCCGCTTAGCGTACCCGCCGACGGTCGCGACCAGCACGTCTTCGCCCTCTCGGACGACGTACATGCCGAGGAGCTCATCGTGTTCGACGAACCGCATGCCGATGACACCGGACGTCGCCCGGCTCAGCGGGCGCATCTGCTCGTCGGTCGCGCGGAACCGGATCGCCTTCGCGTTCTTGCTCACCAGGAGCAGGTCCTCCTCCGGGGCGACCAGCCGGGCGGAGATCACCTCGTCGTCATCGCGCAAGTTGATCGCGATCAGCCCGCCGGAGCGCGCCGAGTCGTAGTCGACCAGGCGGGACTTCTTCACCAGGCCCGACCGGGTGGCCAGGACCAGGTAGGGCGCCGCCTCGTAGTCGCGCAGCGCGAGCACTTCGGCGATCGTCTCGTCGGGCTGGAACGCCAGCAGGTTCGCCACGTGCTGGCCGCGCGCGTCCCGGCCGGCGTCGGGCAACTCGTAGCCCTTGGCCCGGTACACCCGGCCCTTGTTCGTGAAGAACAAGATCCAGTGGTGCGTGGAGGTGACGAAGAAGTGGTCGATGATGTCGTCGGTGCGCAGTTGCGCGCCCCGCACGCCCTTGCCGCCCCGCCGCTGCGCGCGGTACTGATCGGCGTTGGTGCGCTTCGCGTAGCCGCCGTGGCTGATTGTCACCACGATGTCGGCCTCGGCAATCAGGTCCTCGTCGGTGACGTCGCCCTCGGAGGCGATGAACTCAGTGCGCCGGTCGTCGCCGAACTTGTGGACGATCTCCGCTAGCTCGTCGCCGACGATCGAGCGCTGCCGGACGGGCGAGGCCAGGATGTCCTCCAAGTCGGCGATCTTGGCCTCAAGTTCGTCCCGCTCGTTGACCAGCTCCTGCCGCTCCAGCGCGGCCAGCTTGCGCAGCTGCATGTCGAGGATCGCCCGGGACTGGATCTCGTCGATGTCCAGCAGGGTCATCAGGCCGGTCTGGGCGACCGCCGCCGACTCCGACGCCCGGATCAGCGCGATGACGTCGTCGATCCGGTCGATGGCCTTCAGCAGGGCCGCGACGATGTGCAGTCGCTCCTGCGCCTTGCGCAGCCGGAATCGCGTGCGACGGATGATGACGTCGATCTGGTGCGCCACCCAGTACCGGATCATCTGGTCCAGGCGCAGCGTGCGCGGCACGCCGTCCACCAGGGCCAGCATGTTGACGCCGAATGTCTCCTGGAGCTGGGTGTGCTTGTACAGGTTGTTCAAGACGACCTTGGCGACCGCGTCCCGCTTGAGGACGATGACCAGCCGCTGGCCGGTGCGCCCGGAAGACTCGTCGCGGACGTCGGCGATGCCGGTTAGCCGGCCGTCCCGTACCAGCTCCGCGATCTTGGTGGCCAGGTTGTCCGGGTTGACCTGGAACGGCAGCTCCTTGGCGACCAGGCAGGTACGGCCCTGGATCTCCTCCACGTCCACGACGGCGCGCATGATGACCGAGCCGCGCCCGGTGCGGTACGCCTCGCGGATGCCGCGCCGGCCGACGATCAGGCCGCGGGTCGGGAAGTCCGGACCCGGGATCAGCTCCATCAGGCCGTCGAGGAGCTCCTCCCACGCCGGGCGGCGGGGGTGATCCTCGTCAACCTCGGCGGGCGGCTCGTGGTGCGACTCGAACCGCTCGTAGTTCTCCAGGTACCAGGCGACGCCGGAGGCCACTTCCCGCAAGTTGTGCGGCGGGATCTTGGTCGCCATCCCCACCGCGATGCCTTCTGACCCGTTGACCAGGAGGTTCGGGAACCGCGCGGGCAGCACGACCGGCTCGGCCGACCGGCCGTCGTAGTTCGGCCGGAAGTCGACGGTCTCCTCGTTGATGTCCCGCAGCATCTCCATCGCCAGCGGGGCCAGGCGGCACTCGGTGTACCGCATGGCGGCGGGCGGGTCGTTTCCCGGGGAGCCGAAGTTTCCCTGCCCGTCGACCAGCGGCATCCGCATCGACCAGGTCTGGGCCATCCGCACGAGCGCGTCGTAGATCGCGCTGTCGCCGTGCGGGTGATAGTTACCCATGACGTCCCCGACGACGCGGGAGCACTTGAAGTAGCCACGCTCCGGGCGGTAGCCACCGTCGTACATCGCGTACAAGATGCGGGTGTGCACGGGCTTGAGCCCGTCCCGCACGTCAGGCAGCGCCCGGCCCACGATGACCGACATCGCGTAGTCGATGTAGCTGCGCTGCATCTCCAGCTGGATGTCGACCGGCTCAGTGCGGTCGTGCGCAGGCGGATCAGTAATTTCCGTCAAGGCTCACAGTCCTTTACTCAAAAGCTCTGGCCCCTGCCCTGGACGTCAGATGTCCAGGAAGCGGACGTCCTTGGCATTGCGGGTGATAAACGAGCGCCGCGCCTCGACGTCCTCGCCCATCAGCACCGTGAACAGCTCGTCCGCCTGGGCGGCGTCGTCCATCGTCACCTGCAGCAGCACCCGGCGGGCGGGGTTCATGGTGGTCTCCCACAGCTCCTCGGCGTTCATCTCGCCCAGGCCCTTGAACCGCTGCACCGAGTCGCGCGGCCGCGGGTCCTTACGGCCCAGGGCGATGCCCGCCTCGATGACCCGGTCTCGCTCGGCGTCGGAGAACGCGTACTCGGGGTCAACCGAGCGCTCGGTCCACTTGATCTTGTACAGCGGCGGCTGCGCGAGGTAGACGTGGCCGGCCTCGATGAGCGGCTTCATGAAGCGGAACAACAGCGTCAGCAGCAGCGTCCTGATGTGCTGGCCGTCAACGTCGGCGTCTGCCATGAGGATGATCTTGTGGTACCGGAGCTTGGTGATGTCGAACTCGTCGTAGATCCCCGCCCCGAGCGCGGTGATCATCGACTGGACCTCGTTGTTCTTAAGGACCCGGTCGATCCGCGACTTCTCGACGTTGATGATCTTGCCCCGGATCGGGAGGATCGCCTGGAAGTGCGGGTCGCGGCCGCCCTTGGCGGAGCCGCCTGCGGAGTCACCCTCGACCACGTAGATCTCCGACCGCGCCGGGTCAGTGGACTGGCAGTCCGACAGCTTGCCGGGCAGCGACGAGGACTCCAGGAGCGACTTGCGCCGGGTCAGGTCCCGCGCCTGGCGCGCGGCGATGCGGGCGCGGGCCGCCTGCATCGCCTTGTCGATGATGTCCTTGGCCTCGCCGGGGTTGCGGTCGAACCAGTCGCGCAGGTGGTCGTTGGCGACCCGCTGGGTGAACGACTTGGCGTCGGTGTTGCCCAGCTTGGTCTTGGTCTGCCCCTCGAACTGCGGCTCGGCCAGCTTGATGGAGACGATCGCGGTCAGCCCCTCGCGGATGTCCTCGCCGGTGAGGTTGGGGTCCTTCTCCTTGAGGAACTTCTGGTCCCGCGCGTACTTGTTGACCACGGTGGTCAGCGCCGCGCGGAAGCCCTCCTCGTGCGTGCCGCCCTCGGCCGTGTTGATGGTGTTCGCGAAGGTGTGCACCGACTCGGTGTAGGAGCCGTTCCACTGCATCGCCACCTCGATGGCCATGCCCGTCGTCTCGTCGGAGAAGTCGATGACCGACGGGTGCACCGGCTCCTTGGACGCGTTCAGGTACTTGACGAAGTCCGAGATGCCGCCGTCGTACTTGTACGTCACCGACCGGGGGGCGACCTCGCCCGCGTCCACCGCGTCGTCATCGTCTTCGACGAGCGGGCGCCGCTCGTCAGTCAGCGAGATCCGCAGGGACCGGTTCAGGAACGCCATCTCCTGGAGGCGCCGGGCCAGTGTCTCGAAGGAGTACTCGGTGGTCTCGAAGATCGAGTTGTCCGCCCAGAAGGTCGTCGTGCTGCCCGTCTCCGACGTTTCCTCGCCGCGCTCGAGCGGCCCGGCCGGGACCCCGCGGGCGTAGCTCTGCCGCCAGACGTACCCGTCCCGGCGGATCTCCACGACTAGCTGAGTCGACAGCGCGTTCACCACCGCGGCGCCGACGCCGTGCAGGCCACCGGAGACCGCGTACGACTTGCCGTCGAACTTGCCGCCAGCGTGCAGAACCGTCATGACGACCTCGACCGCCGGGCGCTTTTCCACCGGGTGCTCGTCCACGGGGATGCCGCGGCCGTTGTCAATCACCCGGACGCCGCCGTCGGCGAGCAACGTCACCTCAATGTCCGTGGCGTACCCGGCCAGGGCCTCGTCCACGGAGTTGTCCACAATCTCCTGGACCAGGTGGTGGAGTCCGCGCTCGCCCGTCGAGCCGATGTACATGCCGGGACGCTTACGAACGGCCTCCAGGCCCTCAAGTACCGTGATCGACCGCGCATCATACGACAAGTGCGTAACTCCATCCCTGCAGCAGGAAGCCACCGGCGCCCCCCGGGCATGAGCCTTGTGACTACCTTTTATTTTAGCTGTGGTTACGGACTCCTGCGGCTGGCTTAACCGTACGTGTCGCCTGCCTGTAGTCCCGGTTGGTCCCTGTACGCGCACCCGGCGCACCGTTCCGGCGCCCAGTTCGGCGCCAAGCCGCCGAAGTAGCTGCGGGGCGAGCAGCCTGACCTGGGTCGCCCACGCCGTCGAGTCCGCGAGCACTACCAAGTCCCCATCATCGAACGCCGTCGGCCTGGTGTGCGCCGCGACCTCAGCCCCGACCACTTCCGCCCACCGGCCGAACACCGCGCCGACCGCCGCCCGCTGCCGCCACCCCCGGGCCGACAGCAGGCCGCCCATCGCCGCGGTGAGCGGCTGCGGATCATCACGGCGGGCTCTGCTGTCGGGGGGGTACACGCCAGCCCCCCAGGCCCCCCGGCCGGTGAAGCCAGTCTCGCCGGCGCTCGCTGCGCCTCGCGGGCCGCCCGCCGTACTCCGGGTCCGTCCCAGCCCCGTGGGGCGGTCGCCGCGGGCCCAGGCATCCGCGCGTACCCGGGTGAGGGCCTCGACGACCAGCCTGACTCGGTCCTGGTCAGCGCGCATGGGTTAGCCCTCCCGCGCTGACGGTGAACCGCACGCCGGCCAGCACCGCGGGCACGTCCTCGGGCACGGCCGCGGTGACGAGTACCTGCTCGGCCCCGGCCACCAGCCGCGCCAGCCGCTCCCGGCGCCCGGCATCCAGCTCGGCGAACACGTCATCGAGGATGAGCACCGGGTCCTCGCGGCTCGCTCGCAGCAACTCGAAGCTGGCCAGCCGCAGGGCCAGCGCCAGCGACCAGGACTCGCCGTGGCTCGCGTACCCGCGGGCGGGCAGCCCCCGGATGGACAGTTCCAGCTCGTCCCGGTGCGGCCCCGCGAGGCAGACGCCCCGCTCAAGCTCACTGTCTCGCACTTCGGCGAGCGCCGCGCGCAGGCTCGCCTCGGCGGCCCTTACGCGTTCCTTATGTCCGTAACGCCCCGGTCCGCCGCCGTCATTTCCCTCGTCACCGCGGACGATCTCCCCGGAAGCGCCCTCCCCGGAAGCGCCCTCCTCGGCCGCACCACTGCCTTGGGCGGCACCGCGGTATGACCGGCGATAGCTGATCGCGGCGCCCGCCTTGCTGTCCTGGCCGTCCGGGGGAGCAGCGCCCTTCTCGCCGCCAGCGACCGCCAGGTAGGCGCGCTCGACATGCGGGCGGACGGCGTCAACGAGGTGCTCCCGCGCGACGACCAGCTCAGCGCCGACCCGGGCCAGGTGCGCGTCCCAGATGTCCAATGTCGATGTCACCGCCTCCCGCGACTGGGCGTCCCGGCTCGCTCGCCCCGTGCTCGCCCTCGATGACCCGGTTTTCGAGGATGCCGCTCTTGAGGATGCCGCTCTCGATGACGCTGCCTTGGGACCGGCCGACTTCAGCAGCGCGGTCCGCTGCTTCAGGACCCGGTCGTAGTCGGCGCGGACCGCGGCGTACCGGGGCGCCATCGCAACCAGGAGGTCGTCCAGGAACCGGCGGCGCTCGCCCGGGTCGCCCTTGACCAAGGCGAGGTCCTCGGGCGCGAACAGTACCGTGCGCAGCTGGCCGAGCACCTCGCGGGGCCTGGGGAGCGGTACCCGGTTGAGCCGGACCCGGTTGGCCCGGCCGGGGTTGAGCTCGATCTCCACCAGGTTGTCGCGCGTGGCGTCGGTGATGCCGGCCCGGATGATGGCTTGCTCGGCGCCCTGCCTGATCAGCGGGGCGTCGGCGGAGACCCGGTGGCTGGCGAGGGTGGCGACGTAGCCGACCGCCTCGACCAGGTTGGTCTTCCCCTCGCCGTTCAGGCCGTCGAAGATGGTGACGCCTGGCCCGAGCGTGACATCCACGCTCGCGTACGAGCGGAAGTCGGTCAGGGCCAGGCGAGTCAGGTGCACCTCATGATTATCGCTGGTATGGCGACTTTCCGCCGCGCGACTGCCGTTCCCGGGCGCGCGGCGCACGCGACGGCCCACGGCAGGGCCGCCGCCATCACCTCGCCCCGCGCTCCAGTCACAGCCGAACCCCCTGCCTCAAACTCCGCAGGTGAAGCCGCTATTTCCGGAAGCTCTCCCGGTTATTAACATCTTCCACAGCGCCTTGTGGAAAACATCGCCGATCCGGGGAGCGCGCCGAGGTGGGCCGGGAACTTACCCGGCGCTCCTGATGGGCATGAGGACGTACCGGTAGTCGGGCTGTGCCTCGCCCTTGCCGGTGATGACCGCCGGCCGGGTCGCCGTGGTGAACGAAATCCGGGCGACATCGGAGTCGACCGCGCCGATGCCGTCGAGCAGGTACTGCGGGTTGAACGCGATCTGCAGCTGCTCCCCCTCGAAGCTGGCCTCGATCGCCTCGGTGGCCTGCGCCTCGTCGCCAGTGCCCGCCTCAAGCAGCACCTCGCCGGGGTTGAAGGTCAGGCGGATGGGCGTGTTGCGCTCGGCGACCAGGGCGACCCGCTTGACCGCGTCCGAGAACTGCCCGGCGGGTAGCTCCGCGACCGCGGAGAACTCGCTGGGCAGCAGCGTCTGGTACTTGGGGTACTCACCGGACAGCAACCGGGTCGTGGTCCGTCGGCCCGCGCCCTCAAAGCCGATGATCCCGTCCGAGGCAGCGCTTCCCGAGGAACCGCCCCCCATGCCCTCGGCCGCCAGCGCGACGGCAACCTCGGCGCCGGAGGTCAGTGCCCGCGCGGTGTCGCCGAGCACCTTGGCGGGAACCAGGACGGTGGTGTTGAGGCCCGGGGCGACGGGATTCCAGCGCAGCTCGCGGACCGCGAGCCGGTACCGGTCGGTCGCGACCAGGGTCAGCATGTCCTCGGCGATCTCCACCCGGATGCCGGTCAGGGCGGGGAGCGTGTCATCGCGGCCCGCCGCGATGGCGACCTGGCTGATCGCGGAGGCGAAGGTGTCGGCGCCGACGGTGCCGGTGACGTCGGGCATGCCGGGCAGCGTCGGGTACTCCTCAGCGGGCAGCAGCATCAACGTGAAGGTCGCGCTGCCACAGCGGACGGTCATCCTAGCCCCGTCGGTGGACAAATCCACCGGCTTGGCGGGCAAGCTGCGGACGATCTCGGCCAGCAGCCGGCCCGAGACCAGGACCGTGCCCGGCTCGTCCGCCGCCACGGCGATGATCGCCCGCGCGGAGACCTCGTAGTCGAAGGTGGACAGCGTGAGCTCGCTGCCCGCCTGGATCCGGATGCCTGCCAGCACCGGGGCGGTCGGCCGCACCGGAAGCGCGCGGGCAGCCCAGGCGACGGCCTCTGCGAGTGGGTCACGCTCAACTTGGAGCTTCACGGAACTTCGCCTCCTGCCTTGTGGGCACCCCGCCGCGAGCTTCGCGCCGCGTTTGGTTCGGCCGAGGCCGGGGCACCTACTACTTGGTTTTGTGTTTTCTAGATAGATAGGAACGTCGTAGTAATAGGCCCTGTGGATTCTGTGGACAGCGGCGTCACGCCTGGTCCGGGCCAGCTTCGCGTGCACAGGGGGTGTGCGGCGCCTGCGGACGTTCCGGGGGCTCTTGTGGGTGACCCAGAGTTCTTCAGTTGTTTTCCACTCGTTGTCCCCCGCTTATCCATAGGCGCTCCACATGGTTATCCACAGGTGATGTCCACAGGGTGGGAATAACTCCTGTGGAGGGCCTGTGCACGTCGTTGCCATTACTCCCCTTGCCGTCAATTGCCTTAGTCGCGCTGG
Source organism: Streptosporangiaceae bacterium (assembly GCA_025934375.1). GTDB lineage: Bacteria > Actinomycetota > Actinomycetes > Streptosporangiales > Streptosporangiaceae > Trebonia. The sequence goes on along the minus strand of JAICYD010000029.1, from coordinate 45,571 downwards.
CGGCTAGCTTCTCGCCTGCATCTTGATTCGGTTCGTCAGCTCTGTGACCTGCGTGTAGATCGACCGGCGCTCGGCCATCAGCGAGCGGATCTTGCGGTCCGCGTTGATCACCGTGGTGTGGTCGCGGCCGCCGAACTGCTGGCCGATCTTCGGCAGGGACATGTCCGTCAGCTCCCGGCACAGGTACATCGCGATGTGCCGGGCGGTCACCAGGACCCGCGACCGGCTCGTCCCGCACAGGTCCTCGATCGACAGCCCGAAGTACGCGGCCGTCTGCCCCATGATCGTCGCCGCCGTGATCTGCGGCCCCTGGGTCTCCGGGATCAGGTCCTTGAGCACGATCTCGGCGAGCTGCAGGTCCACCGATTGCCGGTTCAGGCTCGCGAACGCGGTTACCCGGATCAGCGCGCCCTCGAGTTCGCGGATGTTGGTGGAGATCCGCGAGGCGATGTACTCCAAGACGTCCGGCGGGGCGTTGAGGCCCTCCTGGACCGCCTTCTTGCGGAGGATCGCGATGCGGGTCTCCAGCTCCGGGGGCTGAACGTCGGTCAGCAGCCCCCACTCGAACCGGCTCCGCAGCCGGTCCTCCAGCGTCACCAGCCGCTTAGGCGCCCGGTCGCTGGAGATGACGATCTGCTTGCTCGCGTTGTGCAGCGTGTTGAAGGTGTGGAAGAACTCCTCCTGGGTCCCTTCCTTGTTCTCCAGGAACTGGATGTCGTCCACGAGCAGCACGTCAATGTCGCGGTACCGGCGGCGGAACCCATCCTGCTTGCCGTCCCGGATCATGTTGATGAACTCGTTGGTGAACTCCTCCGAGCTCACGTACCGGACCCGCAGGCCCGCGTACAGCGTCTGGGCGTAGTGCCCGATCGCGTGCAGCAGGTGGGTCTTGCCCAGCCCGGAGTCCCCGTATATGAACAGCGGGTTGTAGGCCTTGGCGGGCGCCTCGGCGACGGCGACGGCGGCGGCGTGCGCGAAGCGGTTGCTGGACCCGATGACGAAGGTCTCGAACGTGTACTTCGGGTTAAGCCGGGCTGAGGGCCGCGGGGCGGTCGCTCCCGGGATGACCGGGATCGGGCCGGTATGCGGCCCTGGGACGTGGCCACCGGAATGCGGCGGCTGGCTGTGGGCCGCCGGGTTGCCCGCGGGATGCGCGCCGCCACCCTGCGGCCCGGCCTGGCCGCCCGGCCCATGGTGCGGGGCGGCTTGCTCGGCCGGAAAGTCCCGGTCCGCCTGCCCCTGATAGGGCGCGCCGCCGTCGGCCACGCGCCAGGGCGGCTGCTGGCCGTAGTCCGGCCGGCCGCCGGGGCTGCCCTTGTAGTCCGGGCGGGCGCCGTAGTCCGGGCGGGCGTTGTAGTCGGGGGGAGCGCCGTAGTCAGGGCCACTGCCGTAGCCCTGAGGGGGGTTGTACTCCCGCGGGCTGCCATACGACTGGCCCGCAACGAATCCGTGCCCGCCGCCGTAGCCCGGACCGTAGGCCCGCGATTCGCCGTAGCCCGCGGTCTCCCCGCCTCCGTAAGGCTGCTCGTTGTACTGCTGGTCGCCATAGCCGGCAGGCGCCTCGGGGGGCCGCGCCGAATGAGAGTCGATGCCCGGCGAGGGTGCCACCGGGTGTCCAGCCGATGGCATTGCCCCAGGTGGCAGTGGTCCCGACAAGGCCCCCGACGATGGGGGCCCAGGCGGATGCGGGCCCGGCTCGGACATGCCGGACTGCGGGGCCGGGCCGCCCGGGCCCGGGTCCACCGTGACCGCGAGCTGGATGCTACGGCCGAGCTCGCGAGAAAGAGCGTGCGTGACCAGCGGGCGCAGCCGTGTCTCCAGTTGCTCCTTGACGAACGCGTTGGGCGTGGCGATCAGGGCGGTGTTCTCCACAAGCCCGAGCGGCCTGGTGAGTTTCAGCCACGCCAGCTGGCTTGGCTGCACGTGCAGTTCAGCGAGCCCGTCGAGCGACCGGGCCCACACGTCCGCGAGATCTGTGTCAGTCACCGATGCGCTCCCCCCGTTATGTTGTCCACAAGCTGGTCCACAAGTGTTGCGTGATTTTCCACAGCCTAAGTCGCGGACTCGCGACACGCCCGGAAAACGTGAGTCTTGGAAGGTATCACTGCGCCACATCCCTCCGCGACCCCCCCGGAAGGGGAGTTCGCCCGCCGCGACGGGCGGTGGCGAGCATGGGACCCCCCGCTCAGTTTGACCTCTGCGCGGTTGCCCCATACCGTTAACAGGCTGACCCTAAGACCCTCAGTTGATACCTATTTCCTGGAGCTCCAGTGAGCAAGCGTACGTTCCAGCCGAACAATCGCCGGCGGGCGAAGACCCATGGCTTCCGGCTTCGGATGCGTACCCGTGCCGGCCGGGCGATCATCGCCGCGCGCCGCGGCAAGGGGCGCGAGCGGCTGAGCGCCTAGCGTCGCGGGCGATCGGGCTGTGCCTGCCGGGGGATGAACTCCGGGATTCCCGACGCTCGCCCCTCGCGGGGCGTTGCCGGTACGGCGCCGGATTCCCCGATTGGAGGCGTCATGCTACCGCAGCAGTCGCGGATCAGGCGGCCACAGCAGTTCCGGCTCGTGGCGCGTACTGGCCGGCGAGCCGGCGGGCGGGTGGTCAGTGCTCACCTGCTCGTGGTTCCGGATGGTGGGCCGGCAAAGGTAGGCTTTGTCGTCAGCCGTGCGGTTGGCTCCGCGGTGGTTCGCAATCGGGTAAAGCGACGGCTCCGGGAAGTGATGCGGGCGCGTCTCGCGGATCTGCCGGACGGTTGCCTGCTCGTAGTGCGTGCCCACCCGGCCGCCGCGGGCGTCCGCCAGGCGGATTTGGCCGCCGATCTCGACCTGGTAACCCATCGACTGCTGCGGCGGCAGGCTGAGGCACTGGGGCGCCAATGAGCAGCGCAGAAACGAGTCCCGCCCGAAGCGGCGGCGGAGCGGACAAGACTGTGCGGACGAGCGAGCGAGCGAGCGCCGCGGCGCGGGCGCTCATGGTCCCGATCGCCGGGTACCGTCGGTTCATCAGCCCCCTGATCCCGCCGAGGTGCCGGTTCGCGCCCTCGTGCAGCGAGTACGCGCTAGAGGCGCTGAGGGTGCACGGGGCGATCCGCGGGCCGTGGCTGACCATTCGCAGGCTCGCTCGGTGCCAGCCCTTCCATCCAGGTGGATACGATCCGGTCCCGGCAGTGTTTACCTTCTGGGGGAAGACCCCCAGTCAGTCCCCCGCTAGGTCGGCAAGGCCGCAAGGAGTTACACGGTGCTGAGCTTTCTGAACCCGCTGTTCGACGTGGTCGCGTGGGTGATTATGCGCATCCATGCGGTCCTCGCCGTGCCGTTCGGAGCGGACTCCGGGTGGGCGTGGGGGCTGTCGATCGTCTTGCTCGTGATCTTGCTCCGGGTCCTCATGCTGCCCCTGTTCATCAAGCAGGTGCGCGCCCAGCAGCGGATGCAGCAGCACATGCCGCAGTTGCAGGAGATCCGTAAGAAGTACAAGAACGACAAGCAAAAGCTCAATGAAGAGACGATGAAGTACTACAAGGAGAACGGCGTCAACCCGCTGAGCGGGTGCCTCCCGCTGCTGGCGCAGTTCCCGGTCTTCATCGCGCTGTTCAACGTGCTGCGCGCGATCGCCGACAACCACCTGCAGTACGGCCTGACTCAGCCCGTCTTGGACAGTGCCAAGCACGCGCATGTCTTCGGCGTGCTGCTGTCGGACAAGTTCCTGTTCATGCACCCGCCGGCGTCGTTGCCCGTGCGGGCCGTGATCCTCGCCTCGGTGATCGTGAGCGCCTGCACGACGTTCCTGACGATGAGGCAGAGCCAGAAGCGCGGCATGATGCAGCAGGGGCCGGTTGATCCGGACAACCCGATGGCGCAGTCGCAGAAGTACATGGTCTACATCGCGCCGCTGTTCGCGCTGAGCGGCCTGTACTGGCAGTACGGCCTGGTGATCTACTGGGTTACCAACAACCTGTGGACGATGGGCCAGCAGCATTTCCTGTTCCGCAACCTGCCAGTGGTGGGCAGCGCTACGGTAGGCGCGGCGACCGCGCCGGCGGCGGGGGTCAAGAGCTCCGCCGTCGCCACGGGTAAGGCGCCGGGCAGCAGCGGCAAGGCGACGACTCCGGCGGGCAAGGCAACCCAGGCCGGCAAGGCGAGCTCGGCCGGGAAGACGACGGCAGGCGGATCGGCGGCACAGGGTGGTACGGCGGCGCAGCCGGCGAAGGCGAACGCGGGCCGGACGACCCCCAGCCGGGGTTCGGGGCAAAGCCCGGCTAAGGCGGCATCCGCTGCCAAGCCGGCCCAGCCGGCTAAGGCAGCGGCCGGGAGCAGTGCCAACGGGACAGCCGTGCCATCCGGGGCGCCGGCTGCGGAGCAAAGCGGCGGCGGCGGCCTCAGTGCCAGGTTGCGGCTGGGTAGCAAGAGCAAGGCTGAGCCGGAGCCGGAAGTGGCACCCGCGAGGACCATCCGGAACCAGCCGGTTCGAAACACACGTAGCAAGCGTTCGGGCAACAAGAGGTGAGCGACTGTGGGGGATGTTCCCGGTGAGAGGTTCGGCGCGGTGGTAGATACCGAAGACGGGCTGCCCGGTGTCGCTGACCTGGATCCCGATGGCGTGCTCGACGATGAACTTGATGACGATGTCGAGGACGACGATGTTGAAGATGTCGAGGACGACGACGAGGACGATGAAGACGACGAGGACGAGGACGATGGTGAGGACTCGGCCGATGACGAGTCCGAGCTGAACCTGCTGGAGCAGGAAGGCGACATCGCCGCTGACTACATCGAGGGGCTGCTTGACATCGCCGATCTCGACGGCGACATCGACATGGACGTGGAAGGCGATCGCGCCGTCGTGTCCGTGGTTGGGGCGACCCTAGATGAACTGGTCGGCGACGACGGCGAGGTGCTCGAGGCGCTGCAGGAGCTCACCCGGCTCGCCGTTCACCGGCAGACCGGCGCGCGTGCGCGGCTGATGCTGGACGTCGGCGGCTTCCGCGCACGTCGGCGGTCCGAGCTCGCTGAGCTCGGCAAGTCCGTGGCGGCCGAGGTCTCCCGGAGCGGGGAGCCGCGCAAGCTCGGGGCCATGTCGCCGTTCGAGCGGAAGATCATCCACGACGCGGTGGCCCTCGCCGGGCTGCGCAGCGAGTCGGAGGGCGAGGAGCCGAACCGGCGGGTCGTGGTCTTCCCGGTGGGCTGAGGAGAGCGCTGGTGTCCGCCCGAAGCGAGAATGCAGCGGGCAAGGCAGCGGGAACGGGGCAGGCTTCGCGGTCACCGGAGGCTGAGGCTCAGCCCGAAGCGGCAGTGCGGCGGGCAAGCCAGCCGGAGCGGGAAGGACAGCTGCCCCCCGAAGCGGCGGCCGAGGTGTTTGGCACGGCACTTGCCAAGGCGCGTGCGTTCGCGTCCTTGCTGGCGACCGACGGCGTTACCCGGGGGCTCATCGGCCCGCGGGAGGCCTCGCGGCTCTGGGACCGTCATCTGCTGAATTGCGCCGTGGTAGCCGAGTTGCTGCCGGCGCGGGGGCAGCTTGTGGATATCGGCTCCGGGGCCGGGCTGCCCGGCCTGGTGCTGGCTATGATGTGCCCCGGCCTGGACGTGGTGCTGGTCGAGCCGATGCTGCGGCGGACCAGTTTCCTCCAGGAGTGCGTGACGGCCTTGGACATGCCGAACGTGACGGTGACTCGCGCGCGGGCGGAGGAACTAGCAGGATCCATCCAGGCTGACGTGGTCACGGCCCGGGCTGTCGCGCCGCTGGACCGCCTGGTCGGCTGGGCCAGCGGATTGCTGCGGCCCGGAGGGATAATCCTGGCGATCAAGGGGCAGGCGGCGGAGGAGGAAGTCAGTGCTGCCCGGCCCGCATTGGCGGGGCTCGGCGCGCGCAGCACCGAGATCCTACGGGTCGGCCACGATAGGGTCATACCAGCGACCACGGTTGTTCGCGTGGTCCTCGCCCGAAGCGGCGGCAAAACGGGCAAGCCCGCCAGGAACGTTGATGGGGCGGGCAAGACTGTAGGACGCGGCCGAGAGGAGCAGGCTGGTGCCCACCGCAGACGGCCTGGGTTGGCCTGACGGGGCACCCACGGGGCCGCTGGTCAGCGACGCCGGCCTGGGCTGGCCGCGAGTGTCTCCACCCGGAGACCAGGTGTCGAGAGGTGCGCTGTTGAACGGTCAGGACGCGTCGGCCATTCCGGGTTCCACGCGGGTACGGCAGGCACTATCCGCTGCGGTTTCCCGTGAAACTCCTGGCCCCGGCGAGGACAATGCCCCGCCGCTGGTGTCAGCTAATCCGGAGGTGATCGTGCCAGAAGTGCGGGCGAATCCCGCCGAGACCCCGATCGGGCAAGCCGCCGAGGCGGCCGCGGGGATTAGGGGCACCGGCAGTCAACGCGAAGAATGGCCGCGGCCCAGCCGGTGCCGGATCATGACGATCGCCAACCAGAAGGGAGGCGTGGGCAAGACGACCAGCGCGGTCAACCTCGCGGCCAGCTTGTCCCAGCACGGCTCCCGGGTGCTGGTCGTGGACCTCGACCCGCAGGGCAACGCGTCCACCGCCTTGGACGTGGAGCACCACGTCGGCGTCGATTCCGTGTACAACGCCCTCGTGGAGGAGCGGCCGCTGTCGGAGGTCGTGGTCGAGGTTCCCGGGATGCCTGGCCTGTCCTGCGCGCCCGCCACGATCGACTTGGCCGGCGCGGAGATCGAGCTGGTCCCGATGGTGGCCCGCGAGCAGCGCCTGTCCCGCGCCATCCGGTCTCTCGACGTCTCCAATCTCGATTACGTGCTGATCGACTGCCCGCCATCGCTGGGACTCCTGACGGTCAACGCGCTGGTGGCGGCGGAGGAAGTGCTCATCCCGATTCAATGCGAGTACTACGCGCTTGAGGGACTGGAGCAGCTGCTGCGAACGGTGGAGCTGGTCCGCGGGCACCTGAACAGCCAGCTGCGCATCTCCACGATTCTGCTCACCATGTACGACGGCCGGACCCGGCTCGCCACGCAGGTGGCCGACGACGTGCGCTCGCATTTCGGCGACGTGGTGCTCCAGACGATCATTCCGCGCAGTGTGCGCGTCTCCGAAGCTCCCAGCTACGGACAGTCGGTTATTACTTACGATCCCGCTTCCAGCGGGGCTCTCGCGTATGTCGAGGCGGCCCGGGAGCTCGCACTGCGTTCCAGCGCGATGTAGCTATATTTTCGCGTCGGCTTATAGCGTGGCGGCCCCGTAAACCCCGGGGCCGCCACGCTTATACCAGCGGCATTCTCCGGCCCGCGTGGTGGCGCTTGCCGTCACCATCACGCGCGTCCTTGGCTCTCAGCACTTATTAGCAGATGAAGCCATAAAAATCGCTGCTGAGTTCGATGCCTAGTCCACGGCTGGCCCGCGACCAGCTTCCTCGGGCGCCATCGCCTTGACGATTCGCTCGAGGTCGTCGATGGTAGCGAACTCGACCGTGATCTTGCCCTTGGTCCGGCCGAGCTCCACCTTGACGCGCGTCTCGAAACGGTCAGACAACCGGTCGGCCAGGACCCGCAGGGCCGGCGCGACGGGCCGGTTGGCCGGCGCCTTGCGCGGAGCCTTGACCGGGCCCTCCTCGCCGAGCGCCACGATCTCCTCCACCGCCCGGACCGATAGCCCCTCAGCCACGATCCGCTGGGCGAGCCGTTCCTGCCCCGCGGGGTCCTCGATCGACAGCAGCGCTCGGGCATGCCCGGCGGAGATCACGCCGGCCGCGACGCGCTTTTGCACTGCGGGCGGCAGGTTAAGCAGCCGGAGTGTATTGCTGATGTGTGGCCGGGAGCGGCCGACCTTCTGGGCCAGCTGCTCATGCGTGGCCCCGAAGTCGTCGAGCAGCTGCTGGTAGGCAGCCGCCTCCTCGAGCGGGTCGAGCTGCTGACGGTGCAGGTTCTCCATGAGTGCGTCACGGAGCATGTCATCGTCGTTGGTATCGCGGACGATGGCCGGAATGACATCCAGGCCTGCTCGCTGCGACGCGCGCCAGCGGCGCTCCCCCATGACGAGCTCGTAGCTGTCGTCGCCGATCTTGCGGACGACGACCGGCTGCAGCAGGCCCACTTCAGCGATGGATGCCGAGAGCTCGTCGAGCGCGTCCTCGTCGAAGGTGCGACGTGGCTGCCGGGAGTTAGGCGCGATCGATCCGACCTGAACCTCTTCGAAGTACGCGCCTGCCACCTCACGCAGTATCGGCTCGCCGGAGCCGGCCGTCGGCTCGCCGTCGGCCGGGGCAGCGGGAATCGGGGCGAATGAGCCAGCGGCCAGGCTCGGCATTCCCGGAGGGCTGGCCGACGGAGGGGATGCCATGTCCCCGGGTACCGGGCTTGCGCGCGGAGCCTCGGGAATGAGCGCACCGAGTCCCCTGCCAAGGCCACGTCGTTGCGGTGCCACTGCGTCTCCCTGCGTGAGTGTCCGTTGGTCCCGGGTTCGCCAGTCTACTGTAAGGAGTCCCCGCGACCTGGTTTCACGTGAAACGAAACGAGGGCAGGACAGCGAGCGGAGGGGCTGGTTTCACGTGAAACCAGTCCCCTGCGCGAAGAAGATCAGCCAGTCTTAGCAGTCGCCGCTATATCCGCGAGAAACTCATCGACCGCCGCCACCGGGGTGTCGAACGCGGTCATCCAGCGGACGACACCCGAGTCCTCATCCCAGACGTGGAACATCCAGTCGCGCTGCAGCGCGGCGATGTGCCGCTTGTCCAGGCGCGCGAAGACGGCGTCCGATTCCACCGGGTACACGACCTCCACGCCGGGAACGCCAGCAAGCCCGTCGGCGAGCCTGCGGGCCATCGCGTTGGCGTGCCCAGCATTGCGCAGCCACAAGTCATCGTCGACGAGCGCGCTGATCTGCGCGGCCAGGTAACGCATCTTGGAGACCAGTTGCATGTGCTGCTTGCGCAGGTACGGCGTGGCCGCCGTGTCCTGCTCCCGCATGACGATGATCGCCTCAACCCCCATCGCCCCGTTCTTGGTGCCGCCGAAGCTGAGCACGTCCGCGTGCTCCGCCATCTCGGCCAGGCTGCACCCGAGGTGCGCGGCCGCGTTCGCGAGCCGGGCTCCGTCCATGTAGACGCGCAGCCCGCTGGCAGTGCAGAAGTCGTGGATCTTGCCCAGCTCGGCCAGCGAATAGCAGGTGCCGAACTCGGTTGACTGAGTGACGGACACCACCGCCGGCTGGGCGAAGTGCTCATCGCCCCGCCCGGCCAGCCGGCGCGCGATGAGCTCGGGGGTGAGCTTTCCGCCGGGGGCCGGAACGGTGAGCAGCTTAGTCCCCAGTATCCGCTCCGCCGAGCCGCACTCATCGGTGTTGATGTGCGCGGACTCGGCGCAGATGACCGCTTCGTGCCGGCCGAGGAGCAGGCCCAGGCCGAGGACGTTGGCGCCGCTGCCGTTGAGGACCAGGTACACCTCGCCGCTCGCACCGGAAAGGCGCTTGAGATCGGCCGTCGCCCGAGCCGTCCAGGGGTCAGCGCCATAGGCGACGGCGTCTCCGGAATTGGCCTCCGTGATGGCTGCCAGAACGGAGGGATGGACTCCGGCGTGGTTGTCGCTGCCGAAGCTCTTGCGAGCCGAAGAGGGAATCGCTGCTGTGGTCATGGTCCTAGAGCCTATTTCAGACGGGCGGCTAGGGAGCGTGCGACAATGGTGCGACGTAGCGGGAGCTCAGCTCTAATCTGACTGGGGAACGGATGTCACGCCGCCTTGTAAACATCACGCTCGATAATCTCAGCGACCTTCCGCCAAGCTGCCGGTCATGCGTCTTCTGGGAACTCGACCCCATGAGCAGGGCACGCGCCGAGGGAACTGACACAGCCCTGGAAAAGGAATCCTGGATCTCGTCGGTACTGCTGGAGTGGGGAAGCTGCGGGAAGCTCCTCTACGTCGACGGGCTTCCCGCCGCGTTCGTGCTCTTCGCCCCGCCGCAGTACGTCCCGCGCTCGGTGGCGTTCCCCACCAGCCCGGTCAGCGCGGACGCCGTCTTGCTGATGACCGCGCGAGTACTCAGCGAGTTCTCGGGCGCCGGACTGGGGCGGATGCTCATCCAGGGGATGGCCAAGGACCTGAGCCGACGCGGAGTCAAGGCGATCGAGGCGTTCGGCGACAAGCAGTGGACCGCTCCCGGGTGCATGCTCCCGGTGGACTACCTCCTGGCCGTAGGCTTCAAGACCGTCCGGCCGCACCACCGTCATCCCCGGTTGCGCATGGAACTGCGCACCGCCCTCACCTGGCGTGAGGACGTCGAGGTGGCCCTTGAGCGGCTCCTTGGGTCGATGACCCCCGAGCGCGTGCTGCGTCCCGTGGCGGCGTCGTAAACCCGGTCCTGAGTGACGACTAAAGCGAGGAGGGGCCGACCGTTACGGTCGGCCCCTCCTCGCTGAGTGCTGGGATGGCGGGTTGCCGGTCCCCTAGATGAACTCGGCCAGCTCGCGAAGCAGGGCCGCCTTGGGCTTGGCGCCGACGATCTGCTTGACGACCTCGCCGTCCTTGAAGACGCTCATGGTCGGGATGGCCATGATCTTGTAGCGCTGCGAGACAGCCGGGTTCTCGTCGATGTTGAGCTTCACCACATCGATCTTGTCGCCGTGCTCAGTGGCGATCTCCTCCAGGACCGGGGCCACCTGGCGGCACGGGCCACACCACTCGGCCCAGTAGTCGACGATGACCGGCTTGCTGCTCTTGAGCACCTCGGCCTCGAAGGTCTCGTCGGTGACGGCCTTAGTCGCACCCATTGTTATCTCACCTTCCGGGAATGGAGTTCGATACGTGTTGACGGCTTAGGATTCCTGCGACGCGAGCCAGCGCTCGGCGTCGATCGCCGCCGAGCAGCCGGTGCCCGCCGCGGTGACGGCCTGCCGGTACGTGTGGTCGACGACGTCGCCGCAGGCGAAGACGCCGTCGATGGCGGTCCTCGTCGAGCGGCCCTCGACCAGCAGGTAGCCCTCCTCGTCGGTCTTCAGCTGCCCCGCGAACAGCTCACTGCGCGGGTCGTGGCCGATCGCGACGAACAGGCCGCCCACCGGCAGGAGCTGCTCCTCGCCGGTCTTGACGTTCTTGATGCGCAGGTCCGTCAGCTTCTGGTCGCCTACGGCCTCGACGACCTCGCTGTCCCACAGGAACTTGATCTTAGGGTTGGCCTTCGCCCGCTCCTGCATGATCTTGGACGCGCGCAGCTCGTTACGACGGTGAATGACCGTCACGGACTTGCCGAACCGGGTCAGGAACGTCGCCTCTTCGAGGGCGGAGTCGCCGCCGCCGACGACCGCGATGTCTTTCTCCCGGAAGAAGAACCCATCACACGTGGCACACCAGGAGACCCCGTGGCCGGACAGTTCCTTCTCGCCGGGCACGCCGAGCTCGCGGTACTTGGACCCAGTGGCGATGATCACCGACTTCGCGTAGAACACGTCCGTGTGGGTCTTCACCACCTTCGGCGTCGCGGCCAGGTCGACCGCCACCACGTCATCGGTCACCAGCTCGGCGCCGAACCGCTCGGCCTGCTTGCGCAGCCCGTCCATCAGGTCCGGACCGAGGATGCCATCGGGAAAGCCGGGGAAGTTCTCCACATCGGTGGTGTTCATCAGTGCACCGCCCGCAGTCACCGAGCCCTCGAACACCAGCGGGCTCAACTTCGCCCGGGCCGCGTAAATCGCGGCCGTGTACCCGGCCGGTCCCGAGCCAACGATGATGACGTCTCGCACGTCGGTCACTTGTACGCCGCCCCTTCCAAGAGTTGCAACCGGCTAAACCGATACTAGGGCGATTAGATTCCCGCGTGTTCATCAATGGGCGTTGCCAAGCCGCACCGCGGCGATAAGTGCCGGACGCGCGGCCGTGCAGTCAATTCCGACCACCCATGCCTCCACCGCGTCGGCGAACACATAGGCGGGCCGGGCCTGGTAGGTGCCCCGGTCCACGAACTCTGGCGGCACGTTCCCGGTGAGGTGCAGCACGCAGCCGATGAGCGACTTCGGCGGGGCGACCTCGATCGACGCCGGAGGGTCGGCGACCTGGGGATAACCCCCGCTGACGCTCCCCTGCGGGGGAGGCGGGCCGCCTGCCGCGGGCGGGTCCGGGGTGAGCACGGGCTGAACCGGCTCCACGGCTGGCGGTGGCACCTGGCCGGCCAATCGGTCCCGGACCTGGGCGCGCAGCGTCGACCGCCGGTACTTAGTCCCGGTATCCGTGACCAGGAAGGCGGTGGTGCGCGCGACCCCCTCCGGCGGGGGGCTGCCGGGTAGCACCCCGGTTGTCGTCCTGGGTGACGACGAGGAGACGGTCTGCGCCAGCGAGCCAGGGCGGGTCCCGCGGACGAGATAGCCCAGGCCGGCCAACGCGGCGACCAGGCTGGCGGTGACGCCAACCCGTGCCCCCCACGCCTGCGTCCATCGCCGCGCGTGGCTGTCCGCGGCCAAGACGTGCCCGACGATCGCGCGCGCCGGCCGCCCGGACATGGTGGCGTCGACGCGGCTCCCGGGCAGCTGGCCCGTCGGCGCCAGTGCTCCCGGCCTTGGTGACGCTGGGATCCCGAACGCCCGCGCTCCTGATTCGGCGTCAATGGCCGAGATCACCTGGCGCTCGGCCGCTGTCGGCAGCACGGGGGGCGAGGCGGTCGCCAGGGCGGCCACCACGGCGTCCAGCCGCGCGCACATCACGGCGCATCGCGGGCAGCGGGCCACGTGCGCGGACGTCCTCCGGCTGCGGCGGTCGCAAAGCATCCCGGCGCGAAAGCAGGCGAGAGCCTCGGGATCGGGATGACCTAGCCGCCGGCTCATGCGTCTCCTTCCTGCCTTAATGAGACGTCAGTAACCCGCCGGTGGTTCCCACCGTCCTCAAAGTTAGTACGCAAATGCGAAAGAAATGGGAGCAATCGGACACGGCCCCGTGCGCACCGGCTCTTGATCGTCCCGGTGGAAACGCCGAGCATCTCCGCCGCGTCTGCAACCGGGTAGCCCAGCATGTCCACGAGCACGAGCGCGATCCGCTGCTGCTCGGGCAGGCGCCGCAGCGCGGCGTCCACGTCGAGCCGGACCTCGGTGGTGTCCATCGGGTCGATGGACACCGCGACTGCCGAAGGCCGCGGACGCGTGTCGGTCGCGGCGTTGACGGCGAGCGCGTCGAGATCGGCGGGCTCACCGGACCAGCTCAGGGCCTGCGCGGGCCGGCGGCGAATCCGGTCGACCGCCGCGTTGACCACTATCCGGTGCAGCCAGGTGGTAACCGCCGAATCGCCGCGGAAGTCGCTGGCCCGGCGGAAGGCTGACACCATCGCCTCCTGGAGCGCGTCGGCCGCGTCCTCCGGGTCGGCGGCGGTGCGCAGCGCGACCGCCCACAACCGGTCCTTGTGCCGTAGGAAGAGCATTCCGAATGCGTCCGGATCGCCGGCCACGTGCAGCCGCAGCAGGTCGGTATCGGACAGGTGGATCACGCTGGCCAGGTCGGCGATCGGCACGCTGACCATCACGGCCGCGTCCAGCGGGCCATGCTCGTCCACGCCGATGCCCGCACTGCCGACCTCTTCGACCTTCCGCCGCCCCGCCATCGGCGTGATCATTCCCGACTACCCGGCGGTGGAGGCAGGAGTGCCGCGCACGGTTACCTCGTAGATCAAGCCGATGAACTTGCCAGCGGGCGCCCCGGAGTTGGGCAGCGCGGGCGGGAGGCTAGTCAGCCAGATGAGCACGTACCGCCCAGTGGCTGAGTTGCTAATCGGGTACTTGTAGTCACCCGAGACGCTGGTGGCCGAGCCGACCTTCGTGAACGCGCCGAACGAGGCAACCGATACCGTGTTCGAGTTGCCCAGGTAGATGTCGGCACTGGTGCTGCCGGTGCCGAACAAGACCTCGACCTGGCTCAGCTTGACCGGCTTGCCCATGTCCAGGAGCAGCCCGGTTCCCGGCTTCAGGCCGCCGAGGTTGGCGCTGCCGTACCACTGGGTCGACCACGCGGTATCCGGCTTGCCGTCGACGGCCAGCGGCGCCTTCTCCGAGTCCTCGTTGTTGTCGGGCTTGTAGGCGTTGAAGGTGCTGACGCCCACCGGGGTGAGTACGGTGTCGACCCTGGCGGGGGGCGCCGACGCGCTGGTGCTCGGCGCCTGCGAGCTGCTGGAGGACGCCGTCCCCTTGTGCATGTTGCTGCTGATCATCCACGCGGTCGCCGCGATGGCCGCCAGGACCAAGACGATGACGACGCTGATGATGCCGCGCGCGGCCGCGCTGCGCTCGGTGGCCGGCGGCCGCCGGTGCGGCGGCACCGGGCCGCCGTGCCGGGTATCGGGCAGCGCCCAGTTCGAGGCGTCGGCGGGGTTGCCGGGGTACCTGGGCGCGGTGCCAGCCCAAGGGTTGGGGGCCGGCTCGGGCAGCGGGATCGGTGGCGCCACGCCCGTCAGGGCGTCCGCGAAGGTGGCCGGGGTCAAGATGGGCGGATCGTTGCGGGTCGGCCGGTGCAGCAGTGCGCGGCAGACCACGGCGTCGATGTCGTGCGGGACGTCCGCGGATACCTGCCGGGGCGTGCAGGGCGCCCCGTCCGAGACTGGGGCGGGCGGGAGGCTGGTCTGCTCGTCCCCGGGCCAGTAGCCAGTGAGCGCCGCGTACAGCAGCGAGGCCAGCCCTTCGGTGTCGGCCCGGGCCGGGTCCTCGGCGGCGGCGCTGGTCAGCGCGGCGCCCGCCAGCGCCGCGTCAATGCCCAGGCCGGTTATCTTCACGCCGCTGGTGCGGGTCCAGCGCAGGGAGTGCGGCAGCAGCCGGAGGTGGGCCAGTCCCGTTCCGTGCGCGCCCGCCAGCGCCCGGGCCGCCTCGATGACGAGGGCGCAGGCCCGGCCGGCATCCAGCGGGCCGCTGGCCAGCATGTCGGTCAGCGTGTCGCCGGCCACCCACTCCATGACTACGTAGGCGCCGCCGCCGGCATCCTCTACATCGAACACCTGAGCGAGTCGAGGGTCATTGAGCCTGCTGGCCGCCCGTGCCGCGGTGACCACCTCAGTAACGCGCGGGAACCCCGGCGCGAACGTGAGCACGGTCACCGGACGCGCGAGCGTCTCGTCCATGGCCTTCCACATGGTCCAGCCACTGCCCGCGGCGATCTGGTCTACTAGACGGTAACGCCCGGCGAGCCGGGTCCCGGGTTCTGAGGTGTACGTGCTCATCGTCAGCGCCAAGAGCGGGGCCGTCTCTCGGCCTCCTTCCAGCCCCGGAAGTCCATGATCACCACGCGGATCCCGCCGCGGTACCTCTCATGCTAATGTCCAGCGCCCCGGAGGAAGAGGTCCCCGGGGTGCGGACTCGAGAAGAGACCGTCCTACCGTTATACGCGAATACCGTCGATATCTCATGCCAGCACACGCAGTGTGCCACATGAACCTCTGCATTTGCCCTGGGTGTTGCCGATCCTGTCACTTGCGTGTCACCAGCCGTCAGTCGGCTCGTGACCATTTTGTCGCCCGCCCGTGATCAAGCTTTACCTCCCCAGGCGGCCGGCCAGGGCCCGCATCAGGGCGCGGAACTCCTCGATGCCCAGCAGGCGGGCGCACAGGGCGTACATTACGATCGCCCCGCCCCCGCCGATGATCGTGGCCAGGAGCCCGTAGACCGGGCCGCCGTGCAGCATCGAGTTGAGCAGCGCGATCGTCACCAGGATGAACACCAGGCCGGGCAGCGTGGCTATGAACATCCGGATGAGGCTGCGGGTGATCTTCCAGCCGTCCAGGCTGCCGACCCGGCGCAGCAGCAGCGGCCACGCGATGACCGCGCCGGTCAGCGTGACGAGGCCATAGGCGGCGGCCAGGCCGATGACGACCTGCCCCTTGGGAAGCACGTTCAGCGCGATCACGTCGCCGACGATGCCGACCGCGAGCATCACCACGCCGATGATCGCCGGGGTGCGGTTCTCCTGGAAGGAGTAGAACACGCGCAGCTGCAGCTGGGTCAGCATGAACGGCACCAGGCCGAGGGAGAAGACCCCGAACACCTCGCCTACGTACCGGGCGTCGCTGGCGTGGTTGGCCCCGAAGGAGAACAGGAGCTCACACAGCGGCGGTCCGAGGACGGCCAGGAATATCGCCGCCGGGACGACGATGACGGACGCCAGGCGCACCCCGGTCGAGAAGTCCTCACGGACCTTGGAGTACCGCCGGTCGGTGGCGTGCCCGCTCATCCGCGGCAGCAGCGCCGAGATGACCGAGATCCCGACGACCGCGTACGGCAGCTGGAACAGTGACCACGCGTAGGAGTAGGCGGAGTACCCGGCGCCGGGAGAATGCTGCCCGGCGATGTTGGCGACCCGCTGCACGACCAGGTTCCCCGCCCACTGCGAGAACACGTAGCCCAGCATCCACCCGGCCATCCGGCCGATCTCGCCGATCTCACCGCGCCGAAGGTCCCCCCGCAGCCGCATGCTGAACCCGGCCCGCCGCAGCACCGGGAACAGGCAGATCGACTGGATCAAGATCCCGGCCGTGGTGCCGATGCCGAGCAGCAGTACCGCCGAGGACGGCAGATTCTCGGGGTGCCCGGCATACTTAGTGCCGAACATGACGAAGAACAAGATGCCGACGAAGATAACGATCACGTTGTTGATGACCGGCGTCCACATGTTCGCGCCGAACCGGCCGCGCACGTTGAGGATCGCGCCGAGCAGTGAGTCCATCCCGTAGAAGAAGATCTGCGGGATGAAGAAGTAGGCGAAGAGCACCATGAGGCGGTGCTCGCCCGCCGCCGGGGACCCCGGCGGGCCGCCGCCCCCGGCGTACAGGTCGACGAGCGGGCCGGCCAGCGCGGTGGCGAGCACCGTGATGATGAGCAGGGAGATGACCCCGAGGGTGAAGATCCGCTCGGCGTATCCCTCGCCCTTGTCGGGGTCGTTCTTCGCCGCCCGGACCAGCATCGGGACGACGACGCTGGTGAAGATACCGCCCAGCATGAGGTAGTAGACGGTGTTGGGCAGCGTGTTGGAGTTGTTGTAGGCGTCGGCCAGCTGGGCCTGGCCGAGCGCCGCCACGAGGACGAAGGTGCGCAGGAACCCGGTGAGCCGGGAGGCCAGCGTCCCCAGGGCCATCGCCTTCGTCGAGCGGGCCAGGTTGGGGCTGGTGTCGGCGTCGCGGGCGCGCTCGGCGTCCTCGGGCGGGCCCAGGGTGCCCGGCGCCGGCAGCTCGATGACCTGAGTGGCCTGCGGGAACCCGGGCGGCGGCAAGAATGCCGTGGGCGGCGGGTAGGCCGCGGCCCGGCGGCCGGAGTCCGGCGGCGGCGGGACGTAACCCTCGCGGGGCGTGAACGAGGGCGTTCGCGCCCCCCGGTGGGCTCCGGGAGGCGCTCCTCGCGAACGACCGTCGCCGTGGCCGGATCCGGGTGGCTCATCGCGGCGCGGCTCGGCGTGCCGCGGCGTGAACGACGGCGCCCGCGCCCCGGGCGGCCGGTCAGCCTCGTGGCGACCGCCATCCGGGCGGGGTGGCGGCGGGTACGGTGGCTGCTGGCCGGCCACCGCGGGCCCCTTGCCCGTCGGCGCTGGCGGGCTGGCTCCCGGTGGCCCGGCTGGCGGGCCCGCTTGCGGTCGCGGCGTGAACGTGGGGCGGGGCGCCTGCGGATCCTGCTCCTCGGGGGGCGGGCCGGCGGGCCGCGTCGGCCTGGTCATCCACTCACTCCCGATCTTTCGTCAGCTCCGCTTGCGCCAGCTCGAGGCGGGCACCCTCCCTGCCACCGGCACCGTCCTGGTTGCCAGGACCGTCTTTTCCGGTAGCGCCATCCTTCAGGCCGCGGCGCACCCAGCGCGCCAGGGACGTGAGCACGAGCACCCCGAGCGCGGCTCCGATCAAGATGAGCAGCGCGCGGCCGTACCGTGTCGCCTGCACGCTGAACGGCTGCAGCTTTCCGGGCAGCGGAATGCCCTTCGCTGTCACCAACTGTAGCTGCAGCTGGGTGGATCCGAGGGCCGCCGAGTGCACATGCATCCGGACGGTGGTGGTGGTCTGCGGTTGCGCGATGATCAGTGTGTCGGGGTCGGTAATCGTCAGCTGGCTGCCCAGCGGCACCAACGCGTGCACCTTCACCTGGACCGGTACCGGCAGCCCGTTGAACACCGACACCGGCGTCGCCCCGGACGTCCCCGCCAGCAGGACCTTGTTACCGCTGATGATCTTGACTTCCATCTCGCGGTCCTTCAGGAAGGACCGGAGCTGGGTCAGGGCCAGCCAGCCGCCCGGGCTGGCGCTGCCGCGCCAGGCGGAGGACTCGGTGACGGCGACCGCGGCGTCCAGCGACTGGGTGTCCGTGGGCGCGGGCCGGTACAGCAGCGACCCGAACAGCACAGCGCTCGCCCGGGCCTTCTTGACCGTGCTGGTGTAGTTCTGGCTCAGTTCCAGCGGCGCCTTCGCGACGCTCGGCAACGGCGCCCGCTTGACCGCGGAACGGGGGGCCTTGGCGGCTAGCGTGGCCAGCGAAACCGGCCGGAGCCAGGGGGCGCTGGTCAATTGGAGCAGCGTGGCGGCCTCGGCGGCGGACGGGCTCCAGCGGCTGGGCGGCGCGATGACCAGGGAGCGGGGCAAGTTCGGCGCCTCGGCGGTGACCATGGCGGTCTCGGCGAGGAATTCCTGCGTGACCGCGAACTGGGCGCCCGGCGAGGCGTCGGCGCCCGCCGATCCGAGCAGCGCGGTGAGGTCGGAGTCGGCCAGCAGCACGTTCATCGGGGTCCCGATCCCGGTCGAGACGTGGGCCAGCGCGTCATCCGGGTGAAACGTGGTGTTGTTGGACACCTGGGGCATCAGGGTGCTGCTCAGCACGGTGGTCTTGACCTGGTCGTCCCGGGCCAGGCTGGTCAGCACGCTCGCGTCCGCGGCTCCGCGGTCCGGCCAGGCGATGTCCGCGAACGAGCGGAACAGGCTCGTGCTGGCCACCTCATTCCCCAGCGCGTACGCCCGCGAGATGTCGGTGTCGAGCCCGGAATGGGTGAGCGCCGAGACATCGGGGTCGGCGTACGGCGTGACGAACATCGGGTCGCTGGCGGTGGCGGTGCGCAGCTGGGACAGCCACGTGGCGGCGTCGGTGCTGGCGGGCATGCTGGTGGTGTGGGTGCACTTAGCGTCCCCGCCGACCTTGTACCGATGGGCCATCACCGCCGCGTCTGACAGCAGCGCGGGATCAACCGCCCAGGTCAGGTGGGTGCTCGTCGAGTACTGCAGGCCCGCCGCGAGCAGGCCGCCGAGCCGCCCCCCGGGGGTGAGGCTCGTGGTCAGCCGGGAGGTCGCCAGGGTTTGGCGGCACGCCCACAAGCCCTGCTGCGGCTGGTCCTGCTGCGGCTGGTCGATCAGCGGCCACACCCAGGAGACGTCCAGCTTCTGCGCGGGAGACCCGGACGTCTGATCCCAGTAGGGCAAGAACGTGCGCGCGCTGCCCGGCGGCGTGGACGGGCTGGTGACCTGCGCCACCAGCGGGTAGACGCCGAACCGGGGGTACCCGGCCGAGGAGACGGGCAGGGACGCGCTCCAGGTCATGCTGGAGCGGCTGTGCAGCGTGCCGGGCGCCGTCCACTGCTGCCCGACGGGCGCGTAGCCGAAGTAGGCGTCGCTCCCGGCCAGGTAGCTCGTCATCGCTGAGCGGGACGGGAAGTCCGTCGCGGAAGTCTCCAGCTGCACCTGAACACCGCCTATCGGCGCGCCGGTATGGTTAGTGACAGTCCCCTTAACCACAATCGTGGAACCAGGACGAGCGAAGCGTGAGCTCATCGACTCGATGCTGACGGTGAGCCCGCTGGAGGCGGCTTGCTTCGTTCGGGCTGATTCCTGACTGAGTCCTTGTTCCAGGCTGAGTCCTTGGCGCTGGGCGGCGGGTGTCGCCTGGACGGCCAGAGCTGGCCCGGCGATGCCCATCCCCACGATGGCAAGGGCGCAGGCGGTCAGGGAACGAACGACGAGGCGCACGCTTGGCATGCTATTGCCGTTCGCCGGATGCTGGTGGCTGAGTCATCCCCGATAGGAAGCCAAGAAAAGGAATGGGTTTTATGGTCACTGATGACCAGCGTAAGGCGGCCGCGGCGGTGCTCAGGTCGCTCGCTCCAGCGCAGACCGCCGAGCTGGGCGAGCTCTTCGCCCGGGCCGGTCATGAGCTGGCGCTGGTCGGCGGGCCGGTGCGGGACGCGTTCCTCGGCGGCATCCCCGGCGACCTCGACCTGACCACCGATGCCCCCCCCGAGGAGGTCCTCGCCATCACCCGCGGGTGGGCCGACAAGACGTGGACGATCGGGATCGAGTTCGGCACGGTCGGGCTGCGCAAGCGCGACGCGATCTTCGAGATCACCACCTATCGCCGTGAGGCCTACCAGCGCGGCTCCCGCAAGCCCGAGGTGCGGTACGGGACATCGCTGACCGATGACCTGCTCCGGCGCGACTTCACGATCAACGCGATGGCCGCCCGGCTGCCATCGTATGAACTGGTGGACCCCTTCGACGGGCTCGGCGCGCTGCAGGAGAAGGCCATCCGGACACCGGGGCGGCCGGAGGACTCATTCTCCGACGACCCGCTGCGGATCCTGCGCGCCGCGCGGTTCGCGGCCCGGCTGGGCTTCTCCGTCGCCGAGGAGGTGCAGGCCGCGATGGGCGCCCAGGCCCAGCGCCTGTCGATCGTGTCCGTGGAGCGGATCAGCGACGAGCTCACCAAGCTGATGCTGGCCGCAGACCCCGCCTACGGGCTGGACCTGCTGGTCGAGACCGGCGTCGCGGACGTGGTGGCGCCGGAGATCCCCGCGATGCGGATGGAGGTCGATGAGCATCACCGGCACAAGGACGTCTACGCGCACTCGCTGACCGTGCTGCGCCAGGCCATCGCGCTCGAGCCGCGCTATGACCTTCGCGGCGACCTGGTCCTGCGGCTGGCCGCCATCTTGCACGACATCGGCAAGCCGCGGACCCGGTCGCTGCTGGACGGCGGGAAGGTCGCTTTCCATCACCACGAGGTAGCCGGCGCCAAAATGGCCCGCAAGCGGCTCACCGAGCTGCGCTTCCCCAAGGACGTGGTGGCCGACGTGTCCCAGCTGATCGAGCTGCACCTGCGGTTCCACGGGTACGGCGACGGGGAGTGGACCGACTCCGCGGTCCGCCGCTACGTCACCGACGCCGGGCCGCTACTGACCCGGCTGCACGCGCTCACGCGCGCCGACTGCACGACGCGCAACGCCCGCAAGGCCGCGCGGCTGGCCGCCGCCTATGACGGCCTGGAAGAGCGGATCGAGGAGCTGCGCAAGCAGGAGGAGATCGACGCGATCCGGCCGGAGATCGACGGTACCGAGATCATGGAGCTGCTCGACCTCAAGCCCGGCCCGCTGGTCGGCAAGGCGCGCAAGTTCGCCCTGGACCTGCGGATGGAGCGCGGGCTGATCGGCCGGGAGCGCGTCATCGCCGAGCTGCTACGGTGGGCCGCGGCGGAGGGGATCCGCCCGGAGGGGACCCCTCCGCGGTCCGCCTGAGCGTCAGCGTCGCGTACGCGCCCGCCGCCGCCAGGTAGCCGATCCCGATCGCCAGGACCACGAGGTAGGACTTTCCGGTGGTCGGCAAGAAGGGCACCGCGATCGTCGGCCCGATGACCCACGCGACGTTGTAGAGCATGTCGTAGAGCGAGAACACCCGGCCCATGTACGCGTCGTCAACGACCTGTTGCACCGTGGTGTCCACGCAGATCTTCACCGACTGCGCGGACAGCCCCATCCCCAGCCCGAGGGCGAGGAAGGCGACCTGGTTAAACGTCGGCCCCAGGGTCACGGTGATCACCGCGCCCGCGGCGAGCCAGCCGGCGATCCAGGCGTCCTTCCCGAACCGCCTGGTGCCGATCGGGGTGAGCACCGCGGCCAGGCCGAAGCCGACCGCGGAGATCGCCACCAGCGGCGCGGCGTGCCCGAGGGCCTCGTGGGCGTTGCTGGGAGGGTAGAAGTAATTGCGGTACAACAGCAGGGCCTGCAGCAGCAGGATCCCGTAGAGCGCGCGGTGCACGCCCACCGCGCCCAGCGCGTACGCCGCCCGGCGGCGCTCGCCTAGGTGCCGCAGGCCATCCAGCAAGCCGCGGGAGACGTCCGCGAGTTCGTCGCCGATGCCGGGCCGGGCCTCCTGGGCACCGGGCAGCTGGATCGGGCCGAGCAAGCCGCGGCCCATCCGCAGGCCCAGCAGTCCGGCGGCGGCGTAGCCCGCGCCGCCGAGGAGCAGCGTGGCCGCCGAGCCGACGTGGCCGCCGCCGGTCACGTACGGAATGCCGATGCCGATGAGGCCGCCGATGAACCCCACGATCGTGCCGCATGTCGGCGCGACGGCGTTGGCCATCACCAGCTTGTCGGGCGCGACGACATGCGGGGTCCCCGCGCTGACCGAGGACAGGAAGAACCGGTTCGCGCCGAGCACCGCCAGCACGCCGATGTACAGCGGCAGCCGGGTCTGCCCCGACAACACGATGAGCGAGACGCCCACCACCATCGCGGCCCGGACGAGCGCCGACCACACGATGATCTGCCGCCGCGGCCAGCGGTCAATGAAGACCCCGGCGAACGGGCCGATCAGCGAGTAGGGAAGGTACAGGACCGCGAACGCCTCGACGGCGGCGGCTGGGTTGGGGACCGATGATGCCCCGAAGAAGACATAGGCCGTGAAGCCGGCGTTGAACACCCCGTCGCCCGCCTGGGAGACGAGCCTGGAGGCGAACAGCTTGCGGAAGTCCCGCTCGGCGAGGACGACCCGCAGGTCCGCGCCAAACGACGGCGACCCCCGGCCTGCCGGTGGCGGCTCCCCCCCTGGAGACTCTGCCTGAGCGGACACGGGTTCAAGCTTAACCCCGCCGGGTTATGTTGCGAAAAGGTAAATCCCGTTCCCGGGACAGCGGGCTCTGCTCCCCGGGGAACGGTGGGTCATAGGGGGGACGGGGTCCCCCCTATGACCGGGAGCCTGGGAGCTTGGTTCGTAGCCCCAGAGAACACCGCTACCTTTCCACCTGGCCGGCGATGAACTTTTCAACCAGGTCGCGGCAGACATCGTCGCCAAACTGCTCGGGCGGCGACTTCATGAAGTAGGAGCTGGCGGAGATGATCGGGCCGCCGATGCCGCGGTCCTTGGCGATCTTGCAGGCGCGCAGCGCGTCGATGATGACGCCGGCCGAGTTGGGGGAGTCCCAGACCTCGAGCTTGTACTCCAGGTTCAGCGGCACGTCGCCGAAGGACCTTCCCTCCAGCCGGACGTAGGCGAACTTGCGGTCATCCAGCCACGGCACGTGGTCGGACGGACCGATGTGCACCGCGGCCCTCTCCATCTCGTGCGGGATCTGGGAGGTGACCGCCTGGGTCTTGGAGATCTTCTTGGATTGCAGCCGGGTCCGCTCCAGCATGTTCATGAAGTCCATGTTGCCGCCGAAGTTGAGCTGGTAGGTGCGCAGCAGCTCCACGCCGCGGTCCTCGAACAGCTTGGCCAGCACCCGGTGGGTAATCGTGGCGCCTACCTGCGACTTGATGTCGTCGCCGACGATCGGGACGCCCGCCTCGGTGAACTTGGCGGCCCACACCGGGTCCGAGGCGATGAACACCGGCAGCGCGTTGACGAAGCCGACCCTGGCGTCGATGGCGCACTGCGCATAGAACCGGTCAGCCTCTTCCGACCCCACCGGCAGGTAGGAAACGAGCACGTCGGCTCGCGCCTCGCGCAGCGCGGCGACCACGTCAACGGCGGGATCGTCGGACTCGGTGATGATCTGGCGGTAGTACTCGCCCAGGCCGTCCAGGGTCGGGCCGCGCTGGACGGTCACGCCCAGCGGCGGGACCTCGGCGAACTTGATGGTGTTGTTCTCGCTGGAGAAGATCGCCTCGGAGACGTCAACGCCGACCTTCTTGGCATCGACGTCGAAGGCGGCGACGATCTCGACGTCGGACACGTGGTAGTCGCCGAACCGCACGTGCATGAGGCCGGGAACCCGGGCGTCGTCTGCGGCGTCCTTGTAGTACTCAAGGCCCTGGACGAGCGAACTCGCGCAGTTGCCCACCCCCACGATGGCCACGCGCACTTTGCTGGGAGACACAGCACCCATCCGGAAAACTCCTTCTCTCAAGGGATATCTATCGGCCCGACGCCGACTCTGCCTGCCCTGGGATTACTCCGCCGGACGGGCGGAGTCACCCAGGCCATCGGCGGAGCTGCCTTCTTCTGACCGCCGTTCGGAGGCGATCAGCTCGTTCAGCCACCGCACCTCGCGCTCCACCGACTCAAGGCCGTGCCGCTGAAGCTCGAGGGTGTAGCTGTCCACGCGCTCACGGGTACGGGCGAGCGCCGCTCGCACCCCCTCCATGCGCTCCTCGAGCCGGCTACGCCGGCCTTCCAGGATCCGCAGCCGGATGTCGGCGCGGGTCTGCCCGAAAAACGCGAAGTGGACGCCAAACTCATCGTCTTCCCAGGCGGCCGGGCCGGACTCGGCGAGCAGGTCCTGCAGCCGCTCCTTGCCCTCGGCCGTCAGCCGGTAGACGATCTTCGACCTGCCTGCCCGTCGCTGTGCTTGCCCCGGGCGCGGTGCCTGCCCAGGGCGCAGCGCCGGTCCCGCCCGGTCGGGACCGGGTGCGGCCGTGCTCAGCTTGGCGGCGCCGGGGGCGTCGTCCTCCTTGGCGATCAAGCCCTCTTCGTACAGCTTGTTCAGGCAGGGGTAGAGGGTCCCGTACGCGACCGCGCGGAACGCGCCGAGCAGCGAGTTCAGCTGTTTGCTCAGCTCGTAGCCATGCATCGGCGTCCGATGCAGCAGCCCGAGCACAGCGAACTCAAGCACGCCAGTCCGGTTGCGGCCCACGGCACCCCCTGTGGGTAGGCTTCGGATGTATCTAGCCGATATCTCTTGCCGATATCTCGGTTCGATATATCGATGTTGAGTACCCAGCATACGTACCCGTTCCCGGGAGAGCAACCACGACCTAGGAGACCAAGCACGACGTAGGCTGGATGGCATGGCCTCTCGGCGTTCGGTGGTGGATTACGGGCTCGCCCGGCGGGCGACCCTGGCGTCGGTCCGCGCGGGCCGCACCAACCTCACCGAAGTCTGCGATGCTCACCCGTACCTGCTGAGGGCCGCCAAGTTCCACGGCGAGGCGACCGACGTCCAGTGCCCGATCTGCCGTAAGGCGAATGTCACACACGTCACCTATGTGTACGGGGATGAACTCGGAGAGTACGCGGGGCGGGTCAAGCGGACCCCGGAATTGGACGAGATGGCTACCGAATACGGGGAATTCCGCGTCTACGTGGTAGAGGTCTGCCAAAGTTGTAGCTGGAACCACCTCGCTACGTCGTATGTGCTGGGCACTGGCGAACCCCCCGCGCGCCGCCGACGCCGCGCGCGGAGCAGTCAGTGACGGCGGGACGGCCTGTCGCGTAGCGCGGTCGTCCACCACCAGAATCACGCAGCCAGCGTGTGCCGAACCCGCAAGTGCCGGGCCTATACACCAGGTAACGTGTGGGATCGTCATCCCAGCCAGGAACGAGCCTAGGCAAAGAAGAGCGACGGCTCGCTCACAGCCACAGCGAGGACGTGTGAGTAGCAACGACTTTAACGGGCCGGACTGGCCCGCTGGGGGACGGGGAGCTAACGACGCCGGCAGCGCGTGGGAGGGCCGTGGCGGGGACGGCTACCGCGGAAGCTCCGCCCGCACCCAGGACCAGGGGCAGCAGCACCCTGGCCAGCAAGGCAGGTACGCCGGGCCACAGGGCGGATATCCGCAACGCGGGGCCAACGGTGGTTACCAGGGCGACCCCCGCCGGGGCGCACCCGCGCCCGGCGCCCACGGCAGGCCCTCAGGTGCGTCCCCCCGGGAGTCCGGCTGGGGCGACGACGGTTTCTACCGCGGCGGTCCCTCCGGGAACGGCGCCTCCGGGAACAGTGCCCCGCGCGACAGTGCCCCGCAAGACAACGGGCACTCCGCCGGCCGTCACCGCGGTGCGGGCAACGGCGGTGCCGGTAATGGCGCGCCCGGCGGCGATGACTGGCGCGGTAGCGGCTGGAACCCCCGCGGCCGTGGCGCCCGCGGGCGTGACGAGGCCGGGTGGGGCGGCTACCGCGACGAGCTCCGGCGCGGCTTCGACCGCGTGACCGGTGGCTTCCGCGCCGCCAGTGGCGGATTCCGGGCCGCGAGTGGTGGCTTCCGCGCCGCTACCGGGCAGTTCAGCGGGCCGTTCCGCGCCGCGACCGGGCAGCTGAGCGGGCCGTTCCGCGCCGCGACGAGCCGCGTCCCGCGCTGGGGCCAGGGCGGGGACCCCTCCGCCACGCAAGCGGGTGCATTCGGCGGGCAAGGCGACAACACGCACGGCGGTCCCGACTGGTTCGGCGAGCAGGGCGGCTACAGCGGCCCGCCTGGCGGTGCTGGCGATGCTGGCGGCCCCGGCGGCCCTGGCCGTCCCGGGGGCCCGGGTCGTCCCGGCCCCGGGTGGCCTGGTGGTCCTGGTGGTCCTGGTCCTGGTGGTCCTGGTGGCCCCGGACGGCGGGGCCCCGGCGGGCCGGGCGGACCGGGATCTGGCGGGCGCGGACCGGGCGGCGGGCGCGTCAAACGCAAGGGCGACTGGTGGCGCCACTGGACCTGGCCAAAAATTGCCGCCATCGTCGGCGGCGCCTTCGCGGTCTTCATCCTGGCGCTCGTCGGCGGCTACTTCTACCTGTCCAGCTCCGTCACGATCCCGACCACGCTCGCCTCCGGGATCAACGACCAGACATCCACCGTCTACTACAGCGACGGCAAGACGATGATCGGCACGTTCACGGTCCACAACCGCACGAAGCTGGAGTACGGCCAGATACCGATGCAGCTCCAAAACGCGGTGCTCGCCGCGGAGGACCGGACCTTCTGGACCGAGGGAGCGATCTCGCCGACCGGCATCTTGCGTGCCGCGTGGGACGACCTCACCAGCAGCGGCGGCAGCCTCTCCGGTGGCTCGACCATCACCCAGGAGTTCGTCCGCCAGTACTACAGCGCCGGCGCCATCGGCACCCAGCAGACCACCAGCCGCAAGATCAAGGAGATCTTCGTGGCGATGAAGGTCTCCAAGCAGTACAACAAGCAGTGGATCCTCACCAACTACCTGAACACGATCTTCCTCGGCAAGAACTCCTACGGGGTCGCGGCCGCGGCGCAGACCTACTTCGGCGTGCCGGTGGACAAGCTGACCGTGTCCCAGGACGCGGTCCTGGCGGCGATCATCCAGCAGCCGACCAACTTCCCGCTGCCGCAGTACCGGCAGAACCTCATCACCCGCTGGCACTACGTGCTGCAGGGCATGGTCGGCATGGGCAAGCTCACCCAGGCCCAGGCCGACGCGCAGCAGTTCCCGAAGCTACAGACCGACTCCCCTAACTACCACGTGCAGTACAGGATCACGAGTACCAAGGACCCGTGGGCCTCCTACATCATGACCGTCGTCGAGAGCGAGCTCAAAGGGGTCGACGGGTACCAGATCGAGGACCTGGAGACCGGCGGCTTCAAGATCGTCACCACGATCAGCAAGAGCAAGGAAATCGCGCTCTACAAGGCGGTCAACAAGAACATCGCCCTGATGAGGGCGAAGGGCGGCAAGGCCGGCGCGCTGCCCTCCTACGCGATGGTCGGCGCCGAGCTGCAGGATCCCAAGTCCGGGAAGATCATCGCGATGTACCCGGGACGCGGCGAGACGATGCCGGCGAAGGAATGCGCCATCTACGACTGCCACCTGAACACCGCGGTGTTTGCCCGGGAGCAGGTCGGGTCGTCGTTCAAGCCGTACGTGCTCGCCCAGGCGGTGATCCAGGGGATGAACGCGAATACCAGCGTCCTGGACACCGACAGCCCGCTGTACGTGCCGCCGGACAGTCCGCAATCGAGCGCGATGACGCTGTCGACCACGGACAAGGCCAAGGCGGCGTCGAACTGGTTCAAGGTCAACAACGACGACTTCAAAGGCCACGGCCCGATGAACGCGCAGGACGCGCTGGCCATCTCCTCCAACACGGCCTACACCGACCTGGCCCACCGGGTCGGCACCGCGAACATCGTCGCGCTGGCCAAGGCGATGGGCGTCAACGTCAGCGACTACCCGGACGGGTCGAGCCTGAAGAGCAAGATCGGTGAGGTCGGCCTGGCGCTCGGTACCGGCGCGCTGACGATTAACGAGCAGGACACGATGCTGGCCACGATCGCCAACGGCGGTGTCTACCACCAGCCGCACTTGATCGCGTCGGTCACCGACCCCGAGGGCAACCAGACCATCGGGAAGTTCGACACGCACGTGGTGATGACCCAGGACCAGGCGTCCCAGGTCCAATGGGCGATGTCCACCGTCGTGACCAAGGGCACCGGTACCGCGGCCAACATGAATGACGGCCGGGAGATCATCGCCAAGACCGGTACGACGACCAGCAACCGGACCGCGTTCTTCATCGGCGCGATCCCGCAGTACGCGCTGACCGTCGGCATCTACACCCAGCAGCAGGCCGACTGCCTGGACAAGGTGACGCCGACGAACCCCTTGGATTGCAAGAAGAAGAACCCGCAGACCCTGAACAACCTCGGTGGCAACAGCCAGGGTGGTTTCGGTGGTTACTGGCCGGCCAAGATCTGGAACAGCTTCGCGGAGGCGGTGTTCGCCGGCCTGCCGAAGCAGAGCTTCCTCAATCCGGTCTTCACCGGTGAGAAGTGGATGCAGGTCGTGCCCAAGCCGGTGTGTGGCCAGGTTGGCGCCAACCCCACCGCGACCCCGACCGCGACCCCGACCAACGGTCAGCAGCAGAGTCAGCCGTGCTGCCCGCAGATGAGCCAGCAGCAAGGCGGCCAGCAGCAGGGCCCGGCCAATCCAGCTTGCTGCCAGCCGCAGGGTCAGCCGGGCGGCCAGCAGCAGGGCCCGGCCAATCCGGCTTGCTGCCAGCCGCAGGGTCAGCCGGGCGGCCAGCAGGGCCAGGGCACTGCGAACTGCCCCAACAACGGAGGCAAGGGCAAGGGCGGTAAGGGCGGCCGCAACCCGGGCGGGTTCCCGACCACCCGGCCGACCCGGCCGACCACAACCCCCACGCAGAACTGCGTCCTGCCGACGTTCTGCGCGACGCCGACCCCGCCAACGAGCACCAGCGCGTCGCCGACCTCGACGCCAAGTAACGGCGGCGGGGGCGGGGGTGGCAATACTCCCAGCGCCAGCGCGCAGGTAGTCCAGTCCGGGTTCGCGATTGGCGGTGTCGCCTCCGTGGTTCCCGCGTCCCTGCTATGGACCCTGGTGGCCCGTCGCCGTAAGCGCGGGAAGCGAAGGCACTAGGCGGTTAGCTGTCGAGGCGGGCTTGCAGCCAGCGAATGTCGCTGGCCAGGCCCGCCTCTGGCGTCTCGCAGATGACTGGCGCGCCGGCGGCCCTGACCACGTCGAGCAGCACCGTGGCCTCGATGGTGCCCGCCTCGAAGTTCGCGTGCCGGTCCGCGCCGGATCCGAAGTCATCGCGTGAGTTGTTGCAGTGCACCAGGTCGATCCGGCCGGTGATCGCCTTGACCCGGTCGACCGCGTCGCCGAGCTCGATCCCAGCCGAGTTGGCGTGGCAGGTGTCCAGGCAGAAGCCGATCTCCCCACCGTCTTCGGCGGCGCTGGAGACTGCCTCCCACAGCCGCGCGATTGACTCCAGCGACTTGGCCATCGCCCCGTTGCCGCTCGCGGTGTTCTCGATCAGCATCGGCAGTGGCCGCTCGATCCGCTCCACCGCCTTGACCCAGTTCTGCACGCCGCCGGCCGGGTCGGCACCCGCCGTTACGTGCCCGCCGTGGACGATCAGGGCCTTGGCGCCGATGGAGGCCGCCGCCGTGAGCTGCTGCTCCAGGATCTTGCGGCTCGGGATCCGGATCCGGTTGTTGGCGGTGGCGACGTTGATCACGTAGGGCGCGTGGATGTAGATGTCGACGCCGGCCGCCGCGTAGGCATCCCGGATCGCCGCGGGATCGCCGCCGGGGATGACCGGCGCCTTCCACCCTTGCGGGTCACCGAGGAAGAACTGCGCCGCGCCCGCGCCGCAGGCCATCGCGTCAGCTAGAGGGTCGTCCGTATGGAAATGGCCACCGATGCGCATAGGGGGAGTCTAGTGACCCCGGAGCGGCTTACCCGCCGAAGCCACCGTGCGCCAGGCCGAGGGCGAAGCCAACGAAGCCCGCGATGATGCCCGTCACGATCAGCACCCGCTGCTCCCGGGTCGCCGAGATCATCTGGGCGTACAGGCCGACGAGCATGGAGGCCAGGCCGGTCGAGGTGGTGATCGCCGCCCAGCCCACGCCGCCGGTCCCGCCGACGTTGCGGATGACGATGCCGAGCACGAACGACGCCATGCCGACGACGAGCACGAATATCGTCAGCGCGTTCACCAGCTTGTGCGGCTGTCCGTCAGAATTGAGCGTGATGTGAAAGCGACCCTGTCCGCGGGAGTGGACGGTACCGGTCATCTGGCGGCCTTCCCGGAGAGCTTGGTTGTTGCTGGGGCTACCTCAGGGCAGTTCTTCCCACTCAGCCCGGCACGGAATCTCCGGAGCGCTGGTACAGTTAGTGGCTGCGGATAACCTGCGCTCGCCGCTCGAACGCGGCCACTGGGCGAGGCCCCGCTCCTCCTGTCACGGAACGACCGTGACCGCGTGAGTCCAAAGGAGGCCTAGCACGCTCATGCGCCATTACGAAATCATGATCATCCTCGACCCGAACCTCGAGGAGCGGTCGGTCCAGCCGTCGCTCGAAGGGTTCCTCAAGGTCGTGACCGGCAACGGTGGCAAGGTCGGCAAGCTCGACATCTGGGGCAAGAAGCGGCTCGCCTACCCGATCGAGAAGAAGGCCGAAGGCATCTACGCCGTCGCCGACCTGACCGCGGAGCCGGCCACCGTGCAGGAGCTCGACCGGCAGCTCAACCTCAACGAGGCCGTGCTGCGGACGAAGGTCCTGCGGCCCGAGCACCGTTAAAGCCCAGACCAACTAGCCACTGGAGCACCCCCATGGCGGCAGGCGACACCCCGATCACGATCGTCGGCAACCTGGTCAACGATCCCGAGCTTCGGTTCACCAACTCTGGCCAGCCGGTGGCCCAGTTCCGGGTCGCCTCCACGCCGCGGATCCGCGATAACCAGACGGGCGAGTGGAAGGACGGCGACAGCCTCTTCCTCACCTGCAATGTCTGGCGGCAGATGGCCGAGAACGTTGCCGAGAGCCTGCAGCGCGGCATGCGGGTCATCGTCAACGGCCGGCTGCGGCAGCGCAGCTATGAGACCAAAGAGGGCGAGAAGCGCACCGTGTACGAGGTCGAGGTCGACGATATCGGCCCCTCCCTCCTGCGGGCGTCCGCCAAGGTCAACCGGATCACCCGCAGCGGCGGGGACGGTGGCGGATTCGGCGGCGGGAACTCCGGCGGCTCCGCCAACTCCGGTAGCTCCGGCCAGCAGCGCGGCGGGGGCAACTCCGGCGGGAACTCCGGTGGCGGCAGCCGGGAATCCGACCCGTGGGCCTCGGACTCCGCGGGTTACTCCGACGAGCCACCTTTCTAATACCAATCCCATCCCCGCGAAGGCGGGGCTCTGTTAAGGAGCACCACGATGGCGAAGCCACCACTACGCAAGCCGAAGAAGAAGGTTTGCGCGTTCTGCCAGGACAAGATCAGCTACGTGGACTACAAGGACACGGGCCTGCTCCGCAAGTACATCTCCGACCGCGGCAAGATCCGCGCCCGGCGGGTTACCGGGAACTGCACCCGGCACCAGCGGGACGTGGCGACCGCGATCAAGAACGCCCGTGAGATGGCGCTGCTTCCCTACACAAGCACGGCCCGATAGGGAGGCCAGGACATGTCTCGCACGCCAATGAAGCTCATCCTCACCCAGGAGGTCAGCGGCCTCGGTACCCCCGGTGACGTCGTGGACGTGGCCGCTGGGTACGGGCGGAATTACCTGATCCCGCGCGGGTTCGCCATCCACTGGACGCGCGGCGCGGAGAAGCAGGTCGACCTGATCAAGCGGGCGCGCTCTGTCCGCGAGATCCGCACCCTCGAAGACGCCCAGGCGGCGGCCGGCCAGCTGCAGAGGCTGAAGGTCCGGATCAAGGTGCGGGCCGGGGAGAACGGCCGGCTGTTCGGCTCGGTCGGCCCGGCCGACATCGCCGCCGCCGTGAAGAGCGCCGGGGGACCCGAGCTCGACCGGCGCCGGATCGAGGTGCCGGACCCGATCAAGACGACCGGTTCGCACAACGTCAAGGTGCGCCTGCACCCCGAGGTGAGCGCGGCCGTCGCCATCGAGATTCAGGCCGGCTGACCCAGCCAGACGCATCCACCGGGCCAGGCTGACCGCGTAGTTAGCCCCATGGATATCCACACCGTTATCCACGGCGGTTATCCACAGGCCCGGTGGATGGAATCCACAGTCGCCTCCACAGGGCGGTACTTATACACCAGGCAGGGCCAACCGCGCCGGGTCTTTCCCGAACGCGTGACGGCGCTAGCGTTCCTAGGTGCTGGGCTCGCGTTGGTTCCCGGTCTGCCTTGGCGCCGATGCAGTTCGCGACTTGGACGCCAGTCTCCACAGCCAGGCCGGTAACGAGCCGATGCCGTCGGCCGGGTTGCCCGGTGCCGTGTACCCGGTGACGAGCCTGGCGAGTTCCGGGTCGAGCGCGGTGACCATCAGCCAGATACCGGCGACCCGGGCCGAGATCTCCGGCGTCCCCGTCTCGGCTCGCAGATCGCTCTCGAGCTGGTCAATCGCTTCGGCGATCCGCTCGACCCCCTGGTCGCCCCCCGGGCCCGTTCCCGATGTCGACTCTGCCCCCAGGATCGAACACACACGCGAAGGATAGCCGGCTCCGTCTTCCTGGGGGGCGCAAACCAACCCCTCGGCCCCATTCTCGCGATCTCCCGCCCAACGCCAGGCCGCATCGGCCGAACCCCGCCAAAGCTCCGAGGCCCGCACGCCTTGCCGGGTCCTGCCCGAGGCCGCTCCAAGCTCCGCTCGCTGGCGCTCGCCTCGTTTTGTGAGTTGCTTTTCGTTTTCCACACGCCGGAATCGGGGCCGCAGGCGTTTTCCACAGGCTTGGCAGGGCCACTTGTGGACGAAGCCTGTGGAAAACCTTCAGGAGAAAGTTGGGAAGTTTTTCCTGTCCACAGCCGGTGGAGTACATTGCCGCAGGTCCGCAACCGGTTACCCCGCCGGGCGGGTGGCCGCTCCACATCGCTATCCCCAGCATGCGCACACGATAGCCACCGGTCACTCACACGTTATCCACAGGGTCGTGTTGCCGGTACGTGGCCGCCCCCGCCACAATGAGGGACTCGAATGTCAGACCCCCTCGGTACAACTGTGTCAGGGGGCACGCGTCAGCAGCGAGCCGTGGCTCATTCCACTTGGGGAGGTGCGTCTGGTGAGCGTGGCCGAGATCGGGCGGAGCGAAGACTTCGAGCGGATGCCGCCCCATGACGTTGCGGCCGAGCAGTGCGTGCTGGGCGGGATGCTGCTGTCCAAGGACGCGATCTCGGACGTGCTCGAGGTCATCCGGCCAAGTGATCACTACCGGCCCGCGCACCAGATCGTCCACGAGGCGATCTTGGACCTGTACGCGCGCGGCGAGCCGGCCGACGCGATCACGGTGGCCAACGAGCTCAGCCGTCGCGGTGAGCTGCCGCGGATCGGCGGCGCGCCCTACCTGCACACGCTCATCGCCTCCGTCCCCACCGCGGCGAACGCCGGGTACTACGCGCGCATCGTCCGCGAGCGCGCCATCATGCGGCGGCTGGTGGAAGCCGGTACCCGGATCGTCCAGATGGGGTACGCGGGCGAGGCGGACGCCGACGACCTCGTGGACCGCGCGCAGGCTGAGGTGTACGCGGTCACCGACCGGCGCATCGCCGAGGACTACCAGTCGCTGTCGGAGATCATGCCCGGTGCCCTCGACGAGATCGAGGCGATCGGCTCCCACGGCGGCGGCCTGACCGGCGTGCCCACCGGCTTCGTCGACCTCGACGCGCTCACGAACGGCCTGCACCCCGGCCAGATGGTGGTCATCGCGGCACGCCCGGCCGTTGGCAAGGCCCTGGCCCTGGACACCCCCCTGCCGACGCCGGCCGGCTGGACCACGATGGCCGCCGTGGAGGCCGGCGATCAGCTGATCGGCGCCGACGGCAGGCCCACCCGCGTGGTCGCCGTCACCGAGGTCATGCACGGCCGTCCCTGCTATGAGGTCGAATTCTCCGACGGCGAGGTCATCGTCGCCGACGAGGAGCACCAGTGGCTCACCTGGACGCCATCCTGGCTGGCGCCGCCACGAGTGGTGACCACCGGCGAGATCGCCGCCGACCTGCGGCTGCTGACGCCCGACCGGCGCACGCTGCACGCGGTACCGCCCCCGCTGACCACCCCGGCGATCGCGCCCGCACTGGCGGCGTCCCTTTCCCGGGCCGGCGCGCCCGGCGCGGCCGCCCGGGCCAAGGGCAGCCGGGACTGGCGCTACATCGTCGACGTGCGGCCGGTGCTCCCGCGGCCCGTGCGGTGCGTCCAGGTCGACAGCGACGACCATCTGTACCTGGCGGGCCACACCATGATTCCCACCCACAACTCGGCCCTGGCGCTCGACTTCGCGCGAGCGGCGACCATCCGCAACGGGCTGCCGACCGTCTTGTTCAGCCTGGAGATGGGGCGGAACGAGATCACGATGCGCCTGCTCGCCGCCGAGGCCCGGGTGCCGATGAACCTCATGCGAACCGGGCAGCTCAGCGACGACGACTGGGGGCGGCTGGCCAAGCGGATGAGCGAAGTCGTGGATGCGCCCTTGTACATCGACGACTCGCCCAACATGTCGCTGATGGAGATCCGCGCCAAGTGCCGCAGGCTCAAGCAGCGCCACGACCTCAAGATGGTGATCATCGACTACCTGCAGCTGATGTCCTCGCCCAAGCGAGTGGAAAGCCGTCAGCAGGAAGTCTCCGAGATGTCGCGGTCCCTCAAGCTACTCGCCAAGGAACTTGAAGTCCCCGTTGTCGCCCTGTCCCAGCTCAACCGGGGTCCCGAGCAACGCCAAGACAAAAAGCCCATGCTGTCCGACCTCCGTGAGTCAGGCTGCCTGACCGGGGACTCGCGCATCCTGCGAGCGGACACCGGCGCGGAAGTCACGCTCGACGAGCTGATGGCGTCTGGCGAGCGGAACATCCCAGTCTGGTCTGTTGACGAGCGGCTGAAGCTCGTACCGCGCACGATGACGCACGCGTTCTCCAGCGGGGTGAAGGAAGTCTTCCGAGTCAAGCTCGCGTCGGGTCGTGAGCTGCACGCGACAGCCAACCATCCGTTCCTCGCATACGGCGGATGGCAGCCACTCGGAGAACTGGGTGTCGGCTCCCGCGTAGCGATTCCGCGCACCACGCCGGGGCCTCTCATGGAACGCCCGATGCCCGAGGCTGAGATCATCTTGCTGGCCCACCTCCTGGGCGATGGCTCGTTCGTCAAACGCCAGCCCATCCGGTACGCGAGCATCGATGAGGAGAACCTGTCGGCGGTTGCCACCGCAGCGACGCACTTCGGGATCACGGCCGTTCGTGATGACTACGCGGCGGCTCGATGCACCTCGCTGCGCCTGCCCTCGCCGTATCCGCTGACGCACGGTCGCCGCAATCCGATAGCCCAATGGCTCGACGGCTTGGGACTCTTTGGCCTCCGCAGCCATGAGAAGTTCATACCAGATCAGATCTTCTCGCTCCCGCGGGAACAGTTGGCGCTGTTCCTGCGACACCTGTGGGCCACAGACGGATCGGTTACAGTCGCGAAGTCCGGAAACGTTCGGATTTACTTTGGTGCGACCAGCGAGCGACTAGTGAGGCAGATACAAACCTTGCTACTTCGTTTCGGGATTGTAGCGCGCTTCCATCCTGTGCGAAACGCAAAGGGGCGTCCAATGTGGTCCGTGGACATCACGAGCGTAGATGGGCGGCTACGATTTACCGACGAGATTGGCGTCTATGGCGCGCGCGGACTGAGAGTGTCAGAAGCTCGCATGCGTCTATTGGGCACTACAGTTGGTATAGGGCGCTTCGATACGATTCCAGGAAAGGTATGGGATCGAGTCCGTCAGGCTCTTAAGGATCGCGCCATGACGCTGCATAGCCTGCAGGTTGGCGTGGGGAGCGCCAGTAGTGGTGATCTGAAAGAAGGCAACTGCCCGAGCCGAGCGCGAATTGAGCGTATGGCCGATTTTCTAGCCGATCCTCAACTGGCGATGATGGCAGCGAATGATATCTTCTGGGACGCGATCGCTGAGATAGAAAGCGTCGGAATCCAACCCGTCTTCGATGCGACTGTTCTGGAAACGCACAATTTCGTCGCGAATGGAATTAGCCTGCATAATTCCATAGAGCAGGATGCCGACGTCGTCATCCTTCTTCATCGCGAGGACGCCTACGAGAAGGAGTCCCCCCGGGCCGGCGAGGCGGACCTGATCGTGGCCAAGCACCGAAACGGCCCAACCGCGACCGTCACCGTCGCCTTCCAGGGCCACTACAGCCGCTTCGTCGACATGGCACCTGGCTAATCGGACGTTTGTAGGTTCTCATTTCACTTGGCCAATGACTCACCTATCTGGCCACTCGATGGCCAACTGGCCAGATCGATGAGAAAACCAGACCGCGTGTGAATCGAAGACAGCAAGCACCGCTGAGCTTGCGGCGGCGAAGAGAGTTTCTAGGAATCGGTGGGGGCTGATTCGGTGCGCAGGGTGTTCGACGAGGGCGTCGATATAGGCACGGCGAACGTGGAGGCTATCGAGCTGACGCGACGGCACTGCCGTCATGCCCGCATTGACCTGGTGGGCGGGAATAGCTACGTCGGCACGATGATGGGGCTCCCGATGGGCCTGCTTGAGGTCCGGTGCGAGCATGCGCCACCGCCCCGGATTCAGGGACATAATGCGTTGGAACTTGCCATCGAGTTCTATCAGGCGAATTGCGGCGGCTGCCCCCATCGCGACCCATCCGGACTGGTACCGACGCTGGCTGCCGTCGTGGAAGGGCGTGCTGCTGAGGAAGCGGACAGGAAAGCGGACGCCGATCGTGCGGCAACCGAGCGAGAGCGTCGGCACCATGAACGCCGCGATCGTCGTCGTCAGATTCTTGCTGGAGAGGGGTACGTCGTACGCGACCTCGCTGGTGCCCTAGACCGTGTCGATCATGCCCATCCCCGGAGCGAACCGGTAGGTGCTGAGGATGCGAGGGCGGCCCGTCAAGTCCTCGATGCGGCACGGGGCGCGCCCGAACTGTTCCGCCCAGTCCTTGTCGATAGCCTCCTCGAGCATGCTGCGGATACAGCGGAGCCTATCGCTTTCGAGGCATTGGGGATGCTCGCCGTCGCTGGCCGGTGCCCGCCCAGGAAGGCGCTCGACGCAGCATGCACGGTGCTGCGGCGTCAGCGGTCCGTTGATGCCTGCGAGCTCCTTGCCCTCCTGGAACCGGAGTTGCTTCCCCGGGACCTATCGGACATCATCGATCAGCTCATATCGCTTGCGTCCGGGGAGGATCTCGGCCCCTGGCACCGGCCCTCCTCGTCAGCGGGGCTTGTCGCGGCGTCCCACGTCGATCTACCAGCCGTTATAGAGCGGATCATTGCGCACCTGGCCAGCGACGACGAAGTGACCAGGCAGGCAGGTGGTGACGCGGCATTCGTTCTGCTGACAATCGACGCCAGCCGCGTCGTGGAGCTTGGGCCGCCGCTGGCTGCCAGTGTGCGTGACCAGGACAGAGGCTACGCAGGCGATCCGCACCCCGGAACCTCGGCCCTGGGTGCCCTTGCCGAGGCGTGGCGAAGTGAACCTCAGCTGACCCGCCAAATTGTAGAGACCCAGGCGATGAGCGCCGATGAAAAGGTGCGAAATCAACTGTCTCGCGCGCCTTGGTTCCTCCAACGGTTCCGTGAGCCATGGGATGCGACCGACTCAGCGACATCGGAGGCCCTTGACTTTATGGTCCGCAGGTCCAGCGGCGACTGGGGAGAGGAAGCGGCGTTCCATACTGCGGACCACATTGCGAATCTCGCGCGTGAGATTCCGGAAGCCGTGGTGCCGCACGCCAACGCTCTTCTCGGCATGATCTTGGCGCTCTGTCTGCCAGATCTTGATCCTACGCTGGCCACGCCTTCAGCAGGTGAGGCGGCCATGGTAGCGGCCATGGAACGCCAAAGACTGCACATGCAGAGGGACAGCCGCCGGCGCCACCTCGCCGACGCTGTCGGCCGCTGTTGCTCAGCCGATCCGGAGTCGGTGCTCGGTCCTGTGCTCGGACTGTTCACGGCCACTACTGGCGATGCGCGGCAAGACCGGTTGGTCAGAACCACGATGCTGGATGTCCTGGAAGAAGCCGTCTCACCGGGAACAGTCCGGGACATCCTCCCGATCACCTACACCGCGCTGCTCGACAACGACCAGGTGGTCCGGAGCTGTGGCATCAACGTGTGGGCCGCGTGCGACCGTGTGGCCGACTCGCTGCCGACTGAGCTGGCCGAACTCGCGCTTCCGCTTCTGCAGGACTCTTTTGTCATCGTCCACAAGCGCATGCTGGAGAAAGTCCGCGAGATCCGGCTGCCAGCCGAACTGGCTCCTCGGCTCTTGCCGATCGTCACACGCTGGATTGTGACCTACGCCGACAAGCCTGAGGCCCAGGACACCCTCGACTCGGCGATCTGGGCGCTGCGAGTTCTCGCCCAGGCTCTCGACGATGAGGCAAAGGTGGTGCAGTGGCTGCGCGTGGCACTTCTCTACGTCGGACGGTGCATGCCGTACGACCGCGAGCGGCTTCTGATCGCCTGGTGGCCTGATGAACTCCGCAATCACCCGGCTTGGGCCTCAGCGGCACTCGCGACCGCGGCCAGCCCGGATCTCATTGACTACTACAACCAGCGCAGCGAACCGGTCTTTCAGGCTCTCATGGACGATCCCGGGCTGATCGCTGATGTCCCGTTCGCCGAAATCGAGCCGCTGAGCAGAGTCCACGGAACGGGCCATCCATGGCGCGCGCTTGAGCCGGTCGAGCTACTGCAGTCGGCAGGCCGCTGGGCGGACGCGGCAATGCTGGCGACAAGTGTCGAGCGCAGCCAGCGCGCCGGCGAGGAAGGCTCCCCGGGCCGCCGTCTGGCCGGTGCAGTTGCTCGTTGTGCCGAACTTGCAAGGGCCCTTGCAGATGGAACGACGTCCGCCTACGACCTCATGGGCATGGCCGAAGCGGCGTCTTCGGCGGTCGCCGAGCTAGAATCGTCGATTCCTGCAAATGAGCAGGACAGACGGACCCGTTCGATGCTCGATAGCCTGCTGGCGGCGGCCGGTGGCCCGAGGCTCCTCCTTGTCCCCGTGGTGTCCAATCCTGCCAAGACGGCGAACGAACTGAACTCGGTTGCTGGGCTCCTATTGGGGATAACCGCAGCGCACGCTTCCGGACGGCAAAGAACGTGGGTCGGCCGTGTCTGGAAGATCGCTGCCCTGCTTCTTAGGTATGACGCCGCCGTCCGGGCCGCCGAAGGCGACGCGCTGACGCTCCTTGAAGCTGCGCAGCGGCAGGCAGAAGTGCTCCGCGCCGAGGTGATCAGTGGTGACTGGATTGCCCCAGAACGCCTCCTTGACTGTCTCGCGGCTGTGGAGAACGCCACGAGCGCCAGTGCAGCGCAGGCCGCATGGAGACAGACCGCAGCCCTCCCTCCGCCCGTTTCGCTTGTCGGTACCAGCCTTCTACGTGAGCGCTTCGCTGGCAGGCAGTGTCCGCCTGAGCCAGAGGAGCCTCCTCGCGCGGTCTGCGTCGCAACCATCCAAGGCGTGCCGGTGGCCGACGTCCTGGTTGTCCGGCCCCGTGAGTTGTACCGCCTGGGGATGATCGTCCGTCTCGTTTCACCCCCGCCGTGGGCCAAGCGATGCATTATCGAACTGATCACCATGCTGGGACGGGAGGCGCTCGCCCTCCCGAGGTACGATTTCGTGCTCAGCGACGGCACCACCGATGAGTTCGGCATCACCCTTAGAGGCGAGGCGCCGCTACACTGCATGGTCGATCAGCCGGTCATGGCCTCCGCGCTGGACTGCCCGATCCAGGTCCGGCTGACGGGAGACCATCATGACGAGGTCATCGAGGTGACTGGGTTTCAACGGCTCCTACTGCGCCCCTTCGATCCCGGCCGCGACAAGCTCACTGAGCATGAGCAGACCGATGCGCGCCTTCTGGCGATGTTCAGTGCGCTCGACTCTCCAGAGTTCGATACGGAGGACGCCCGGGCCTTCTGCCGCATCTTCGCCGCCTGCGTCCGGGCCGCCCAGGTCATCATGTTCGAGAAGACCTTCATGCGCGGTGCCAAGGTCTCTGAAGCACAGTTTCACGATGAACTCGAACGACTACTACGCGCCGACCCAGAGTTGCAGGGCAGGCTCAGCCGCAGAGACGCGGTGGCCGGAGGCTTCGATGACCTTCTCCACGATGACGTCATCGTGGAGCTGAAAGTGTCGCACGGTTCGCCCGCCACGATTGAGCGATGTGCTCGCTACTTGGGCCAGCCGACTCAGTACGGAGTGGGGAGGGGCAGCCAGTTGTCAGTGCTGGTCGTATTCGACCATGGCCGAAAGGTAGCGCCCCCCGGCGTTGTGGACAACTGCATCGACTGGCTCCGGCCGCGACTGCACGGCCTTGACGACCCCGGCTATCCCTCACTCGTCGGAGTCCTCATCGTGAACACCAACCTCCCGCTGCCGAGTGCCTGGTCACGTCGGCGGATCGAGACTCAGGCAACACCCGGTCCAGCCGACCCGCAGGGGTAGTCCTCTGCCGTGCCCATCCCCTGGATCTGCATTGTGGCCGCCCGTGCTCGCTGCTCCCGGGGGTCTAAACGGGAACCCCACCGCGCAGGGGGTGTGTAGTCACGGCCGCTACGGCGGAGTCTTTCTTGTCTGCTCGGGGCCTGCCATCCAGGCAGGTGGCGTGTCATGTCGGCCGGTGCGGAGAGCCATGCCTGCCCGGCTGAATCCTTCGGCTCTGGCTGCCAGGTCACCGGCTCGTTGATGTTGTTGTAGAGCAGCAGGCGCTCTCCCTCGATCGCGATGTAGTCCCCAAGCGCAGGTCCGTACTCTTTGCGGAACGATGCGTACTCTTGGCGATCCGTGCGATCGATGGGTTTCTGGCGCCCATTGGCGAACCGGACATCTCCGCCGGTTATGGTCTCCCACAGCAACATGGTGGCGAACCGCCGGCGGCGATCGCTGAGTGTCATGCCTGATGCATGGAGCGCTCTGCGGAGGCGGGACGGGGTCACGAGGTCTACGTCGCGGAATACCCACCGACGTCGCGCGTAGTCGATGGGCGGCGGGTGTTGGATCAGTTCTTCGACGAGTGCGTCGATGCCCATGAGCGCCTTGTCGAGGTGGCCCGCGAGGTTCATGCGGTACAAGATGTTGGTGGCGGTGTCGCCAAGTCGTGGAGGCAGCCCGAGCCATGCGGCGACGTGGTCCCACTCGGCGTATGTGCCGCACCGTACGACCGCCATTGACAGCGTGGCGGCGACCACGCCGGTGTCGCTGGTCTGCCAGTCGAATGCCTCGCTGAGCGGCTTCCACGCGACCTGAGGCACGAGCCGGGCGTGCACCGAAGCCGCACAACCTGGACGAAATGGCCATTCTCCTGCCCTAGCAGCGCCGGCCGAGCCTGCTGGGCGTCGCGGGATGGGGTTTCGGGTCCGGTGCGACAGCCGGAAAGCAGGGCTCAATGCTGGCTCACGATGCCGCAGCATGATGGCATCGACGACCGGAACCCCCGTTGACCCCGACTCCAGGTGCAACGGCCAGTGCCCACGCGACTGCTTGATTCGGCGGCCGCCGTGGGGAACCACCCACATCATGGCCTCGGCGGCAACGGCCAAGGAAGGCGTGGCCAGGACGTCGCAGGCCAAGGCGGCTACCGTGCCAAAGAGGGCAGTGCTGTCGGAGACCGCTCCGTACATACCGTTCGCCGAGCCGGATGGCTCAATCAACGGCAGGGTAATCCCTTCGGAGACCAGACCCGTTGCCACGTGGTTGACCCGCCGGGTGGCGAGGTCGCTGTCAGGGATGACGACGGCGGCGCGCATCAGCGTGGACACGGCGGCCAGTGCGGCCTTCGGCGGAACGCGGAGCCCTGCGACTGTCACCTCCTCCGCAGCGAACAGGATGCCGTCGATCCACTTCTGGCACGCGATGATCGGGTGATCGGCGCCAAGTTCCTCCGTCACCTGTCCGGCCAGCGACGCCCCGCAGCGAGGCAGGCTCCGGTGGGGACTCCCGGTAGTCAGGGCCTCCAGGCTGTACTGGCAGCAGCGACGGGCGTCGATGATGTGGTCGAGCCTGTTCTCGCGGCGCGTTCGGGGGATGCGTCCGCAGGCATCGCATCGCATGGCCATAAGCACGTTGTGCCGGGTGCAGGCGAACGTCCACTTCAGATACCACGAGAGCGCCCAGCGTCCCCCGTTCTCGGTCAGGCAGCGCGGGCAGAAGCTTGCGCCGGCGGCCCGTGCCCACAGGCTTTCCCACGGTCTGCCTATCTCCTGCGTGGGGTAGCAGGCCAGACCGAGCGAGGCGAAGCGGTCGAGCATCGCCTCATCGAGGCGCCCGGTAGGCAACCCGGCCTGCCATTCGGCATTCCGCAGTACCTGGGGGTCGAGGTCGAGCACGAGGCCGTAGGCCGTGCGTGGCGCCGGGAGGCCCAGAGCGGGCAGTAGTTCGCGGACGGTCATCTTGTATCGCGCGGCCGTCGCCTCGATCCAACTCTGCAGGCTCTCGCCTTCGGTGATGGGGATCCGGATCGGCAGTTCCCGCAGGCTGGCTTGGAACATCATCCAGTGGTCACCAATTGCGCCGACTTCTTGGGGGTCACCTCTCTTGTCCTGGGGCGGGTTGGCTTGGCGATCAGGCGTCCTGCAGTGAGGGCCGCTTCAAGCTGGCGACGGCCGCGCTCGGCCTCCTCGTCGATGGGGACGCTGGCAAGTAGGTCGCGGGTGAGGTCTTCTTTTCCTGTCTGGATGGCCTCGTAGCAGCCCCGGGTAACGAGGCTGAAGAAGGAACCGATGTGGCCGCTGGTCCGCGCGAACAGGTAGTCGGCAATGCTGGTGAGCATGCCGGGCCGTGCGTGGGCTAGCACAATCTGCCGCTCGGTGGCCTTGATCAGGCTCTGCCAGTCGGCGCGGCCCTCGTCGGTGTTGATCTCGAATGGGTCAACCCCTATCCTCGTCCACCTGCTCGCCGTCTGGGGGTCGGAGAAGAATCCCTTCCCCTCCAGGTCCACCCCGGCGAACAGGAAGGTGACAGGGAACTCGCTGTTGAGAAACTTCAGGTGGTTGATGACGTCCTTGCCATCTTTGCGACGCGGCGTGATGAAGTGGACGTCGTCGATGATGCCGAGCTTGGTCTCGCTGCTGAGGATGCAGTCCAGCGCGAAGCCTGCGAACCGGTCGGCACTGTAGCCCTGCCGGGCCTTCTTCACGGAGGGGTGGCCATAGAACTGGCAGATTTTCTCGTTCAGCGACTTCAGGGTCGTGCCCGAGGACAGACTGACGCGGAACACCGGGAGGCGAGGATGCCCGGTGTCGGTCTCCCGGCCGTGGCGGCGGATCTCGCGCTGGTCGAAGGAACGGGCAAAGGTGTCAGCGATGGTGGTCTTGCCCAGACCGGGGAACGCGTCGATGGCACCGACGCCGCGGATCCTGTCGGATTCCTGCCGGTTGCT
The DNA here is from genome assembly GCA_025934375.1 of Streptosporangiaceae bacterium. Taxonomy (GTDB): domain Bacteria; phylum Actinomycetota; class Actinomycetes; order Streptosporangiales; family Streptosporangiaceae; genus Trebonia. The sequence goes on along the minus strand of JAICYD010000029.1, from coordinate 1,884 downwards.
CTGCACAATCAGGTCAAGGACGCGTTGCGCTCCCTTCATCTGCGAGGTCTTGACGATCCTCATGTTCGGGTGCCAATCGTGGCGGGACTCGTCGTACTCCTCGCGTGCCGCCTCGCCCAGCGCCCGCAGTTCAGCGATGGTGTTGTGTTCGGGCTGCACACGGCGCGGTTCGTCGCAGTAGCGGCGCCAGGTCTCCTTGCGAGTCAGGCCAGGCCAGAGAGTCACTCGATCACCCCGAACGCATCGTCGTAGAAGTCATCGCCCTCCGGCGTGTCGAAGATCTCCTCGTCATCGTCCTCATCCCCGGGGTCCGGCGGCACCGGGTCTGGCGCCATTACCTCTTCCTCTTCCTCGTCATGGCCTCCTGGACCCGTAATCGCGGCCAATGTCGGGAGCCCGGCGATGGCCGCGGCCGGGTTCGAGGGATCGGGGAGCGGGAGCGCGGTGCGCTCTGCGGCGAGACGGGCGGCCATCCGGCGCTCGCGACGGTCGGTGACCATGCCTGTCTCCCAGCGGGCCAGCAGCTGAGACAGGGCCTGCTCCTTGTCGGGGAGACGGCTCTCGCTTGTGGCCAGTCTGCGAGCGTAGCGAGCGGCCTCGGAGCTGAACGGGGTGCCGATCATCGGGGCGTGCTCCCACTCCAGCCGGTGCCACGACCCGTCATCAGGTTCCTGGAAGTACACCCAGCGGACGTCGTCGGGATTCACCCGGATGGGCCACTTGCCGTCTAACGATCTTCAATTGCCCGGGTTACGGGGTCTGGCGTGTGCCGCCCTCGTGAGTTATGCCGGTGTCATGAGGTATCCCGATGGCGGCGGGCTGACTGCGGCTGATCGTGCCCGCCGGGAGAAGGTGCGGCTGGCGGCGGCGGAGATGATGGAGGCCGGCGCCAGTGACGGTGAGGTGGCGCGGCGGTTCCGGGTGAGCAGGATGTCGGCGAACCGGTGGCGGCGGGCGCTGGCGGCCGGCGGCCGGGAGGCGCTGGCGTCCAAGGGGGCCGGCGGGGCGAGGTGCAAGCTGACCGAAGCCCAGGTCGCCGAGCTGGAGGCCGTCCTTGACGCCGGGCCGGCGGCGTGCGGGCACGCGGACCAGTGCTGGACGCTGGCCCGGGTCGCGGACCTGGCCTGGCAGCGGTTCGGCGTGGAGTACACGCTCGGCGGGGTGCACGTGCTGCTGCACCGGATCGGGTGGAGCGTGCAGGTCCCGGCGCGGCGGGCCGCGGAGCGGGACGAGGCGGCGGTCGCCGCGTGGAAAGAGGAGACGTGGCCCGCGATAAAAGGGCGGTCGCTGACCTGGGGGCATGGCTGGTCTTCGAGGACGAGTCGGGCCAGGGTTTAAGGCCGCCGAAGGGCCGCACCTGGGGCCGCCGCGGGCATACCCCCGTGGTGACGGTGACCGGCGGCAGTAACAAGCGGGTGTCGCTGGCCGCGCTGATCGCGGTGAAGGCCGGGCAGCGGCCCCGGCTGGTCTACCGCGTGCACTGCCGCCGGAAAGGGGACAAGCGCAAGGGGTTCACCGAGGCGGACTACGCCCGGCTGCTGGACGCCGCGCACCAGCAGCTCGGCGGCCCGCTGGTCCTGGTCTGGGATAACTTGAACACCCACGTCAGCCGTGAGATGGGCCGCCTGATCGCCGCCCGGGACTGGCTGACAGTCTACCGGCTCCCGCCGTACGCCTCCGAGCTGAACCCGGTCGAGTCGGCCTGGGCGCTGCTCAAGCGGTCGCTGGCCAACCTGGCCAAGCACAGCCTCAGCGAGCTGACCGCCCTGATCAAGACACGGCTCAGGCGCATGCAGTACCGGCCCGCACTACTCGAGGCCTTCCTGGCACGGACCAGGCTCGACCTCACACCCCTTCGTAACCTCCGGAATTGAAGATCGTTAG